>CAJXSD010000009.1 GCA_913060475.1 uncultured Paracoccaceae bacterium | reverse complement strand
TGGCGATCCCGCGAGGACTCGAACCCCGAACCTACTGATTAGAAGTCAGTTGCTCTATCCAGTTGAGCTACGGGACCGCTGAGGGTTTCCTAGCGGTATTTCGGCAGGAATTCAAAACGAAATTGCGTCCTTGGATAAATTTTCCTGCTATCGCGATATCTGGGTCAGATAGGTGCCGATAGCCAGACGATCCGCATCACTTATTTTTGACGTATTTTCAATTACTTCGGCCATTTTACCGCCCGCCATATCGTAATCGGGGGTGAACCCTGATTTCAGATACTCGGCAATATCTTGGGCCGTCCAGCCCAAGGTATCGGATGTAATGTCGGGGGTTTTTCCCTTGCCGTCTGGGGTGGCAGCACCCTGCATCCATCGGTTAACATCCACCCCACCCAGGGCCGTGCGTGGCGTATGACATTCGGCACAATGCCCTAAGGCTACGGTCAAATACTGCCCCCGTGTCACCACATCATCCGCACCCGGCACAACCGGCGCAGTCACAGGCATATACAGGGTTTTCCAAACACCCACAGGTCGCCGCCATGCAAACAGCAGCGGCAGATCGTGATCCTGTGACGCGGCATTCGACGAGGGCAGCGTTTGCCAAAATGCCCACAAATTGGCCAGATCCTGATCGGTCATATTCGCGTAACTGGCATAGGGAAAGGCCGGATAATAATGGCGTCCCTGCGGGGACACACCGGCGCGCACGGCGCGATCAAAATCCGCGATGTCCCACGATCCGATCCCGTGATCGGGATCCATAGACACATTCGGCGCAACAAAGGTCCCGAATGGACTGGCAAAGCGTTGCCCGCCCGACAAAACCAACGGATCCCCCCCAACGGCCCGATGGCAGCCCCCACAACCTGCCATGTGAAACACTTCCGCACCCTCGACCGCATTGCCCTGAACCTGCGCGATCGTGGGCACGGGGGCGGGTGCGGGTCGGGTCAGCCAAAAAAACACGGCCAAGCCTGTAACGCCCAAAATGATGATAGACTGAAAAACCCGCATTGCGTGATCCTTTTCGCTTGACCCGTTTTGGTTTCAAGGGTTCGATACCCAAGAATAAGGAGTAACAAAATGACGCGCAACCGATGTGACATAGACGTGATCGAAGATATGGGCATTCATATGCCAGATGGCTGTCGTTTATCGGCCCGTGTTTGGCGCCCCAAGGACGCCCATGAAACGCCCGTGCCTGTCATTTTGGAATACCTGCCCTATCGCAAACGCGACGGCACAATTGCGCGTGACAGCCTGACCCACCCCTATTTCGCTCAGCGCGGATATGCCTGTGTCCGCGTTGATATGCGCGGAAATGGCGACAGCCAAGGCATCATGCAGGATGAATATACCGAACAGGAATTGTCAGACGGCGAAGCTGTCATTGCATGGTTGGCCGCCCAGCCATGGTGCAACGGGTCGGTGGGCATGATGGGGATCAGCTGGGGCGGATTTAATGGTCTGCAACTGGCCGAACGCGCGCCTGACGCGTTAAAGGCGGTGATCACCCTATGTTCCACCGTTGACCGCTATGCCGATGACATCCATTACAAAGGCGGCTGTTTGCTGAATGAAAACATGGGCTGGGGATCGACCATGTGGGCCTATTCTTCGCGCCCGCCCGATCCGATGTTGGTGGGGGATGCCTGGCGCGATATGTGGTTGCAGCGATTGCAGGCGGAACCCTATTTGCCGATCACTTGGCTGGGCCATCAAACGCGCGACGCCTATTGGCGGCATGGATCGGTGTGCGAAAATTATGACGGGATCCGCGCGGCTGTTTTGGCGGTTGGCGGATGGGGCGATGCCTATAAAAACGCGGTACCGCAACTGGTCGAACATCTGTCGGCGCCGGTCAAGGGGATCGTGGGGCCCTGGGTTCACAAATACCCCCATTTCGCCGCACCCGAACCCCGCATCGGTTTCCTGCAAGAGGCGCTGCGCTGGTGGGATCGCTGGCTGAAGGATATTGAGACCGGTGTTGAAACAGACCCGGCCTATAGCGTGTATCTGATGGATGGGGTTCGCCCCCAAACATGGTACGAACACCGCCCCGGGCGGTGGGTGAATGAACCTGACTGGCCCAATGGCCCGATCGAACAGTCCCTGCATTTTGATGAAAACCATCGTCTGTCAGACACAGCCGCGATGCTGTCCGATATCGTTGCGTCCCCGCAAGATTGCGGTATGGATGGGGGCGAATATTGCGCCATTTGGCTGGGCCCCGAACAACCGGGCGACCAACGCGCCGATGATGCAAAATCGCTGTGCTATACATCTGCCCCCATGAACACGGATATCGACATCATTGGGGCACCGACCGTCACTATCACGTTCCAATGCGACCAACCCGCCGCACAGATTGCGGTGCGTTTGAATCACATCCACGCCGATGGCGCATCCACGCGCATCACCTATGGCGTGATGAACCTGACGCATTTGGCCGGGCACGATCAGGTCCGCGCATTGGAACCCGGCAAAACGTACCAAGTGGACGTGGCCCTGGATCACATCGCCTATCGCCTGCCCCAAGGGGATCGGCTGCGCGTATCAGTATCGACATCCTAT
Organism: uncultured Paracoccaceae bacterium; assembly: GCA_913060475.1. Taxonomy (GTDB): domain Bacteria; phylum Pseudomonadota; class Alphaproteobacteria; order Rhodobacterales; family Rhodobacteraceae; genus CAJXSD01. Next base: position 108,139 of record CAJXSD010000009.1, on the reverse strand, counting down.
TGGCCCCTGTTGTGGCCCATGCCCCATGCCGCAACGCTGACCGTGACCCAAGGGACCCTGCGCCTGCCCGTTTCACAACATGGAGCTGATGCAGAGCGCGTATTTCCCGAACCCGATGCGGCACCCGCGTGGCAAATCCAAACCCTGCGGCCCGCCAATAATGAACGCCGCCGCGAAACGGACCTGAAAACCGGGATCACACGGCTGGAAATTATTGATGATTTTGGCTGCGTCCAAGATGCAGACCATGGGATGATCATCGAGGCCATTGCGCGCGAATGGTGGGATATTCACCCCGACGACCCGCTCTCTGGCCGTGGCAAAACCCATTGGACCGAACGCCGCGCCCGTGGCGATTGGGACACGCGCACGGAAACCTATGCCAGCATGTGGTCCGATCAGACACATTTTCACATCTCGGCCCGGCTAGAGGCCTATGAAAATGATCGCCTGGTCTATGCAAAGGACATCTCGGACAGCGTGGCACGTCTGGGGCATTAACATCGTACCCCAGGCCCGTACCCTAACCCCCAATTTTGGGGTGCGACAGTTTTACCATTTACATTCCAATTTCAGAATGTATTATACATTCTATAAATTGAATGTAAAAGAGGTGATCCAATGTCACACACACAAGCCCAAAAATCCTATAGCCCGCTTTATTTCCTTGCCTCTGTCGGCGCAGGCGGTCTGTCGGTTACGTTTTTCATGTACCTGTTTTTCTGGGTCCCTCACCCCGGCCAACCCGTACCCGTATTCGAAGACATCATGTCCGCATGGTCCAAGGGCGTAGCAGCCCAACAATTCGCCATCATTGCCGCCATGGCGGGAATTGCATTTTTTGCCTTTCTGAACCTTAAGGCATTGTTCTGGAATTTCGGCGCATTACGACAGTTCAAGCAAACCGAAACCTATGCCGCATTGATGACATCCAACGCACAATCCACCCTGTTGGCCGCCCCCTTGGCGGTTGCCATGTCGATCAACGGATTATTCATTGTTGGATTGGTCTTTGTTCCCAATTTATGGAGCGTGGTTGAATTCCTGTTTCCGCTGGCAATGGTTGCCTTTGCCCTAAATACGCTGTGGGCGATGAAATTGATTGGCGATTTTCTGGGCCGCATCATGAAGGATCCAAGCGGGTTCAAAGCGGATGCCAATAATTCGTTTGCCCAAGCTCTGCCCGCATTCGCATTGGCCATGAACGCCGTGGGTCTGTCAGCACCCGCCGCCATGAGCACCCTGCCAACCGTTGTCGGGACATCCTTGGTTTTATCAACTGTAATCGGCACCATCGCGATGATCTATGCCATTGTTGCAATTCTGGCGGCGATCCCTGCGAAATTGCACCACGGTGTGGATCGCGATGCTGCGCCAACCTTGATGATTGTTGTGCCATTGGTCACCATTTTGTCGATCATGTTCATGCGCCAAAGCCACGGCATGCACACCACCTTTGACGCGCATACCAATGCGATTGATACAATGATGTTCCTGGCCAAAGGCCTGTCCATTCAAATCGCATTCTTGGGTCTGGGCTGGGTTGTTCTGAAATCCCAAGGGTATTTCCGCGACTATGTCTTTGGCAATAAAAAACACGTTGGGTCCTATGCGCTGGTCTGCCCTGGTGTCGCCTTTTCCGTCTTGATGCATTTTTTCATCAACAAAGGGTTGGTGGCCTCGGGAATTATTGAAAAATTCGGAACACCCTATTGGGCGCTGACCACGGTTGCCTTGGTGTCCCAAATGGCAATGATCGCCCTGGTCCTGCGTTTGAACAAACAACATTTTTCAGCCAATGCCGCGACGCTGGTTCCCGCTGAATGATCACACAGCCTAAACCGGTTGCAGGTGCCCCCTGCAGCCGGTTCATGATTCTGCAAAATCCTGCTTTCGCGGTCGATCCTTGGGTAAACCCATACCAAAGCATAGGGGGTGCAGAAAAATTTTCGGAAAACAGATCATATTTTTGCGATTCCCCCCTTGAACCGTCCGGCGTTGCATTGTACCTAGCCCACATCGTTGGGGTGTAGCCAAGCGGTAAGGCAGCTGTTTTTGGTACAGTGTACCGTAGGTTCGAATCCTACCACCCCAGCCATTATCCACGACAATATGCGGTAACTTCGGCGCGAAGCCACGCTTGACACCCGGTCTCGTTTCGCAGAACCCTGATCACGCTATCATCGTAAGGATCGGTTCAAAATGGCCAAGTTTTCGGCAAACCTTGGATTTCTATGGACAGAATGCACATTGGTGGATGCCATTCATGCGGCCGAACGGGCCGGTTTCGACGCGGTTGAATGTCATTGGCCCTATGATACACCCGCCGCCTTGGTCCGCGATGCATTGGCGGCCTGCGGCATCCCGATGTTGGGAATCAACACCATCCGCGGGGATGTCACCGCTGGCGAAAACGGCTTGGCCGCCGTCCCACATCGCCGCACAGAGGCCCGCGCCGCCATTGATCAAGCCCTAGACTATGCAAACCAAATTGGGGCGCGCAATCTTCATGTCATGGCCGGTAACACGGACCACACAGATGCCAGATCCGTATTTTTGGAAAACCTGGACTATGCTGCAACCTTGGCACAGGGCCACGGCATTACAATTTTGATCGAACCCTTAAACACGTATGACGCCCCTGGATATTTTCTGACCCACACGGATCAAGCGGTCGAGATTATCGACACCTTGGGGCTGGGAAATGTAAAATTGATGTTTGATTGCTATCATGTCCACAGGATGCAAGGCGATGTGATTGGGCATCTGACCAAATGTTTACCCCACATTGGGCACATTCAATTCGCCGGGACACCCCATCGCAACGCACCGCATTTGGGGGATTTGGACTATCACGCTGTGTTCAATCATCTGGATCGTTTGGGATGGTCTGCCCCACTGGGGGCCGAATACCAACCCAACGGACCAACGGAAAACAGCCTAGCCTGGATGCAGGGGCTAAGATTGGGCGGGCATCCATAACGGCGGATGACTTTCCCCGGGGCGCATCGTTGGGAAACGGCACGACCAAGGCCCCGTGGGACTGCACCGCTTGGGCAGATAGCATATCCGCAGATTGAATGCCCGTTTCGGATTATGTCCTAGCGCGCGCAGCCAAAAATCCCGCGGCAAAGCTGTCGCCCGCCGCTGTGGTATTAACCACTGCCAACGCGGCCAAAACATCCTGTGATACATGGTCTGTCCCAATCCATGTGCCATAGACCACCGACCAATCCGCTGGAAACAGATGCCGCGCGTACCATGCGGTATTCAACGTATCACCCGCAACACCGCGCGTATAACGGCCGTTCCCCGGATTGGCCATTTCAATCATGCATTCCCCAATGGACAGGAATGACCCCATCTAGAGGATGACCCGATGTTCAGCTTGGCCCTGCGCCTGTGTTTCAATGCACAAAACACGCCCGTCGGCCATGTCTGGATGCGCCTTGCTTTGCCCGGCTGAGGTGACAAACAGGCTGCGCAAGTCTGGTCCCCCAAAGGCTGGGCATGTCGGTTGACTGGCCGCAAGGGTGATCACATGATGCAGCGTTCCATCGGGGTTTAACACGGTCACTTTGCCGTGCCCATAATGTGCAATCCACAACCGCCCATCGCAGTCAACGACAGCCCCGTCAGGGCGATAATCGCCTTGGGACATGTCTGCAATGATCACGGGCGCCGTATCGGGCCAACCCTCTGCATCCAACGCAATACGCAAAATCTGCGCCCGCGGTGTGTCGGTGATATAGGCCCAGCGCCCGCAGGGGGAAAAACAGGTGGCATTGGGGATGGTCCAATCAGGATAAAGTTTACGCAATTCACCGCGATAATACCGATAAATCGCGCCGGCATTCTGTTCCAGATTGATCCCCATGGTCCCGATCCAAAACCCGCCCAAGGGATCGGCACGCCCATCATTTGGGCGCGTGTGCGCCTGATCGGGTTCCAAATCGGAAACATGGGTTTGCCGCTGGGTGTCCAGATCAAAGGTGATCAACGCCCCCTTTTTCGCGATCAACAGGGTCGTTTCATCAATCCACCCCGCAGCCGTGACGAATGTGTCAAACTGCCAACGCTGTGGTTGCTGGTCTGATGCCGCCGCGGGCGGTTTTTCAAACAGGGTAAAGGCGTTAATATCAAACCAGAACAAAGATTTGCGCAGGGGATGCCACAGCGGGCCTTCGCCCAGTGAACAAAAGGTTTGATCAAAGATTTGGGTCATGATTTGGGCCGCCGTCCTTAGATGCCATCAGGCGAATGTTTATGGCATTCTGTGATGTACTGCAACTGATTGAACGGGTGCAATCCGCTTGCAAAGCAGGGATAAAATCCTAATCTAGGGGGTAACCGAACGCATTGGCCGAACCAGCGACAGGACGCAGGACAGAGACATGAACACCATCATCATCACAGGCGCAGGCGCAGGCATTGGTCGCGCCACGGCTCAACTCTTTTTGGACACTGGTTGGAATGTGGGCCTGATTGGACGCAGGGCGGACACATTGGAAGATACCGCAGGTGGGCACGCAAATGCATTGGTATTGCCCTGTGATGTCACCGATGAAACGGCTGTTGATCAGGCCTTTGATCAGGTGGTGGCCAAATGGGGGCGCATCGACACCCTGTTCAATAATGCCGGCGTATCGGTGTTCGGGGCGCGGCCCGACGAAATTTCCGTGGCCGATTGGCGGCGCTGCATCGACATCAATCTGACAGGGTCGTTCATCTGTGGGCGCGCGGCATTTGCCCGTATGCGCGCGCAGGATCCCCAAGGCGGCCGGATCATCAACAATGGATCAATTTCGGCCCATGTTCCCCGCTGGGGATCGGCCCCCTATACCGCGTCAAAACATGCAATCACCGGCCTGACCCGATCGTTCAGCCTGGATGGACGCCCGTTTAACATTGCCTGCGGGCAGATTGATATTGGCAACGCGCTGACGGAAATGGTGCAAACCATGACAACGGGCATGCCACAGGCCGATGGCACCATCAAATCCGAAGCCGTGATGGATGTAAAACATGTCGCCAATTCTGTGATGCATATGGCCAGCCTGCCGCTGGATGCAAATGTGCAATTTATGACCGTTATGGCCACAACCATGCCCTTTATCGGGCGTGGCTAGGGCTGCAAAATGTCCCGCAAATCTCGCCTAGTCCGTCAGGCATGCTAACTGTGTTGGGATGGATAATTTTCCACAATAGGAGACAAGATGAAATTACTACGCTTTGGCCCCAAAGGTCAGGAAAAACCGGGTGTTCTGGACGACCAAGGACACATTCGTGACATATCAGCCCTGGTCCCCGACCTAGATGCCCGCCTGTTTACCGATGGCGGCCTTGATGCCATCAGGGCCGCAGACCTGTCCAGCCTGCCCAAGATCGATGGAACCCCACGGATCGGGGCCTGTTTCGCAGATGTGCCCAATTTTTTCTGTATCGGCCTGAATTACACCAAACACGCCATCGAAACCGGCATGGAGCCCCCCAAAGAACCCATCATTTTTTCCAAGGCCACATCCTGCCTGAGCGGTCCGAATGATCCGGTCATTATCCCACGCGGATCCGAAAAAACCGACTGGGAGGTGGAACTGGGCGTCGTGATCGGCAAATCGGCATCCTATGTCGCCCACGACGATGCGTTGGATTATGTCGCTGGTTATTGCGTCATCAATGATGTATCCGAACGCAGTTTTCAAATCGAACGCGGTGGCCAGTGGATCAAGGGGAAATCCGCCCCCAGCTTTGGGCCCGTTGGTCCATGGTTTGTGACGGCGGACGAAATCCCCGACCCCCAAAACCTGAACCTGTCGCTGTCGTTGAATGGCCAAGTGGTGCAAAATTCGAATACAGATGACATGATTTTCACGGTCCGCGAAATCATTTCGCATATGTCACAATTCATGGAACTGCGCCCAGGCGATATTATTGCCACCGGCACGCCGTCAGGCGTTGGTATGGGTATGAAACCACAACGGTTCCTGCGCCCCGGTGATGTGATGGAATTGACCGTTGCGGGGCTGGGCACACAAACCCAGACCGCCCAAGCCGCCGAGTAAATGCAAAAACGGGGCTGATGTTTGCACCAGCCCCGTTTGTTTTAGGATGCATGGTTTGATCGCGCCGCGCTGGGCGCCATTCAAACGTTACACGCCACAATCAATGATTGCATGGGCCAACAGTGGAATGGTTTTTGCGTTCAGACCCGCAATGTTCAAACGGCTGTCCCCCACCATATAAATGCCATGGCGTTCGCGGATCAGTTCGACCTTGTCCGCGGATGTGCCCAAACGCGAAAACATTCCGCGGTGCTGCGCGATAAAGCCAAAGCGATCAGAGCCTGACAAACGCTGCAATTCATCGGCCAATGATTTGCGCAGTGTCAGCATAGACAGGCGCACGTCCTCTAACTCTTGTTCCCAGTCGGCACGCAGGGCAGGATCGTTTAGCACCATGGTGACCAAACGCGCACCATGGTCAGGTGGGAATGAATAGTTTTGACGGTTCAAATAATTCAGCGTGCTTTGGTTCAGACCCTTGGCAGATGTGTCCTGACAAACGGCCATCAAAATACCCGTCCGTTCCCGATAAATGCCAAAGTTTTTGGAACAGCTGGCCGCAATAATCGTTTCGGGCACGGATTTCGCAATCAAACGTGTTGCTGCAGCATCCTGTTCCAACCCGTCGCCAAAGCCCTGATAGGCAATGTCGATCATCGGGACTGCACCGGTTTTTTGCAACAGCGCAATCACTTCGCCCCACTGGACCATGTTCAGGTTAGCGCCCGTTGGATTGTGACAGCATCCATGCAACAGCACGATATCGCCCGCTTGGGCCTGCGCCAGATCCGCCATCATACCATCGAAATCAACGCCACGCGTGTCATTGTCGAAATACCGGTACAGGGTAAACGGCATATCCATATGTTTCAAAATCGATAGGTGGTTTGGCCATGTCGGGTCCGAGACATAGATTTTTGCGTTGGGGTTGGCCATTTTGACCAAATCAAAACCCTGACGGACCGCGCCGGTCCCGCCCGGTGTCGCAATGGCCGATACCGCCGCACGATCAACCGCATCGCCCAGAACCAATTGCACCATAGCATCCGAAAACGCAGGATCCCCTGCCAAAGCCACATAGGATTTGGTCTGTTCCTGTTCCCACAGCGTTTTTTCAGCCGCCTTGACCGCGCGCATAATCGGCGTTTGGCCATTTGCGTCCTTGTAGACACCGACACCCAAATCGATTTTGGTGTCACGGGGGTCTTCTTTGTATTTTTGCATCAGGGCCAGAATTTTATCTTCGGGCTGGGGTTTCAAAGCTTGGAACATTACGTCTCTCCGGTTGCGACAGGGACGGTTGGGAACATACCCCATTCCGACCAACTGCCATCATAAAGGGCATGATCTGTTTTTCCCAAAATTTCCAACGCCAAACTGACAACAGCCGCTGTCACGCCTGATCCGCAGCTGGTGATTGCAGGTTTTGACAAATCAACACCTGCGGCCACAAATATGTCGCGCATTGTTTCGGGGGATTTCATCGTTCCATCATCGTTTAACAATGATGTATAGGGCACATTTTTTGACCCTGGAATATGTCCGGCCCGCAACCCGGGACGGGGTTCGGGGGCATCGCCGCGGAACCGCGCAGCAGATCGGGCATCAATAATTTCATAATCGCCTAGCTTCGACGCGGCCGCCACTTGGGTCACATCTTTGACCATATGATTTTGGCGGCGCACCGTCATGTGGCGATCGCGCACCATGGGGGGCATATCTTCGACGGGGCGGCCCTCGGCCTGCCATTTGGGGAACCCACCGTCCAGAACGGCAATGTTATTTTGCCCCATCAAACGAAACAGCCACCACACCCGCGCCGCTGAAAACAGGCCCATACCGTCATAAACAACAACCTGATGTCCATCGCCTACGCCCATTGCCCGCAGACGGGACATGAATTTTTCCACAGGCGGCGCCATATGCGGCAGGTCTGAACGTTGGTCAGAAATATCATCGATATCAAAAAACCGCGCACCGGGGATATGCGCCGCATCGTATTCGGCCCGCGCGTCGCGTTCCATTTGCGGCATAAACCAAGACGCATCTAAAACGCGCAGATCGGGGTCCTTTAGGTGATCTTCCAACCACTGGGTCGACACCAAAGTTTTTGGATTATCTTTCATCGTCGGCCTTTCGCTTGCTTTGCAAATGCCTACTACCCCACCGCGATCTAAGCAAGACAAAGCACCCGATTTTCGGTCAAAATGCGACCAAAACACCGCAATTGCGGGCCTATCCCTGTTTCAACAGCCGTTGTTTTTGACGACCCCAATCGCGATTGGCAGCATCTGCGCGTTTATCGTGGTTTTTCTTGCCCTTGGCGATTCCGATTTTCAGCTTCACATAGCCTTTGTGATTGAAATACATCACCAGCGGCACCAGCGTCATACCTTTGCGTTGGGTTTCCGACCACAACCGCGCCAATTCGCGGCGACTGACCATCAATTTGCGTTTGCGGCGTTCTTCGTGGCCCCAAGTGCGTGCCTGTTCATAGGGCGAGATATAGGAATTCACCAACCACAATTCGCCATCATCCACATGGGCATAGCTTTCAGCGATGTTTGCCTTGCCAATCCGCAGGGATTTGACCTCGGATCCCATCAGGACGATACCGCATTCCAAATCCTCTTCGATCGCGTAATCATGACGCGCGCGACGGTTTTCAGCAATAATTTTGTAATTGGGGTCTGATTTTTGCTTAGCCATAGTCCGCCTTGGTTACACCCTAAATTGAACCAAGTCCAGCAGATGACGTATGGTTTTACTGGACTTATCCCAAACAAAAATCCATCGTACAGCCCAGATCAATTCATTTCGCAGAGGCAAAGATGCGCGACCATAATTTCACAACGGAACATAATGCACGACACCTGTGGCATCCCATGGGGCACCCCGCAGATTCCATGGCAAATCCCCCCAAAATCATCGTCGGCGCGCAGGACAGTTCAATCACCGATATTGACGGGCATACGGTTGTCGATGCCGTTGGGGGATTGTGGTGCGTCAACCTTGGCTATTCGAATAATGCCGTTAAGGATGCGATCAGCAAACAGCTGTATGATCTGCCCTATTACTCTGCCTTTGCAGGGTCCACCAATCCCCCCGCAATCGAGGCATCGTATTTGGTGCGCGAAATGTTTGCGGATGACGGCATGTCACGGGTATTTTTCACATCGGGCGGATCGGATTCGGTTGAAACCTGCTTGCGCCTTGCACGTCAGTATCACCGGTTGCGCGGCGAACCCACACGCACCAAATATATTTCATTGAAAAAGGGATACCACGGCACCCATTTTGGCGGCGCGTCGGTGAATGGCAACAACCGGTTTCGCATCAATTATGAACCGCTTTTGCCGGGCTGTTTCCATTTGCCATCCCCCTATACCTATCGCAACCCATTCAACGAAACAGACCCCGCGACATTGGCACAATTGATCGCCCAAAGTTTCGAGGATGAAATCGCATTCCAAGGGGCAAACACGATTGCCGCCTTTATCATGGAACCGATCCAGGGCGCAGGTGGTGTCATCGTGCCAGACGCCAGTTTCATGAAACTGATGCGCGATATCTGTGATCGCCACGGTATTTTAATGATCTCTGACGAGGTGATTACAGGGTTTGGCCGCACAGGTGATTGGTCAGGCGCGCGCCATTGGGGCGTCAAACCCGACATGATGTCGATGGCCAAAGGGATCACATCAGGATATTTCCCGGTGGGCGCCGCATTGGTCAGTGACAAGGTGGCCGAGGTGTTCGAAAACGACACCACAGGCGAAGGCGCCATTTTCCATGGCTACACCTATTCCGCCCACCCCGTAGGATCGGCGGCCGTGGTCGCAACCGTGAACGAAACCCTGCGCCTGGATACCAAAACCAACGCCGCCGCCCGTGGTCAACAGCTGTTCGAGGGCGTCCAAAAACTGGCGCAGAAATATGACATCATTGGCGATGTGCGTGGCGGGCATGGGTTGATGATGGGCATTGAAATGGTCAGTGACGCAACCAACAAAACCCCCATGGATACGGCAACGATGAAAAAAATCCATCAAACCGCCTATGAAAACGGGGCAATGGTGCGACTGGGCATGCACAACATCCTGATGTCGCCCCCCCTGGTCATTTCACCTGCGGAAATCGACCAAATCGTCACTGCCTTGGATGTCGCATTCGGGTCTGTTTAACTCAAGAACCGGACAGGCCCCACCGCAAAGCGGTGGAAATCGGGGGCCTGAACCACCCCAAATCGCCCAAAAACACCCGATTTTTGGGCGATTACTGGCAAAATGACAGATATTTTCAGCACATTCCATATTAGGTCTTTCATTTATTCTGTTTTTTGAATATATAAATCGGGACTCACTCATGACATGGAAGGATGACAGCCATGAATGTTATGCCCCTAACGGACAATTATTCGGTAACCGCGCAAATCAGTGCCGATGATATCGCCGCGATCGCAGCAGCTGGTTTCAAATCAATCATCTGCAATCGCCCTGACCAAGAAAGCGCCGATCAGCCCGATTTCGCAACAATCGACGCAGCGGCACAGGCCGCGGGTTTGAAAACAGCCTATATCCCGATTACGGGCATGCCGTCGCCTGAACAAACCGCCGATATGGCGCAGGCTTTGTCTGATCTTCCTGCACCCGTGCTTGCCTATTGCCGGACGGGCAATCGGTCATCCATCATTTTCAACGCCGCACAAGCGTAATGGATGCGGCAGGGTCAGATCAAACGGCCCTGCCCTGATTTAAGGAATACAAAATGTCTCTCTCTCGTGGATGGACACGGCGTTTGGAACGTCATGTCCCTATGCTGTTATGGGCAAAAACCTATGACAAAGATACCCTAACATCGGATCTGGTCGCGGCCGTCATTGTGACCATCATGTTGATACCTCAGTCTCTGGCCTATGCCTTGCTGGCGGGTCTGCCACCGGAAATGGGGTTATATGCGTCAATCCTGCCTTTGGTGGCCTATGCCATTTTCGGGACATCGCGCGCGCTGGCTGTTGGTCCGGTTGCGGTTGTATCCTTGATGACGGCCGCCGCAATTGGCAATTTGGGCCTGACCACCCCCGCCGAAATAGCATTGGCTGCCGGCACATTGGCATTTATTTCCGGTGTGATCCTAACGGTCATGGGCATTTTGCGTCTGGGGTTTTTGGCCAACTTTCTGTCGCACCCCGTGATTGCAGGTTTTATCACCGCATCTGGTGTTTTGATTGCGACCAGCCAAATGAAACACATTTTGGGTATTCAGGCGCATGGTGATAACCTGATTGAATTGGTGGTGTCCCTGTTTGAAAACCAACATCTGACCAACCCGATCACCATGGCTATTGGCCTGCTGACCGTTGCATTTCTGTTTTGGGTCCGCAAAGGGTTGAAACCGCTGTTGTTGGGATTTGGCCTGAAACCCCGCATGGCCGATATTCTGGCCAAAGCAGGCCCCGTTGCGGCCGTTGTCGTGACAACATTGGCCGTTTTCATATTTGATCTGGAAAACAAGGGCGTGAAAATTGTGGGCGCGGTTCCAACCGGTTTGCCGCCGCTGACCATGCCCAGCTTTAGCCCTGCGATGTGGAACCAGCTGTTCATTTCGGGCCTGTTGATTTCAATCATCGGCTTTGTTGAATCCGTATCCGTCGCATCCACATTGGCCGCGAAAAAACGTCAACGCATTATCCCTGATCAGGAATTGGTGGGCTTGGGCGCGTCGAACATTGCCACATCTCTGACCGGTGGGTATCCCGTGACAGGGGGCTTTGCCCGTTCGGTTGTTAATTTCGACGCAGGCGCAGAAACACCTGCTGCAGGGGCCTTTACCGCTGTTGGGATCGCATTGGCGGCGCTGTTGCTGACCCCATTGCTGTTTTTCCTGCCCAAGGCGACATTGGCCGCGACCATTATCGTTGCTGTTTTGTCCCTGGTCGATTTTTCGATCCTACGCAAAACATGGACCTATAACAAAGTGGATTTTGCCGCGGTTGCTGCGACCATTTTCCTGACCCTTGGCATGGGCGTCGAGGTGGGCGTATCGGCAGGTGTGATTTTGTCAATCGGGCTGTTTTTGTACAAAACATCCAAACCCCACGTGGCCGAGGTTGGCTTGGTTCCTGGAACCCAGCATTTCCGCAACATCAACCGCCACGAGGTGGAAACACATCCATCCATCGTATCCCTGCGCATCGATGAAAGCCTGTATTTTGCAAATGCCGCGTTTTTGCAGGATCTGGTCTATGATCGTGTCGCCTGCGACCAGCCCGTGCGCCACATCGTGTTGATGTGTTCCGCCGTGAACGAAATCGACATGAGCGCATTAGAAAGCCTTGAGGCGATCAACACCCGCCTAAAGGATATGGGCATCAAATTGCACCTGACCGAGGTCAAAGGCCCCGTCATGGATCGCCTAAAGCGTAGCCATTTCCTGGATGAGCTGACAGGCAATGTGTACCTGTCCCAATACGATGCAATCCGCGAATTGCAACCGCAGATCATCTGATGCAACAGATCGGGGCCTATCCAATCACGCGATAGGCCCCGTTTTCGATCCCATCGATTGCCCAATCCCCCACACGCCAGCGCACCAAACGCAATGTTGGAAATCCAACCGCAGCCGTCATGCGCCGCACCTGTCGATTGCGCCCTTCGGTTATTGTGACCTCAATCCAGCGATCAGGCACAGATTTGCGAAACCGCACAGGCGGGGTGCGATCCCACAGATCAGGGGGATCAATCAACCGCACCTGGGCGGGACGACACGGCCCGTCCTTTAACGTAACGCCACGCCGCAGCGGGTCCAGATCGTGGTCACTAGGGTCGCCTTCGACCTGGACCAGATAGGTTTTTTCAACCTTGTTTTTGGGGTCCGCAATGCGGGCCTGCAATCGCCCGTTATCGGTCAAGATTAACAAACCCTCGCTATCACGATCCAGCCGCCCCGCCGCATAAACGCGCGGGATATCGATATATTTCGACAGCGTTTCGCGGTCTGACCCAATCATGGATTTATCCGTGAATTGCGACAGAACGTTGAATGGTTTGTTAAACAGAACAATCATGTAAACAAACCATCCGCGGGCTTGACCATCCCACAATGCAATCCACGCCAATTCGTCACCGGTGCATTCAGATATTTCTGCACCACAGGATCAGCAGGGTTCAAGACACCCAAATCAACCAAAATGGCCGTAATTGCACATTCGCTGGCCCGTGTCGCCCCATCGACGATCTTCAACGCGACACCCAATTTTCGTTCGGGGATAATGGCGATAAAAAACGCCTCGGCCCCGGTTTTTAACGCGACACGCCCCTTGGCCGCGCGCATCAATTCGGTACAGGCGCGATCCCGGCCCGCGACCAATTCGGGATGCTGCATCATCGCTTGGGTCAAACGCCACGCGGCCTGCGACATTGTATCAGCACGATCCGCGCTGGACGCAAACCACGCCATCGCACGGGCCATCGCCTGCACCGTTGTGGCGGGATTGGGTGCCGAACATCCATCAATGCCATAGGCTGGGCTGGTCAAATCCGTGACCGTTTCAAACGCATCCAAACAGGCCATTTGCACAGGATGATCGGGATCAACATAATCTGGCCCCCCGCCCAAATGTTTGTTCAATGTCAAAAAACCGCAGTGTTTTCCGGAACAGTTATTGTGCATCTGGCAGGGGCTTTGATCCGTCTTGATCAACTGCAATTTGGCCACGGGATCGCGCGGCATTTGCGGACCACAGCGGAAATCATCATCCCCCAAACCCAAATCACCCAGCCACGCCTGCACCCGATCCGTATGAATGGCCGCCCCATTATGGGATGCACAGGCTAACGCCAACTGTTCAGACCGCAACCCAAACCGATCCGCCGCGCCAGATGTGATCAGTGGCAAGGCCTGTATCATTTTCGACGACGACCGCGGGTAAACAACCGCCTGCGGATCCCCCCAAGATTTCACAATCTGACCCGCATCATCACAGATCACCGCATGGCCATAATGTAGGCTTTCGATCAATGGACCACGCCATACGTTACACAGAATTTCAGCCGAATTCATGATTACTCCGTTATTTTAGGCAAATTTATGCCAAGGGGGCTTTTACCAAGCACGAAAATCAGTCTAATATATGCACATCGAGATAGAAAGAGGTGTCACCGATCCAACGGGCAAAGAATACCATAGGATCGGCAGAATTGGCCAAACCAAAGGCCGGAGGCTTAAATGAATTCAGGACTACGCATTTTGGCAAGTGTTGCGCTGGCAAGCGCAGTTGCCTCAGTCAGCTACGCACAAGAAACCAGCTCGAACAAGGTGGCCGAAAAAACAGATTGGGCCGTCTTTGTCGAAAATGACCCCAAGGAATGCTGGGCTGTGTCGGTGCCTAAGGAATCTGTAAACACCCGACAGGGGCGCGTTGTGTCCGTGCGCCGGGGGGAAATTTTATTCTTTGTCACCTATAATCCAGCATCGGGCGTAAATGGTCAGGTCAGCTTTACCGGCGGATATCCATTTTCTGACAAAGAGCCAGTAGACCTAAATATCGACGGAAAGTCCTATAGCATGTTCGCTCAAGGCGAATGGGCATGGGCGGCCAAGGGCCAAGATAGTGACATTATCGCCGCCATGAAACGTGGGGCCAAAGCCGTTGTAACTGCAAAATCTGCGCGCGGCACAACGACCAAAGACACGTTTTCCCTATCCGGTGTGACCGCCGCCATCGAGGACGCGGAAAAACGCTGCAAATAACGTGTTCAAAAATTTTGCCAAATCCAAGCGAATCCTGTATGGGTTCGCTTTGTTCGTTTCTCAAAGGTTGCTCCCATGTCCACAACTGCACCCATCACGCAGGATGTCCTGACAATTCCGCGCAAATTGCCCGACGGCCCAATCAACCTGGTCGGTCTGACACGCGACGCAATGCGCGATACATTGATTGCCCATGGGACCCCTGAAAAACAGGCAAAAATGCGCGTGGGCCAGATTTGGCAATGGATCTACGAAAAGGGCATCAGCGACTTTGACGCCATGACCAACTTGGCCAAACCTTATCGCGCTGAACTGGCACAGCATTTCACTGTGGCACGTCCGGAAATCGTGTCCAAACAGGTCTCACTTGATGGAACCCGCAAATATCTAATGCGCATCGCCGGCGGACACGAAGTGGAAACCGTCTACATCCCAGAAGAGGACCGTGGAACCCTCTGCATCAGTTCCCAGGTGGGATGCACCTTAACCTGTTCGTTTTGCCACACAGGCACCCAAAAACTGGTGCGCAACCTGACGGCTGGCGAAATCATCGGTCAGGTGCTGGTTGCCCGCGACGATTTGGGCGAATGGCCTGTGCCGGGCGCGCCCAAAAACGAAACCCGCCTGCTGTCCAATATTGTTTTGATGGGGATGGGTGAACCGCTTTATAACTTTGAAAACGTCCGCGACGCCATGAAAATCGCGATGGACCCCGAAGGCATTTCCCTCTCTCGCCGCCGCATCACGCTATCGACATCCGGCGTGGTCCCCGAAATTGCACGCACAGCCACAGAAATCGGTTGCCAACTTGCGATCTCCTTCCATGCCACAACCGACGAGGTGCGCGATAAACTGGTGCCAATCAACAAGAAATGGAACATCGCTGAACTGCTCGATGCACTGCGCACCTATCCGAAACTCTCCAACTCCGAACGCATCACCTTCGAATATGTCATGCTCAAGGACGTCAACGACACAGACGACGACGCCCGCCGCCTCATCAAACTGATCAAGGGGATCCCGGCAAAAATCAACCTCATCCCCTTTAACGAATGGCCCGGCTCGCCCTATGAACGCTCAGACTGGGACCGCATCCAAAAATTCGCGGATATCATCTACAAAGCAGGCTACGCCAGCCCCATTCGCACCCCTAGGGGCGAAGACATCATGGCCGCCTGCGGCCAATTAAAATCCGCCACCGAACGCGCCCGCAAATCGCGCGCCCAAATCGCCGCCGAAACGGGCCTCTAATCAGACTTTCAGTTTTGCGAAAATACTCTGGGGGAATTGGTCACAATGTCCATTGTGACCAAGGGGGCAAAGCCCCTATTCCTGACAAATTGCCTCACGCCCGCGTTCGTTCAACACAAACACATCAGCACCTTCAATAACAATCGGGCATAACGCACGTCCAAAGGCGGCACCGCCGTCAATATTGATGATCTGCCCGGTCCGCTTTGGCTGCGCAATTGGTGTATGTCCATGCACCAGATATCGCCATGAAATCCGCTCTGGCGCGGCCTTCGGATCCTGTCGCAACCACAGCAAATCAGTCTCGCTCTGTGCGGGCAGGTCGCGATCATACCTGATGCCCGCATGCACAAACAAAACATCCCCCCGAACATGAAACAGGGGCAAATCACGCAAAAATCGCTGGTGCGTGGCAGGAACGGCGGCCAGCGCCTCCAAATGGGCCTGTGACAGCCGCGTTTGCTTAGGCGTCACATCAACACCATAGGATGCCAAAGTCTCCAACCCGCCCAGCTGCGCGTGCAGCCACGACATGCCAACCATTAAATGCGGATCATGCTGCGGCGGGCTTTGTAGAAACCATTCAAACATGCGGTCATGGTTACCCTTGATTACCGTCCAGTCACGCCCCTGTGCTTGGGCATCGATAATCCGCTGGATCACACCACGGCTGTCTGGACCGCGATCGACCAGATCACCCACAAAAACAATGGGGGCATCCCGGCCCCCATCACGTTCAATCCAGTCAATCGCCTGGTCCAGCTTGTCTAAATGACCATGCACGTCACCGATTGCATAAATTTGGTCCATAAAACCCCCCTCTGCCGACACCCGCGGCGCAACGGTCGCAGGCATGGCGCTGTTGGCGGGATTATTTCACACGTCGGTTGCGCGCAGCAAGCAATTTCAAACGCAGTGCGTTTAGCTGAATAAACCCTGCTGCGTCTTTTTGGTCATAGGCGCCTGCATCCTCTTCGAATGTCACATGCGCTTCGGAATATAGGCTATAGTCTGACCAACGTGCCACGGTGCGCACGGATCCTTTGTACAGTTTCAACCGAACGGTCCCGGTCACCATTTCTTGCGATTTGTCGATCAGCGCTTGCAGCATTTCACGCTCGGGGCTGTACCAGAACCCATTATAAATCAATTCCGCATAGCGCGGCATAATGCTGTCTTTCAGATGTCCGGCACCGCTGTCCAATGTAATTTGTTCGATACCGCGGTGTGCCTCTAGCAAAATGGTGCCACCGGGCGTTTCATAGACGCCACGCGATTTCATGCCGACGAAACGGTTTTCGACCAAATCCAAACGCCCGATCCCATGTTTGCGACCCAATTCATTCAGCTGGGTCAGGATCGTCGCAGGCGACAGGGCCACACCATTAATTGCCACCGCATCACCGCGCTCGAATGTGATTTCAACCATTTCGGGCGTGTCTGGCGCATCCTCGGGATTGACGGTGCGCTGATACACATAGTCAGGTGCCTCATTCGCGGGGTCCTCTAACACTTTACCCTCGGACGATGTGTGCAACAGGTTCGCATCTACGGAAAACGGCGCTTCGCCGCGTTTGTCTTTGGCGATTGGAATCTGATTTTGTTCAGCAAATTCCAACAATTTCGTCCGGCTGGTCAGATCCCATTCGCGCCAGGGTGCGATAACCTTGATCGACGGGTTCAACGCATAGGCGGCCAATTCGAAACGCACCTGATCGTTGCCCTTGCCGGTTGCGCCATGGGCGACAGCGTCTGCGCCGGTTTCTTCGGCAATTTCGACCAAACGTTTGGAAATCAACGGGCGCGCGATGGATGTGCCCAGCAGGTACAACCCTTCGTACAGGGCATTTGCGCGGAACATTGGGAATACGAAATCGCGTACGAATTCTTCGCGAATATCTTCGATATAGATGTTTTTGGGATCAATCCCCAGCATTTCTGCCTTGGCGCGCGCGGGCTCTAACTCTTCTCCCTGGCCCAAATCGGCGGTAAAGGTCACCACCTCGCAGCCGTATTCGGTTTGCAACCATTTCAGGATGATTGAGGTATCAAGCCCACCTGAGTAGGCCAAAACAACTTTCTTAGGCGCGGACATGCGGAATCCCCTTTAATATACATTTTCTGCGGCGATACCCTGTTTTGGGCCCGGGGGCAAGGCAGGGCACGACCAAAACCCTTGTGCTGTATGCAAAAGTATATGTTTGGGATCGATGTAATTCCCTTGCATCGCGACACAACCTGCGCCACACCTTGGACTATGACTGATTTTCGTACCCTTGCACAAATGGCCGAAGCGGAAATGCGTTCGGTTTTCGATGAAACGCCTTTGCAGCGTAACGAACATTTGTCGGCCAAATATGATGCCGACATTTGGCTAAAGCGCGAGGACCTGAGCCCTGTACGGTCCTATAAACTGCGCGGCGCATTCAATGCCATGCGCAAGGTGATCGACACACATTCAAAGTTTGTCTGCGCCAGTGCGGGAAACCACGCGCAAGGTGTGGCATTTATGTGCCGTCATTTCAATGTGTCTGGCGTGATTTTTATGCCCGTCACAACACCCCAACAGAAAATTCAGAAAACCCAGATTTTTGGCGGAGATAACGTCGAAATTCGCCTGATCGGGGATTATTTTGATGACTGCCTGCGGGCCGCACAGGCATTTTGCGCGGCCGAGGGTGCGCATTTTCTGTCCCCCTTTGATGACGAGGACGTGATCCAAGGCCAAGCCTCGGTCGCCGTTGAAATCGAACGCCAGTTGGGCCGCGTGCCCGATCATGTGATTTTGCCTGTGGGTGGCGGCGGGTTGTCAGCGGGCACGATCAGTTATTTCGATACGACCTGCCATTTTTCCCTGGTCGAACCGATGGGCGGCGCCTGCCTATGGGCGGCATTGATTGCCGGAAAACCCGTGAAATTAGACAAGGTTGATACATTCGCCGACGGGGCCGCCGTCGGCCAGATCGGGACCAAGACGTTTGAACGTTTAAAAAATGTGGGGCTGGCCAGTGTCCTGCGTATCCCCGAAGATCGAATCTGCACCACAATGTTGGAAATGTTAAATGTCGAGGGCATCGTTTTGGAACCCGCCGGCGCATTGTCTGTTGATGCCCTAAAGGATCTGGGCCAGGCCATTCGCGGGCGCACAGTGGTCTGCGTCACATCTGGCGGTAATTTCGATTTCGAACGCCTGCCCGAGGTCAAAGAACGCGCGCAGCGGTTTTCGGGTGTCAAAAAATATCTAATCCTGCGCATGCCCCAACGCCCCGGCGCATTGAAAGAGTTTTTGAATTTCCTAGGCCCCGAGGACGACATCACACGTTTTGAATACCTGAAAAAATCGGCCCGCAATTTCGGGTCTATCTTGATCGGGATCGAAACCAAATCGCCCGAACAATTCGACACATTTTTCCAACGGCTGGAAACGGCAGGCTTTGCCTATACGGACATAACGAACGACGAATTGCTATCGTCATTTGTGATTTGAGATGCAGCTGGATGGACAAATCGCCGTTGTGACAGGGGCTGCCAGTGGCATTGGTTTGGCAATTGCACAATCCTTGGCAGAACAGGGCGCACGCGTTATTTTGTCGGATATCAATCCCGAACCGCTGCAACAGGCCGCCCGGGCAATGGGCGCAGATTTCGAAATCTGTGATGTGCAATCAGATGCCCAGCTGACACAGATGATCACAGGGGTCACCCAGCGCATTGGCCCCATTGATATCTATGTGTCAAATGCCGGCGTGCTAAGCATGGATCCAACCCATGCAGCCTCGACCCCTGATGACCTGTGGCAACGGGCCTGGGATATCCATGTAATGTCCCATGTCCGCGCCGCGCGGATTTTGCTGCCCGATATGATTGCGCGGGGTGGCGGTTGTTTGATCAACATAGCATCAGCCGCGGGTATGCTGACACAAATTGGCGATGCAGCCTATAGCGCCAGCAAAGCGGCCGCTGTCAGCTTTGCCGAAAATCTGGCCATCCGGCACGGGGATGATGGTATTGCGGTCCATGTTGTGTGCCCACAATACGTCGCGTCGCCTATGCTGGGATATGACAATGCCGCGCCCGATGATCTGCCCAATGACTTGCCTGATGGCCTGATCACACCGCGCGATGTGGCCGATGCGGTTCTGCAGGCCATGGCCGATGGTCGCGTGTTGGTTTTGCCCCACGCGGTGGTTGGACCCTATTTCCAGACCCGTGCCACAGACCATGCGAAATGGATCAAAGGCATGCAGGGCCTAAATCGCCGCGCAAAAACGGCCCAAGCCCGCAGCGCATCCGATTTCAGCAAACTGGTTTAGCTAGGCGGCCAACATCTGATCCGACTGCGCCAAAAATGCCTGCCGCGCATCCCAATAGGCACGGGTGATTTCCGCCAGATCAATCGTGTCAATCTGGCCCAAGGCGGCGGCTGCCTCGCCCGTTTGGCACAGGGCGGCAAATGCGCTAAAGCCGATGTTTAACGCGCTGCCTTTCAAAAAATGCAGCTGACTTTCGATGTCTTGCGCTGATGTCGCCTGTGCTACGTTTTGAATGGCCTCATCGCATTCGTCCAAAAACAGCTCGATCACTTCGGCAAAATCTTCTGCGCCTACTTCTTCGCGTAATTCGGCTGCACGGTTCCAATCTATCATAACTCACCCTTTCTATGTCACCCAACGCCAATGTTGCCCGACAAAATGAACAAAGGGTTTAAGTTCCAATTTGAACTATTCAAATTTAAGGATTCATCTGTTGTTAAACCTGAAATGACACAAACGACCCTGTACTTAGTATCTGGGGTTTACGTTGCAGCAGGCGGCATATCATAGCGACACACAACCATCGGCCCAGCCGATCAAAACCGTGATGGTCGTCGATGACAGTCGCCTGCAGCGCCGCAT
Source organism: uncultured Paracoccaceae bacterium (assembly GCA_913060475.1). Lineage (GTDB taxonomy): Bacteria > Pseudomonadota > Alphaproteobacteria > Rhodobacterales > Rhodobacteraceae > CAJXSD01. The sequence continues at coordinate 87,180 of CAJXSD010000009.1, read as the reverse complement.
TTTGTCGTCTATGCTGACCCATTGGGGATATCAGGTGATCGAGGCGGACACAGGCCCAGCCGCGCTGGAATTATGCCAATCCGCGATGCCTGACATGGTGTTTTCCGACTGGATGATGCCCGAAATGACGGGATTGGAATTTTGCAAAACCTTGCGGAACCGGTATCCAGATACATACACCTATTTTATCCTGCTGACATCCAAAGCAGAAAAAAACGACATCGCCCAAGGGTTGGAAAGCGGCGCAGATGATTTCCTGACCAAACCCGTCAACGCATCGGAATTGCGTGCCCGTATCACAGCCGGCGGGCGCATTTTATCGATGCAACGCGAATTGCAAAATCGCAATGATGTGATCAGCGATACGTTGGACGAATTGCGCAAACTGTACACCGCCATTGATGCCGATCTGGTCGAGGCGCAAAAAATTGCAGCAATCCCTGATCCGGGTGCCCCAGTTTACCACCGGACCCTATCGCATCAGTCAAATTTTGCGCAGTTCGGGCCATGTTGGGGGCGATTTGGTCGGGTTTTTCCCTGCGGGTCCATCGCACCTTGGCCTGTTCGGAATTGATGTGTCAGGGCATGGGATCAGTTCGGCCCTGTTTACCGCACGTCTGGCGGGGTACCTGTCGTCAGATTCGGCCGAACATAATATTGCCCTGGAACTGGATGCGTGCGGCCAAATCACACCGCGACAGGTGGAAACCGTCTTGGCCAATTTGAATGCGCGGGTTTTGGATGAAATGGACACTGACCTGTATTTCACAATGTCGCTGGCCAATCTGAACACGCAAACCGGCCAAGTGTCTCTGTCCCAGGCAGGCCATCCCTACCCCATGATCCAACATGCGGATGGGGCCTTTTCTCTGTGCGGATCAACAGGGGTTCCCATTGGGCTGCTGCCCGACATGACCTATGATCGGGTGATATTTCAATTATCCGCAGGGGACCGGCTGGTCATTACTTCGGATGGGGTCACCGAATGTCCTGACCCAAACGGTAATTTATTGGACGAAGAGGGATTGCAACGCATTCTTTCACGCCACTGTCACGTTGCGGGTATGGATTTGATTAATGCAATTTTGCACGACCTAGAGGCGTATGCAGGCGCGGATCAATTTCCCGATGATGTATCGATCCTGCTTGTCGAACATTTGGGCACATAATTGGGATTACACCCCAGCAAAGGCCCGCAAATAATCGCGATCCCCGGCACTGCCCAGCAGATCCACGGCCACATTCATGGGCATAACCATTTCAATGTGATCGGGTTCCAATGGCGGATGCAATTGATAACAGGGACGCGCCGTGTAAATTGCACAGATTTTTTCCGCCCACAGGTCATATTCGGGCATATAAACATAGCGTTTGTATGCACCCAGATATTTGGGCTGTGCGATCACCCAGCCTGTTTCCTCTAACACTTCGCGGTGCAGGGCCGGTATCACATGTTCGCCTGGATCGATCCCGCCGCCAGGCAACTGAAAATCGGGAACTGGGCCATTCTGGACGGTCAGCAAAACTTGGTCGTGGCCCACGGGTAAAATCACATAGGCACCAGGTCTGCGAATGTATTTTTTCCCGGCAATCGGTGGGTTGCCATATCGTTTCATTTCCCAAATCCTCTTGGACCGACACTTGCCCTGCCTATATAGACAGGGTATGGCGCAAAATAAAAGTAAAGATCTAGGAACTGGCTATGACAAATTTTGAAAAAATTGCGTGGGACGACACGGTATTGCCGTTCCAACTGGACAAAGCGGATGTCCGCGGTCGTGTGGCGCGTCTGGACGGGGTCCTAAGTGGTGTATTGAAACAGCATGACTATCCCCCCGTGGTCGAGGCATTGGTGGCCGAAATGGCCCTGTTGACCGCGCTGATTGGCCAGTCGATCAAGCTGCGTTGGAAATTGTCATTACAGGTTCAATCGCGCGGCGCGGTTCGCATGATTGCAACCGATTATTACGGCCCGACCGAGGATGGCGAACCCGCCCGCATCCGCGCCTATGCCAGCTTTGATGCAGATCGTTTGACCGATGGCGCCCCCTTTGACCAAGTGGGCGATGGATATATGGCCATCATGATCGATCAGGGCAACGGGATGAAACCCTATCAGGGCATCACACCGCTGGCCGGTGGATCATTGGCCGCCTGCGCCGAGGCGTATTTTGCCCAGTCCGAACAGTTGCCCACACGATTTTCACTGACCTATGGCAAATCATCGGCACCCGGGGTTGATGAACATTGGCGCGCGGGCGGGATTATGCTGCAGCATATGCCCAAGGCCAGCCCATTTGCCAGCGGCGATGGCGGCTCTGGAGAAGGGGGTCTGTTGACCGCCGATGATTTGGTGGACGGCGATGATGCAGAAAACTGGAATCGCGCAAACATTTTGCTGGATACGGTCGAGGATATGGAATTGATCGGCCCCAGCGTGGCGCCGACGCAATTATTGGTGCGCCTCTTCCACGAAGAGGCCCCGCGTGTCTTTGACGCCCAACAGGTCAAATTCGGCTGCACCTGTTCCGAAGAACGCGTGCGTCAGTCCCTGTCAATTTATTCGGCAAAGGACATCGAAAAAATGACAACCGATGCCGGACGTGTGACCGCAGATTGCCAATTCTGCGGGGCACATTATGATTTGGACCCTGCCACTGTCGGCTTTGACGCCAAGGGGGCCGAGGGATCAGATGACTAAATCATTGTCAGACGTTATTGCCGCTTTGGATCGCCCCAGCGTGGCATCGTCTGATTTTGATCTGAACCCGGAAATTCAGTTGCCTGACAATCGCGTATTGCGGCCGGCTGCTGTGTTGATTGGTATTCAGCGCCGCAAGAATGGGGATGTGTTGTATCTGACCAAACGCGCATCGCACCTGAAACATCACCCTGGGCAAATTGCATTCCCTGGGGGCAAAGTGGACCCAACCGATACCGATACAATCGCCGCCGCCATTCGCGAAGCGGACGAAGAAATCGCCCTGCCCCCATCCAACCTGCGCGTCTTGGGGCAGTTGACCCCACATGAAACGGTCACCGGATTTCAGGTGTGCCCCATTGTTGCGGAAATTACCGCACCCTTTGACCCACGCGTTGACCCAAACGAAGTGGACGAAGTCTTTACCGTTCCGCTGGATCACATTTTGAACCCGGATCATTTTCGGGTGGAACAGCGCAGATGGCGGGGCAGCTGGCGCAAATACTATGTGGCCCCCTATGGTCCCTATTATATATGGGGCGCTACGGCGCGGATGTTGTTTGGTCTGGCCCAGCAGGTCACATCGACATGAAAATTTCGGGCGATTGGATCAGGGCGCAGGCCACACAGCAGGTATGCCAGATGCTGGTGCAGGCAGGATATCAGGCCTATTTCGTTGGAGGCTGTGTGCGTAACGATTTACTGGGGCTGCCGGTAAATGATTTGGATATTTGCACTGATGCGCGTCCACAGGTGGTTATGGATCTGGCCAAATCCGCTGGGTTTCGCGCCATTCCAACAGGGATTGATCACGGCACAGTCACCGTTGTGTCCCAAGGTCTAGCGCATGAAATCACCACCTTTCGCAAAGATGTGGACACCGATGGCCGCCACGCCCGGGTGCAATTTTCCGACACACTGACCGAAGACGCCCAGCGCCGTGATTTCACGATGAACGCGCTTTATGCGGATGCACATGGGACGATCACCGATCCGGTCAATGGATTACCCGATCTAAAACGCCGCCATTTTCGGTTTATCGGAACCGCTGCGGATCGCATTCGCGAAGATTACCTGCGCATTTTACGGTTCTTTCGGTTCACCGCCGTTTATGGTGACCCTGCGATCGGGTTTGATCGTGACACATTGGCCGCGATTGCCGATCATCTGGACGGGCTGACCCAGCTCAGCCGCGAACGGGTCGGCGCAGAAATGATTAAGCTGCTGGGTGCCAATGACCCCGCACCTGCGATAGCAACCATGCGCCAAACGGGTGTTCTGGGCCATGTTCTGCCTGCAGCCGATGATCGGTATTTGGCCCCCTTGGTGCATTTGGAAACGATGGATCGTATCCCGCCACACGCCCTGCGCCGCCTGGCGATTTTGGGGGGCGACGGGGTCAAAGCGGCCCTAAGGCTTAGCAATGACCACACCAGACAGCTGGACATTATGCGCGATGAATTGGGCAGCCCCCGTCCGGCGCATGCCTTGGCCTATGACTATGGTGCGGATCTGGCGCGCGATATTTTGTACCTGCGCGCGGCCCTGTTTGAAACACAGCCGCAGGCGCAGGACCTAGCCGATATCGAATTGGCCCAAAATGCCGTGTTCCCCGTCACGGCCGCAGATTTATTGCCCCATGTCCAAGGCGCTGCACTGGGTCAAAGATTAAACGAATTGAAAACCCGATGGATCCAGTCCAAATTCACCCTGACCAAGGCCGAACTGTTACACCAAGAGCCAAAAAATGAGCTTTGATACATTTATTACGATGCTGATTTTGGCGGCCACCAGCGCGTTCACCCCGGGCCCCAATAACGCCATGGTGACCGCATCCAGTGTGAATTTCGGATTTCGCAGAACCCTGCCCCACGTCATGGGCATCGGCATCGGATTTGGTCTGATGGTTTTGATCGTGGGATTGTTTCTGGGGCAAATTTTTCAAACCTATGCCATCCTGCGCGAAGCGTTACGGTGGTTTGGGGCCGCGTTGTTGATCTATGTTGCCTATCAGATCATTACATCAGGTGGATTGGGACGCAGTAATGGCACCCCACGCCCCATGACATTTATCGAGGCGGCAGGGTTTCAGTGGATCAACCCCAAAGGATGGGCAATGGCCATCGCCCTGACATCGCAATTTGTAACCCCCATGGCACCCTACACCACGGCGATGATTTTGGGCGCGACCTTTGTGGGCTTGGGTATTGTGTCGGCGGGGACCTGGGCCGGCTTTGGCGTGCCGCTGCGGCGGTTTTTGAACAACCCGGGGCGGCTGACAATGTTTAACTGGGTCATGGGTCTAACCATCGCGGGATGTATCATTTTGTTGTTTACCTAAATTTGGGGTTTACAACCGTCGTCAGAGGCGTATTCTGATCAGCTTTGTTTTAGGTTGAGGCAGACGATGTTTCGGTATTTTGAAAATCTTGTTAATCCCTTTGATGCCACGCCTCTGCGCGATCACCCGCCACAGACCGTTTTGGGACTGATCCGGGATTACTGTGCCGGGTTTCGCGGCGTCTTTATCGCGACTGGCGTAATTACTGTTTTGGCAGCCAGCATCGAATTGGTGCTGATTTATGCGCTGGGATGGCTGATTGATCTGCTGAGCAACAAATCCCCTGATCAGGTGATTGCCGAGGATCTGCCAATTTTGCTGGGGCTTGTGGCCTTTGTTTTGATTATTCGCCCGCTTGTATATTTGGGCGAATTTGCGTTGCTGAATAACACCCTAATCCCGAATGTCGCGACCGCATTTCGCTGGCGCGCGCACCGTCATGTTATTCGTCAATCCATTGGATGGTTTGAAAATGATTTCGCGGGCCGCATTGCCAATCGTGTGATGCAAACCCCCGGGGCCGCGGGCGAAGTTGTGTTCATTGTGTTCGATGCGATGGCCTATGCGATTGCCTATGCTGTGGGTGCGGCCATTGTATTGCAGGACGCGCATCCGCAATTGATCATCCCAATGATTGTGTGGTTGGCCAGTTATTTTGCATTGGTCCGTTGGGCGGTGGTCCGTATTGGCCCCGCATCCAAGGCCGCGTCAGATGCACGTTCAAATCTGAATGGGCGCATCGTGGACAGCTATACCAACATTCATTCTGTTAAAATGTTCGCCAATGATGCGACAGAATTGGAATTCGCCCGCAGCGCCATTGCCAATACACGCGACACCGTCGCCGCAGAAATGCGGATTTTCACGAAAATGGATGTTGTCTTGATGTTGCTGAATGGCCTGCTGATCTTGTCCGTCGTGGGCTGGTCCGTTTGGTTATGGATGCAAGGCGCCACAACAGCCGGTGTTGTAGCTGCATCATCAGCCTTGGTGTTGCGATTAAATGCGATGACGGGTTGGATTATGTGGGCGGTCACCACATTTTTCCGCGAAATCGGCGTGGTACGCGAAGGCATGGAAACCATCGCCCACCCCCTGACATTGCGCGATACGGCCAAGGCCACCGAATTATCTATGACCGCAGGGCGCATCGAATTTGATCAGCTGACCCATCATTATGGACAGGACACAGGCGGTTTGGATGCCCTGTCCCTAACCATCGAACCGGGGCAGAAAGTCGGGCTGGTCGGTCGATCAGGGGCGGGAAAATCAACCTTGCTGAAATTGTTACTGCGGTTTTACGATGCAGAACAGGGCCGCATTTTGATTGACGGCCAAGACATATCACAGGTGACCCAAAACAGCCTGCGCCGCAGCATCGGTATGGTCCAACAAGACAGCAGCCTGCTGCATCGATCCATTCGCGACAACATCGCCTATGGCCGGATCGGCGGGACAGGATCAGGAACCAGTGACAGCGACATCTTGGACGCAGCGCGCCGCGCCCATGCGTTGGATTTCATCACAACCCTAACTGACCGCGATGGCAACATCGGATTGGACGCCAAGGTGGGCGAACGCGGTGTGAAATTATCAGGCGGACAGCGTCAGCGCATCGCCCTGGCCCGTGTTATTCTGAAAGACGCCCCCATTCTCTTGCTGGATGAGGCCACCAGCGCCCTGGACAGCGAAGTAGAAGCGGCCATCCTAGACACGCTTTACGATATGATGCAGGGTAAGACGGTGATCGCTATCGCGCACCGCCTGTCCACCATCGCGCAAATGGACCGGATTATCGTTATGGACCAAGGCCGCATTATCCAAGATGGCCCCCATGACGTGTTATTGGCCCAAGGCGGGCTATATGCCGATCTATGGGCCAGACAATCTGGCGGGTTTCTGGTGTCTGAGGGTGAAACATGAAACGACTGGCACGGCTGATTGATTACAAAGCGGCAGCGGATGGCCCGCCGCCCAATCGGCTGTGGCCCTTTATCGGCTGGTCCACGCGCGGCAGTTGGGCCATGATTTTGGGCGCCTCTGTTGCATCAGGATTGGCCGGATTTTTTGATATGGTCGCCACGGTGGTGTTGGGATGGGTGGTTGATGCCGCCGTTTCGGGAAACCGCGCCACGTTTTTTGATGACAACCTGTGGCTGATGGTGGTGGGGGTGATATTTTTCGTGGTCCTCCGCCCGCTGACGTTCTGGGCCAGCGCGATATTTCAAACGCTGATCATCCAGCCGAACCTGTTAAATATGATTGGGCTGCGGCTGAACCGTTGGGCCCTGGGGCATTCGATTGAATTTTTTGACAATGACTTTGCCGGACGTATTTCGCAAAAAATTCTGCAAACGGCATCGGCGATTACCAATGTGGTGATCGAATTTTTACACGCGATTGTCTTTGCCATTGCCTCCCTGATTGGGGCACTGATCATTGTTGGCACACTTAGCACACCGATGGTGGTGTCTGTCGCGGTGTGGATTATCGCCTATCTGGCGGTTATTCGCTATTACATCCCCCGGGTTCGCGCAAAATCCAAGGCCCATGCCGATGCACGATCCGTGGTTGTGGGCCAAATCGTGGACACGATCGCCAATGTCAAAACGCTGAAACTGTTTGCCCATGACGACCACGAAGATCAGGCTGTCGTCCAATCGATGGAGGGGTATTTCAACCGCGCCGTAGACCGGGCAAGACCAATGGTATCCTTTCGCATTTCGCTGATGTTGCTGGGTGGTGTCCTGCCCGTAGTATTGGTGGGGTTCGGCATTCTTGGCTGGATGAATGGCACATCCAGCGTGGGCGAAATCGCAACAGCGGGGGCCATTGCCCTGCGTCTGTCGCAAATGACCGGCTGGGTCAGTTTTACGATTATGGGGATTTATACCAACATAGGCGAGGCCGAAGATGGCATTCGCACCCTAAGCCCCGCGCATGGATTGGTCGATGCCCCCACGGCGCAGCCGCTGGCCCTCACCCATGCGACGATTGAATTTGACGATGTCAGTTTCCACTATGGTGGATCCACGGGCGGGTTGGATAAACTGAATTTGACAATCAGGCCCGGTGAAAAAATTGGTATTGTTGGCGCCTCGGGGGCTGGAAAAACAACCTTGGTCAATTTGTTATTGCGCCTTTATGATCCCGAAGGCGGCACAATTCGTGTGGCAGGTCAGGACATATCGCAGGTGACACAGGCATCGCTGCGTAAATCGATTGGTATGGTCAGCCAAGATACGGCCATGTTTAACCGATCTGCCTTTGACAACATCCACTATGGTGATCCCGATGCGCCCCCCGACGCGGTCTATGCCGCCGCGGCCAAGGCGCAGGCCGATGCGTTTATTCATGATTTGCGCGACTTTAAGGGGCGCACAGGATACGATGCGCATCTGGGCGAACGCGGTGTCAAATTATCCGGCGGACAACGTCAACGCATCGCCATAGCGCGCACAATCCTAAAGGATGCACCGATCCTGATCTTGGACGAAGCAACCAGCGCCCTGGACAGCGAGGTTGAGGCCGCCATTCAATCCTCCCTGGATACCGTCATGCAGGGAAAAACAGTGTTGGCCATCGCCCATCGTTTGTCCACAATCGCACGGATGGATCGCATCATTGTGCTGGACCAGGGCCGCATCATCGAGGACGGACCGCATGATGCGCTTTTGGCGCAAAACGGGGTCTATGCACGGTACTGGAACCGCCAATCAGGTGGATTTATCAACGTGACCCAGGCCGCAGAATAGGGGTTTTTGTTAACACGGACCTGGTGTAATCCAAACCTATGGAACAGTTTCGCATCACACGTTTGGGGCATCAGGGCGACGGTATCGCCGATGGACCCCTATTCGCCCCTCTGACCCTGCCAGATGAGGTCATTACAGGAACCGTGGTTGGCAAAACCATTAGCGATGTAAGAATTGTGACGCCATCGGATCAACGGGTCAAACCGATCTGTTCACATTTCAAATCCTGCGGCGGATGCCAGCTGATGCACGCCAGTGATGATTTTGTCGCGGATTGGAAACTGCAGGTGATCGAACAGGCCCTGGCCGCGCATGATCTGGACACGCAATTGAACGCAACCGTGACGTCCCCGATCAAATCCCGCCGCCGCGCAGCATTTTCCGCACGCCGCACCAAAAAAGGCGCACAGGTCGGTTTTCACGCGCGCGCCTCGGATACCATCGTTGACATTCCAAACTGCCAATTATTGGACCCTTCCCTGCTGGCCGCCGTCCCGATCATTGCCGAACTGGCCCAACTGGCCGGATCACGCAAGGCGGAATTGACCGCCCTGACCACGGTCACCGAAAACGGTCTGGACATGGCCGTGACCGGTGGAAAACCGGTGGATGGGGCCTTGCGCGTGGCATTGGGGCAGTTTTGCGAAACACGCAAATTGGCGCGTTTGTCATGGGATGGCGATGTGATCGCCATGCGCCTGCCCCCGACCCAGACCTTTGGCACGGCGCGGGTCCTGCCGCCCGCGGGCAGTTTTTTACAAGCCACAAAGCAGGGCGAAACCGATTTGGTCACGCAGGTGCAATCCATCATCGGCCCTGCAGCCAAGGTCGCCGATCTGTTCAGCGGCTGCGGCACCTTTGCCCTGCCCCTGGCCCAAACCGCCGAGGTCCACGCCATCGAGGGCGATGCAGACATGATCAAGGCATTGGATCGCAGCTGGCGCGACACCACCGGGTTAAAACGCGTGACATCGCAAACACGCGATTTGTTCCGCCGCCCCCTGTTGCCTGACGAACTGAACCGTTTTGACGCGATGGTCATTGACCCGCCGCGCGCAGGGGCGCAGGCGCAAATCGCCGAAATCTCAGCGTCGCGCGTACCGATCATTGCCTATGTTTCGTGCAACCCCGTTACCTTTGCCCGCGATGCGGCGCAGTTGGTCCAGGGTGGCTATGATCTGGAATGGATTACCCCGATTGACCAATTCCGTTGGTCCACCCATGTCGAATTGGTAGCCAAATTTTCCAAAAGATAACCATTTTGTGAACTATAAATCGACGCCAATTTCTGCTAGACCTTAAAAAAACGAGCAGACATAGGCATCCTATAAATGTCATTTATCAGAACTATTGCACTGTTTATTCTAACAGCCCTTGGGGCTGCGTGTTCGCAGCAACCCGCCATTCCCGATAACACGAAAATTACGTCCGTTTATGTGAAAAAACAGGATCGAAAACTGTATTTGCTGAATGGAAATGACATTATGCGGTCCTATGATATCGGGTTGGGATTTGCCCCCGCAGGGCATAAGCAATTCGAAAATGACGGCAAAACCCCCGAAGGTACCTATTTCATCGACCGCAAAAATCCGAATTCCAAATTCCACCTGTCTTTGGGCATTTCATACCCCAACACGCGGGACCGCGCCTTTGCTGAGGCCAAGGGCAAATCACCCGGCGGCGACATATTTATTCACGGCCAAGACCCCAAGAAACCCGCACAATCCGGCGATTGGACCGCAGGATGCATCGCGGTCAAAGACCATCAAATCCGCGAAATTTATCAACTGGTCCCAGTCGGAACGCCGGTTTTCATTCGGCCCTAGCCGATGCCGCGATTTGGCTAAGTGCTGGTCCACCCGTTGTCATAGTCCACCAAATTTTTCCGTTCGGCTCTTGGAACCATGCGATTCCCACATCCTGGGCATTCGGATCCAGAATGACAAAGCGTGTATCCGCATCATCAACCCATGCCGAAAGGGTGGTTAATTCACTCTCATAGGTTTCCGAAATCACTTCGCCCAGAAACACGCCTTGGTATCCGACACGCGCCACACGATCCAAGGGTGACGATCCATCCGAACCAAAATGCCAGGGGCGGTTTTGAACCGACATGTCCCGGGCATGGGTTGCGGCGGCTGCGGTCAGTTCCGCATTGATGCGCAATGGCATGGCACCAACATTTTGCCGCATCACATTAACGGCATCCAGCATACGGTATTGCACGGCTGCGGGGTCTTGTTTTTCAAGATTGTAAAGTTTCGGCAAGGGTTTGCCATCTGTCCCCATCTGAACCGGCGCGGGCGTTTCACACGCCGAAACCAAAATCAAACCAAGTCCGCACAAAATCAGTCGAATATTACGCATTTCATTTTTTCCACAGTCGCTTGGCCCAGCATTAACGCGCAATCCGTTGCGGATCAAACCCAGTTTGACAGAATCTGCATAGATCGCGATAGTTTGAATTGAGATTGCGACTTTAAAGTCATAAGAAACCACAAATCTGCTAAGAATGAGATAAACCATGCAAACGCGTCGCACATTTTTGACCACAGCCAGCGCAATGGCCGGTTCAATGGCCGCCACCAGCGCCTGGGGCCAAGCCGAATTCGTCAATGACGAAAGCACAACAGAAACAGAATCAGAGGTCACCAGCACAATCCGCCACAATCTGTCCAGTTTTCGTGCGCTGGATTGGCGGCCCTATTTTCCAAGTTTGAAAAACGGGGCGATATTGGTCGATACATCATCGCGCGCCCTGCATTATTGGTCGCAAGACGAAACCATCTATAAACTCTATCCATCCTCTATCCCAATGACCGAGGATCTGACACGCCGCGGCCGCACCGCTGTCACCCGCAAAGTCGAAGGCCCCAGCTGGCGCCCCACCCCGTCCATGTTAAAACGAAACCCCGAATGGCCCAAATTCATTCCCCCCGGACCAGATAACCCCTTGGGAACGCATGCGCTGTATTTGACATGGACATATTACCGGATTCACGGCACCCATGACACCCGCAAAATTGGCCGCAGATCGTCCAATGGTTGCATTGGTTTGTACAACGAACACATTGCAGAATTGTTCGGATTGGCCAAGGTTGGCACCCAAGTGTTGCTGATTTGACAGAGCTTCACACCGAATTTACAACTAGAGGATTGATAATTCAGTCCAAACGTATATACCGATATGGCATCGGTCGTCTGAGGACTCCGAGGTTAACACTGTGTTACGTGACATATGAGGAAATAAAATGAAAAAGATCGTTCTTGCAGCTGCTTTCGCAGCAACAGCATCAACAGCATTTGCTGGCAACGTATCAGAACCAGTAATGGAAGCACCAGTATTGGTAGCAGAACCAACAGGTTCTTCTTCTGCAAACTTGGTTCTGCCAGCGATTTTGCTGGTTTTGATCGGCGCAGTTGCTGCAAACAACTAATTTCAGTTGTTTGATTAGAACTGGCCCATTTTTGGGCCAGTTTTTTTATGCGCGACGTATCGCGTCTTTGACATTTTGGGGGCAATCGGCATATGCCTGCACCAAACAACCGCACAGAATGTCATGAAAAATCCGCACATTTCGATAAATCAGGTCAGCGTTTCGGTGGGCAGCCGATCAATTCTTTGTGATCTTGATGCACAGTTGAACGATCGCCGCATCGGGATTGTCGGGCGCAATGGATCGGGGAAATCGACACTGGCGCGCTGCCTCTGCGGGTTGATCAAACCCACATCCGGCCGGGTCCAAATTGATGACATCGATATCTATGCGGATCGCAAAGGGGCCATTCAGAAAATTGGCATCCTGTTTCAAAACCCGGATCACCAGATCATTTATCCCACCGTCGGCGAAGAAATTGATTTTGGCCTAAGGCAGATTGGCCATACCGCGCCCCAAGCCCGCGAAAAAACGCGCCAAATGTTGGCCCGGTTTGGCACGCTGGACTGGATCGATCGTCAAACGGCCAGCCTGTCACAGGGTCAAAAACAACTGCTGTGCCTGATGTCTATTTTGGCGATGGAACCCGATGTGATCGTCTTGGACGAACCGTTCAGCGGGCTAGACATTCCAACGCGGCGCATTTTGGGCGAAACATTCCAGTCCCTGCCGCAAACCTTGATCCACATCACACACGATCCCGAGGCCATCGAAACCTATGATCAGGTCTTGTGGCTGGACGCAGGTCAGATCCATCACATCGGATTACCATCACAGGTCCTGCCCAGATTCATGGATGCCATGATGACCGCATCAGGTCTGACATAATGCTGGCGCTGACCTATAGCCCCCAAACGCGGCTGCACGCTGTGCCGGCGCCGATAAAATTAACAGCGCTGTGCGCAATCACAACGGCCCTGTTCATTATTCCCACAGGCTGGGCCATTATGATTTTGGGCGGCGCGGCCTTGGCGTTATATGCCGCAATGGGCATTGCGTTTTTGCGCGCGGGTCTGCGCACGTTATATGGACTATGGCCCTTTGTTGTGGTTTTGGGTCTGTGGCATGGATGGCAGGGCGATTGGGACAGTGGCATTTTGATCATTGCACGTCTGGTGACTGCGGTTGCCTTTGCCAATTTGGTTACAATGACGACGCCACTGCAGGATATGATTGCCTGTCTGGTGCGCCTGTTGCGTCCATTTCGTCGGCTGGGATTGAGCCCGAATGCCGTGTCATTGGCGATTGCAATGATGATCCGGTTTATCCCCGTGTTTCTGTCCCGTGCAGAGCAGTTGAAAATGGCATATCGTGCGCGATCGCATCGGTCGGGACGGTGGGCGGTTATATTTCCCCTTGCGCTGGGGATGCTTGATGATGCAGATACCGTGTCCGAAGCCCTGCGCGCCCGCGGCGGCATATCACCGAAAGAGTAATAAATGGAAAGAGCAACAGTTCACATCGCCCTTTTTGCGGCCCTGATCGCAGCCCTAGGATTGGTCCCGAAACTCATGCTGACCAGCGGTGTCCCGATCACAGCACAAAGCATGGGCATCATGATGGCCGGCACCATCTTGGGGGCCAAACGGGGGGCTGCGGCGGTTGCATTGTTTGTGGCCCTGACCCTGGCGGGATTGCCATTGCTATCAGGTGGACGCGGTGGATTGGGTGTTCTGGCGGGGCCAAGCGTTGGGTTTGTGATCGGATTTCCAATCGCAGCCTGGGCCACAGGCTGGATCATGGAACGATTGCACGCCCTGCCGGTCGGAATCGCTGCGGCCATTGCGGCGACAGTCGGCGGGATTGTGATCCTCTATATTCCTGGTGTGGCGGGAATGGCGATGATGTTGGACAAATCAATCCCCCAAGCGGCCCTGCTGATCACCCCATTTTTGCCGGGCGATGTGATCAAGGCGGTGGTGACCGCCATCCTGACCCAAGCCATTTTCCGCGCACGGCCCGCCAGCGTGTTTTCACGCCAAACGCTGTAGGACCATCGCAGTTCCCAGACCACCGGCGGCCGCAATCGCGGCCAGCCCGCGGCCGCCCGCTGATGCCATCAGATCATGAAACAGACGCACGGCCAAAACGGCCCCAGATGCGCCGATTGGATGGCCCCGCGCCAAAGCACCACCAGATTGGTTAACACGATCCAGCGGCAGGCCGGTCAATTGGGCGCATAGCATCGCCTGTGCGGCATAGGCCTCCATCATTTCGATGTGGGTCAGGGATTGCGGCGCAAGGTCCAGGTGTTCCAAAACCTGACGTATCGCACAAACCGGCGCAATCGCGGGTTCCTGCGGCGCAGCCCCCACCGTTTTGCCAAACACCACATCTACACCCGCCAGCCCATGTTTTTTCGCAAACTGCGACGATACCATCACAACGAACGCCGCCCCATCCGCCGCAATCGCCGTATTGGCATAGGTGATCGGCCCGTCAATTTTCGGCGCGCGGGCGCAAACCCGATCCGTCAGCGGGCGGGCATAGGGATCATGCAAAACGCCTGTGCCAGCCACCGCCACAATTTCACGCTGCAATCTGTCACGCGCGGCGATTGCGTTTGCGTGACTGCGGATGGCCCATTCATCCATATCGCATTGCTGTAAATCGTATGTTGCACAGACATGCGCCATGGCCTGATCCATATCTGGGTCCGACATTGGCGCAGGGACAAAGGCGGGGCGATCATAGGGATGTGCCACTGCGGCCGCATGGGGGGACGCCAGACGGATGGGCCGTGTCGAATAACTCTCAACCCCGCCGACAACAATGACATGGGCCTGTCCTGCATCAATCATCGCCTTGGCCAATATCAGGGCATCCAACCCGCCCACGCATTGCCGATCGATACTTAGGCCCGCAACCCGGTTGGGGATACCAGCGGCCAAGGCACAGACCCGTGCAGGATTGCCACCACCACCCAAGGCATTGGATACGATGACCTCGTCCACCTGATCAACAGCGATCCCCACCTGTGCCAAACAGGCCCTGATCACAGGGGCCGCCAAATCTGACAGGGACATTCCCGCCAAGGCCCCGTTTTTGGGGGCGATAATGGTGCGCTGCGCGGAAACAATCTGTGCTGTCATAGGCGGTCTTTCAACTTGGCCAGATCGGGTTTGCCCGAGGCCAACATGGGCCATTCGTCTGGATCGAGAATAGTGATATCAGAGGGGATCATGAACGGCGGCAGGTGTTTTTGGACATGCCCCAAAATTTTTGACGCAATATCGCGATCTTGTGCGCAGACCATCGCACAAATGCGATTGCCCCGCAAAACATCGGGGCGGCCCAAAACCGCGCAGGCAACCACGCCCGAACACCCCATGATACAGGTTTCAATTTCCTCGGGGTGAATATTTTTGTCGCGCGCCAGAAACATGCGTGACGCGCGTCCTGTTAAAAACAAATACCCCTGTTCATCCAAATACCCCCGTTCGCCCACACAAATCCAGCCATTTTCGCGTGACGTCGTGGCGCTGGCCCCACGGGTATATCCATCAAACAGATAGGGCGATGTCACCCAGACGTCACCCGATGGATCGTCGGGGGCGGCATTGCGAATGTCGATATGCACATCAGCAAAGGCCCGTCCCACCGATCCCTTGGGCGTATCGGACCCCGACAGCGTGACAAAGCTGGTTTCTGCCGCGCCATAAAACTGCAAAATCTGCGCATCGGGGGCCGCCAGTGATATCAAATCCTGCGTCACCTGATCCAAGATACCGCCACCGATCATGACGTAACGCAGCCCCGCCAATGCGCGCGCGACGGCACCCATGCACAGCATGCGAATTTGCGTCGGCGTAGCATATAAAACAGTAACACGCTGATCTGTCAGAACCCTGCGCTGCTGGGCGGGGTGTTTGACCCGGACCGGCACATAATCTGCGCCCGTCACCAGTGCCTCGGCCCCGGCATAAAGCGTCAGGGAATGGCTAAGATGCCCAAGCGTGGCATAGGTTTGGTCCGGACCAAACCGGTTTGCGTTGTGGACAAAGGATGCCGTCCAACTGGCACAGCTGCGGCGCAACTGCTTTGGGGTCTGTGTTGTGCCGCCTGTCTGACACTGAAACCCCGCGTTGTGGCCCGCGGCCGTGGCCGTAATCTGCGCCGTCCCAATCACAGGTTCGCACCTGCGATCACGGATCAATGCAAAAAACTGGTGCCAAGCCGCGACCACGTCGTCCAACGACACCGCGGCAGACAGGGCATCGCCCAAGCGGTTGTGATGTCTGTTACCCTGTGAATCAATCAGGGTGGCATCAGGCGACCAATCAAAAGGTAGGGTCAAGCAATGGCTCCTACGAAAAAAGCGTTAGGGCCTACCTAACGCTTTGTCCGTCATAAGTCATGCAAAACTGCGTTTGTTTTTTAAAACAAACCCTCTTGCTTGGCGATCAAGGCCGCCTGCGTGCGATTGCCTGCGCCGATTTTGCGATACAGTGTTTTGACGTGCAGTTTGATTGTCGGTTCTTGCAAATCTAAATCCCGCGCGATTTCTTTGTTGGATTTGCCTTGGGACAATCCCTC
Organism: uncultured Paracoccaceae bacterium; assembly: GCA_913060475.1. Lineage (GTDB taxonomy): Bacteria > Pseudomonadota > Alphaproteobacteria > Rhodobacterales > Rhodobacteraceae > CAJXSD01. Next base: position 70,410 of record CAJXSD010000009.1, on the reverse strand, counting down.
TAACACTTGTAATTCGCGGCGCGACAGTTTTTCGGCCAACGGGTTTGGCGCGGCTTCTTCTTCCTCTTGGGTCATGAAATCGATTGGGGCGTATTGTTCGCCCATCGCCATAAACCGCACAGCATTGACCAGGGATTTGGCCGAGAGTGTCTTGGGCACAAAACCGGCCGCACCCAATGCCAACGCCTCTTCTGCGACGGCGCGGGTGGCGATGCCGGACATCAGGGCCACGGTTTGCCCGCCTTTGTAGGCCAACGCTTTTTTCAGCCCTTCAAGGCCGCTCATGCCGGGCATGTTATAATCCAGCATGATCAAATCAAACGGACCCTTGGTGTCGATCATGGATATCGCGCCATCAAAATCCGCGGCCGTCACTGTTTCGATATTTCCTTCGCCCCGTAAAAATAGGACAAGTGTATCTTTCAAAAGGTCATGATCGTCAGCAATTAGGATTTTCATATCTATCCGCCACTAGTTAAAATGTAGTCCTCATCTGTTCTTAAGTATGGGACAAATACGAACAGACCACAACTTTATTCGCACTTATTTCGTTTCATACTTATATCATACCATACCCTATCGCACTATTACTGTCATTTTTTAGTAACTTTTCCGTAACTGTGTAAAATAAAACGCTACACTCAGGTAAATATTTCTATCCATTTGATACTTTCTCAAGTGCAATAAGGACCTTTGCAATCGAGTTTTACTAATAATTCTTTGATATCTTGCCTCAAAACGCACGAAATCGGCGAAATTTGGATCCCTGATTTACGGCACAGCGACCTGATTTCTTTTGACTAAAATTTTCCCAAAACTGGCCATGGATTTACATAGGTCTGCGAACATGTCCAAGATCAGTATCGGTAAAAAATGCAAGATATATCCGAAAGGATATTCATATAACCCAATAACCCAATATACCCTAACGGGTATTTTTGCTAAGACTTTCGTAAGTAACAATGGTGTGCGGTACTTCTATGCAGCGTCTATTTATGTATTTTATCTTAGTCCTATGTTTGGCAACAGGGACAGTCACCGCCAGTGTTGCGCAGGATCAACAATCCTCTGATATCATTTTGACGGTCAGTAACGTGCAAGGCAATTCAATAGAGGGTCAACCATTTGTATTCAATTTGGCACTGCTCGACGCACTGCCCCAGCATCAGTTTAGCACCACCACGATTTGGACCAATGGAACCAGCGAGTTCAGTGGCGTTTTATTACGCGATATTGTTGAAATAACAGGATATTCAGGTGATACGATTACGACATGGGCCATCAACGATTATATGGCTGAATTTTCCATAGGAACACTGTCCTATAATACTGCATTGATTGCCACACGTCATAACGGTGCTGTAATGCACCCCCGCGACAAAGGTCCGCTATGGATCGTTTTCCCCTACTCCCAAGGCCCTGATTTTCAAAATGAGGCGATTTATGCCCAAAGTGTTTGGCAGTTGAACCGAATAAATGTCGAATGATCAATTTCCTGATGCTGAAAACGCCCAAGTTGGAACCCTGATCCCAGCGGCAGCGACACGATTTGTACGCCTTTCAGCACTTAGCACATTATTGGCAGTTTGTTTGTTTGCACTAGCGTTGCTAGGGCTAGAAGTCATTAAAGAACTGGACAAATTAAAGTCGGTAAACCGCGATAATGCGCAGTGGAATTTCTCGCAAGTTGAGGTCGAGTTTTACAAATTAAGGAACGAATTTATCCGCGCAAATTCCGAAACTGCGCCCAACTTAAAATCTGCGCGCGAAGCCTATGATATATTTTTCAACCGGTTTGCAACCGTTGTAAACGGCCCATTTACACAAGCGTTATCGCAAAGTTCATCAACACGCGATCACATTGAAGAAGTAACCAAATTTTTACAAACGTCCGTTGATATCATCGATGCGTCTGATGGTGCCTTGATTGCTGCCCTACCGCAGTTGATCCAAGATTTGGAACAAATGGCCCCCGCAATACGGCGAATTGCGCTACAAGGTCTGAAAATTTTCATCACCGATGCTGAGGAATCACGCGCAGGGATATCATCGACCCTGCTTAGGTTGGCCATATTGGCAACGACAACCATTATCATTTTGGTCTTGGCTGTTTTGCTACTAATTCGCCTCAATATCGCCAATGACAGACGTGAACGGGAAACATTATCCGTAAACACCCGCCTATCAACTGTGATAAACGCATCACTGGATGCAATCTTGATTGCCAACCAAGAAGGTATCATTTTGCAATATAACGCGGCGGCTCATGGGATTTTCGGTTTCCCCCCCGAGGAAATGATCGGGGCCAATTTAACCGACAAAATTGTGCCCGTTAAATTCCGCAACGCCCATGATGCGGGTATGTCACGGGCAATCAAGGGCCAAGAATCACGTCGAATCATTGGATCAGGTCGCGTCAAGTTAGAAGCGTTGCACAAAGACGGTCGCCATTTCCCGATTGAACTGTCCTTGGACACTGTGAAACAGGGCGACGAAACCCTGTTTGTGGCCTTTATCCGTGATATTACAATTGATGTCGCCGCCCAAGCGGAATTGGTCAAGGCGCGTGACCGTGCATTAGCTGGCGAAAAAGCCAAGGCGGATTTCCTAGCTGTGATGAGTCACGAAATGCGCACCCCTCTGAACGGTATTGTGGGCACATTGTCATTACTGCAAGACACGCAACTGGACGAAAAGCAACAAGTCTGCCTGGACGCGATGAGCATGTCGGCCAAGCAATTGGAACACCACGTGAATGATGTTTTAGACATTTCACGATTTGAGGCTGGCAAGACGACGTTGAACAAAGAATTAGTCGATATTTTCAGTTTGGTTTCATCACTGGTCGATTCCCAGATAGAAATGGCGGACCGTTACGGCAATAGGATTGACATCGAATGGGTGGACGGCACCCCGCACAGCGTGATCACAGATGCCCAGAAATTCCGACAAGTCATGCACAACCTGCTGGACAATGCCAACAAATTCACGCGCTCGGGCGTCATCCGCATCGAGGCAGAGTGTCTAAACACCACCAAAACAGGACACACCCTAGAATTTCGCATTTTCGACACAGGGATCGGCATCCATTCAGAATTCCTAGACCGCATCTTTAATGATTTCGAAAGCCTGAATTCCGAATACAACCGCAGCACCGAAGGCGCAGGACTGGGATTAAGCATCGCGCGGCGGATGGTGCAGGCCCTGAACGGTAAAATCGGCGTAGAAAGCACCCAAGGCGAGGGCAGCCTGTTTTGGATCCAGATCCCTGTTGATCACAGTGATATGTCATGGTCGGGCGACATAATTGACGCCCCCGCCAACCCGGCCCAGGTCACGCCACTGAATATCTTGATGGTCGAGGACAACGAAATAAACCAATTTGTCCTGCGCGAAATGCTGGAAAATGCGGGCCACATGGTCGATTTGGCGGACAACGGGGCCAAGGGCGTTGAAATGGCAATAGCCAAAAAATATGATGTCATCTTGATGGATATCAGTATGCCGGTTATGGACGGCATCACCGCCACCAAAGAAATTCGCTCAAGCGATGGATTGTCGGCAAACAGCCCTGTGATTGCGGCGACGGCCAATGCCATGCCAGAGGAAATTGAACGGTTCAAAAGCGTTGGGATTAATGACATTCTAAGAAAGCCAATCAGCAAACCGAACCTGGTGTCAAAACTGGCGCAGCTGATTGAGGACAAAGCACACCTAAAGTTTATGGGAGAAAATGTTATGAGTGCGGATTTGGTTGATTTGGAACGGATCACATATCTTAAGGAAGAGCTTGGTGTCGATGTTGCCAAATCCTTGGTCGCGCGCCTTGATCAAGAGGCAGACCAATTACTAAAAGAGGTCCAAGACCCAGCAACCAAAACGCGCGATACGACCGAGGTTGTGGCCGACCTACATAAATTTGCCGGGTCTTGTGCAGCCTTGGGCCTGTTTGGGATGCAGCGTCAATTGAACATGATGGAGAACATGGGAAAACAGGGGGACACTGACAGGATGTTTGCTGAAATTGATACACTGATGGACGTCTGGCAATCCTGCCGTGCAACATTGGTCGAACACGACATTCTATAATCCCGCCCACAGGCGACCGTCGAACATAAAAAACCCGCCGATCTCTCAGCGGGTTTTTCGTTTCTGTGCTGTGGCCGCGCCTTATTCAGGGCGCGTACCGTATTTGATCGGTTTCCAGATGCGTTTGTTGGTCAAATACAGCAGCACTGACAACACTGTCAGGAACAATACGCCAACAAAACCTGCCTGTTTCCGCGCCATCATTTTAGGCTCGGCGGTCCACATCAAAAACGCAGCGACGTCTTGTGCTTCGTTTTCCAGGGAATTCGAATGACCGTCATCAAATTCGACATCCTCACCGTACAGGGGTGGGCCCATCGAAATCCAGCCACCAGGAAAGGCGGTGTTTTCGTACAGTATCACGCCGGCTTCTTCTTTTTCTTCGCCGGTGTAGCCTGTTAGCAAGGACGCAATATATTCTGCGCCACCCATCCCTTTGAACAGCTGGTTCATACCCGACCCATAGGGGCCGTGGAACCCTGCACGCGCTTTGGCCATCATGGACAAATCAGGTGCGCCAGCTGCGGTGTTTTCCGGGAAATGGTCCGCTGGACGGGCTGGACGGAAATCGTCCAGATCCGCATCATATACCTCGAATTGTGACGCATAGGCGCGCACTTGATCCTCGGTGTAGCCCAACGCGCCTTCGTCACCCAAGGTGCGCAGTGGTACGTATTTCAGACCGTGACATGCAGAACAAACCTCGGTGTAGACCTTAAGTCCGCGCTGCAGCTGATTTTGGTCATAGGTGCCAAATGGCCCCTCGAACGAAAAATCATAGTCTGTGATGTGTTGATCGCCACCGCCTGCGGCGAACGCCCCTGATGCTGTCAGGGTCAGTGCGGTAACCGCGCTTGTGATAATGTGTTTCAACATTTTCTTCTGTCCCTTTTCTTACTCAGCTGGCGTTTCAGATTTGCCATAATGTGCGTTGAAATCGTCTTCGATTGTCAACGGCTGTGGCGCTGGTTTTTCGATGACACCCAACAGCGGCAGGATCACCAAGAAATAACCGAACCAATACGCAGACCCGATCAACGAGAAGGTCGCATAGGGTTCTTCGGCAGGCATCGCGCCCAACCACATCAATACGAAAAAGTCGATGACCAAAATCGCAAACCACCATTTCAGCTGTGGACGATAGCGTGCGGAACGTACCGACGATGTATCCAACCACGGTGCCAATGCCATCACGATGATCGCACCGAACATTGCCAACACACCAAAGAATTTCGCGTCGATGATGCCACCGGTGATAAAGGATGCAAATTGTACAACCCAAACCTCGGATGTGAACGCACGCAAGATGGCATAGAAAGGCAAGAAATACCATTCAGGCACAATATGCGCAGGTGTCGCCAGTGGGTTTGCCTCGATATAGTTGTCGGGGTGACCCAGATAGTTCGGCATAAACCCGACGATCGCAAAGAACACGGCCAAAATCACCGCCAAGGCAAACAGATCCTTGATCACGAAATAGGGCCAGAATGGAACGGTGTCTTTTGCCGCTTCTTCTTTGGAACCACGGCGCACTTCTACGCCGGTTGGGTTGTTGTTGCCCGTTGTGTGGAACGCCCAGATGTGAACCGCAACCAGACCTGCGATCAGGAATGGGAACAGGTAATGCAAACTAAAGAAACGGTTCAATGTCGCATTGTCAACGGCAGGTCCGCCCAACAACAATGTTTGGATCGGTTCACCAATGAACGGGATCGCGCCAAACAAACCGGTGATAACGGTCGCGCCCCAGAATGACATCTGCCCCCATGGCAAAACATAGCCCATGAACGCGGTGCCCATCATCAGCAGGTAAATCAACATACCGATGATCCATGTGATTTCACGCGGCGCCTTGTAGGAACCATAGTACAAACCACGGAAAATGTGTGCATAAACCGCGATAAAGAACAATGACGCGCCATTCGCATGCAGATAACGGATCATGTGACCGCCGTTTACGTTGCGCATGATGTGTTCAACCGAGGCAAACGCCATGTCGACGTGTGGCGTATAGTGCATCACCAACACAACGCCAGTGATGATTTGCAGCGCCAGACAGAATGTCAGAACGATACCCCAAATCCACATCCAGTTCAGGTTCTTGGGTGTGGGGATCATGATTGTATCATACAACAGTCCAACAATCGGCAAACGGCTGTGCAGCCAATGCTCGGATTTGGACTTGGGTTCGTAATGGTCGTGAGGAATACCAGCCATCTTTACGTCTCCTTAACCCAATTTAATTGTGGATTCGTCCACAAATTCAGCGACAGGCACGGGCAGGTTTGTTGGCGCCGGACCTTTGCGGATGCGACCGGCCGAGTCGTAATGTGACCCGTGGCACGGACAGAACCAACCTTGGAAATCGCCTGACGAACCACCCAGTGGAACGCAGCCCAGGTGCGTACAAACGCCCATCATGACCAACCATTCACCGGCTTCGTCCAATGCGCGGTTTTCGTCGCTGGCGTCTGCGCCGGGTTTGTTGGCGTTTGCCGCATCTGTGTCGACCAAATCGGCCAAATCAACAGCGCGCGCGCGTTCGATATCTTCGGCGGTACGGCGGCGAATAAACACCGGCTTGCCCAACCATTTCACCGTCAGCTGTGATCCGGCCGCCAGACCAGATACATCCACACGGATCGAGGCCAGCGCCTTAACATCTGCGGAAGGGTTCATTTGATTGACCAGTGGCCAAACTGCAGCACCTGTTACAACTGCGCCTGCGCCAGCAGTGGCGTAGTACAGAAAGTCTCTGCGGGTGCCTTCGTGATCGTCTGCATGTGACACGAGGTTAACTCCATTCTTTTGGCCAGAATCGGCCCATACGGCTTAGGGCCCTGGAAAAACCAAAGCCATTGCTGAGCGCTGTTTAACGCTGGAATCCCGCCACGTCCAGCATACAGTTGCATTGATTTTACAATTAGCGCGAATGTGTCGCGGTAAAATCCCGATTTTTGCCAGGATTTTTGTTGGGCCGCCTATCGTTTTGACCAAACAGGCAGTACCGATTCTGTCATTATTTAACGAATGCGGCGGCATTCCCCCACAGCTGTTTCACACGATCGTCACGCTGACAGGCGTCACGATACAATTGATACGCTTCGTTTTGGCGTTTTGGGCCAAAGCGGGTCAACACAAATCCGGTCCCTTTGTAATAATCTTGGTGATAATCTTCGGCCATGTAAAAAACATCCAAGTCCAAAACAGGCGTTACAATCTGCTGACCCAAATCAACCTGTGCCTTGGCAATGGCCCGCTGCGCGGATTCGATTTGATCGGGGGCTGCGAAAATGGCGGTGCGATAACTGTCACCGCGGTCACAAAATTGCCCGCCTGCATCCGTCACATCGACTGAACGTAAAAATTTGTCCAAAATCTGGTCCAATGAAATTTTTGCGGGATCGAAATCAATTTTGACCGCTTCGTAATGGCCGGTTCCACCGCGCGTAACCTGTTTATAGGTTGGGTTTTTGACCGTTCCCCCCGTATACCCTGACACCGCCTCAGTCACACCATCTAGTTTTTCAAAATCTGCCTCGACGCACCAAAAACACCCACCTGCAACGACTACAGTTTCAGCTTGGGCGCTGGGGGCTGACAGGGCCAGGGCCCCGCCAAAGGCAAAAATTGCCGCCAGTTTAATTGCAAATCCTTTTACCACAGACATTGTCGCACCTCTTTGTTTTTTGGCACCCTGCCGCAAATTCGAAACCAAGCCAAATTAAACCATCAAACTTCACACTAAGGTGAACGCAATTTAACACTTGGACTTTGCCCAAGGTAAGGCTAGCGTACCCAAAAAAAGGTTACCATGATCGACACAGTCACCACCCATCAGGCGCAAGACGATGCGCGTAACGAAACCATTTTGATTTATCTAAACGGCAAAATCGTCCCCAAGGATCAGGCCGTTGTCAGCGTCTATGACAGCGGGTTCATGCTGGGCGATGGCGTTTGGGAAGGATTGCGTTTGTATGACGGTACCTGGGCCTTTATTGACGAACACATGGACCGCCTTTTTGAGGCCGCCAAAGCGGTAGACATCAACATAGGCATGACCCCCGATCAGGTGAAACAGGCCATTTTTGACACACAGGCTGCAAATGGCATGACCACCGATGCCCACGCGCGACTGATGATCACCCGCGGCCCCAAGGTCCGCCCGTTTCAACACCCCGCCCTGTCACAATCTGGTCCCACGATCACCATCATCATGGAACATTCGAAACCGTCAATCCCACGGCCCATTCGGTTGGCGACCGTTCCGCATCTGCGCGGGTTGCCCATGACGCAGGATCCCAAATTAAACAGCCATTCGAAACTGAATTGCATCCTGGCCTGCATCGCCGCCGAGAAAGCTGGCGCAGACGAAGCGTTGATGTTGGATATCAACGGGTTTGTGAACACAACCAACGCCTGCAATTTCTTTATCGTACGCAAAGGGGCCGTTTGGACCAGCACGGGCGATTATTGTATGAACGGCATTACCCGACAAAAGGTCATTGACCTATGCAAAGCGGACGGGATCCCCGTTTATGAACGCAACTATTCCTTGGTCGATACCTATGGCGCGGATGAGGCATTTTTGACAGGCACCTTTGGAGCGCAAACGCCGGTCGGATCCATTGATGGGCGTGTCATCGGAACCGGCGACATGGGTCCCATGACCCAACACATCCGATCCCTCTATAAATCACTGATCGAACAAGAGGTGGCAAAATGAACCTAGCCATGTGGTCTGGCCCGCGCAATTTATCGACAGCGCTGATGTATTCCTTTGCCAATCGGTCCGATTTTCAGGCCATCGATGAACCATTTTATGCCTGTTATCTAACCAAAACGGGCCTGAACCATCCCATGCGCGATGATGTCTTGGCCGCGCAACCGCATCACGCCGAGGATGTGATCGCCGATCTGATTGCCCCGCGGGACCGGCATTATTACCAAAAACATATGACACAACATATGTTGCCCGACATCCCACGCAATTGGATTGCTCAGGTCACAAACGTGTTTTTGATCCGTCATCCACAACGTGTCTTGGCCAGTTTCAGCGCAAAATATGACAACCCGACCGCGGCCGATATCGGTTTTCAACAACAGCTAGAGCTGTTTCACCAAATCACGGCCGCAGGGCACAAGGCGGTCGTTATTGACAGCACCGACATTCGCCGCGCGCCGCGTGACATGCTGACAAAATTATGTGCGGCCATTGGGTTAGATTTTGACCCCGCAATGTTGACTTGGGATATGGGCCCCAAACCCTATGACGGGGTCTGGGCACCGCATTGGTACGGGGCGGTTCATACCTCGACGGGGTTTGCACCGCCCGAACGGGATATGCCGGATTTGCCACCGGAATTACAGCGCATCGCGGATATGTGTTTACCCTATTACCAAGAAATGCGCGAAAACGCATTATAGGGGCCATGATCCCTACCCCTAAAACCCAAGATTGCCAAAGCGCCAACTTCGTTGTATGCGCTGGGTTCAATTTACAGACGATATGAGGCCCGTATGAGCGTTTCCATGCTATCCACCTTTGTTAAGCCGATGCACCCCGAGGGGCGCAAGTTTGTGGCAATTGCTGCCGCGATTACGGTTGTGCTGTTTTTGCTGTGGGACCCACTGGGATGGATCGGTACTGGCCTGACGGTTTGGGTCTATTACTTTTTCCGCGATCCAGAACGCGTCACGCCAGAACAGGCCGGTGTCATGGTGTCCCCTGCGGATGGTGTTGTATCCCTGCTGGAACCTGCCGTGCCCCCCGCAGAACTGGAATTGGGCGATGACCCCATGTTGCGCGTGTCTGTGTTTATGTCTGTGTTCAACTGCCACGTAAACCGCGTGCCCACCGCCGGCACAATTACCAAAGTGGCCTATCGCCCCGGCAAATTTTTCAACGCGTCCCTGGATAAAGCGTCCAAAGACAACGAACGCAATGGCATCACCGTGGAATTGCCCGATGGCCGTCAATACGGCGTTGTCCAAATTGCCGGTCTGGTTGCCCGCCGCATCCTGTGCTGGTCGCAAGAGGGCGATTATCTGGGCCGTGGCGAACGGTTCGGCCTGATCCGCTTTGGATCGCGTCTGGATATTTACCTGCCACAAGGTGCAATCTGCAAAGTGGCAATCGGGCAAACCATGATTGCCGGCGAAACGGTTATCGCCGAATTGCCCCCAGTGTCGGAATAACCAAATGGCCCAAGATCCCCGTTCACGCGAACGAATCCCGTTCTACATGTTGTTGCCAAACCTTGCGACGATTTCGGGCATGTGTTTGGGGATTACATCCATCCGCTATGCCATCGAACAGAAATTCGAAATTGCGGTGATCTTGATTTTGATATCGGGAATCATGGATGGATTGGACGGACTGTTGGCGCGCCGTCTGAATGCGGCATCCGATTTTGGGGCCGAATTGGACAGCCTGTCTGATTTTTTGTGTTTCGGTGTAGCACCTGGGTTATTGGTGTACGAAGTGTTTTTGCGCGGTCAAACGGGCGTCGCGTGGATTTTTGTGCTGGTTTACATCACATCAGCCTGTTTGCGTTTGGCCCGTTTCAACGTAGCCCGCGCCACACCGACCGAAGAAACAGCACGTCATTTCACAGGTGTTCCCGCGCCCGCGGGGGCCATGTTGGGATTATTCCCTGTGTTTTTATATATGTCAGATGCGGTCGATATCACCGAATACCCGATGCTGGTCGCCCTATGGCTAGGCTTCGTCGGGTTTTTGATGATTTCACAGATCGAAACATTTTCGCCCAAATCCATCCGCGTTCCGCGCAAGCTGGTCAGTTTGGCAATGGTTGCCGTTGTGATCGGAATTGGAATGTTTGTGGCACATTTGTGGATGCTTATGGTCGCGGTTGATTTGGTGTATCTGGCCAGTGTGTTCTGGGCCATCGTCAAATCACGCGGGCGTGTGATCGAATAACACGCAAATCCCGCAAGGATCGCGTAAACCATACAATCGACATAAAAAAACAGGCCGAATATTCGGCCTGTTTTGCGTTTTACTATTTGATTTATGCGTCGAAACGATCGGCGTTCATCACTTTGGTCCAAGCGGCGGCAAAATCTGCCACGAACTTGGCCGATGCATCGTCTTGTGCATACAGTTCGGCATAGGCGCGCAGAACTGAATTTGATCCAAAGACCAGATCCGCGCGTGTCGCCGTCCATTTCACATCACCCGAAGCACGATCAACGATGTTATATGTACCACCATCGACAGGAACCCATTTATAGGCCATGTCTGTCAGGTTCACAAAGAAATCGTTGGTCAGCTGACCTTTGCGATCGGTAAAGACACCGTGTGCTGTATCACCGTGGTTGGTGCCCATGGCGCGCATGCCACCGACCAAAACGGTCATCTCAGGTGCTGTCAGGCCCATCAATTGGGCACGGTCCAGCATCATTTCTTCGGCGCTAACGGCATAGTCCTGTTTTTGCCAGTTACGGAAACCATCCGCGACAGGTTCCAACACATCAAAGGATGCAACATCGGTTTGTTCCTGTGTGGCATCACCGCGTCCGGGCATGAATGGCAATGTCAAGTCGTGGCCTGCGGCTTTGGCCGCCATTTCAACACCGACGTTACCCGCCAAAACAATGGTATCCGCAATCGATGCGCCGGCTGCTGCGGCCAGTGGTTCTAGCACCGACAGCACCTTGGCCAGACGATCAGGTTCATTTCCAGCCCAATCTTTCTGTGGGGCCAGACGAATGCGCGCACCATTGGCACCACCACGGAAATCCGACCCGCGGAATGTACGGGCACTGTCCCATGCGGTTGCGACCAGTTCTGCAACGCTCAGACCGCTTTCGGCGATTTTCGCTTTCAATGCGTCTACGTCGTAACCGGTGGATCCTGCTGGAACGGGATCTTGCCAGATCAGCTCTTCTTCGGGAACTTCTGGTCCGAAATAACGGGCCTTGGGGCCCATATCGCGGTGGGTCAGTTTGAACCATGCACGCGCAAAGGCATCGTCAAATGCCGCAGGATCAGCCATAAAACGTTCCGAAATCTTGCGATATTCCGGATCGATTTTCAGCGCCATGTCCGCATCTGTCATCATCGGCATGCAGCGGATGGATGGATCCTCTACATCAACGGGCATGTCCTCTTCTGCGATGTTGATAGGATGCCACAGGTTTGCACCAGCGGGTGATTTGGATTTTTCCCAATCATATTTGAACAGCAGTTCGAAATACCCGTTGTCCCATTTGGTTGGGTTTGTCGTCCATGCGCCTTCAACGCCACTGGTCACAGTATCACGGCCAACGCCACGCGATACGCGGTTCATCCAGCCCAGGCCCTGTTCGTGGACATCCGCGCCTTCGGGCTCTGGTCCCAAATCGGCTGGGTTTCCGTTGCCGTGCGCCTTACCAACGGTGTGGCCACCTGCGGTCAGGGCAACGGTTTCTTCGTCGTTCATCGCCATGCGGGCAAAGGTCACACGCATGTCACGCGCGGTTTTCAGCGGATCCAATACGCCATTGACCCCCTCGGGGTTCACATAGATCAGGCCCATTTGCACGGCCGCCAGTGGGTTTTCCAATGTGTCGGCTTCGCGACTTTCGTCATAGCGGCCGGAACCCAGCCACTCTTTCTCGGCGCCCCAGTAGATATCGTTTTCAGGATGCCAGATATCTTCGCGACCGAATGAAAACCCGAATGTTTTGAACCCCATGGATTCATAGGCAACGTTGCCTGCCAAAATGAATAGGTCAGCCCAGGAAACAGAATTTCCGTATTTCTTTTTGATGGGCCACAACAGGCGGCGTGCCTTGTCCAAGTTGCCGTTATCTGGCCAGCTGTTTAGCGGCGCAAAACGTTGGTTGCCGGTGTTTGCGCCACCACGTCCATCCGCAGTCCGATAGGACCCTGCCGCGTGCCACGCCATACGGATCATCAATCCGCCGTAATGGCCCCAATCCGCTGGCCACCACTCTTGGCTGTCGGTCATCAGGGCGGTTAAATCCGCCTTCAGCGCGTCGACATCCAATTTTTTCAATTCGTCACGATAGTTGAAATCCGCACCCATTGGATTTGTCTTGCGATCGTGCTGATGCAAGATATCCAGGTTCAGCGCATTGGGCCACCAATCCGTTACATTTTTCTGATTGGTCGAATTCGCGCCATGCATGACTGGGCATTTGCCCGACATTCCTGAATTATTTCCGTCCATAAAATCCTCCGTCGTAGACGTGTGAAAATCTGTTCAGCTCTGTTTGTGAACTGTGTGCTTAAACTAGTGCTTTTTAGAATAATTAAAAATTATATTTTTATATAATAGTCATAATTTGAAATTATTAATATTCAACTGAAATCATAACGGCCAATTTATTTCAAATTGGTAATTTTTGCAGATTTCATGGCAAAAACCTATAAACCGCGCCGCTTTTGCCGTTTCTTAAGGCATGAAAATCAAGAGGACCCAGTCATGTTCGGCCGCAAGACCCAGAAATCACAGTTTTCCGCCTTTGCGGACACAGACGTCATCAAAGCGCTTGATAAAAGCCAAGCCGTTATTTCATTCAGCCCAGATGGAACCATTTTGCAAGCAAATAACAATTTCTTGCAGACCCTAGGGTATCAGCACAATGAAATTGTCGGCCAACATCATCGGATTTTTTGCGACCCGACCTATGTGCAATCCCAAGACTACGCCGAGTTTTGGGCGAATTTACAAGCGGGTGCGTTCCAGTCAGGGTCCTATACACGACGCGCCAAGAATGGTCAGGACGTCTATATCCAAGCAACCTATAACCCCGTGAAAAATGATGCGGGTGTGGTCGTTGGCGTCATAAAATATGCGGTTGATATTTCTATCCCCACCCGCAAACACAACGAAGCAATTGCCAGAACGCAGGCCGTAATTTCATTTACCCCCGATGGCACCATCAAGGATGCAAATCAGACATTTCTGGATGTGACCGGCTATGACCTGAATGAAATCGTGGGCCGGCATCACCGCATATTCTGCGAAAGCAGCTATACCGAAACCGCCGATTACAAACGATTTTGGACAGACCTCAGCAAAGGCACGTCAAAAACCGGAAAATTCAAGCGGCTGACAAAAAATGGACAGGCGATTTACATCAACGCGTCTTATAACGCAGACTATGATTTGCAAGGCAATGTGATCGGTGTGACCAAACATGCAACCGACATCACGACCGAAGTGAAAAACCGCGAAACAACAGCCGAAATCGCCCAAGCGACATCCGCCGCGGTCGAGGAAATGAATTCAGCCATTGCCGATATCTCTGCGTCGGTTCAGATTGCACGCGATAGCGCAGAAAGCTTGGTCCATTCCGCAGCGGGCACCAAAGATATTGTGGAGCAGCTGATCGCATCGTCAGAAACCATGGCGCAAACCGTTGAGTTTGTTTACACGATTGCCGATCAAATCAACCTGTTGGCCCTGAACGCCGCGGTCGAGGCTGCCCGCGCAGGCGAAGCCGGCAAAGGGTTCGCCGTGGTGGCAGGCGAGGTCAAAAACCTGGCCAATAGCGCCACAAATTTCACCCAAACCATCGCCAAAGAAATCGAGACGATCCAAGACATATCGGCCAAAATCTCGGGCAACACGGATCAGATGATCAAAAAAATTGGTACGTTGCAGGGCGACACGGAATCAATTGCGACCGCAACGCAAGAACAGGTGTCCGTGACCAACGATATTTCCCACCAAATCATGGATTTGGCAGATATGGTCCAAGCCAACTGATCACCCCTGCCCCTCGGGGTGGAAACAGGCAACTGAATGAATGCCCTCGGTCATCGGGGGCATTTGCGCTTTACACTCAGCCGTTGCTTTCCAGCACCGCGGGGCAAAGGGGCAGCCAGACGGTACATTCATGGGGGATGGTAATTCGCCCTGAAGCTCGCTGTTTTCGGTGGGTCGGATTTGCACTGGGCGTCGCTGATAGCAGCGCCTTGGTATAGGGATGGCGTGGTGCATCAAACAGATCCCGTTTGGGGCTGCGTTCCACGGCCCGCCCCAGATACATGACGATGACATCATCTGCGATATGGCGCACAACGCCCAAATCATGCGAAATGAACAAATAGGCTAGGTCCAATCGATCCTGTAATTCAACCAAGAGGTTCAAAATCGACGACTGGATCGACACATCCAGCGCCGAAACGGGTTCGTCCAGCACCAAAACCTTGGGGTCCAACATCAATCCGCGCGCAATTGCGATGCGCTGCCGCTGCCCGCCAGAAAACATATGTGGATAGCGGTCAAAATGTTCAGGCCGCAACCCAACCAGTGACAGCATATCACGCGCACGCGCCTGACGGTCAGATTGGGATAAATCCGGGCGGTTGATGATCAGCGGTTCCATCAAGATTTGGCCAATCCGCTGACGGGGATTTAGCGACCCATAGGGATCTTGAAACACAATTTGCACATCTGTGCGCAGGTTTGGCCACAGCGTGGGGGTAATGGTCGTGTTATCCAAAACCATTTGCCACCCTGTTGGTTCCTCGATCATTGTGATCATGCGGGCCAGCGTGGATTTGCCACATCCAGATTCCCCCACAACAGCCAATGTTTTGCCGCGATGCAAATCAAAGCTCACACTTTGGACCGCTTTCAGCACCTTGTTCGGTCTGAGCAGCCCCCCTGAAATTTGGTAATGTTGCGTCAGGTTCTGGGCCTGCAAAATCGGGGGGTGGATCATAGCCGGCGTCCTTGCGTATGGGGCGTATGGGGCGTTTGGGTCACGGGACTATGACATAATGCCTGCCCAGCGTCCGGCGCGCCCCGCGGGGGTACATGATTGTGACACAGCGCATCCGCAAATTGACACCGCGGCGCAAACAAACATCCCCTTGGCCTGTCAAACTGTCCCGGCACAACACCGGGAATTGTGGGCAAAAACCGGCCAGATGCCCGTTCGAGCAAGGCATCCAGCAAGGCGACCGTATAAGGATGATGTGGGGTAGAAAACAAATCTGTGACGCTTTGTTCTTCGATTTTTTGGCCAGCGTATTGCACGGACACACGATCCGCTGTTTCGGCGACCACCCCCATATCGTGGGTAATCAACACCAATCCCATCCCCGTATCACGACGCAAATCCGCCAACAAATCCAAAATCTGGGCTTGGATCGTGACATCCAGTGCGGTTGTCGGTTCATCCGCAATTAACAATTTGGGCCGACATGCAATGGCCATTGCAATCATAACGCGCTGGTTCATGCCGCCGGACATTTGATGGGGAAACACGGACAAGCGGCGTTCTGGATCAGGAATGCCCACCTGTTCAAATAATTCAA
The DNA here is from genome assembly GCA_913060475.1 of uncultured Paracoccaceae bacterium. Classification (GTDB taxonomy): domain Bacteria; phylum Pseudomonadota; class Alphaproteobacteria; order Rhodobacterales; family Rhodobacteraceae; genus CAJXSD01. The sequence goes on along the minus strand of CAJXSD010000009.1, from coordinate 54,017 downwards.
CCGCACGCGCATGTCTGGCACGCCGATCCAAACCCAAATGCAGACGCAACGATTCCTTGATCTGCCAACCGACCGTGAAACAGGGGTTCAGTGACGACATCGGTTCTTGGAAAATCATGGCCAGATCTTTGCCAATGATGCGGCGGCGTTGTTTTGGCGTAAGGTGGCGCAAATCATGGCCATCAAACATCAATGCGTCAGCCGTGACCTTGGCCGTCCAAGGCAGCAACCCCATCAGCGCCAACATGGACACCGATTTGCCCGATCCGCTTTCGCCGACAATGGCCAAAATTTCACCGATATTTACATCCTGATCCACACCATCCACTGCGCGAAATGCCCCCGAAGCCGTGGCAAATTCAACGTTCAAATTTCGAATATGCAGCAAGGACATGGCCTAGCTCCTCTTCAGTTTGGGATCTAACGCGTCGCGCAACCCGTCACCCATCAGATTGATCGCCAAAACTGTGACCAATATCGCGACCCCGGGGAATGTAACGACCCACCACGCGCGCAGGATAAATTCGCGCGCCTCGGCCAACATCGTGCCCCATTCTGGTGTGGGCGGTTGCGCCCCCATGCCCAAAAACCCCAAGGCCGCCGCATCCAGGATCGCGGTGGAAAACGACAATGCCGCCTGGACAATGATGGGCGCCAAGCAGTTTGGCAAAACGGTCACAAACATCAAACGCCCCAACCCCGCGCCCGCCACACGGGCCGATGTAACGTAATCTTTCTGACGTTCAGACAGCACCGACGCGCGGGTCAGCCGGACGTAATGCGGCTGCAACACGATGGCGATTGCAATCATCGCATTGACCAACGATGGCCCCAACACCGCCACCAACACCAGGGCCAATAACAGCGAGGGAAAGGCCAAAATAATATCCATGACCCGCATGATCAGCGTATCCAGCCATCTGGGTGCAAACCCTGCGATCAGGCCCACAATAATTCCACCCGTTGCCGCCACGGTCACAACAATTATGCCCACAAAAAACGAATATCGCGCGCCCATAATCAGCCGCGACAGCATATCACGCCCTAGCGGATCGGTGCCTAGCAAAAAATCACTGGTGCCACCTTGGACCCAAAATGGGGGGGGGTCAGGATATAATCGCGAAACTGTTCAGTTGGATCATAGGGGGCCAAAATCGGTGCAAACACCGCCATGATCAAAAAAATCATAAAAACCCATAGCCCAAAGACGGCCCCACGGTTTTCACGAAAATAATACCAAAACTCGGCCCAAGGGTTGGGGCGTTTTGCGGATGGCTGGGATGTTGTATCCGTCATGACCGTTTCCTGATTTTTGGGTTGATCACACCATAAAGGACATCGACGGTCAGATTTACGATCATGACCATGACCGCGATCAGCATCAAACCACCTTGGACCACGGGGTAATCACGGCGAAAAATACTGTCGACCATCCATTTCCCGATCCCGGGCCAACTGAAAATTGTTTCGGTCAAAATGGCCCCCGCCAACAGGGTCCCCACCGACAGGCCAATCACCGTTATGACAGGGATCAAGGAATTGCGAAGAGCATGCACCGCGTTAATCCGGGCGGGCGGCAACCCTTTGGCGCGGGCGGTTCTGATGTAATCTTCGCCCAGCACCTCAAGCATGGCAGATCGTGTTTGGCGCGCAATCACGGCCAAGGGGATCGTGCCCAAAACCAAAGTTGGCAAAATCAGGTGCCGGATCGCGGACCATAATGCGCCCTTCTGACCGGACACGGCCGCGTCATATAACATGAACCCTGTGGCGTCCGGGAAATAGTAAACCAAATCAATGCGCCCTGACACGGGTGTCCATTGCAAATGCCCCGAAAACACGATGATCAGCAACAAAGCCCACCAGAAAATCGGCATGGAATATGCAACCAATGCAGATGACATAAACAACCGATCCCACAATTTGCCACGATTAACAGCCGCAATCACCCCCGCAGGCAGCCCCAAGAGGACAGCGAAAACCATGCCACACAGCGCCAATTCCAAGGTGGCAGGAAACAGCGTGAAAAATTCGTCCCAAACAGGCCGCTTGGTCACAAAGGATTGACCCAAATCGCCCTGCAAAATTCCGGTAAAATACTCCCAAAACTGCACAAGAAACGGCTGATCAAATCCGAATTGCGCCTTTAATTCCGCATAGCGTTCTTCGCTCATGCCGCGTTCACCGGCCATGACAATAATCGGATCCCCCGGCAGTACACGGATAAACGCAAAGGAAATAAAGGCGACCCCCAAAAAGGTCGGAACAAAGGTCAAAATACGACTGCCCAAGAATTTCAGCATGCGATCACCTGCAAATCTTTGGGGAAAGTCGTTAGTGATTTACAACCCCCTTGGGTGATCACGATGTCATCTTCGATGCGCACACCCAACCGACCCGGCACATAAAGGCCCGGTTCATTGGTAAACACCGTTCCTGCAGGCAATGCCAAATGATTTCCACGCATGATATAGGGGGCTTCGTGCACATCGCGCCCCAACCCATGGCCGGTTTTGGTGCGAATAAATTCGCCATAGGGCGATTGTTCCAGCACCGATGTGACCGCATCATCAATGTCATGCGCTGTTATGCCCGCACGGGTCACAGCATGCCCCGCCGCATTGGCGCGCAGAACTGTGTTATAGATATCGGCATCCTCGTCTGACACATCGCCCACAAAAAACGTCCGTGTGATATCGGCACAAAACCCATCATATTTAGCGCCAAAATCAAACAGTAGCGCATCGCCAGATTGCACAGCATAATCGCGCGCGCTGGCATGCGGGCGGGCGGAATTATCCGCCGCTGCAACAATCGGGCGAAATGCCAAATCCTGCGCACCAGCCGCAAACAGGTTTTGCACCAGGATCTGTTCGATCTGTTTTTCTGTCATACCCAGACGGATCTGGGAAATTGTCTGATCCAATGCGGTTTCAGAAACGCCAATCGCGCGGGTCATCGCGGCGATATCGGCATCGGTTTTGACCATACGCAGCGCGGAAATTTCGCGTTCGGCATCAATGATCCGTAAATTTGGCTGCGCCTGCATCAGGGCATGATGGACAAACACCCGCATAACCTGCCCCTCAACCGCGACGGTGTCACAGGCCAGATACCCCATAAAATCGACAAAGGCCTGTTGATACCCGCTTTGATCACGCCAATCAAAGACGGGACCATCCAATCCAACCAAATCCCAGCTGCGCAGTTCCAAATTTGGCACAATGGCTGCCACCCGCCCATCCGCGCAAACCCCCAAAACAAAGGGGCGTTCGTGACTCATGAAATCATGGGCGGTGACACGGGTAAAATTTGGGCCCGGCACCAACAGGACGGCATCTGCATTCAGTTGACGCGCGACCCCGCTATATTGGGCCAAACGATCAGACAGGGTGTCGGTCATTATGTATCCTCGTCATTTGGATCGGGCCGACGTTACCGCCGGCCCAATGGATTTATTTCAACCCCACTTGGTTAAAGATATGGCCACCCAAGGGATGCACGACATAACCGTCAACCTCGGGTCGTGTCACCATATGTACCACAGAATGGGCGATTGTGGCCCAAGGGGCCTGATCCTTGAAAATCAACTGCGCCTGTTCATAAAGACGCGTGCGTTCAGCCACATCTGACGTGACTTTGGCCTGTTGGATCAGATCGTCGAATGGGGCATGGCACCACTGGGCGCGGTTCGATGCCTCGACCCCGTCACAGCCCAGCAAAACGGCCAAGAAGTTATCGGGGTCGCCGTTGTCGCCCGTCCAACCCAACAGAACAGCGCCATCACGGTCCTTGGATTTGGAACGCGACAGGTATTCGCCCCATTCATAGGATACGATTTCGACATTCACACCCACTTTGGCAAAATCGGCCTGCATCAATTCGGCCATACGGCGCGCATTGGGGTTATAGGGGCGCTGAACGGGCATAGCCCAGATTTTCATGTCCAATCCTGTGACGCCTTCGGCCTCTAGCATCGCGTTGGCGGCAGCGGGATCATAGGCATCATCAACGGTTGCCTGATTATAGGACCACATGGTGGGCGGCAGTGGGTTTTTGGCGATTTGGCCGGACCCCTGGAACACCACGTCAATGATCGCCTGTTTATCAATCGCCATGTTCAACGCCTTGCGCACCTTGGGGTTATCATAGGGAGGCTGGGTTGTGTTATAGGCCAGATAGCCCACATTCAGGCCCTCTTGTTCTAGAACGACGGTGTTTGCGTCTGCCTTCATCGCGCTAATGTCTGCAGGGTTTGGATAGGCCATGACGTGGCATTCGCCCGCCTGAATTTTTTGATACCGAACGGACGCATCAGGTGTGATGGCAAAGATCAACGCCTGCACCCGCGCAGGATCCCCCCAATAGGCATCGTTGCGAATATAGCGGATAACCGCGTCTTTCTGATAGGCTTGGAATTGGAATGGACCTGTCCCAATCGGCGCCTGGTTGACCATTTCAGGTGTGCCCGCTGCCAACATCGCATCGGCGTATTCCTTGGATACAATTGATGCAAAATCCATCGCCATATTGGCAATGATTGGCGCCTCGGGGCGGTTTAGGTGGAATACAACCGTGTAATCATCGGTTTTTTCGATCGACTTGATCAGCGATGGCATCGACATGCCACCATAATATTCCCACGTTCCGCCAGATACCTGATGATAGGGGTTGTCTGGGTTCCCCTGACGGTCAAAGCTGAAAATCACATCGTCGGCATTAAAGTCGCGCGATGGAGTGAATTTGTCACTGGAATGGAACTGCACCCCTTTGCGCAGGTTAAATGTAACCGTCAAACCATCGTCTGAGACGGAATAGCTTTCGGCCAATGCTGGGATTACCTCGGTTGTGCCAACCTTGAACTCGACCAACCGGTTATAAATCGGATGGCTGGACGCATCAAAGGTTGTCCCAGAGGTATATAGCGCGGGGTCAAAGCCTTCGGGCGAACCTTCGGAACAGTATACCAACGCCTGCGCCGAGGCCATGCCAGCGGATAAAACCACCCCCGCCAACGCGCAATAGATATAATTGTATAATCTCATTCTCGCTTCTCCTTGTTGGAATGCCGCGTTGGTTCATCGCACCCGATGCCACGCGTTTTAATCTGCGATGATGTGAACGAAGTCGTAAATTTATCTCATGCCCCAACCCAAGGTCATGAAATCTGCGTGACACAGGCCCCATCGATCCAATCCATTGGATCAGGACTGCACCCTAACACCACATCCACGCCAGATCAGCCTAGGCCGCGACCCAACCAAAAGCAAATTCAATATTGCCATGCAACAATATAGTTAATCAGAAAATGGCCTTGGGCATCGCCAAGGCCATTTCACAGTCTTAAATCCGAAAATCGCCTAAAATTATCCAATCACATTGTGTTCGGGGCCATAGGGATAGCCCGTGATATTTTCATTGCCATACTCGGTGATGATCAAAATATCATGTTCACGGTATCCACCGGCGCCCGGCTGACCCTCTGGGATGGTCAGCATGGGTTCCATCGAAATAACCATGCCAGGTTCCAATACTGTGTCGATATCTTCGCGCAATTCCAATCCCGCTTCGCGGCCGTAATAATGGCTTAGCACACCAAACGAATGTCCATAGCCAAAGGTGCGGTATTGCAGCAGATCACGTTCCTGGAAAAATTCGTTGATTTTATGCGTTACCTCGGCACAGCTGACACCGGGTTTTAGCAGGCTCATCCCGTATTCATGGGCATCCACATTCGCCTGCCACACCCGCAGGGATGCATCATCAACGTCACCCACGAAAAGCGTGCGTTCTAATGCGGTGTAATACCCTGAAATCATCGGGAACGTGTTCAGGCTTAGGATATCACCGCGCTGCAATTGGCGCGATGTAACGGGATTGTGTGCGCCATCTGTGTTGATCCCGGATTGGAACCATACCCATGTGTCACGGTATTCTGCATCTGGAAACCGGCGCGCGATTTCCAATTCCATCGCATCACGGCCCGCCATGGCCACATCGATTTCGCGCGCACCCTCTTTGATGGCGTCGCGAATGGCGTAACCGCCCACATCGGCGGTGTTGGCCCCCGCGCGGATCAATTCGATTTCTGCCGCTGATTTATGCATCCGCTGACGCATGGTGTCAGGCGCAATATCAACGACCTGTTTGGGGGCCAGATATTCATTCATTAACCCATGCGATGCCAATGTCATGTGATCGTTTTCAACGCCAATCACGCGACCCGCACCCGTGATGGATTTGATCGCAACCCAGTAATTGTTCCGCTGCCAATCGGTATAGGTGATGTTGTCGCCATACCCGCGCCGCCAGGGCTGCGCAGCGTCAATGCCTGCACTGATCGTCACAGACGTGTTAGGGGTCACAACCAAGGCATAGGGCCGCCCAAAGGCACAGTATAAGAACCCCGAATAATACGAAATATTGTGCATGGATGTAAAAACACAGGCCTCTACACCGCGGGCCGCCATGGATTTGCGCAAGCCTGCCAAACGCTGTTCGTATTCCGCATCGGAAAATGGCAGTATTTTTTCACCTTGGTGAAAACGATAAAACTGAGGACGGTTCATAGTTCACTCCTATCAGGTCGTGCGGACAGACAGGATATCACCGCATCGACCATAAAAACGTTCCCGGCGTACAGGAGGTCAATGTAGGTGAGAAGATCACAGCGACGCCATCGCGTGACCATGGCGCGATTAATCATAAAAGTCGTTCGTTTGGCAAGATCCCAAATGAGCTCGTCAAAATTTTTCTTGATCAAGGGGCAGTACGCCTATCTGACGCCGCGCATGTTTTCCCATGACCAAGACATATCCAAGCGCATGAACCGATCGAAACCACCCTCCGCGTGTGAGACCCAAACAAACACCGCCACAGAATACGGATCAACGTATTGTTAGCGGTTTGACCTGCCCCGTTCGGGTGTCATAGGCCACCGCACCCCCCGATGGCACAGAACGCCCCGTCATTGCATTAATTACGACCTGATGCGTCACCAACAACGTGATGCGATCCGTGGGCAGCTGTTGCAATTTATGCCGCAATAACGCCAATGTTGCATCGCGTGGCGCATGGTTTTGGAAAAACGAATTCAACCCGGCAAAGGGCACATTCACCCCCATGTCCAATAACCGCGCGGTTTCCTGACAGCGGCACCATTGGCTGGAATAAATCTGATCGAATTTCACCCCGGCCTGAGCAAAGGCCTGACCGATGTCACGCGCCTGTGCCCGCCCCCGATCATCCAAATTCCGCTGTGTTGCACAATCTGTTACATCGAAATGATCAGGGTCCCCAAACCCTGGGGCCACGGCATGACGCATGAAAACAACATTAAACTGCGCGGGATCTAGCTGCGTGATGGGCAGGTCATCAGCCAAACTGGACACAGGACGCAGGGCGCAGATCAGCGCGACCGTCAGCGTGAAAATGATACGAAACATGTTGCTCATCCTAGCCTCCTTATCAGGATAGATAGGCCAGCCAACACATAGGACCAATGAATTTTTCGCCCAATCAGGTTGGCAAAAACGCCAATCCTGCGGTGACAAACAGGGCCAAGAAAATGGTTTCGGCCACAATCAATGCGATCGCTGCACCGCCCACTTGGGCCACGTCGCGCAGGGATGTTTTCATCCCAACCGCCGCGATTGATGTCAGCAGCGCCCATCGTGATATCGCGCCCGCCCAGTCAGTCACCGCGACAGGCAACGATACAAATGAATTCAGCGCGGCCAAAACGATAAAGCCCACGACAAAGACCGGCAAAATTGGCGGACGACTGCCCCCATCGTCCGATGCGGGAACATAGGCCCGCACAACCATAGATGCCACAACAACCACAGGTGCCAACATGGCCACGCGGAACAGCTTGATCAATGTTGCGGTTTCACCCGTCTGCTCAGACACGGAAAAACCGGCGCCCACCACTTGGGCCACGTCATGAATGGTTGCCCCCAAAAACACACCGATGGATTGTTCATCCAGCCCCATAGCAGTTGCCATGATCGGATACAGCACCATGGCGATGGTGGACAGTAATGTCACCCCCACAACGGTAAAGACCAAACGCTGTTCACTGCGGTCATCCTTGGGCAAAATCGCGGCAATCGCCATCGCCGCCGATGCCCCGCAAATGGCCACGGATCCAGCGGTCAAAAATGAAAATCGTGGGCCATGGCCCAACCGTGGGCCCATCAACAACCCAAATCCGATGGTTGCCACGACCCCTAGAATGACCAAACTGACCAGACCGATGCCCAAATCAGAAATCATCGATACACTGATGCGCAACCCCAGCAGGGCCACACCAAAACGCAACACCGTTTTGGCACCCCATTGAATACCTGCGCCACAGGGCCCCTCGGTCGATAAAAAATTTAGGGCAATCCCGAACAGCAGCGCCATTAACATCGCAGGCGCACCATAATGTTCCGCCACAAACTGCGCAGACAAGGCCACCAAAATAGAAACCAATACACCGGGAAATAAAACGCGCCCCCGCGCGTGAAGGGTGGCCAAAATGCTCATGTCTTGCCTTTGTTCTTAGGTTGTTTGGCCTGCCGCCAATTTCAGCGCGATATCATGGTAATTTCGCGCAATGGTCAACCCGTTTTCCCGCGCAACGCCACGTTTTGCAAAACGCGATGCACCCGACAACCGTGTGCCGTCCTGTTTCAGGATTTCCGCAATCAAGGTTTCAAAACGCTGCGCAAAATCGGATTGCGCATGCAGGGGTTTAATGGCCAACAAATACTGACCCACGCGGGGCGCATCGCCCGTCGCGGCAAAAAACGAGGACGCCTGAAAGCTGAAATTTGCCCCCGTCAGCAGGGCGGACAGCACCTCGACCATCAGGGCCAGTGCCGTGCCCTTGGCCCCGCCAATCGGCACCATGGACCCCTGCAGCCCCTGTTCGGGGTCCGTTGTGGGGTTACCATCGGGATCCAATGCCCAGCCCTGCGGGATCGGGGTTCCTGTGCGGGCGGCATTCATAACCTTGCCGCGGGCAACGACCGACAAGGACATATCAATCACCAAGGGATCCGCATTTTCACGCGGAACGGCAAAGGCGATGGGATTTGTGCCAAATATCGGTGTGCTGCCACCCGCCGGCGCAATTGCGGGGGGCGAATTTGCCACCATGATCCCGATCAAACCTGCCGCTGCCAGTTTTTCAACCTGCAACGATAGGGACCCACAGTGATGTGAATTCGTCACCGCCATCGAGGAGATGCCAAATTCTTGGGCGACCTTGATCCCCTGTTGCACAGCCAGATCCAACGCAGGATAGGCAAAGCCGCAATCTGCATCGATCAGCAATGATGCGGGATGAACCGCGTGACAGGTAATTTTAGCGGCGGCATTAATTTTTCCGCTACGGGCCTGTGCCGCATAATCGGCAAGGCGGGAAAATCCGTGACCCACCTGTCCATCTGCCTCGGCATCGACCAAAGCAACGGCAACGGATTGGGCGACATCAGCGGCCACACCTTGGGCGATCAACGCATCGCGGATCAGCGCATAGGCGGCCTGTAATTCAATGGTAATTGTGTCGGACATTTGCAAAAAACGCGGCGGCACATCGCTGCGCCGCCGCCCTATGGATTAAGCTGAGCGATACAGCTTGGTCATTGAAAATTCACGGTGGCCCAGTGCCTCGGCCGCGGTGTTACGACCGTTTGCAGTGCGGCGGATCATTTCGATCAATTCGTCGCCGGCCTCGTCAATGGTCATTTCGCGACGCAAGATACCAGAGACGTCGACATCGACGTGTTCCGACATTGTGCGCACAGTGCGTGGGTTTGCAGTGATTTTGATCACAGGAACAATTGGGTTCCCCACAACGTTGCCCTGCCCTGTTGGGAAGGTATGGATCACTGCACCACCCGCTGCCATCAGGGTCACACATTCCGCCGCTGCGGATGAGCTGTCCATGAAATACAGACCGTTGCCCGATTGGGGCGCCTCGGCTGGTTCCAGGATATCGATATAACGCGATGTACGGCCGATTTTTTCCAGGTTGCCCAAGGCTTTCTCTTCGATGGTGGTTAGGCCGCCTTCGATGTTGCCTTTGGTTGGTTGTGAATCGGATAGGTCATCTGTTTGGTGCGCAAAGATAACGTCATCTTGATACGCTTTCCACATTTTGTACCAACGCTCGCCCACCTCTTCGTTGATTGCGCGTTCTTTACAGATGTGTTCTGCACCGGTGATTTCCGACGTTTCACCAAAGAAACCTGTGATCCCTTCGGGCAGCAATTTATCGTACATGTTACCAACAGTCGGGCAAGACCCCAGACCGGTGGTTGTGTCTGATTCACCGCATTTTGTGGATACCCACAGTTCCGAGATTGAACACTCTTCACGCTGGTATTCCGATGTCAGATGTACGAACTCTTTCGCGGCCCAGCTGGCGCGGCGGATGGTTTCGAAATCACCGTTTTGTTCGATCGAAAATTCTGCCACAGGCTTGCCTGTTGCGCGGATGCCATCGGCGATACGCTTGGTCCAGCCGGGTTCGATACCGATGACAACAACGGCCGCGACGTTCGGGTTTGCGCCAGTGCCGATCATGGTGCGGAAATGCAAATCAAGGTCTGCACCGAACTGCAAACGGCCATAGGCGTGCGGGATCGCCAGTGTGCCTTTTACGTTGTTTGCAACCGCTTCGCAGGCTGCGTTTGAAATGTCGTCAACGGGCAGGATAACAACATGGTTACGGACGCCAACACGACCGTTTTCGCGGCGGTAGGCATGGACTGTGATGTTTGAATATTTAGACATAATTACAAATCCTTACCAGCGCTTGGTTTTACAGTTATGGGTGTGGACGTGATGACCCTGTGGGATGTCAGCAATGATTTTGCCAATATCTTCGCCATATTTCATCGCGGTGTCGCCTGCTTTCAGGTCTTTTAATGCAACTTTGTGGCCGATTGGCACATCCGCATGCGATGTCAAACGAAATGTTGAATTGTCGTGCGTTACACAGACCAGCATGTCTGTTCCGGCGGTCAGGCCTTCGACGACGACAACGCCAACGTTATCTGCATGTTCATGCACCAGTAGATGCGGGATTTCTGACATAGGTGTCTCCATCAGTTGGGTTTCAGTATCAATTTAGGGCTGGCAACGGTGCCGGCGCGAATATCGTCGAACGCCTGTTGCCCATCAGCCAAGGCGCGCGCTTGGGTCCAGTTCAACGGGCCCAAACGCCCATCGAAAATGGCCTGCGCCGTCTGGCGGAAGTCTTGGGCCGTATAGGTATACGTGCCAAAAAATGTAATCTCTTGCAATGTGATGCGACGCACATCCAATCCGCCGGTGGATTGGCCCAAACCAATGTGGCCAATCACCCCACCGGCCCGCACGCAGGCAGATGCCGTTTCGCGCGTTGCAGCATATCCCACGCCATCAACCACAAAATCATAGGTGTTGTCGTCAGGCCGATCATCCCCCGTCATCACCGTCTGGCTACAGTGATCGCGCAGATAGGCGGCGCGCACGGCATTGGGTTCGACGATGGTGACATCATCCACGCCCTGCGCTCGCAGCGATAACGCAGCGCCCAAACCAATGGCGCCCCCGCCCAAAACAAGGGCCCGCAGATCCTGCGGCGCACGATTGATCCGTTCCAGACCCATGCGAACCGTATGCCACCCGCAGGCGATGGGTTCGGCCAGCGCGGCCTGGTCCAGATCTACGCCGGTCGGGACGGTCACCAAATTCTGTTCTGGCATGCTAACATATTGGGCAAAGGCCCCTTGGCGTGGCATCATGGAAATGATCTGACGGGTAGCGCACAGGTTATCGCGCCCTGACACACAGGCATCACATGTCCCACAGGTCACCAGCGGGTTAATTGTCACGCGGTCGCCATCGCGGGGGCCACCAATGATAACGCCGGCGGCTTCGTGACCTAAAATCAACGGAGCGGGCCGGCGTTCATCATGTCCTAAAAACGCGTGCATGTCAGATCCACATATTCCAACACTGTCAACGCGGATCAAATGTTCGCCATCCGCTGAAACGAGATCTGGCATGTCCTGATAGGTAAGGGTTTCAACACCCGTATAAACCAAGGCCTTCATTTCGCTGTAAATCCCCCATCAACCATCAATATCTGGCCTGTGACATAGGCCGACGCATCTGAACACAAAAACAGCATGGGGCCATCCATATCAGACACTTCGCCGTTTCGTCCAATACAAGTTTGCGCCGCATTGCGCGCGGCCCGTTCCGGGTCGGCGAAAACCGCCGCGGTCAATTCGGTGCGGAAAAACCCAGGCCCAATCGCATTGGCTGTGATCCCGTACTGCGACCAGGCCTGCGCCATGGCCCGCGTCATCTGCGCGATGCCACCTTTCGATGCGCCATAGGACAGACCCGCCGGAAAGGCACGATAGCTTTGCAATGACGCGAAATTCACAATGCGCCCCCAACCACGTTCGCGCATCGCAGGCACCAAAGCCTGGGCCAAGAAAAACGGTGCCGCCAGGTTCAGATCCAATGTCGTATCCCATGCCTCAAGCGTGATGTCGTCCGCCTCTTGGCGGGTGTTGATCCCTGCGGCATGCACCAAAATATCAGGATCGCCAAAGGGAACCGCCACCCGTTTTGCACAATCGGCCCAATCGGCCCGATCCGCCAAATCCGCGACCACAGGCACACAGGCATCCCCCAATTCATTTGCCAAATCAGCCAAGGCATCGGCACGCCGCGCAACGGCGACAACCCGCGCCCCCGCGGCCGCCAACACCGTTGCACTGCGCCGTCCCAAACCGGAACTGGCGCCTGTGACAACGGCAACCTTGCCGGTCAGATCAAACAAATTGCTGGGGTGCATTGGATTATTCCTCAGCGCTTAGATCGAATGTTTCGTCCGGGAAATATTTTGCCAGACGAATATCGGCGGTGCGGGCGTGACCCTCCATGCCCTCTAGGCGGGAAATACGCGCGGTTGCGATGGCCACGGGTTTGGCCCCGTCGCGTGTGGCGCGCTGCCATGTCACGATTTTCATGTATTTGTGAACCGATAAACCGCCCGTATAGCTGGCCGCGCCAGATGTGGGCAAAACGTGGTTTGTACCGGATGCTTTGTCCCCAAAGGCAACGGTTGTCTCTTCGCCCAGGAACAGCGATCCATAGCAGCTAAGCCGTGACAACCACCAATCCAGATCCTGCGCCTGAACGGTCAAATGTTCGGGGGCGTATTCGTCGGATGTCGCGGCCATTTCTTCGCGGTCGGCGCATAGGATCACCTCGGCATAGTCGCGCCATGCGGCGGCGGCGTTGTCGCGGTTGACCTCGGGCAATGTGTCGATCAATTCGGGCACGCGCGCCATGACCTGTTCTGCCAAGGCGCGATCATCGGTCACCAACCAAACGGGTGAATTGTAACCATGTTCCGCTTGGCCAACCAAATCGGCAGCCACAATTTCCGCATCCGCAGAGGCATCTGCCAAAATCAAGCTGTCGGTTGGACCCGCAATCATATCAATGCCAACGCGGCCAAACAAAATGCGTTTCGCCTCGGCGACAAATTGGTTACCGGGACCGACCAAGATGTTCGCCTTGGGCAGACCAAACAGACCGAACGTCATTGACGCGACCGCCTGAACACCGCCCATCGCCAGAATGGTATCGGCACCACAGACATGTGCCGCATAAACAATCGCTGGCGCAATCCCGACACCAGGACGGGGGGGCGAACAGGCCACAATGTGATTACAACCCGCAACCTTGGCCGTGGTCACCGTCATAATCGCGCTTGCAATATGGCTGTAACGGCCACCCGGAATATAGCAACCGGCCGCATTCACAGGGATCGATTTCTGACCTGCTACCAAGCCTGGGACAACTTCGATTTCGACGTCTTGCAATGTTGTTTTTTGCGCCTCGGCGAATTTTTTGACGTTTGCATGAGCAAACTGGATGTCCTGTTTTAATTTCTCGGGAACCAATGCGATGGCTGCATCGATTTCCTCTTGGCTCAGGATGATGCTGCCTTCGTATTTGTCGAATTTCGCAGCATAGTCCAGCGCCGCTTGATCGCCGCCTGCCTCGATGTCGTTCAAAATACCTTGGACGATTTCGGTCACATCAGAGGCATTCGATTGGGATGTTAGGGTGGCTTTCTTCAGGTACTCTCGGGTCATGGGACAGTCCTATTTGTGATTATCAGAATGGTGCGTGGCTGCGGGATGAAACGGCACAGGACACGCCTTGGCGACCACATATTCCACACCCGCTATGAACAATTTCGACAGCGCCGCCCCAGATCCGTAGTGATACGGGCCCCTTGGCATTTTTTGCATCTGAACATCCGTCAAAGATGCGCCGATTAACATGACATTCCTCCATGTCAGCGTGTCGATTCGGGTTGAATGTAAGCGCTTTCATTTATTTATGCAAGCGCTTACATTTTGCAAAAGAATGATATATAGTCGTTCGGACGTACATGTAATTCAGGGGATATTTGTGGTGCCGTATAAATCACCCGACGCACCTTTGCCAACGCTTGCAGACGTCGCCGAACAGGCGGGCGTATCCACTGCGACCGTGTCTAGGTGCCTGAATTCCCCAGACAAAGTGGGCAAGTCAACACGCGACAAAGTGATGTCAGCCGTGCATGAATTGGGGTATTCCCCCAATTTCGGCGCCCGCGCCTTGGCCGCCAAACGGACAAATACCATCGGGGCTGTTATCCCGACCATGGACAATGCCATTTTTGCCCGTGGCTTGCAGGCCTTTGAAGAGGCGCTGAACGAAAATGGCCTGACCCTGTTGGTGGCCAGTTCAAATTACGAACCCGACCGCGAAGAACGCCAAATTCGCACCCTGATTGCCCGCGGGGCAGACGCATTGTTGTTGATTGGCTATGACCGCGATCCCGGTATTTATGAATTTCTGTCGCGCCAAGGCATCCCAACGGTTGTCTCGTGGGCGCATGATCCGACGCAACCGCAGGCCTCGGTCGGATTTGACAATCGCGCGGCCAGTCGCGACCTGGCAGCCCATGTGATTTCGCTGGGCCACCGCAATATCGGATATATCACCGCAAACACCGCCAGCAATGACCGTGCGCGCGACCGTGTTCGCGGCGCGCGGGATGCGATGGAACAGGCAGGATTGGATCCCAATGGTTTGTATCTGGCGCAGACCCGGTATTCCATCATGAACGGTGCAGAGGCCTGCGGTGCATTATTGACCAAACACCCCGACATCACAGCGATCATGTGCGGCAATGATGTTTTGGCGGTGGGGGCCCTGCGTCAGGCGCAAAAACTGGGGCTGACTGTGCCAGATGATATATCGATTACCGGATTTGATGACATCGAAATTTCACTGATCACAGAACCCGCGTTAACGACCGTGCATGTGCCGCACCGCAAAATGGGACATGCTGCCGCACGGTATTTGATCGATACGATTTTATCCGACACCCCACCGGCGCCTGTTGCACCACTGACGACAGATCTGTGTTTGCGCGGCACATTGGCCGCGCCAAAATCGCAAATCTAATCCGTCTTTAACGCGTCGGCGATTGCATTTGCGGCGCTGCGCATGAACCCGTGTTCCGATCCAACGTAAAACATGGTCACGCCATATTTTTCCGCCCAGTCACGGCCCACCTGGGCATTGGGGACAAAACTGGCGTATCCTTTACCATGTGCTTTGGCCGCGTCGCCGATGGATTTCAGGGCCGCATGCAATTCGGGGCTGTTTTGATGATCATATCCCATGCCCACCGACAAATCCGCCGGCCCCGAAAACACCGCATCAATCCCGTCTATCGCGGCAATCTCTGCGGCCAAGGGCACCGCATAGGGTTCCTCAATCTGGGCAATGACAACGGTTTCACGTTGGGATTTTTCCAGCAATTCCGGCATGGATTTGGTGGCAAATTCGCCCCAACGCGATGACCCGGCATATCCGCGTCCGCCCAAACCAAACCGGGCGTATTTCGCCACATCCTGGGCCACCTGCACACTGTCAACATGGGGTACGACCACGCCAACCGCACCGCAATCCAACGCCCATAATATTTCACGCGGGCTGTGATCGCCCACACGGATCAAAACCGGAAAATCCAGGGCACAGGCGACAGCCAGACACTGATCAATCGCCGCACGATCAAAGGGGGCATGTTCGGCATCCAAACACAGGAAATCAAATCCACTTTGTGCAAAAACCTCGACCAAGTTATAGTGTGGCGTTTTCAGAAAGGTGCCTGCCAAGGTTTCCTGGCCGGTCAGCCGTTGGCGAAATTCGGATATGCGTGACATTTATGTTCCATCCTGTTGTGCGTAAAATGTTTCTGCCAGTTGATTGACAGCCTCTGGCGTTTCCATAGTGGGGATATGTCCACAGTTTGGAATAATATGAAATTGTGATCCCGTGATTCCCTGGGCCATGGTCTGGTGATCGTGCAGCGAACACAATTTATCATGCGCGCCCATCGCTATCAGGGTTGGACAGCGAATGTCGCCCAAACGATCCGTGACAGCGCCGCGATGCATTAGCGCCAGCGACTGATTTTCAAAGACCTTTGCCCCCAAATCCAGCCCCATTGTCAGACAGATACTTTCTTGATCCGCATGGGCCGGCCTGTCATGAAAATAGTTGGGGATCATTTGCTGGGACAAGACATCCGCCAACCCGCCGTGTTTTACGGTTTCAATCTGGGCATCGCGCAACGGGGCAACTTCGGCACGATCCGCACGCGCGTTGGTATCCAACAATACCAGGGACGCAACACGATCGGGCGCCTGCAGGGCCACGGGCAGCGCGACAATGCCCCCCATGGACAACCCCACCAAATGGAACCGCCCCTGAACACGATCCAGCACCGATTGCGCCATGTCAGGCACCGAACGTTGGCCCACCAGATCAAGGCACTGGATATCATAGCGATCCGAAAAACGTTCGATCAATCCGGCATACAGTCTGTGGTCACACATCATTCCTGGCAAAAGGACAATTTTCTGTGTCATTTCAATTCCCTGAATTTTTGCCCATGGATCACGATTTTTATCGCTACTGTCAATCCCATGGGCATCAGGACCAATCGGATCAGGATTGGGCAGGCAATGCACGGCGCAGGCGCAACGCATTACTGACCACAAATACCGATGAAAATGCCATCGCCCCTGCCGCCAACATCGGTGACAACAAAATGCCCCAGACTGGATACAAAACCCCCATCGCAACAGGGATCAGAACCACATTATAGGCAAAGGCCCAAAACAGGTTCTGGCGAATATTCCGCAAGGTTTTGTGCGATAAATCAATGGCATTGACGATACCGCCCAGCGCGCCTGACATCAACACAACATCGGCCGCCTCAATTGCGATATCGGTTCCCGTGCCAATCGCGACGCCAACATCGGCAACGGCCAAGGCCGGTGCATCGTTGATCCCGTCACCGACAAAGGCCACCGGGCCGTATTCGGCGCGCAACTGTTTGACCGCATCAACCTTGCCATCTGGTAAAACCTCTGCGATCACATGATCAATGCCAACACTGCGCGCAACCGCATGGGCGGTTTCGGATTTATCACCTGAAATCATAACCACACGCAGGCCAGCGTTGGCAAGGGCCGCAATCGCGGTCGGGCTATCCGGTTTCACAGGATCAGATACAGCGATTAGGGCTGCAATTTGCGCGTCACGGGCGACATATAAAACGGTTTTACCCTGGGCGCACCATTCCAATTCTCGTGTGATCCAGTCGTCTGTGGAGACCCCCAAATCCGCCATGAATTGCGCGGAACCAATTGCATATCTGCAACCAGACACCCGCGCCTGAACACCGCGGCCCGTGGTGTTGTGGAAATCGGTCGCTGCGGCAGGCACCGCACCTTGGGTCGCGGCATACCTTAAAATCGCGGTGGCAACGGGATGTTGTGATCCTGCCTCGATCCCTGCGATGGCAGATAAAACATCGTTCGGGTCATGGGCTGGGCCCGCTTGGAATTCGGTCACCTCGGGCTGGCCCAATGTTACGGTACCGGTTTTATCCAATGCGACGACAGCCACCTGTGATAATTCCTGCAAGGCCTGGCCTTGGCGGAACAAAATCCCCAAACCGGCGGCGCGCCCCATTCCAACCATAATCGATGTGGGCGTTGCCAACCCCATGGCACAGGGACAAGCGATAATCAAAACGCAAACCCCCGCGACCAAGGCAAACGACACATCCAGTGTTGGTGCAAATAACAGCCAAATCAAAACGGTCAGCGCAGACAATCCCATAACGATAGGCACAAACCACAATGTCACCTGATCAACCAAATTTTGGATAGGCAGTTTGGTGTTTTGCGCACGTTCCACCATGCGAATGATCTGGGCCAAACGGGTGTCATCACCGACCTGCGTGACCGCCACGCGCAATAAACCCGTCAGGTTCACGGTGCCACCGGTCACGGTTGATCCTGTGTGTTTGTCAACGGGAATGGCTTCGCCTGTCAGCATGCTTTCATCGACATGCGATTGGCCGTCAATCACCTGACCATCGGTTGCGATCCGTTCGCCAGGGCGGACCAGCAACACATCGTTCAGCACGATGTCGCCCAGATCACAATCGACCACTTGGCCGTTCCGTTCCACCTGGGCCGAAGCGGGCTGCAAATCCAGCAGTGCCCGAATGGCGGCACCCGTTTTGCCCTTGGCGCGCGCCTCAAGGTAGCGGCCCGCCAAAACCAAAGTCACAATCACAGCAGCCGATTCAAAATATACAGCACGGGCCTGATCCGGCACCAGTTCAGGCCAGATCATCACCACCAAGCTATAGCCATAGGCGGCCAAGGTCCCAACAGCCACCAAGGAATTCATGTCGGGCCCACCACGCCGCAATGCGTTCAGACCCTTGGTGTAAAAATCACGCCCGGGACCAATTAACACCAAACTGGTCAAAATCAGCTGGATCATCCAACTGGTCTGCGTGCCCAGCGTCATTTGCACCCAATGATGCACCGCAGGAACCAAATGACCGCCCATTTCCAAGACAAACACTGGCAGGGTCAACAGCAAGGCCATCATAAATTTGACCCACAACGCGTGGCCAGGGCCGCCGTTTTCCCGATCGGACCCCACCGCGACCCCTGTTTGACCATCAGGGGTCACAGGGCTGGCCGAAAACCCCAATTTTGCAATTTTACGCATCAAACCGGACATCGTGACCATATCCGCCAGATAGGTCACCGTTGCACGTTCGGTTGCCAAATTCACCGATACCGACTGGACCCCAGGTATTTTGGCAAGGGCGCGATCAATCCGCGCCGCGCAGGACGCACAGGTCATCCCCCCTATGGATAAATCGACCGTTTCGGTCAGGGCGGGAAAGCCCAGTTTATCCAAACAGGCGACCGCTTGGGCCAAATGATTAGGCGCCGCGGCGTCGAAATGGCCAGTTTCTGTGGTCAGATTGACCGAGATATTTGACAGCCCATCAATACGTGATAACCCCCGTTCCACACGCGCCACGCATGACGCACAGTGCATCCCAGAAATGCGAATATGAACCGGTATTGTGGTTGCCATAACGTGGCCTTTTTGCGATAGTTGTGACGACATGCGGGCCTGCCTTTACTCTGATGTACATATGCGCAAACGGCCCCCGTTTCAACCAAAGCACCGACCTTAGTCGAAAGGCAGTATTTATGAAATTTCACGTTCCAGATATGTCATGTGGGCATTGCACATCCAGCATTCAGACCGCAATTACACAGGCATTTGACGGTGCGTCGGTCAGCTGCGATCTGGACAGCCGTACAATCGATGTGAAAAACGCGCCATCTGCACAACACATCATTGACGTGTTGGATGATATTGGCTTTGACGCCCAGCCCGCATAACATCCACCCCCAAGGCACGCATAGGACATGATTGATAAACTGGAAATGTTCCTTGCCGTTGCGCGCCACGAACATTTTGGCCGCGCCGCCGAAAGTTTGGGGATCACCCAACCGACCCTGTCCAGCGGGATCAAACAGCTCGAAGATCAGCTGGGGGTTCAGTTGATTTTTCGCGGATCCCGCTTTGGCGGATTAACCCCCGAGGGCCAAAATGCCCTAATATGGGCGCGTAAAATCGTGGGCGACACCCGCCAATTGAAAGAGGAAATGCGCCAAACCCGGCACGGTTTATCGGGGCAATTGCGTATGGCCGTTATTCCAACCGCGCTGACATGGGCGTCGAAACTGGCCAGTTATTTTTGTGACAAACACCCCAAGGTTCGGTTCAAAATTTTGTCGCGCACATCGGCTGAAATTTTGAAAATGATTGATAATTTGGAAATCGATGTGGGCCTGTCGTATTTGGACAATGAACCGCTGGGGCGGGTCAGTACGGCGCCGCTATATCGTGAACGATATTTGCTGGTCTGTTCTACCGCGTCCGAATTTGCCAAACGCGACAGCGTCAGTTGGGCGGATTTGAACCATGAACGTCTGTGTTTATTAACGCCAGACATGCAAAACCGTCGCATCATTGACCGCAATTTCGCGCAATATGACATCAGCATCCAATCCACCATTGAATCCAATTCGACCATTGTTTTGGTGTCTAACGTGGTCGAACGTGGGTGGTTGACAATCCTGCCCCAAGATATGGCGCATTTCTTGGCACAGGGAAAACCGATCAAAACCATTCCAATCACCGGCGGCCATGGGGGGCATACCGTGGGGCTGGTGGCGCAATACAGCGAACCCCACACCCCGACATTGGCCGCATTATTGACGGCAGCAAAACGGATATCGAACCTATCCTAGCCTGTGTCAGGATTTGTGCGACAACAGGCCTCGGCGTTTGGCCCAGTGATGGGCATACCACAACACGGCAAAAATCACCCCAAACGACACCAAGATACCATTCACATCCGCCGAAATTTCCGCAATGAATTGAATACTATGCCCAAAGGCATAGCCCAGCGCCAGATACATCGTGACCCAAACGATTTCACCACACAGCGCCCAAAAGGTAAATAAACCCCACCGGAAATGCGTAGCCCCGCACAAAACGTTCACATAAGGCCCCAAGGGCGACATCAGCCAACGCGACACAAAAACACTGGCCCACCCCGACCGGTGCAATTGAACCTTGGCGCGATCCACAAGCCGTGATTTCGGATTGGCCCGTTTCAGGCGCGCCAACAGGGGTGCCCCCCATAATCGCCCGACGCCATACCCAATTTGATCCCCCACAACCGCCGCACCCACCGATACGGCCCATGTGATGATCATCGGCAATTCACCCGCGGCAATCATCGATCCACAGGCCAGCATCACCAAGGAGGATGGCACAGGGATGGCAAGGCACGATAGCATCACAATCAATGCCAGACTGGGCAATCCCCACAGCGCCACAAATTCCAAGGCCTGCTCAGTCACGGGGCACCCCATGCGTTGCGACCAGCCAATCATTCAATTGGGACAACAGGGTGTCAATATCGCGCCCCTGTTTCTGTGCAATCTGTGCTAGGGTCATGGGATGATCGCTGGCTCCGCCAAGACCCAGAAATTCGGCAATCTGTTGCGGGGGCACATCATGCGACCGCGCAATATAGCCTGGCGTCATCCAGGGTTCGGGGGCGTGAAACCTGTGATCCGGATCCATCCAATAAATCGTGAACAAGATCAGCTTGGCTGCAAAAATGCAGGCCGCTGTTCCTGCCAAAACAGTCCCCCAAAACAGGCGGGGGTGATGTGATTTCAAAACCGACAAAAGATGGATCAGGTTTTTCATTCGGCCATGCCCTCAATCAAAATAGCCCGAAAATCATTCACGTTTGTCAGGGTCGGCCCCGTGATAATCTGATCACCAAGCGCGGCAAAAAAACCATGTGCATCGTTTCGCGCAAGCGCCTGTTCGGGGAATATGTTTTTCTGCTGCGCACGCGTCAATGTATCGGGACCCGCATAGGCGCCCGCCACCTCGGCCGCGCCATCGACACCATCGGTGTCACAGGCCAAAACATGGATCCCAGTCCGCCCATTCAGCGCCAGCGCGGCCGCTAGGGTATATTCGGCATTCGGACCCCCACTACCATCGCCGCAGCGTGTGACCGTACATTCGCCCCCCGACAGCAACAGCACCGGCCGCTTGGGGCGTTGTGCCTGAATGGCTTGCGCTTGGGCCGCATGATCACGCGCCAGATCGCGGGCCTCGCCCTCGATGGCGTCGCCCAGAATCCGGACATCACAGGATGTCGCCTGCGCCGCGGCGGCCCGCAGCGATGCCATCGGGGACGCAATAATATGGGTCTCAATCCTTGATTTCCCCAAATCCGGCGCACGATACTGCGAAACGGCCTGTGCCACAGGATCGGACAGCGCAATGCCCCACCGGGTCACAATGTCCATCGCCTGCGCCGCGGTGATATGACTGGGCACTGTGGGGCCAGAGGCGATAAATTCAGGATCATCGCCCGCGACATCCGAAATCAGCAGATTGACCACACGCGCCGGCGCACAGGCCTGCGCCAATTTTCCGCCCTTGACCAGGGACAACGTTTTGCGAACCGTGTTGATTTCGTCGATGGCCGCCCCACTGTCCAACAGCTGTTGCGTCAGCGCCATTTTGTCGTCCAGACTGACCCCAGGGACAGGCGCACACAATAATGCGGATCCCCCACCGGAAATCAGCGCAATCACCGCATCATCGGGGGACAAATTCTGAACCGACTGAAAAATCCGCTGGGTTGCCAGAACACCCGCCTGATCCGGGACAGGGTGGGCGGCGGATAGAATTTCGATGCCTTGGGTCGGCCGTTCATAGCCATAGCGCGTCACGACACAGCCCGCGCAGGGTCCGTAATGGGCCTCGACGGCTTCGGCCATGCGCGCCGATGCTTTACCGGCACCTATGACGATCAATTTCCCCTTGGGCAGCGGTGGTAAATAGGGGGCAACCCGCAGCATCGGATCGGCCGCCTGATAGGCCACCCGAAACAAATCGGTTAGAAATGATTTCGCAGCCTCATACTGCATGTCTAGGAAAACCACTGCGCATAATCACTGACCAGCAAATGCGTGGGCGGCACGTCCTCTTGGATTGTGGAAAACCGGCCAATGGGTTCGCGGAAAATGTTATCGGTTTCATCGTCGTTCACGGTCGATACCTCGCCGATTAAAACATCGCCGCCCTCACCCCAAAAGGCATGCCAGTCCCCCGGCATCAAGGTAACGCTGGCCCCAGGTTTCAGGACCAGTTTTTCACCAGGACCATAGGGGCGGGCAATGCCATCACATTGCACGATCCCCCCCCGATCCTCGGCGAAATGTCCGACATCATCAGATCCATAGAGTTCAATGACCAAATCCGCGCCGCCGCGGTTTATGATGTCCTCAGCCTTTAGGCTGTGGGTATGCATCGGGGATAATTGGTCCTGACGCGAAATCAGCAGTTTTTCAGCGTAACACATCCCCCCGCCCCGTTGCAGATCGGCCAAACGCCCATTGCGCAGGGTAAACAAAAATAACCCCTGACGATCGAAATCGCCCACACCGTAATCGGTAATATCCCATCCGCAGCGCGTGTCGATCACATGACGCGCGACTGATTGATTTTCGACAAATTGGTCGGGCGTCCAATAGGCAAAGGGCGGCAAAACAAACCCATACCGGCGCATAAATTCGTCGGCCTGTTCCATAATGTGATTAATCTGTGATCGCTGCATATCGCACCTTTGACATTGTGATATTCTATGGTCCCTGGGTCCCTGACACAAACAGTATCAAGCGTTTCGATCGCGTTCAACAATCACCATCAGATTTGGCAGGCCCCTTGTAACACCTGTTTGATCTGATCACGCGACAATGCGACGGGGTTGGTTTTATAACTTGACGCCTGCAATGCCCCGTCAACCAATGTGTCGATCATCGGCGCATCCAGCATCGTTTGTGGCAATTTGGCAATCCCGCGCCCTGCGACGAAACCGAATAAATCGCGATCCAGTTCCCCCGTTGCATTCGGCCAAGATTGCTGGACAAGGGCCGCGATGTGATCAAATTTGTCAACAGGGCAACCCTGCTCAAGACAGGCCAAACGATTGACCCGCATGGCCGACGGCAACAGTCGGGCGCAAATCGTCCCATGCGCGACCCCCAATTGGCCGCCCATGATCCCTGCCAATCCGTGAACAACCCCCAAACCCGCATTGGCCAAGGCCACACCACTTAGATACGCTGCCTGTGACATGGCATCACGCGCGGCGCGGTTTTCCCCCAATGTCAGCTGATGCAGGGCTGGCAATGCCAAACGCAGACCTTGCAGGCAAATTTCGTCTGTCTGGGATGTTGCCCGCTGGGACAGATAGGGTTCCATCAATTGCGTTATCGCATCCAGCCCCGTCATAAAGGTGATTGGCGCGGGCAAACCATCGACCAGATCGGGATCCAAGACAACCAGATCAGGGATCATGCGATCATCGCGCAGGCTGACTTTTACGCCATGATCGGGCACGGTGATCACCGCGTTTTTCGTGGCTTCGGCCCCTGTGCCTGATGTTGTGGGTATGGCTGCAAAAAACAGCGGATCGTGTTCCATCTTGTGCCCATCGCCCACGACCTCAAGGTATTTTAGCGGATCATGATCCTGTGGCAGCAGGGCAGAAATGGCTTTGCCCAGGTCAATGGCCGCCCCGCCGCCGATTGCGATCACGGCTTGTATATCTGCGCCCTGAAAACCGGCCAGAATTTGGCGCACATCATCCAAATCGGGTTCACCATTGGCCAGCTGGCACCGGACCCGCACCCCGGCCAGTTCGGCCGATTTGCAAAATTCCTGCGCCCAACGGGCCGAACGCGAATGCACAACCAAACAATTGCGGGCATTCGTGGGCAGGGCTGCAATCAACTGATCACGCGTGCCGCGCCCTGAAATTACATGTTTTGGCTGCATCAGGCTGGTCGAAATTTGCATGGGACACCTTAACCCTGCCTACGGTAATAACGGCGGATTGTGTCCACCTCTTGTGCGGACCCCAAGATCACGGGGACGCGTTGATGGGCCTCGGTCGGGATAACATCCAAAATCTGTGTATCCCCCGTTGTTGCATCCCCACCGGCGGCCTGAATAATCCAGGCCATTGGATTGGCTTCGTACATCAAACGCAGCCGCCCACCCTTGGCCGCATTTTCGCGATCCTTGGGATACAAAAACACGCCGCCGCACATCAAAATGCGGTGCACTTCGGCAACCATCGAGGCGGTCCAACGCATGTTGAAATATTGCCCCCTTGGGCCCGAAACACCCGCCACACAATCCGCAACATAGGATTGAATGGCACCATCCCAAAACATTTGCCGCGACGCGTTAATCGCAAACTCGGTCGTTGTTTCGGGCACCCGTAAATTGGAATGCGTCAGGCGAAATTCCCCAGTGGTGGAATGGCACGAAAACCCATTGACGCCCTGGCCCAAACTGAACACCAACATCGTGGTTGGCCCGTAAATCGCATAGCCCGCACAAATCTGGTTACGCCCGGGGCGCAAAATATCACGCTGGCCATCCTGCGTGATTTGCATGATGGAAAAAATGGTGCCCACCGACAGGTTCACATCCAAATTTGACGACCCGTCCAAGGGGTCAAAATACAACACGAAATCGCCCTTTTGCGGGGGTTTTAGCCATGTGACCTCTTCGACCTCTTCGGAAACCAAGGCGGCCAAGCGCGGACTGTTGGCGCAGACGCGTTCGACCACATCATTTGCGATCAAATCCAATGGTTTTTGCAATTCGCCCTGCACATTTTCGGTTTTCGTTGTGCCCAGATCACCGTCAAAGGGCGCATTGCGCACACGATCGGCAATGATCCGACAGGCGGCGGCGATATCCTCAATCAGGAATACCAAATCTGAATTATCTGAGAGTGTTTGCGTCAAAAAACGGCGTAATGTGCGCTGGGTCATGGGAAATTGTGCTGCCTTTCGCGGCCAAATTGGATTAACAGGGCAAGGATGAATGACCGCACCCGTTCAAACCCCTGGCCCAAGTTATGCCGTGGGTCATTCGTTTTATCAATATTTCTTTTCGCTTTATTTCGTTTTTACTTGCTATCTGAAAAAATTCTTGTCTAAATCCATGTGTTTACCCCTATGGGGCCAGCCGAGACCCGTAAACCACCAAAGGATCCCCATGTCGCAGACCCTAAGACACCCCGAAATTCTAGAAATCTTGCGGCGGGATGGCAAGGTCACGGTCGAACAGCTGGCGGATCATTTTCAGGTGACATTGCAAACGGTGCGCCGCGATTTGACGGAATTGGCAGACAGTCGCCAAATCGAACGCGTCCATGGTGGCGCGATTTTGCCGGCCCGTACAACCAACATCCGCTATGAAGATCGCAAGACAATCAACCACGCCGGAAAATCCGCCATTGCAGAACGCTGTGCGCAGGATATCCCCGATGACATATCGCTGTTTCTAAATATCGGCACCAGCACCGAGGCCGTCGCGCGTGCCCTGCTGAATCATAAAAATCTGATGGTTGTTACAAACAACATGAATGTGGCCGCGATTTTGGCGGCCAATCCGAATTGTGAAATTATTGTCACGGGCGGACATTTGCGGCGCGCTGACAATGGTTTAATCGGCAATCCCGCGATTGAAACTATTGAAAAATTCAAATTCGATTTGGCTGTGATCGGCTGTTCGGCATTGGATCACGATGGGGATATGTTGGATTACGACATGCAGGAAATTGGTGTCAGTCAGGCGATTTTGGCCCAATCCCGACAGACCTATGTTGTGGCAGACCAGACAAAATTTACCCGCAGCGCACCGGTTAAAATCGCATCCCTACGGGATGTGGACCGGTTTTATACTGATGCAACCTTGCCCCGCGAATTGTCGCAACTGTGTGCCGATCACGGGACCAAGGTTATATCGCCCAGCACCTGAACACGCGCCGCACGGCCAGGCTAGTCCGCGTCAGATTGATACACCAAATCTGCGGGCAGGCTGTTTGCCTGGACCAGCCGACAGTTTGGCAAATCGTTTTGTTCCAACTTGGCCTCTGTGTCCTGGGGGCTGAAATTCAGGTCCAGCCAGCGTTGCGACAGACGATGTTTTAACGTTTCATAATCGCATTGGATTGACACGGTGACATCAAACATCCCGTCAAATACGCGCCACTGTGGGTCATCCAACAGCAAATAATTGCCTTCGACCAGAATGGTTTTCGTCTGGGCCGGAATAATCCGCGCCGAAGCATAGGCACAATCATTTTCACGATCAAACACAGGAACCGCAATATCCGTGTCGGGCGTGGTTCTCAGACGTTCAATGACCGAGGCAAGCCCCCCCACATCAAAGGTATGCGGCGCGCCTTTGCGCCGTCTGTCGCCGCGTTGATCCAAAATACGGTTATCATAGTGAAACCCATCCATGGGGACAATTTCGCAGCCCTCGGATGATTTGGCATCAATGTCGGTTTTCAAACCCTCAACCAGCGTGGATTTACCACTGCCCGGGGGCCCCACGATCGCAACGATTGTGCGACCCGGCCGCGCCTGTGCGATAATGCGATCTGCCAATGTGGCGATATCGGTGATTGGGGATGTCTGCATCATAGGGATCATTCAAACCTTGTCGGCATCACCAAGGTATTTGGCGATGGCCGCATCCATGCCCTGTTCCCAAATCAGTGTCAACCAATCGGAAAACACCGCGGAAAACTGTGCGTTTTGGGCCAAATCGCCATAAATATGCGCCATATCCAGCCAGGCTTGCGGGTTCACCTTGGCCTGGGCCGCGGTTGCTGTCAGCTGATCCCAATCGGGATCATTTGGTGCGATGTCGCTGCCATCCTGCCGGCGGCCGTAACACATCCGCGCCCATGCCGCACAGACCAGAGCCAAACCATCGACCGGCAACCCCGCAGCCAATCCGTCCCGAATGGATGGAATGATGAAACCCGGTTGCCGCGATGACCCGTCAAAGGCCACGCGCCGCGTTGTATCGACGATTTTAGGGTTGGAAAACCGCGTCGCAATCAGATCGACATAGGCTAACGGGGACATACCTGCCACGGGTTTCACATGCGGCACAATTTCTGTGCGCGCAATTTTATCGAAAAGTTTTGAAATACCGCTATGCTGCATACATCCCGCGATGGTCGGAACGGACAAAACCTCGGCCGGAACAGAAATAACCTGATGACCGCCGTTCAGAATACGGATCTTCATGGTTTCAAAATCATGAACATTATCGGCAAAGGTCGCGCCAGCGGCATCCCAATCGGGACGACCTGCGCAAAAATCATCTTCGATCACCCATTGGCGGAAATTTTCATGGGTCACGGGACATGCGTCATCGATGCCCAAATTGCGCACCAATTCCAATTCCGCCGCCCCTGTTGCCGGCACAATGCAGTCGACCATTGAATTGGGGAATGTGCAGTTTGCATCAATCCAATCGGCCAGATCAGGGTCGGACAAACGCGCCAATCCGACCACGGTTTGCCGCAAAATATCACCGTTGCCCTGCAAATTGTCACAACACAGGCCCGTCAAGGGCCCAACACCTGCATCGCGCCGCAACCGCAATGCAGCAACGATGGCACCGAATGCTGTTTTCGGGGTGTCAGGGTGTTCGCCATCATGCACGATATCGGGATGCGCAACATCCAATCCCTTGGTCACAGGATCCAGATAATACCCACCCTCGGTCACCGTTAACCCGACAATGCGAATATCGGACTGCGCCATGCGTTGGATCAGGGATTTATTGCCCTGCTCGATGGGCAGATAATCGATCATTGATCCCACCACTTCGGCATTTGAGGACGCAGGATCCAATTCAATCAAGGTGGTCAAACAATCCTGCGCCAGCAACCGATCGCGCATGTCTGCATCATAGGGCCGCACGCCCGCGCCGATAATGGCCCAGTCCTGCGCCTGCCCCATTTGCATTAACCTGTGCAAATACCACGATTGATGCGCCCGATGGAAATTCCCCAAACCGATGTGCACAATGCCCGCCGTCAGGGCCGCACGATCATAGGTGGGGGCCACCGCGCCTGCGGGCAACTGTGAAAGGGTACTTTGGCTTAGTTTGATCATTGTCTGACCTCGCGCGTCGTCTTTCATCAACTCATCCAATTTCCGCCATCGACGTTATACGTCTGGGCGACAATATATTCTGCTTCTTCCGAGGCCAGGAAAACGGCCATACCGGTTAAATCCTGCGCGGTTCCCATGCGACCATAGGGGACAGCTGCGCCCACCTCTTGTTTTTTCTGGCCCAGGGGTTTGTTTTCCAACTTGGCAAAAAACGCGTCCACGCCGGTCCAGTGTTCCCCATCAACGACACCAGGTGAAATTGCGTTAACATTGATCCCGTGTTGGATCAGGTTCAGACCCGCAGATTGCGTTAGGCTGATAACGGCCGCTTTGGTCGCGCAATAGACACTGACCAAGGCTTCGCCGCGTCGCCCCGCCTGGGACGCCATGTTGATGATTTTGCCCCGAATGCCGCGATCAATCATATGACGTGCAACAGCCTGCATCATAAACAGCGTGCCGGACACATTGATATCAAACACACGTTGATAATCGTCGCGATCCACATCAACGATGGGGGCGGCGGTGAACAGGGCCGCGTTGTTAATCAAAATATCAATTTGTCCAAAGGTCGCGATCGTTTGTGCGACGGCGGCGTCAATGCTGTCCTGTTTGGTAACATCCAATTTTACAGCAATCGCATTTGGCCCCAGATCTTGGGCCGTTTGTTGTGCACGGTCGAAATCGATATCTGCGATGCAAACACGGGCACCCTGATCGATATAGGCCCGCGCAAAGGCGCGGCCAATCCCGCGCGCCGACCCTGTAATCAAGGCATTTTTGCCCGCAAGCCGTGTCATATCCGCAATCCTTGTGCATCGAATTTATGAATTTGATCTGCACGTGGGGTCAGGTGGATTGTGTCGCCATGTTTGAAATCAACCTCGCCCGCGGCGCGCACGGTGATGGTATCACCCAGCCCCGTGTCGTGGACGTGAATAAAGGTGTCAGAGCCCAAATGTTCCGACACGCCCACGCGGCCCGACCACTGCCCCTGTGTGTCTGACACATCAATATGTTCCGGGCGAATACCGATGGTGTCTGCGCCCAATGCAGAGGCCTGTTCGCCTTGGATGAAATTCATCTTGGGCGACCCGATAAAGCCCGCAACGAATGTATTGCGCGGCGCTTTATACAGTTCTAGCGGACTGCCGACCTGTTCGATATTCCCGGCGCGCAGCACCACAATTTTGTCGGCCATTGTCATCGCCTCGACCTGATCGTGGGTCACATAAATCATTGTTGTCGACAGGCGTTTGTGCAGTTCGGAAATTTCCAACCGCATGCCAACGCGCAATGCGGCATCCAAATTCGACAGCGGTTCATCAAACAAAAATGCCGCCGGTTCGCGCACAATGGCACGCCCAATGGCCACCCGCTGACGCTGTCCGCCCGATAACTGACCCGGGCGACGATCCAGATAATCGGTCAGGTTCAAAACGCTGGCCGCGTTGGTCACACGTTTTTCGATTTCATCCTTGGGCAGACCCGCCATACGCAGCGGAAAGGCGATGTTTTTGCGCACGCTCATATGCGGGTACAGCGCATAGGATTGGAACACCATCGCCAGACCACGTTTGGCAGGGGGCAGTTCGGTGGCCGATTGTCCATCGATGGAAATGTCCCCGCTGGTTACATCCTCAAGCCCCGCGATCAACCGCAGCAATGTCGATTTACCACATCCCGATGGCCCGACGAACACACAGAATTCACCGTCATTGATGGTCAAATCCAGCGGTGGGATCACCTCAACATCGCCGAAGGTTTTGCGCACTTGGTTTAATATGATTTGTCCCATGGATCAGGTTCCTTATTTCACCGCGCCAAAGGTCAGGCCGCGGACAAGTTGTTTTTGGCTGAACCAGCCAAGGATTAGAATTGGTGCGATTGCCATTGTCGAGGCCGCCGACAGTTTTGCGTAAAACAACCCTTCGGGGCTGGAATAACTGGCGATAAAGGCCGTCAGCGGTCCTGCCTTGGCGGCGGTCAGGTTCAATGTCCAAAACGCTTCGTTCCAGGCAAGGATGACATTCAACAAAATGGTCGATGCAATCCCGGGAATGGCCATTGGTGTCAGAACATACAGGATTTCGGATTTCAGCGATGCGCCATCCATGCGCGCCGCCTCTAGGATTTCGCCTGGGATTTCTTTGAAATAGGTGTACAGCATCCAGATAATGATCGGCAGGTTGATCAACATCAACACAATGACCAAACCAAACAGGCTGTCCAACAGACCCAGTTTAATGAACAGCAGATAAATCGGGTACAACACACCCACAGCCGGCAACATTTTCGTGGACAGCATCCACATCAAAATATCTTTGGTCCGTTTCGATGGCACAAAGGCCATGGACCACGCAGCAGGTACCGCGATGATAATCCCCAGCAGGGTTGATCCGCCGGCGATGATCACCGAATTCCACAGATACCGCATATAATCGGATCGGTCCTGCACGATGGAATAGTTTTCCAATGTCCAGTCAAAGAACAAAAACACGGGCGGGTCGGCGATGGCCTGACCTTCGGTTTTGAAACTGGTCAGGATGGTCCACAGAATTGGAAAGAATATGATCAGCCCAATCCCCCAAGCCAGGGCAGTGTTAATCGATTTACGGCGTGATGATACAGCGCGTGCCATGGATGCCCCCTAGTTGTCCAGATTTTTGCCGACAATCCGCATTAGGAATATGGCAACGATGTTTGCAAGGATGATGGCATAGACACCACCGGCGGACCCCAGACCGACATTCTGACTCTCTAACACGCGTTGGAAAATCAGATAGCTGAGCGTTTTTGACCCAAAGGCCCCGCCCGTTGTCACGAAAATTTCCGCGAAAATGGACAGCAGGAAAATGGTCTGGATCAACAAAACAACCGTGATCGCGCGGCTAAGGTGGGGCAAAATGATGTGCCAGAACCGACGCAATGTCGACGCCCCGTCCATTTCCGAGGCCTCAAGCTGTTCGCTGTCCAGCGATTGGATCGCGGTCAGCAAAATCAGGGTGGCAAAGGGCAACCATTGCCAGCTGACGATGATAATGATCGAAGGCAGCGCCGCCTGCGACATCCACTGGATCGGTTCTGCCCCGAAAAATTCCCACAGATAGGACAACAGGCCATAGTTTGGATCCATAAACATGTTTTTCCAAACCAGTGACGACACGGTCGGCATGACAAAAAATGGCGCAATGATCAGGATGCGGACAATCCCCTGCCCCCACATGGGTTGATCCAGCAAGATCGCCAATAAAACACCAAAACAAATGGTGATCAGCAAAACGCCACCTACAATAATCAATGTCGCTGTAACGCTGGGCCAGAATGCACTGCTGGATACAAACCGAACATAGTTGTCGAACCCGACCCAGCCCAGATCACCACCCCGCAGGGGCAGATATTTCTTGAACGAAAAATACAGTGTCATAATCAGTGGGACCAACATCCATCCCAGCAATAATGTCACAGCGGGCGCCATCATAATGCGGGCTGCTGTGCGTGAATGTTGCGTCGCCATTAAAACACGTCCTTTGTTAGCAGGGGTCGCCCTGCCATAGTCTGTTCAACAATGTGATGAAAGAGTAAAGAAAGGGCGGCAGGTCAACCGCCGCCCTTTGTCGATGCGCTTAACGATAGCCTGCGGCTTCCATTGCGTCGTTTGTGATGGCCTGTGCTTTGGCCAATGCATCCTCGACGGATTGCTGACCTGCGTATACGGCTGAAAACTCTTGGCTGACTTCGGTCGCGATGCCCGCAAATTCTGGGATCGCTGCGAATTGGATACCCACATAGGGGCTGGGATCAACGGTTGAGTTGTTTGGATCAGCTGACAGGATTGAATCCAATGTCATTTGCGCGAAAGGTACGTCTTTGTAGTTGGGGTTTTCGTACAGGGATGTACGCGCACCGGGTGGTACGTTTGCCCAACCTTCGTTTGCCGCAACCAATTCGATGTATTCGTTCGATGTTGACCATTCGATGAACTGCTTAGCAGCGTCTGCTTTCTGTGTCCCTGCAGGGATGGCCAACGCCCATGCCCACAACCAGTTTGACCGCACACCCATGCCATTGTCAGGTGCCAATGCAAATCCGACCTTGTCCGCAACAGTTGAATCGTTTGGGTTGGTCACGAAGGATGCCGCAACAGTCGCGTCAATCCACATGCCACATTTGCCCTGTTGGAACAGCGACAGGTTTTCGTTGAACCCGTTTGTCGCATAGCCCGCAGGACCAGAATCCGACATCATGTTGACAAAGAAGTTCAGTGTATCAGACCATTCGCGTGTGTCGAATTGTGCGTTCCACTCTTCGTCGAACCAACGTGCGCCGAATGAATTTGACATGGCCGTGATGAACGCACCGCCTTCGCCCCAGCCTGCTTTGCCGCGCAGACAGATGCCGTTGATGTCGTTTTCACGATCGGTCATGGCGCGCGCCGCTTTGGCGACAAATGACCAAGATGGCGCATCAGGCATTTCCAAGCCCGCTTTTTCCATTAGGTCTGTGCGATACATGATCATCGAGCTTTCGCCATAGAATGGCGCTGCGTACAGTGTGCCATCATGGCTCAGACCGCCGGCCATCGCAGGCAGGATATCACCGACGTTGTATTCCGCTGACATGTTGTCCAATGGAACCAACCAGCCGTTTGCACCCCAGATCGGTGTTTCGTACATGCCGATTGTCATGATATCGAACTGACCACCTTTGGTGGTGATGTCCGTTGTCACACGCTGACGCAGAACGTTTTCCTCTAGCGTGACCCATTCAACATCGATGCCGGTGGCGGCCGTGAATTGGTCGGTATAACCCTGCATGCGGATCATATCGCCGTTGTTCACAGTTGCGATGGTGATGGTTTCTGCCGATGCCGCTGTTGCGGCCAGCATGGCGACAGCACTGGCTGCGCCCAATACGTTTTTCATAGACATCCTAGTCCTCCCTTGAATGGATGTTGCCGGCACAGGTTAGGCCAAAACAAAAACTGGCGTCAAGATAAAATTTTACGCGTGTTAATTTTTAATTTAACTCACGCAGACTCTCGCATAACCAATCGTCCATCAAAAAACGTCGAAGGCTTTGAAATTTCACGACCTTCTATCGAAGCCACCAATATTGAAACCGCTTCTTTCGCGACCGATTCAAAGTCTTGGGCAACAGTGGTCAGGGGCGGACATGTGAACCGCGAAAAGGGGTGATCATCCATGCCAGCCACGCGAATATCACAATCGGGGCCACGCCCCACGCGAATCTGGTTTTCGTAGCAGGCGGTCAAAAACCCGATGGCCAGTCGATCATTGCTGCATAAAATGGTGTTTGTCGCGAATTGTTTTTCCAACAACGCTTTGCCCCCGCCGCTGCGGCCAATTTCCTCAAAGGCCCAACCTTCGCCGTCAATTTTGACAATACTGGGTTCAAACCCCAGATTTTCCATCGCCGCGATATAGGCCTGGCGGCGTCGGTTTGCGTTCGGGTTAGCGGGTGTGCGCATTTCCAGAAAACTGGGGTATTCGCCCGTCCGGCACAGATAATCCACAATCAAATGCGCAAATTGGGGGTTGTTTGATCCGGCAAAGCCCAACCCCGTATCGGGTAGAAAGCTGTCAAACAATACGGTCGGAACATCTGCACAGAATTTTTCGATAACCGCCCGGTTCGGCGTGCGCCCAAGGGGGGCAATCAAAACACCAGATGGCTTTAACAAGCGCAACCCATCCAGTATTTCCACCTCAAGGCGGGGCTGACCATGCGCACTAAATAACGTGGGACGAAACCCCGCCAGGATACAGTTTTCTTCGACCTTACGCGCCAATTCCGCAAAAACCGGATCTGACAGATAGGGAACCACAATACCCACATTGTTCGTCAGTTTGCGATTTTGGTTCATCGCATAGATGTTGGGGTGGAAATCATATTTCTGTAACGCCGCCTCAATCCGGTCGCGGGTTGAACTGCGCACGCTGTTTGGATCGTTGAAATATTTCGATACAGTCGGACGCGACAAACCGCTGACCGCGGCAAAGTCTTCCATATTTTTGATTTTATTGTCCGACATCTGTGTCCCTATTTTACAACTTCTTTACGGATTTTTGCCCCGCGTAAAATATCAAGCACGAATAATCAAAATGCGTCAAGCCCTGTTCGGCACAGTATCAACATGAACAAAGGTCATCAAAAATTTTCATTAACCTATTGATTTGATGTTTGAATACCAACCAACGGCCATAAATACGAAACGCACCGACAGATTATTTGGTTTTTATCTGGTCGACAATTCACTACTCTATGCCTAATTTATGACCGCCAGGATTCACATGACCACCCTTTTCGTTGATGCAGACGCCTGCCCCGTTAAATCAGAAATTGAACGCGTCGCAACGCGACACAAATTGCCTGTTGTGATCGTCAGCAACGGGGGCATTCGCCCATCCCCGAATCCCCTGATTACCACCGTGGTCGTGGACCAGGGCGCAGATGTCGCAGACATGTGGATCGCCGAACGCGCAGGCGCTGGTGATATCGTTGTGACAGGGGATATACCACTGGCCGCGCGGGTCATCGAAAACGGTGCGAACGTGATCAAACACAATGGCGAATTGCTGAATGAACGCAACATCGGCCCTGCGCTTGCGACCCGCGACCTGATGCAAGATTTGCGCGCCTCAGACCCGTTTCGCCAAGGCGGGGGTAAACCCTTTGGCAAATCGGATAGGTCGCGCTTCCTGGATGGATTGGAACGTTTGATCAGGGCGGCGCGTGCTGGCCGCTAGGCCAACACGCATCCCCCGCGGGCCCTCGATGGGCCCAAGGGGGATTTATCCCTCTAGGTGGGGGAAATAATCTTCACAGGTGCCCTCGCGGTACACATCCGCCGTACAGCAATGCAACCCACCCCCAAAGGCATAGGCATCACGCAATTCAACCTCAACCACTTCCATGCCCAACTTGTCCATTTGCTCGGCCTGATACACTTCTGACTTTTCGACACAAACCGTTTTTGGATCCAACACTAAAACATTCATACTCAGCCAGACCGATGAATAACATAAGGGGGGCGGCGCGTTGTGCGCGGGTTGGGCTGCGTCAACAATTTCCCACCCATTGTCATGGAACATTTTGCGCTGCTCTTCGGGCAGGCGACGTTGCGGATTGTTCAGGATCAAACCCGGACGCAGCGGTGTAAATGTCGCGTCAATATGGATGGGATAGGGATCGCCCGGGAAATTCACCGTATGAACCCGATGATCTGGGAAATGCCGGCGCAGCCATTCGATCCCTTTCAGGTTGGTTGTAAATCCGTGTTGAACGACCAAATCGCGCCCAAACCGCAAAACGTCGGCCGCATCGAACAACGGCTCTTCTTCGGTTGTGACAAAAAACTTCTCGGCGGCCCATTGCAAACGCTTTTCGACCCCAATCTTTTCGGACAGATAATCGGGATGGTAATCCGCGTCTGTCAAACGGGGTTTTGGCGCGGCCTCGTGCCGGAAATTGGGATCTTCGTTCCAGTACTGCTGCATCAAGGGGCGATAGCACAGATATTCAAACCAGCGGCAGCGATAAGACATGGTCGCCTCTAGGATTTCGCTGCCAACAGTCAACAACACATCGCGCGGCGGCATACACCCGAACTGACTGTCAGTATGAAAGTCCGGCGTTGTCACAGGTTTCGAAAAATCAGTTGGCGTTGGCCGATCCACTCGGACACCGCGTTTTTCAAGCATATTGGCAAAATTGTCCAACAATTCATTGGCGCGATCGATGGTTTCCTGGGGGCGGCGCCCCCATTGACCGCGCATATCGCTGTCCTCTGGCACTTTGGCATCCAGCGCGGGTTCTTCGGGTGGGATATGACAATCATCCGCGCGTCCGACGATCACATGCTTTAGCGGGTCCCATTCATTCCAACTGTTTACAATGGTATTGGCCATCTTTTTTCTCCTCTATTCGTGGGGACAATGGGGCAAATTATTCCATATGCAACCCTAAATCGCCTTTGCATTCCGGTTTTTCAGGTTTCGCCCCCGCGGTGTTAACCAGGGCGGCTGCGTAATCATTCCATATGGCTATATCCCCCATCCAAGAGCGTTTCGAATCGTTCCCGGTTTTTGGTGAAAATCACCCCAATTTTTGGCCAATGGAGTTTATCGGGGTCGGTCAATAATTTGCCATTCCAATTTTGAATTTCCCACAACACATTCGAAACAAATAAAATTATGGCAAAACATCCATATAAAAAATTTATATAAATTTATTTTGACACAGTAAAAATTTTTTACTAAATTTTTTTAGGGAGACGATGTGTGTCAGATACAATAGATCAAAGTTCAAAATCCATGCCCCCCGCCTTTGGCGGCCGCATTCGTGAACTGCGTCAAAAAAAACGCACAACACTGCAGGAATTGGCAGATATAGCTGGGATTTCAGTGGGTTTTCTTAGCTTGGTTGAACGTGACAAAGCAACGCCCAGCTTGGGCACATTGGCCAGCATCGCAGCAGCGCTGGATGTGGATGTCGATGTATTCATCTCGGCCCCCAAACCATCCGAGAGTGTGACCCGCGCGGGCGAACGGCAACCGTTTTCTCTGCATGATACATCCCTGCGGTACGAACAGTTGACCAAAGAGCTGAGCGGCGGCGTTTTAACATCGCTGATCATCCATATCCCCAAAGGGTACGCCTCAGAAGAGATTGCCCATGTTGGCGAAGAATTAATTATGGTGCTGGACGGGACAATCAAACAAACGCTGGGCACCGCGACCTTTACGTTAAAGGCGGGTGACAGCATGCATTTCATGGGCGACACGCCCCATTCCTTTGCCAATATTGGCGATGACGCAGCACGTCTGTTATGGACAGGAACGTCGCCGCATTTATCAAACCTTAGAAAAACAATGGTGCGGTCATGACCCAAACGCCCCCGAAAATGACACAGCTACGCCAGCAAATGGCGCAGTCGGGCATCGATGCGCTGGTGCTTGCCCCCGGCACGCATATGCAATGGCTGCTGGGGTTTATGCCGCATCCCGATGAACGCCCTTGTTTGCTGTTTCTCAGCCAAACGCAGGTGTGTTTTGTCATGCCGAAACTGAACGCGCAGGATGCGCGGCAACATTGCGATATTGAATTCCACGAATGGGCCGACGATCAGGGCCCCGATGCCGCATTACGCCACGCGATCCAGCAGATGGGCCCCATCCGCAGGGTTGCCATTGATGACACCATGCGTGCAGACCACGCAGGTTTGATCTATGCTGCCTGCCCCGATGCGACGGTCGAATTTGCAAATCAGGTAGTCGGCCCGTTGCGTATGCGCAAAGATGCCCGCGAACTTGAATTACTGAAAATGAATGCCGCCATCGCCGATGCGGCACAAATGGCGGTGCGCAATGCCTTGGACCCGTCGCTGAGCGAACGGCAGATGGTCAATATTGCCCGTGACGCGTTCGACGCGCAGGGCGCGGCGATTGCCTTTGGCATTGTGGGTTGCGGGGCCAATGGATCATACCCCCATCACCACAGCGGCCAAAGCCTGATCCGCCCAAACCAACCGATTGTAGTGGATATTGGCGCACGCAAGGACGGGTATGTGTCCGACATTACCCGCATGACCAGCCTGGGCCCCGTGTCATCCGAATATTACGATGTCCACGCCGTGGTCGAGGCAGGCGTTCAAGCCGCATTAAAAACGATCCGCCCCGGTGTGCGGGCCTGCGATGTGGACCGCGCCGCACGCGACACGATTTCCCAATCGGGATATGGCGAATATTTTTCGCATCGGACCGGACACGGTTTGGGCATCGATGTGCACGAAGGACCCTACATAACGTCGGAAAACGACCTAG
Organism: uncultured Paracoccaceae bacterium; assembly: GCA_913060475.1. GTDB lineage: Bacteria > Pseudomonadota > Alphaproteobacteria > Rhodobacterales > Rhodobacteraceae > CAJXSD01. The sequence goes on along the minus strand of CAJXSD010000009.1, from coordinate 15,103 downwards.
TTCTGGAAACAGGTATGGTGTTCACGGTTGAACCGGGCATTTACCTGCCCGACAAATTCGGCATCCGCCTAGAAGAGGTGGCGGTCGTCACAGAGAATGGCTGCGAAATTCTTTCGCAACTGCCAAGGGAACTCCATGTTGTGGAACATGGGTAAACAGGGCTTGGGTCAGTCTGACCCAAATCCAATCCGCGCGTTTTACGCCTGTATTGCGCGCTCTTTTCTGGGCCATGTGCCCGTCAAAAGGGAGACTACTATGACTTTAACACTGCCAACTTTCGGCAAAGGTCGTGTCGCAACAACACTGATGTTGTCGGCCGCGATCTTGGGCGCGGGGCTTGCCCCTGTGTCTGCGGAAACACTGCGTTGGGCACGCGCGGGCGATTCCTTGACCCTGGACCCACATGCCCAAAACGAAGGCCCAACACATACACTGGCCCACCAGATCTATGAACCACTGATCATTCGCGACATGAGCGGTGCGTTCCAGCCTGCATTGGCAACCGATTGGGCGCCAAAGCAAGGCGATCCAAACGTATGGGTGTTCAACCTGCGCCAAGGCGTAAAATACCACGATGGCGCTGATTTCACCGCCGAAGACGTGGTCTTTTCGATCAACCGCGCGATGTCAGAAAATTCCAACATGAAAGAATTGCTGTCATCCGTAGCAGAAGTGCGCGCAACAGGTGATCATCAGGTTGAAATCGTCACCAACGGTCCAAACCCAATTCTGCCATCAAACCTGACCAACCTGTTCATGATGGACAAAGGCTGGGCCGAGGCAAACAACGCCGTTGACGTCCAAGACGTCGAAGGTGGCGAAACAACATTCGCAGCCACAAACACAAACGGCACAGGCGCCTATAAATTGGTCAGCCGTGAACCCGACGTAAAAACCGTTTTGACCATCAACGACGGGTACTGGGGTCGTAATGAATTCCCAATGGACGTCACAGAAATCGTCTATACCCCAATCCAGAACGCTGCCACCCGCGTTGCCGCATTGCTGTCTGGCGAAGTTGATTTCATCCAAGACGTCCCCGTGCAGGATTTGAACCGCGTGTCAAACACCGATGGTTTGGTTGTGAAAACCGCCCCACAAAACCGCGTCATCTTTTTCGGGATGAACATGGGTGCGGCCGATCTGAAAAACGACAACGTTGACGGCAAAAACCCATTGGCTGACGTTCGCGTGCGTCGTGCGATGTCGATGGCGATCAACCGTGATGCGATCCAACAGGTCGTTATGCGTGGTCAAAGCCAACCAGCCGGCATGATTGCACCGCCATTCGTAAACGGTTGGACCGCCGATATGGACGGATCCTCAAAAACAGACGTTGCCGCCGCCAAAGCATTGATGGCCGAGGCCGGCTATGGTGACGGGTTTGCAATTCAGCTGGATTGCCCAAATGACCGCTATATCAACGACGAAGCGATCTGTCAGGCCGCGGTTGGTATGCTGGCGCAAATCGGCATCACCGTGAACCTGGACGCAAAACCCAAAGCACAGCATTTCCCATTGATCACAAACGATCAAACCGATTTCTATATGCTGGGTTGGGGTGTTCCAACATATGACAGTGCATATATCTTTAACTTCTTGGTGCATACACGCGGTTCTGACCGTGGCAGCTGGAACGGAACAGGGTTTTCAAACACCGATGTCGATGCAAAAATCGTATCGCTGGAATCTGAAACAGACCTAGCCGCACGTAACGCAACCATCCAAGACATCTGGACCGTCGTGCAAGACGAACAGCTGTACATCCCAATTCACCACCAAGTGCTGAACTGGGGCATGTCAGACAAAGTTAACGTAGACGTTAGCCCAGAAGACGATCCCAAGTTCAAATTCTTTGTTCTGAACTAAGATCATAGGCGGGCGCCGCATCAGGCGTCCGCATTCTCTCCCCTCTATTAATTTACGTCGCATAACAGGAGCACCACAATGCTGGCCTATATATTACGTCGTGTTTTTCAGTCGCTTATCGTACTGCTTGCGGTTGGGTTGGTGGCATTTGCTATGTTCAATTTCGTGGGTGATCCTGTTGACAATATGTTGGGTCAAGAACGCACACAGGCCGATATCGAACGCCTGCGCCAACAACTGGGGCTGGATCAGCCGTTTTTGGTTCAATACTGGAAATTTCTGGAACAAGCCGCCCAAGGCAATTTCGGCCTAAGCTATCGCCAAGGTCGCCCTGTCGCGGATATCTTGGCAGAACGGTTGCCCGCGACGCTGGAACTGGCGTTGGTGTCGGGTATTTTGGCGCTGATCGGCGGCGTAGTGCTGGGCATTTTTACCGCCATCCGCCGCAGTGGCGTGGCCGCCAATGTCATTATGACGGTGTCACTGGTGGGCGTATCCCTGCCCACATTCTTGATCGGCGTGGTGTTGATCTATGTATTTTCGGTTGAATTGGGCTGGTTGCCCAGCTTTGGCCGTGGCGAGGTTGTGGACCTAGGCTGGTGGAGCACCGGTTTCCTGACCGTCAGCGGGCTAAAGGCCCTGATCCTGCCCGCGATTATGCTGGGTCTGTATCAAATGACCCTGATTATGCGATTGGTGCGCACCGAAATGCTAGAGGTGCTGCGTATGGATTACATCCGCTTTGCCCGCGCACGCGGCATTCGTGAAAAATCGATCAACTTCAAACATGCCCTAAAAAATACGCTGGTTCCTGTGATTACCATCACAGGCCTGCAATTGGGCAGCATCATCGCCTTTGCCATCATCACGGAAACCGTGTTCCAGTGGCCCGGTGTTGGCCTGTTGTTCATCAACGCAGTACAATTCGTCGATATCCCCGTCATGGCCGCCTATCTGATGATGATTTCCGTAATGTTTGTCGCGATTAACCTGATTGTTGACATGCTGTATTTCGCAATCGACCCCCGTTTGCGCCTGGATCGCAAAGGTGGAGGACACTGATATGACCACACAAAAGACATCCCAATCCCGTTTGGCCCGCGCATGGGACAGCGATCTGGCCTATTCTTTCCGCAAAACACCGGTGGCCGTTGTGTCCGCTGTGATCGTTTTGGTATTGATCTTGGGCGCAGTGTTGGCCCCGTGGATTGCACCACTAAACCCGTTTGATCCCGCATCGCTGAATTTGATGAATGGCTTTACACCACCATCAACACCCAATGCCTTTACCGGTGAAACCTTTGTTATGGGCACCGATGACCAGGGGCGCGATGTGTTTTCAACCATCCTGTTCGGTATGCGCATTTCGCTGTTTGTTGGGTTTTCCGCCGTATTCCTGGCCATCATTTTGGGGGTCACCCTGGGCCTGTTGGCAGGATATCTGGGCGGCTGGGTTGAAACCATCATCATGCGCGTGGCCGACATTCAGCTGACATTCCCATCTATCATGGTAGCCATGTTGATTTTTGGTATTGCCAAGGGTGTCACACCCCCCGAATACCGCGACCAAATGGCCATATGGGTTTTGATCCTAGCCATCGGCCTAAGTGATTGGGTGCAATTTGCCCGCGTGGTGCGTGGTGCCACCTTGGTCGAAAAAAACAAAGAATACGTCCAGGCCGCCCGCCTGATTGGCCGATCCCCCGTGGCCATCATGCTGCGCCACATCCTGCCGAACGTATTAAACCCCGTGCTGGTGATTGCAACAATCAGCTTGGCTCTGGCCATCATCGCCGAAGCAACGCTTAGCTTTCTTGGCGTGGGCGCGCCCCCAACCAAACCCAGTTTGGGCACCCTGATCCGCATCGGTCAGGAATATATGTTCTCGGGCGAATGGTGGATTTTGTTGTTCCCCGCTGTGACCCTGTTGGCACTGGCCCTATCGATCAACCTGCTAGGTGACTGGCTGCGCGACGCATTAAACCCGAGGTTAAGATAATGGAAACTCCGATCCTATCCGTCCGCAATCTGGTTGTGGAAATTCCAACGCGCCATGGCATCCTGCGCCCTGTTGATAATGTCAGCTATGACATTCATGCGGGCGAAATTCTGGGGGTCGTTGGGGAATCTGGTGCAGGCAAATCAATGACGGGCAATGCGGTGATCGGGTTGCTGAACCGCCCGGCACATATCAAATCAGGTGAAATCCTGCTGTCCGGTCAACCCATTCATTCGCTCTCAGGTGACGCGTTGCGCCGCCTGCGCGGCAAACGTATGGGCATGATTTTCCAAGATCCCCTGACATCGCTGAACCCGCTGCTGACCGTGGGTGAACAGCTGACCGAAACGATCATGGAACATTTGGATGTGTCCTATGCCCAGGCCTTGGATCGCGCCGTCGCCGCATTGGACGAAGTGGGCATTCCCGCCGCGCGCGCGCGCATCAACAGTTATCCACACGAATTTTCAGGCGGTATGCGCCAACGTGTGGTCATTGCTCTGGCGCTATGTGCTGAACCAGAATTGGTGATCGCCGACGAACCCACCACCGCCCTGGATGTATCGGTTCAGGCCCAGATCATTGCATTGCTGAAACGGCTGTGCCGTGAACGCGGTGTTGCGGTGATGTTGGTCACCCATGACATGGGCGTCATCGCCGAGGCCGCCGATCGCGTCGCGGTGATGTATGCGGGTCGCTTGGCCGAATTGGGCCCTGTGCGCGATGTTATTTTGAACGCCGACCATCCCTACACGGCGGGTTTGATGGCATCGACCCCCTTGGCCAGTCAGGGCCAAAAACGCCTGCGCCAAATTCCCGGATCCATGCCGCGGTTGGGCCAGTTGCCAATGGGCTGTGCATTTTCGCCACGCTGTGAATTTGCCCAAGACAAATGCAAACAGGACCCCGGCCCCACGCGCGAAACCTGCAACGGTCGCGCCGCCTGCTGGTTCCCACTATCCTCAACCGCCAAGCAAGAGGCAACGCAATGAACCCTATTGTCAAAGTTGAAAATCTAGACCGTGTGTTCGACGTCTCTAAACCGTGGTTAAATCGTGTGATCGAACGCCAGCCCAAACAATTCCTTAAGGCGGTGTCAGACGTCAGTTTCGAAATCGAACGCAACAGTGTTTATGCGCTGGTGGGCGAAAGTGGTTCGGGAAAATCGACCATCGGCAAAATTGTTGTGGGCCTGTTGGGCAAATCTGGCGGCAGTGTTGAAATCAATGGCGTCGATCTGGAAACGGAAACCGACCGCGCCAAGGTCGATGCCGTGCGCGCTGATATCCAGATGATTTTCCAGGACCCCTTTGCATCGCTAAATCCGCGCTGGCGGGTGCGTGACATCATCGCGGAACCTGTCGCCGCCTTGGGCGGAAACACCGATGGTTTGGCCGAACGCCTGCTGGAACAGGTAGGGCTGTCGGCGGCGGATGCATCGAAATATCCGCATGAATTTTCGGGCGGCCAACGCCAACGGATCTGTATTGCACGAGCTTTGGCGTCGGAACCCAAAATGATCGTCTGCGATGAACCGACATCGGCCTTGGACGTGTCAGTCCAAAGTCAGGTGTTAAACCTGATGTCTGATCTGCGCGAAGAATTCGGCCTGACCTATCTGTTTATCAGCCATGATTTGACCGTGGTTCACCACATGGCCGACAAAATCGGCGTACTCTATCTGGGCCGGCTGGTCGAAGAGGCCCCAAGGGATGTGTTGTTTGCCAGTCCCAAGCACCCCTATACGCAAATGCTGTTTGATGCCGCCCCCCGCATGGATGGTTTCGGCCGAGAGGTCGAGCCCCCCAAAGGCGAAATCCCCGACGCCATCAACCCGCCATCAGGATGTGCGTTCCATCCCAGATGCCCATTGGCGACAGATCTGTGCAAACAAAAACAACCACAGATGCGCAAGCATGGCGACACCCGCGTCGCCTGCCACATGGTTGAATAACACCCAAACGCCCGCCACACGATGCGGGCGTTTTTACAATGTACCAAACAGATATCTGGTCCGACTGTGATAGACCTCATCAGGCTGCAAGATAGCATTGGGAAAACTGGGCTGATTGGGTGCATCCGGCCAGGCTTGCGTTTCCAACGCGATGCCTGCACGCGGTCTGCACCCTGTGAAATGATCCCCCGTATAGACCTGCAGGCCCGGTTCTGTTGTTTCCACCGTCAGGGTCACGCCCGCCTGCGGGGACACCAACCGCGCCACAGGTCGTAACGCACCGCGCGCAGGACACACGCAAAAATTGTGATCGACACGGCGTGATCCGATGGGCGTCAATTGGGAAAAATCAATCTCAGACCCCACAACATCTATCAGTTGGCCGGTTGGAATACCCTCGGCATCCACATCGACATAGTGGCGGGCCGCGATTTCCAGTTGGTGGTCATTAATATCAGGCGACCCCGCCAGATTAAAATATCCATGATGGGCAAAACTGACAGGTGTGGCCGCCGTTGTGGTCGCCTGAATGTCAAATTCCAACACCCCATCATCAGTCAGCCGAATGACGCAATCCACGTCCAATGCCCCCGGAAACCCCATGTGCCCATCCGCAAAATGGGCGCGTAAATGCACCTGCGACCGGGTATAGCCCTGAATTTGCCAGATCGTCACATCGCTGCCCTCGGCCCCGCCGTGTAGGCAATGGCGCCCCACTGTGTTTTGGGACAGATGATATTGGGCCCCGTTCAAATCAAATCTGCCCAGTGCAATCCGATTGGCATACCGCCCCACCAGCGCCCCGACATAGCGCATGTCGCTGTAATATCGGTCCAGCCGTTCACACCCCACGACCAAGGAATGATCCAACCCGCGCATCCTAAGGTCCTGAACAATCGCACCCAAGGTCAAAATACGCGCCCGCAATGGGCCATTGTGCAGATCAATGGCATGGATATCTTGGCCCGCGGGCGTCTGGCCCATAGTGGTTATTTGGGAAATGGGTGCCATTTGTCGTCCTAGCAATCCGCCAAAATCAGATCAGCGGCGCGATAGGCCACCATCATCGTTGGCGCATTGGTATTTGCAGATGTGATGTTGGGAAACACCGACGCATCCACAACCCGCAACCCATCAATCCCATGAACCCGCAAATTTGGGTCAACCACAGATGTCGCCGGATCATCACCCATTCTACAGGTCCCAATCGGATGATAGACCGTGCCGCACCGTTTGCGAAAATCGGCAACAATTTCGGCATCGGTCATGGTGCGTAAATCGGGATCCATTGCGGATTTAATCAACCCCGTGATGGCGCGGGTGGCGGCCAGACGTTGGCACAAACGCCCCCCCGCCACAATTTGATCGATATCCGTGTCGGTCGACAATGAATTGGGCTGAATCAGGGGCGCGGCCCTTGGATCGCTGCTGCTGATATCAATGCGGCCACGACTGGTCGGGCGCGCGGGCTGAAAACTTAGGATAAATCCGGCAAAGGGATCAGGTTTTACCACAGTGCGTTTGCCGTCCGGCGTTGTGGTATAGGTCAGCGGGTTAAAATACAGCTGCTGGTCGGGCACATCCAAACTGGGATCAGATTTGAAATATCCCCCACATTGGTTGACCGATAATGACAAGGGACCACGCCGGTTGAACGCATATTGCATTCCCGCCATCACTTTGCCCCACCACGGGGCCAAGACGTTGTTTAACGTAGGTTCGGTCGCTTTGAAATAATAACTGACGGCCAAGTGATCTTGCAGGTTGCCGCCCACATGGGGTGTATCCAGAACCGGCGTAATCCCGTGCGATTTCAGATGCGCGCCGGGTCCAATCCCGGATAATTGCAAAATGCGCGGCGATGTCACGGATCCTGCCGACAAAACAACTTCGCGTCCTGCGTGGAATGTCTGCGATTGGCCGCGTACCTTGGCCACAATGCCCGTGGCGCGACGATCCTGCACCACAACCCGTTCCACCAAGGCACCTGTGATCAGGGTCACATTGGCACGTTTCAACGCAGGTTTCAGAAAGGCCCGCGCCGAATGCATACGCCGCCCATTTTTGGTATTGATGCGATAGATTGCGGCACCTTGGGGGGTGTCGCCGTTCATATCATCGGTGGTGGGCAATCCCAATTCCGATGCTGCTGCAAAATAATGGCGGTTCACGGGATGGATCTGGTCGGATACATTTTGCACATGGATAGGCCCCGAACCCTGTGTTGTGCCGTCGGTATCAACCTGTGTTTCCAAATCTTGGTACACGGCGCGAACAGTATTCCAACCCCATCCCCGCGCACCCGCAGCGGCCCAATCGTCAAAATCATTGGGCAACCCGCGTGCATAGACCAGGGCGTTGATTGCGCCCGATCCACCCACCACTTTGCCCCGTGGCCAATACCCTGTGCGATGATCCAGACCGGCATCGGGCTGTGTTTCGAATTTCCAATTCACCGCCCCGTCGTAAAATGTTTTGCCATATCCCACGGGCAGGGAAATCCACGGTGTGCGCTGTTTTTCACCCGCCTCAAGCAATAAAACAGTGTGTTTTCCCGAACGGCTTAGACGCTCGGCCAGGACGCATCCTGCCGAACCGGCACCTACGATGATATAGTCATATGTTTTCACGCAAGGCTCCTATCTGTGCAGGAATGCACCGCCCATTTTGCGCACAGAACACTGCAAATTCGCCCAACATGTCAACACCCAAACACGGCGTTTTCAGACCAATTCTAACAGGAAATCCAAGCATTTGTTGCGAACTGCTGTTAGGCTGGGTTTATGGAAAACGACTCGCTACATATTTTACTGTTTGGGGCGACCGGTACGATCGGGCGCGCAACGGCATTGGCCTGCCAAAATGCGGGCCATCGCGTTAGCATTATCACGCGGCATGCCACAACAGCCACAGAATTACGCGGGTGCATCCATCATATTGGCGATGTGACCAATCCAGATGATTTGGCGCGCATTGTCGGATCGGCACGCTTTGATGCCGTCGTGTCCTGTTTGGCCAGCCGCACCGGGACCCCGCGCGATGCATGGGCCATCGATCACGCCGCCCACAGCGCGATTTTGCAGGCCGCGTTGGCCGCAGATATCCCGCGATTTGTGCAGCTGTCTGCCATTTGTGTGCAAAAACCGAAACTGGAATTTCAACGCGCAAAACTGGCGTTCGAGGCCGAGTTGCAGTGTGCGCCAATCCGTTGGACGATCATCCGCCCAACCGCATTTTTCAAATCACTGTCGGGGCAAATTAATCGGGTGAAATCTGGCAAACCCTTTTTGGTTTTTGGGGATGGCCAATTGACACGGTGCAGGCCGATATCTGATCGTGATTTGGGTCAGTTTATTGCCGCATCCCTGACCGATCCCGCGACCAACGGGCAAATTTTGCCCATCGGCGGGCCGGGACCCGCCATTTCGCCGATGGATCAGGTGACCCTGATGGAACGCATTTTGGGCCATCCCATTCGCGTAAAACATGTGCCATTGTGGTTTATGGACACCATTATTTGGGTGCTGTCCCTGCTGGGCCGAATATCGCCGCGATTGGCCGATCAGGCGCATTTGGCGCGCATTGGACGATATTATGCCACCGAATCCATGTTGGTTTGGGATCCAATTTCTGACACCTATTGCGCCGATCAGACACCGCAATTTGGCCGCGATACCCTAGAGGGGTATTACATCGATTTCGTGGCAGGCAAATTATCGGATGATCGTGGGGATCATGCGGTTTGGTCCTAATCCGATCAGGCGATGATCGGTAATGTCTGCACCCTGTATTCCAACGAAATTTGACGGTCCAAAACCGGATCGGTCAGCGTCATGCGATACTGCTGCGCGGGGCGCACACCACCCTGCGCCCCCAATGTACCGCACAGCAGAACCGAACCATTTTGCAACCCTGCCCCTGCGATTAAATCAGGGATGGGTTGGATCTGGGCCAAGGTTCCCGATTGATACAAAATCCATTCCCCCTGTTCGAAAATTTCGCAGCTTAGACGGATGTCATCCAGATGCGATGTCACATCTGCCAGTGCCCAAAGCTGATGTGCAACGGGTTTAGCGCAGGCCTGTTTCGACGCGGCAACTGATACGGTTTCTAAATCGCGGTCTGTGTGATCCGATCCCAGCCCAAGCCACACAGTACCACCATGCTGCAAAACCAGCGGCTCAACCTCGCCCGATGTGGCGGCACCGACGACCTGAATTGTGTTTGCCTGCGTCAGCAACGATTGCGCAGCGCGGTAAAACAGCGGCACTTGGGACGGGGGGGCGACACCCAGTTCAGCCAATTCATCAATATGGTGTTGCACCGCCGCGCGGTCCCGACCCGTCCAACCCGCAATGGTCAATGATTGCGGGGTTAGGGTGATATCACCATGATCCGTGACAAATCGCATACTGGCTATCCTCCGAATGTGTTGGGCAGGTATAGGGCGATCGAGGGTGCCGCGATCAGCGCGGCCACCATGGCCAACATCACCCCAACATAGGGAATGGTGCCCAACATAACCTCGGTCATTGTGCCCGATTTTCGCGCCCCCTGAACCACGTATAAATTCAAACCAACGGGGGGTGTGATCAGCGCCATTTCGATCAGTACGATCATCAATATACCAAACCAAATCGGATCATAGCCTTGCGCCACGATGATGGGAACAATGATCGGAATTGTGACCACCATCAGCGACAGGGTTTCAATGAAAAACCCCAATACGATATAGATCAGCACAACCACAAAAATGGTTCCCAAGGGCGACAGGCCCAAGTCTGCCAGAAACCCCTCTAACTCGCGCCCCAAACCTGCAGCGGCAAGGGTAAAGTTCAAAAATGATGCGCCCAAGACAACCAGCATAATCATTGATGTGATTTTGATGGTGCCTAAAATGCTGTCGACCATCATACGCCACGACAGGCCCGCAAACGCCCCCGCGATCAGCAGCGCGCCTGCGACACCGACAGCGGCTGCTTCGGTTGGGGTGGCCCATCCTTGGTAAATGGACCCGATAATCACGCCAAATATGAACATAATGGGCAACAGATCCAATAACGCCCGCAGCATTTGGTCCAGCCCGAAAATGCGTCGCTGGCCGCCCAACTTGGGCCATATCGTGCAGATCAGAACTGTCACCAGCATAAAGGCGATGGCCAATGCGATCCCTGGTACCAGCCCCGCCAAAAACAAACGCGGGATCGAGGTTTGGGTCAGAAATCCATAGACAATCAGATTGATCGACGGTGGGATCATAATGCCCAATGTTCCCCCTGCCGCAATCGCGCCGGAAAACAATTTCGGATCATAGCCCAATTTTTCAGCCTGTGGCATGGCAACTGTTGCCACGGTCGCCGCCGTTGCCACCGACGACCCCGAGGTGGCCGAAAACATCGTTGCCGTTGCAATATTGGCATGCACCAATCCCCCCGGCAACCAACTGACCCAACGGTCCAGCGCGGCGTAGGTACGTGTTGCCACCCCAGAGCGTACCAAAATTTCGCCCAACAGTACGAAAAACGGAATGGCGATTAACGTGGCGTTATTTGACGTTGACCAAACCTGGTTTCCCAACCCTTTGATCAACGGGAACGGGCTGGCAAAAAAATCGATGCCAAATCCCAACAGGAACAAAACAATGCCAACAGGGATCGACAGGGACAACAGCCCTAGCAGGCCCAGTGTTAGATATCCGATCATGTCGCAGCCTCTGTTTCAGACTGGGTTCCGATCACGGCATCTGCACGATCAAATTCCCCCTTGGCCAGCATAACAATGGCCGCCAACAGGGTCAGCCAGGCCATCAGGGCAAACCACACCCAGCCTGCAAACCACGGGGTTTGCACCCAAGCCAGAGGTGTTTCCAATGGGGTATTGGCCCGCGACCCATTGGTCAGCGATCGCGCCAGCACTGGCCAACTTTGGACTGCGATCAGGGTGATTGTGCCGGCCAGAACCGTGAGCGAAAATAAATCAAATACCGCACGTCCCAGACCCGTACACCGCCCCCGAATAATATCGATCCGCACATGGCCCAATTCCAATAGGGTAAATCCCATGCCCCATGATGTGACTATGGCCATCACATAACCCGATATTTCATCTGTCCCCCCCAAAGACGCCCCAAAACGGCGCAGAACAATATCGGCCAGAACAATTACAACGCAGGCAAACAGGATCAAGCCTGTTACAATCGCAATGTTTCGGTTCCAGCTGCGCAGGGTGTCCAGCACCGTTTGTTCCATTGGGGCCTCTTACAGGGTTGGGATTGGTGGATTAATTGATGCTGACACCAACGGTTGCACCGACGGTATCGTTCCAGCGTTTGGCCCAATCGGCACCCGCGCGTTCGGCCCACTCTGGCAATACCTGCCCCACCAACACATCACGGGCGCGGGCAAAATCAGCGTCAGAAACATTGACCAAGGTCATATCCCGCGCATCGCCGATGGAACATTCGCCATTGCCCGTCAAACAGGCAATATCCGTGGCCAAGGCATCCTGCGCACTGGACCATGCGGCATCTTCGAAATTGGCGCTGATTTCAGCGTTAATCAATCCTTGGGTGTCGCTGTCCAAACTGTTCCATTTGTCCATGTTCATGGCGGTCACAACGCTATCCCATCCGCCCAATGGAATGGGCAGCAGATGGGTCGATACCTCCCACCAGCCGGCGGAATATCCTGAACCTGCGCCGGTCACGGCACAATCAACCGTCCCTTTTTGCAACGCACCGGGCACCTCGCCAAAGCTGACATTGACGCCTTCGGCGCCCAATGCCTCAAGGAATTTTGCGGTCATACGGCCCGAGGCGCGAATTTTTTTGCCTGCCAAATCATCTAGACCCGCGATTTCGGCATTACAGAATACGACCTGTGGCGGATAGGGCGCGATGGCCAGAACCTGCGCATTGAACCGATCACGGAAAATGTCATTCACCATAGGACGGGCCGCATCGACCATGGCGCGGGCCTCGGTCGCGGTCAGGGCCAACAATGGCACATCTAGCCCCTCAAGCTCGGGCGCATCTGCCACGGCATAATCTGCCACGGTCATGGCCACATCATAGACCCCGTCCCCCAACAGACGGAATACATCCCCTACCCCTAGGTTCATTTGGTTATGTGTTGTCAGCGACACATTGATTTTACCACCCGATGCGGCGGGCAATGTGTCATTCCAAAATGGGGCTTCGTATTGGTTGTGCAGGGGCAGGCTGGACCAGCTGCCCACAACCGACAAATCCTGCGCAACCGCAGGCGCGGCCAGTGCGGTTGAGGCCGCTAATGCTGTGACGATACGTTTCATTGTTCTCTCCTTGTTGCGATTATGATTGATTGTCGCCACGACACAAGATCGGGCTTTGTGCATTTTCGGGAATGTCGGTGATCAACATATGTCCCGGTTTATGCGTGATACAGATTGGCAGCTGTGCGGCCTCAATTGCGACCTGCGGTGTCACACCACAGGCCCAAAATACGGGCGTATGCCCCGGCGGCACGGGTACCGCATCGCCCCAATCGGGGCGGTCAATGGCATGAACACCTATATCCGCAGGATCCCCCCAATGCACAGGCGCGCCATGTGCCAACGGAAACTGCCCCGATATTTCGATGGCCTCGGGCACGCGTTCGGTTGGAATGGCCCGCATGGACACAACCATTTTCCCCCGAAACGGCCCCGCAGGCACCGTATCAATGTTTGATCGGAACATGGGAACCGTCAGGTCATGGTCAATGTGCCACATCGAAAACCCAGCCCGCATCAGCGCGTGTTCAAAGGTAAATGAACACCCCAAGGCAAAGACCACCAAATCATCTGACCAAATGTCGGAAATATCGGTGCAATCGTGATCCAGACGCCCGCTTCGATAAACGTTATAGGCGGGAACATCGGTGCGAATGTCGATGTCGCGCCCCATCGTAAACATCATCGGGTTGCCCGTATCCGACACACCGGTGACAGGACAGGGTTTGGGATTTCGCTGACAAAACCGCATGAAATCCAACGCATATTCCTGCGGCATGATGGCAAGGTTGGATTGTAAATACCCCTGCCCCAGCCCCGCAGTATGCGACCGATATTGACCCGAACGAATGGCCAAGCGCACTTGGTCCAAGGTTGCAGTTTTTAAATTAGAATACGTGTTACTCACCCTTGCACCTCCGGCTAGGGCGACCATCACAGGATATTCACCTAAAATCAAATTGATTATTTTTGGGAATTATGATCAATTACTTTTATCACTTAGATGGGTTTTCGCAACTGCTTCAGCAATCTGTGCGGCTGTTTCGACCATAATACTCTTGGGTTCACCCAGATAGGACGCGGTAAAGCGCAGAGGGGACGGAACCCAACCGATGTCAAATTCGCGGATGTCACCCGCAGTCACATATTCATCGCCCAAGGCCCGCGGCAAAACCGCCACGCCCAAATCCGCCGCAACCAGCCGAAAACAGGCTGACAAAGATGACGATGGAAACAGCGATACATCTGGACCGACCCGATCAAACAACATTTCGCGCAGTTCCCGAAACGGTCGCGTATTGCGCGAATATGTCAAAATTGGGCGCGCCAGATATTGCGCCTGCGTCAGTGTGGTTGGCGTGGCCGATGCGCAGTACCAGGCCAAATCAAAGCCAGGCAAATCAATATTGTTCACCGAATAATCCGATACAGGCCCCAACAAAATTGCCAAATCAATTTCACGGTTCAACACACCCGCGCGTAGATTCAAGGAAATATCGACATTCAGATCAATATCCAGTTTTGGGAAATGGCTGTGCAATGCGGTGACAAAGGCAGGCAGCCAACTTTGGGCGATTGTTTCTGAGACCCCCAAACGCAACCGCCCCTCGGCGGCTTGGGGGTCAATCACGTCGCGTATAATCAATTGTGACAAATGTTCAAATTTTTCCGCATGCGCCATCAGTAATTCGCCGCGTTTGGTCAATTGCAAACGACCCGACTGACGATCAAACAGATCGCAGGCCAGCGTATCCTCAAGGTTTTTGATCCTTGCGGTGATGGCGGGTTGTGTCACGTTTAATGCCGCCGCCGCTTTACGCACGCCACCCAACCGTACCACGGTTAGAAACGTGTTAATATTGTCGATGTTCAATCTGGTCATGTCACACGATGTTGTTGTATTACCACCATCTTATCACAGTATTTGCACCAAGGGGGGCGAAATTCGTCAAACCTGATCACAGGGCTAGGCTCGTTCAAAGCCTCGTGCAATTTCGTAATCTGTGACGATCCGGTCGAATTCCTGGATT
>CAJXSD010000008.1 GCA_913060475.1 uncultured Paracoccaceae bacterium | reverse complement strand
CCCATTTCGCGCCCAAGTTTGTTGGGTCAAACGATGGCTTTGTCACTTTTTCACCGAATGCGTTATAGACGGTGTGGAACAGTTTGCCTGAGCCTTTTACCATATCGGCCGCCGTAGCATCATTGTTCATAAAGTCTGCAAATGCGGCACGGTCGAAATCAATGGTGTGCATGTGCGCGCACCGGCGCGTTATGTGCCGCTGATTGCCTCTTATGCGGCGTTCTTTGTTTTGATGTTTTATGCGTTGGAAACGACTTCGGCGGTTTCAACCGGGGCGCTGTTTACGTTATTGCCGCTTGTGTCGGCGGTATTGTCGTGGGGGATGATGAAAAAATCCGGTTCCGCAGCCGTTTGGCTGGCACTTGGGTTGGGGGCGCTGGGCGCACTTTGGATTGTGTTCGGGGGATCGTTGGATCGGCTGGTGCGATTGCACTTGAACCAAGGTGATGTGATCTTTTTCATCGGTGTCGTGGCCTATTCGTTTTACGCGGTGCTGGTTCCGCGATTAACACGTGGCGAACCGGTTTATGCGGTTACATTCGCGGTAATGCTGGGTGGGGCTGTGTCGTTATCGGTTATATATGCGTCACAGATCTGGGCCACACCCTGGGCGCAGTTGCCGCCCCGGGTCTGGATTGTTTTGGGGTATTTGGCAATTTTTGCTGGAATTTTTTCGATGTGGTTGCTGACCTATGCCGCACAACGGTTAACCCCGACCAAGGTCATGGCCTATACCTATCTGACCCCGTTCTGGGTTATATTATTAGAACCAGCCTTGGGACGGAATGTGCCCAGTTTTGCAACCCTGATGGGTGTGGTTCCCATTCTTGCGGCATTGATGCTGTTAATGCGCCAAGATGGGTGATCGGAAATATCCGCGATCCATCAGTTTTCGTAGCGCGTCGCGCCACGGCGATGGGGGTCGAAATTCAAACGCACATGCACAGGGTGGTGCGCGCGCTGTGTGCAGCCCTGTAACGCGCAGGTCTGACAGCTAAGCCCGATGGGCGTGGTTTGGGGCAGGGCATCGCCCTGGCTTAGGCCAAAATACGTGATGTCCTTGGCGAAATTTATATCGCAGCCCAAGACAACAATCATCCGCCGGTCCTGGGTTTTGCGGGAATATACCGACCTATGTGTGGTGCGTGCCAATGTGGCGTAGCGTGTGCCATCGGCCAATTCGACCATTTGCGTGGTGACGACATCGGGATTTTGATAGGCGCTGTGGATGTTCCACACTGCGCAACGTCCGCCTAAATCGGCCAGCGCCGCATTCATTGGGTTGATCCGTTTGGTAACATTGCCTGCCCGATCCAGTCGGATAAAGAAAAACGGGATCCCCTGTTTCCCACTGGCCTGAAGTGTTGTCAGGCGATGTGCCGTTTGTTCAAACGTCACGCCAAAGGCTGCGGCGATCCGATCAATATCATAACGGCTTTTCTGGGCCAGATCCCAAATGTCATCATAGGGCATCAAAACTGCGGCTGTGATGTAATTTAACAGCTCATTGGTCAGGCGCTCTTTGGTGTCGGGTTGTTTGATGTCATAGGCCAGCAAATCTTGGGTCGCCTCGATCTGGGCGGTGATATAGGCCAGTTGAAAAATGCGGTTCGGTGCATCCAGACCTTCGGACAGATAGACAGTTTGCGCATCTTGGTCGAAATTCATCAAGGTATGATTTTGCGCAGATAATTTCATCAGCACGGTTTTCACACCATGGCTGTCATGCAGATAGGATTTTAGCCCCGTATATAATTCATCCTGTGGTGCATTGATTCTGTCGCGAATGGATTGGGCGATTGTTTCCAGTCGGGGAAAATGGTTTCGATTGCGTTTGAAAAAATCGTAAATGCCCATTTCGCCCTTGGACTGATCGGCTGCGGTGCCGTCATCGGGTAAATTGGTTTGTAAATATTCGGCAAGCCGCTGATAATCTTGGTAAAGATGTTTGAACCGTTCGACGAATTGTGGGGCATGGGTCATCGCGCCGCGCAGTTGCGTCAAATCGGGTTCGGTGTTGGTGAACATCGGGTCGCGCACCATCAATCGCAGGGACGCTAAGTCGTCAGCCTCGGGTGTTTTGGCCAGATCATGGGCCTGGATGCCATAGATATCTGTCAATGCTATCAACACCTTAACCGTTAGGCTGCGTTGATTGTTTTCCAGCAGATTAACATAGGCCGCGCTGACCCCGATCCGTTTGGCAAGGTCCGCTTGGGTTTGATTATGCAGATGTCTAAGCTGCCGCAGTTTCGGTCCAACAAATATCTTTTCCATATTAACAAATTTACATAAATGCTATTTTGTTGCAATAGAAATAAACTTAGCAACACTAATATTCTTGCGTTATTTGGGGCTAAATTGTTCATTCATTCCATTCTGGCGAATTTGTACGGTCGAGGGAGGGCGGTTCAAATCCAGTACAATGGAGGAAATATTAATATGATTAACAAAGTTACACGTCGTTTTACATTAGCCGCCGTTTCGTCATTGGCCGTTCTGGTCAGCGCAGGTCACAGTCTGGCCGCAGATTGGAAACCACAAAAACCCGTTGAACTGGTCATTATGGCCGGTCAAGGCGGCGGTGCTGATCGCATAGCGCGTCTGTTCCAATCGATCATTCAGAAAGAAAACCTATCCAACATGCCCATGCTGCCCGTCAACAAAGGTGGCGGTTCAGGGGCCGAGGCATTGCGATACCTAAAGGACAAAGAGGGCGACGCACATGTCATTATGGCAACGCTGAATTCCTACTATACCACACCCCTGCGTACGGATATCGGTGTTGATATCGAAGAATTCACACCACTGGCCCGCATGGCGATGGACACATTCGTTCTTTGGGTCAATGCCGACAGCGATATTCAGACCTTGGACGATTATGTGGCAGCTGTGCAGGCTGCAGGTGGCAGTTGGAAAATGGGTGGCACGGGTACCGGCCAAGAGGATAGCCTGGTCACTGCGATGTTGGAAAAAGAATTCGGTATTCGCCACACCTATGTCCCATTCAAAGGGGGCGGAACCGTTGCGAAAAACCTGGTGGGCAACCACATTGATGCGACCGTGAACAACCCCGCCGAACAAATGGGGTTCTGGCAAGCGGGCAAAGTGCGCCCCATCGTCGCCTTTACCCCTGAACGGCTGGATATTTTCCCAGATGTGCCAACCGCGCGCGAATTGGGTCATGACATTGTTTACTGGATGCAGCGGTCATTCGTGGCGCCCAAGGGCATGCCCGCCGAGGCGGTCGAATATTACACCGATATGTTGGTCAAGCTAAGTCAGACGGATGAATGGCAGGACTATGCCGCCAGCAAAGCGTTGGTTGCCGATGTATTAACAGGCAATGATTTGCAAGATTATTTCCTAGAGGAACGATCCAAGCATGGAACCATTCTGGCAGCCATCGAATAGATCAATCCAATAAACGGTCCGGCCCCAGTGCCGGACCAATTTCCAACAGGGTATGACAATGAATTTTGATCGCATCGTAGCAGGCGGTTTGGTCGCGCTTGCGCTGTATATTATGAGCCATGCCATTTTATTGCCAATCGGCTGGAATGGTCAAACGGGCGGTCCCGGTGGGGGATCATTTCCGTTTTGGGGAACCGTTATCATTCTGATTTGTGGGATCGGTGTCCTGTTGCGTCCCACAGATAGCGACGCCAGCCTAATAGTGGAATTCGACCAAACCATGATCAAACCACTGATTTCGGTGATCGTCGCGATCGGTCTGACAATTGCGTTGATCCCGGTGATCGGGGCCTATCTGGCGCTGCCGGCGTTTTTGTTTTGGTACACGAAACTCTATGGAAAACACAGTTGGGTTTTGTCGGGGTTACTGTCCGTTTTAACACCGATTGGGATTTTCTTTTTCTTTGAGGTCACGCTCAAGATTTTGTTGCCCAAGGGCGTGACAGAACCGCTTTTTGTCCCGCTTTACGCACTATTTTTCTAAAAATTCCGAGGTCTCTCAATGGAACTTCTATCGCTTTTGGCGGATGGCTTTGCCACGTCTTTGTCGCCGCTTAATCTGTTTATTGTTATACTGGGTGTCACCGCAGGTCTGTTTATCGGGGCAATGCCCGGACTGGGGTCGGTCAATGGTGTCGCGATTGTTTTGCCGCTGACCTTTATTGTGCCACCGACCTCGGCCATTATTTTGCTGGCTGCTATTTATTACGGCGCAATGTATGGCGGGGCTGTGTCGTCGATCCTGTTGGGCATCCCCGGGGCATCCACAGCGGTGGCCACAACCTTTGACGGGCGGCCCATGGCGCAGCAGGGGCAAGCAGGATTGGCCCTGATCGCCGCGGCGGTCGCATCCTTTGTCGGGGGCACAATTTCGGTTCTGCTGTTTACTGTTTTTGCGGCGCCTCTGGCGGATGTGGCCCTTAGCTTTGGTCCGGCCGAGGAATTTGCGTTGGTGCTGCTTGCCTTTACCACCTTTGTGGGGTTGGGGGGTGACGATGTTTTGAAAACCATTATGATGATTTGTCTGGGCCTGGTGTTATCCACGGTCGGGTTGGATCTGATCTCGGGGCAACCGCGGTTGATTTTTGGCGATTTGCCCGGGTTTTATTCAGGGATTTCGTTTTTGGTGCTGGCCATCGGGACCTATGGTTTGGGCGAAATTTTATATACGATTGAAACCTCGAAAACGGCGCCCTCGGTGACGCCTGCGAAAATCACCTTGCGCGAACTTTGGGCTGGATTGAAACGGATGAACCAGCTGTGGAAAACCATGTCCTTTGGATCATTTTTGGGATTTTTTGTCGGTATGCTGCCCGCCGCTGGGGCCACGCCGGCGGCGTTGATGTCCTATGGATTGGCCAAGCAAATGTCCAAAAATGGGTCATCCTTTGGCAAAGGCAATATCGAAGGCGTCGCCGCCCCGGAAACCGCCAATAACGCCGCATCCACAGGCAGTTTGCTGCCCATGTTGACGCTGGGCATTCCGGGATCACCCACAACCGCACTGTTGCTGGGCGGCATGGTGATGTGGGGGCTGGTCCCAGGTCCGATGTTGTTTATCGAACAGCCTGATTTTGTCTGGGGGCTGATTTCTTCGCTCTATACGGCAAATTTTGCGGCTGTGATCGTGAACATCGCGCTGATCCCGGTGTTTGTCTGGGCGCTGCGGATGCCATTTACGGTTCTGTGCGCCTTGGTTGTTGTATTGTGCATTGTCGGTGGGTTCGCCCCATCGCAAAAAATGCATGATGTGTGGTTGATCTTTGCCTTTGGGGTGGGGGGGTATGTGCTGCGCAAGGCTGAATACCCCTTGGCTCCGCTGGTTCTGGCGCTGGTGCTCGGCCCCCTGATGGAAAAGAGTTTCCGCCAAAGTTTAATCGCGGATCAGGGCAATATTTTGGTGTTCCTTGAACGGCCCCTGTCTGCGACCTTTATCATCCTCTCGGCCATATTTTTTGCAATGCCTGTCATTTCGAAACTGTTGTCCAAAACGAAACACCGTCTGCATGTGCCCAGCAAGCGGCCAAAGCTGAACAAAAGTTCTTAAGGAGCCTATCCCATGAAAACGACATTATCAGATCTGATCGCCCAACATCCAGATGCGGCCCCTGCCTTGGGGGCGCCGGGGCGCGAATGGCTTAGCTATGCCGGATTGCGCCAACAGGCGGTTGATGCACGCACCAGCCTGCGCAGTTTTGGTATTTCGGCCAAAGATCGCGTGGCAATCGTGCTGCCCAACGGGTCGGACATGGCCTCGGCCTTTGTCTGTGTGGCGCAGGCAGCGACCACCGCGCCATTGAACCCCAATTACCGCGAGGATGAATTTGCATTCTATCTTGAGGATTTGAACGCCAAAGCAATTATTTTGCCCGATACCTATGATGGCCCTGCGCTTGCAGCTGCCCAAAAACTGGGGTTGATGATTGTGCGTTTGGTTGCCAAATCTCGCGCGGGCGAATTTTCGCTGCATGGTCCTGCGGCCAATCCCGCCGCGGACACACAGCCCAACGCGCAGGATGTGGCGCTGATCCTGCATACGTCGGGCACCACATCGCGGCCCAAAATTGTGCCATTGTTGCAATCAAATGTCGCTGCATCGGCGCAAAACATTGCGCAATCGCTGGCCCTAACCGCTGATGATCGCTGCCTAAACGTGATGCCGTTGTTCCACATTCATGGTCTGGTCGCAGCGGTGGCCGCCACATTTGCTGCAGGCGGATCCATTTATTGTACCGAAGGGTTCAATGCGATGAATTTCTTTACCATGATGACGCAGGCACGCCCCACATGGTACACGGCCGTTCCCACCATGCATCAGGCGATTTTGTCGCGTGCGACGCGCAATGCCGATGTGATCGCCGATATTCCATTGCGGTTCTTACGCTCATCCTCGGCATCATTGCCTGCACAGGTGATGGAGGCATTGAACAAAACATTCAACGCCCCCGTGATCGAAGCCTATGGTATGACCGAGGCGGCGCATCAGATGTGCTGTAACCCGCTGGATCGCCAAAAACCGGGATCGGTCGGCAAGGCCGCAGGTCCCAAGGTCGCCATCGCGCATGAGGTTGAAAATAATCTAATCGACGGTACGGGCGAAGTGGTCATTTCAGGTCCGAACGTCACCCCCGGATATGAAAGCAACCCAGAGGCAAACGCGAAAAATTTCTTTGATTACAACGGCGAACGCTGGTTCCGCACCGGCGATCAGGGTGCGTTTGACGCAGACGGATATTTGGAATTGACCGGCCGGCTGAAAGAAATCATCAACCGCGGTGGCGAAAAAATTTCACCGCTTGAGGTGGATGGCGTACTGATGGATCATCCGGCGATTCAACAGGTGGTCACCTTTGCTTTGCCTCACCCGAAGTTGGGCGAAGAGGTGGCCGCCGCCGTTGTGTTGCGCGATGGTCAAACCGCACAGGAACAGGATATCCGCGATTTCGCCGCCCAGCGGATGGCCGATTTCAAAGTGCCCCGCAAAGTCGTGATCATGGACGAAATTCCCAAAGGGGCGACGGGCAAAATGCAGCGTATCGGTATGGCCGAAAAACTGGGTCTGGTGACACCAGCGTAGGAGTGGGACGCAATGAAAATATGTATTTTTGGGGCAGGGGCCATCGGCGGCTATATGGGCGTCAAACTGTCCCAAGCAGGTGCAGATGTCAGTTTGGTGGCCCGTGGCCCCCATCTGGCCGCGATGCAGAAAAATGGCCTGACCCTGATCGAAGAGGATCAGACAACCAACGTCCCTGTCACAGCATCGGACAACCCAGCGGATTTGGGGGTGCAAGATTATATTATCGTCACGCTCAAGGCGCATTCCGTACCGCCGGTTGTGTCGAAAATGGCCCCCTTGATCGGGGATCACACCACGATTGTGTCCGGCGTGAATGGGGTGCCGTGGTGGTATTTTCATAAATTGGGGGGCGATCTGGATGGTACGCGGTTGGCATCTGTTGATCCCGATAACGCCCAATGGGACGGATTTGGGCCGGATCGCGTTCTGGGCTGTGTTGTCTATCCCGCAGCCGAGGTGGTCGAACCCGGTGTCATAAAACACATCGAAGGCAACCGGTTTTCACTGGGCGAACCGGATGGATCGAAATCCGACCGCGCTGTCGCCCTGTCGCAGGCGTTATCGCAGGCGGGGTTAAAGGCGCCGGTGCGTCCGAAATTGCGCGATGAAATCTGGGTTAAACTGTGGGGGAACCTGTCGTTCAATCCGATTTCGGCACTGACACATGCCACGTTGGATGTGTTATGCACCGATGACGGCACACGACAAGTCGCCCGCAATATGATGATCGAGGCGCAACACATCGCCGAGGCCTTGGGTGTGAAATTCCCCATTGACGTAGATCGCCGCATTGCTGGCGGGGCTGCCGTGGGGGCGCATCGGACGTCTATGTTGCAG
This sequence comes from uncultured Paracoccaceae bacterium, assembly GCA_913060475.1. Classification (GTDB taxonomy): domain Bacteria; phylum Pseudomonadota; class Alphaproteobacteria; order Rhodobacterales; family Rhodobacteraceae; genus CAJXSD01. The sequence continues at coordinate 108,289 of CAJXSD010000008.1, read as the reverse complement.
GACTTGGACCAAGGGCGTCCCATGGAAATTGATGCCTTGGTCACGTCGGTGCAGGAATTGGGCCGTGTCACGGGGATTGCGACACCAACGATTGATACGGTTCTGGCGCTGTTGCGTTTGCGGGCGCGCACTGCGGGACTTTATTCCTAGCGCACCAATCATAATTGCAAAAAAAACAGGGCGCCCGATAATTCGTGGCGCCCTGTTTTTTGGAACAGGAATGGGATCAAAAATCCACTTCGATGGCGATGCCCTGCGCTTTGGCCAGCTCGACAACTTTGGCGGCGACGGCCAGATCCTGTAAACCCACGCCTGTTCCGTCAAAAACGGTGATGTCGTGGTCCGATTGTCGGCCCGCGTGCGTGCCATTGATCACGGCCCCCACCTCGGTGATGTCGCTGTCTTGGATCAAACCGGATGCGATGGCATGCTGTGCCTCGCCGATTGTGATGGACTGGGCGATTTCATCGGTAAACACGCGGGCATCGGCCAGAATGGCGGGGTCCAATTCCTGTTTGCCCTTGGTATCAGTGCCCATACAGGCAATGTGGCATCCCGCGCTGACATGATCGCGCATTAGGGACGGCGCAAAGGCGGAGGTGATTGAAATGATGACATCTGCTTGACGCATATCCTCAAGGCTGGCCTCTTGAAACTCGACGCCGGCCTCTTGGGCGACTTTGGCGATATTGGGCAACATTTCGGGATGGTAATTCCAGCCCAACACCCGTTCAAAATTGCGCTGTTCCAGTGCTGCGCGCAGTTGAAATGTGGCCTGATGGCCCGCGCCGATCATGCCCAAGACCTTGGCATCGGGGCATGCCAAATGTTTGATCGACACCGATGACGCCGCAGCCGTGCGCAGCGCGGTTAACAAATTACCGCCCACCATCGCGGTGGGCATGCCGGTGTCGGGGTCAAATAAAAACACGGTTGACTGGTGATTGATCAGACCGCGTTGGGCCAAATTATTGGGCCAATATCCACCCGCCTTTAACCCAAGGTTCAGACCGGCGCGGTCAAATCCCCCCTTGAACCCATAAAGCGCATCTTGGTGCCCAATCGCTTCGCGGATGACGGGGAAATTATAGGCATCCCCAGCGGCCATTGCGGCAAAGACCTGTTCCACCGCATCAAACGCATCCGCACGCGTCATCAATTCAGCGATTGATCGTTCTGGGACGATAAACATCGCATCCTCCTGTTTTGTGATGGGCAGGCCCGCATGGGCGCTGCCGTTTTTGTTTCGGGACGTCAGTAGGCGCGGCCGCGCGCCGATACGGGCCAAACGGTTTCAACAACGCCATTACGCACACCCACATACCAATCATGAACATTGGCGGTCGGATCGCAGTGGCCGGGAACCAGTTTCAGTTTATCGTTGACCTTTAACACGCCCTTGGTGTCCATAACGACCCCATGTTCGTCGGAACATTTGATGTATTCCACGTCAGTGCGGCCAAAAATGACGGGCAAACCGCTGTCGACGGACTGTGCCTTTAGGCCGGCATCGACGATTGCCTTGTCTGCTTTGGCATGGCTCATGACGGTTGTCAGGATGAACATCGCATTTTCCCATTCCCCTTGGTCAATGCGTTTGCCATCCTTGTCCAGAATGCGGCCGTAATCGGCATCCATGAAGGCATAGGACCCGCATTGTAGTTCGTTGTAAACACCCGAGGTGGATTCGAAATAATACGACCCCGTGCCGCCGCCGCCAACGATATCACAGTCGATCCCCAGCGTTTTCAATGTATCAACGGCGTCTTTGACCATGGCAACGGCAATATCGATTTTTGCTTTGCGATCCTCATAGCTGTCCATGTGTTGCATTGCGCCTTGGTAGGCCTGAATGCCCGCAAATTTCAAACCCTCTGCCGCGTCAATCGCTTGGGCAATTTCGACCACGGCGGGGGTGGTGGTCACGCCGCAGCGCCCAGCGCCACAGTCGATTTCGACCAAACATTCGATCACGGTGCCATGGCGCTGGGCAGCGTCTGACAGTTCGGCCACATTGGCGATATCATCCACACACACGATTGTGCGTGCGCCTAATTTCGGCAAACGGGCCAAGCGGTCGATTTTGGCAGGTTCGCGCACCTGATTTGACACCAACACATCGCGGATGCCGCCACGGGCGAACACCTCAGCTTCGGAGACCTTTTGGCAACAAACACCGCAGGCCCCGCCTAGGGTTTCTTGTAATTTTGCAATGTCCACGGATTTGTGCATCTTGCCATGCACACGGTGGCGCATCCCATGGGCCGCCGCATAATCTCCCATTTTTTTGATGTTCCGCTCTAGCGCGTCTAGGTCCAGAACCAAACAGGGGGTCTGGATGTCATTTTCGTCCATTCCAGGTTTTGCGGGAATGTCAAAGCCCACTTCGTATTCGTCAAAACTTTGTATATCTTTCATGGTTATAATCCTTGGTTTACGCAGCTGACAGCCACGGTAATTTGTCTAAATCCACATTCCCGCCGGTGATGATTAAACCGACACGCTTGCCCTGAAATGCCTGCGGGTTTTTCAAAACGATCGCCAACGGCACGGCCGAAGAGGGTTCAATCACCATGCGCAGGTGTTTCCAACTTAGCTTCATCGCGTCGATAATTTCGGCGTCACTGGCGGTGTAAATTTCGCTGACGTGGTTTGATACGAAATGCCATGTGCGCTCTTTCAATGGGACCAACAGGCCATCGGCGATGGTTTTGGGGGCATCGTCGGCGATGATATAGCCCGCTTGGAAACTGCGATAGGCATCATCGGCCTGTTCGGGTTCGGCGGCAATGATTTTGGTTTCGGGGGCCAATGTGGACAGGGTCAAACAGGTGCCCGACACCATGCCGCCGCCACCGATTGGGGCCACGACCATATCCAGACCACCTGTTTGTTCCATGAATTCCTTGGAACAGGTGCCTTGGCCAGCAATCACGCGCGGGTCGTTATAGGGGTGGACAAAATCGCCGCCCGTTTTTTGTTGGACCTGTGCAAAGGTTGCCTCACGCGATGTGGTGGATGGGTCGCATTCGGTGATAATCCCGCCATAGCGGCGCACTGTGTCCTTTTTCGCTTGGGGTGCGGTGTGGGGCATGACCACGTTGCAGGGGATCCCACGGCGCATCGCGGCATAGGACAGGCAGGATGCGTGGTTGCCCGATGAATGGGTGGCCACACCCATTTTTGCCTGATCGTCGGTCAACCCGAACACAGCATTCGCGGCGCCGCGCACCTTGAATGCGCCGGGTTCCTGAAAATTTTCGCATTTGAAAAATAATGTGGCCCCGGTCAGGTCGTTCAAATAATCCGACGTGCGGACAGGCGTTTCGCGAATGATCGGTTTGATCCGTTCATGGGCGTCTAGCATATCCTGATAGGTCGGGATATCAAAGATTGCGTCTTTCATTATGCGGCATCCTTGTGTTCAATGGCCTGTGGGGTGTTGCGGTAAAATTCCTGCGCTGCGGCCACGCCTGACCCAAGGGTAATGTTTAACCCCAGATCCGCCATGCACATTTCAGCGGTCGCAAGGCCGGATAGGGCCATAACATCGGTCAAACTGCCCAAATGGCCGATGCGGAACACCTTGCCCGCGACATCCCCCAGCCCAACGCCAAAGGCGACGCCATATTTTTCCGCAGCATGCGTAACAATGTCGGTCGCGTTAAATCCGTCGGGCGTGCGAATGGCGCTGACCGTGTCGGAATAGACGGCGGGATCCACCGCGCACAACTCTAACCCCCAGGCGCGTACCGCCGCGCGCACGCCGCTGGCAATGCGATTGTGACGGGCAAAGACATTGTCCAACCCTTCGTCCAGCAACATTTTGCACGATTGGTTCAATCCGTTCATCAACCCAACCGCAGGGGTATAGGGATAGGCGTTGTTGTCATAGCTTTTGGCCATGTCATGAATGTCGAAAAAGGTCCGGGGTAATTTTGCGGTTTTGGTCGCGGCGATGGCCTTGGGGCTGAACCCAACGATGGCCAGACCTGCGGGCAGCATGAATCCCTTTTGCGATCCGGTGACCGCGACATCGACCCCCCAGTCGTCAAACCGAAAATCAACCGATGCGATAGAGGATACACCATCAACAAACAGCATCGCCGGATGATCGGCTGCGTCCATCGCACGGCGCACAGCGGCAATATCCGATAAAACACCGGTGGCCGTTTCGTTATGCGTGGCCAAAACCGCCTTGATTTCATGGGCGGTATCGGCCGCCAAAATGTCATGATAACGATCGGCGGGAATGCCGTGGCCCCAAGGGGTGTCAACGATCTGCACATCCAATCCGTGACGCTGGCACATATCAATCCAACGGTGGCTAAACATGCCATTGCGGGCAACCAATACCTTGTCGCCGGCCGACAGTGTATTCGTCAACGCCGTTTCCCAGCCGCCTGTGCCGGAAGATGGGAAAATAAACACCTCGGCCGTTTTGGATTTCAAAATTTGTTTTACCGCCGCACGGGCGGGGTGCAAAATTTGCCCAAACAATGGCGACCGGTGATCAATGGTTGGCATGTCGCAGGCTTTGCGCAGGTTTTCTGGAATATTGGTGGGTCCGGGAATAAAAACTGGATTTTGAAAGCTCATGGTGCGTCTCCTTGTATGGGGAAAGGATAGGGGCGCGGATTGCCAAAGGATACATTTTTAAAATTTCCACATATTGTAGCAAACTTCATAAAAAATAAACGTTGTCAGAGGGTTATATTTTTCATATGATGAAATAATATTTCAGTTAATGCAGGGTGTCCGGATGTGTTCAGAAAAATCAGATCAAATTTCATCGCGCCGCGCGCGGGGGCGCCCGCGGGGCTGGCATGATAAAACCGAACAAAATACCATCAAATCGCTGGACCGTGCTTTGAACGTCTTTGCCTATCTTAGCCAAGATCAGGGCAAGCCGCTGACCGCTTTGGCGGCGGAAACGGGGCAGTCGCCGGCCACGGTTTATCGGATTTTGGTGACGCTGCAGGGGCAGGGGTTGGTGGAATTTGATCCCGCAGAACAGGTCTGGCATATCGGGCCGCGGGCCTTTGTTATTGGGGCGCGATTTTTGCGCCGCACCAGTTTGGTGGATCGTGCCCGCCCCGTCATGCGCCGTTTGATGGAGGTAACGGGCGAGACCGCAAATCTGGGCGTGGAACGCGAAGGGATGGTTTTGTTCCTAAGCCAAGTGGAAACACATGAAAGTATCCGCGCGTTTTTCCCACCCGGGACGATGTCTGAAATGCATGCCTCTGGCATTGGCAAGGCGTTGTTGGCCAATATGGAACCCACCCGTCAGGCGCGATTGGTCCGGCAAATGGCCCTTACCCCCTATACGGACCATACAATCGTGACCCAAGAGGCCCTAATGGGGGATTTGGCTGACATTAAGTCCCAAGGCTATGCGATTGATAACGAAGAAAAAAACCTAGGAATGCGTTGCATTGCCGCTCCTGTTTTCGATCACAACCGCGAGGTGGTCGCAGGCATATCTGTGTCGGGTCCGGTCAGTCGGGTCAGTGTGGCCCAAACCGATGATCTGGCCCGTAATGTTGTTTGGGCTGCGGCCGAATTAACCACCGCGATTGGCGGGGCGGCGCAATAACGGTGCATCATCAGATCTGGCGGCCCCGCGCGGCGGGACTGTTTGGCCCCTGTATTCAACGGAATTTGTCTGGACTTATGGGGGATCTGCGTCATATCGTTCAAGGATAGTCAAGAACAGGGTTTTACGAACATGAAGCTATTTACAACCACATGCATGGCCATGGCGATGATGGCATCGGCTGCGGCTGCTGACACTTGTGCCATAGGCAAAACATTAACCGATGGCAAATTGACCATCGCGACAGGTAATCCGGCCTATTACCCATGGGTGATGGATGACGCACCAGAAAGCGGTCAGGGCTTTGAGGCGGCTGTTGCCTATGCGGTGGCCCAGGAAATGGGGTTTGATCAGGGCGATGTTGTTTGGGTGCGCTCGTCATTTGACGAAGCGATCCAGCCCGGGGCCAAAAATTTCGACATGAATATGCAGCAATATTCCATCACGCCCGAACGCGAACAGGTGGTTGATTTTTCCAAGCCTTACTACACGGCCCCTATGGCCGTTTTGGTTGGGCCAGGTGCGGTTGATACGCCCCCCACGCTTGAGGCGCTGAAGGCGTTGCAATGGGGCGCCGTCGGATCGACAACGGCAGTGCCAAAATTGGAAACGGTTATTCAGCCTGCGGCGGCACCGCTGCTTTATGGGGATAACGCAGATGTAAATGCGGCCCTGTCGGCCAATCAGATTGACGCAGCGCTGTTTGATTTGCCAACCGCGCTGTTCCTAAGCGCGGTGATGATCGAAGGATCCAAGGTGATTGGGCAATTCCCTGCGGATGCTGGGGATAATCCCGACCAATTCGGCATGCTGATGGAACAGGGCAACCCTTTGAAAGACTGCGTTGACGCCGCATTAGATGCGATCACCGCAAATGGCACCTTGGCCCAGATCGAGGCACAGTGGCTGCAGGATACAACCGGGGTTCCGTTGATCCAATAACATGTCAAACCCGTCGACCAGACCTATGACGCGGCGCCAGATGTATGAACGCCATCAGCGCCGCAAATCCACATTGATTGCCACGGTCAGCACGGTCGTGGCAATGCTGTGTTTGTATGTTTTTGTCCCAATGACCCCTGGCTGGGACAAAGTGCAAAAGAGTTTTTTCAACTGGGAGGTCTTGCAAAAAACCTTGCCCAAGCTGTTGGATGCCTTTGTGGTCAACATCATGATTTTTGCATGGTCCGCGCCGGCGATTGCGGTGCTGGGGTTGTTGATTGCGTTGGCACGAAATGCAAAATCACCGGCAATGTTTCCGTTGCGGGTTTTTGGGGCCACATTCACGGATGTGTTTCGGGGCGTTCCAGTAGTGTTGACCGTATATTTGATCGGGTTTGGCATTCCCGGATTGGGGCTGCCCCGCCCGTGGAATTCGCCCTATTTGTGGGGATCGGTTGCATTGATTTTGACATATGCGGCCTATGTTGCAGAAATTTTCAGATCAGGCATCGACAGTGTGCATCACAGCCAACGCGCCGCTGCCCTATCCTTGGGGCTAAGCGAAGGCCAAGTGATGCGCGATGTGATCCTGCCGCAGGCCATTCGCAATGTGGTGCCTAGCCAGATGAATATGCTGATCGCCCTGCAAAAGGATGTGTCGCTGCTCAGCTTTATTGGACCCGTTGAAATCTTCAGACAGGCGGGCGTGTTCAAATCGCTGTTGGCGAATTTTACGCCCTATGTTGGCGCGGCCATTATATTTTTGGTCATCACAATACCCGCCACCCGCTATGCGGATTATTTGATGGCCCGACAAATGCGGGAACGGCGATGACAGCAAAACTTAGCCTGAGGAATGTCACCAAATATTTCGGCGATACGGCCGTGTGCAATGGGATTGATCTGGATGTTCACGATGGCGAACTGGTCTGTCTGATCGGCGCGTCGGGGGGCGGCAAATCAACATTGCTGCGCTGCATCAATCTGCTGGAACCGATTGAGGACGGGGAAATATTGCTGGACGGTCAGGATATTTCCACCCCCGGCATTGATCCCCAATCCGTCCGCGCGCGCATCGGTATGGTGTTTCAAAGCTATAATTTGTTTCCCCATATGACCGCCCTGGACAACGCGATGTTGGCCCCGAAACGGGTGTTGGGCAAATCGAAACAGGCGATCCAGCCCGAGGTGGAACATCTATTTGATGCCTTTGGGCTGGCGGATCGCATGCACCAATATCCGGATCAATTATCGGGTGGACAACAACAGCGTGTGGCCATTGTGCGCGCACTGGCCATGCAGCCCGAGGTCATGTTGTTCGATGAAATCACGTCCGCACTGGACCCCCAGTTGGTGGGCGAGGTTTTGGATGTCCTGCTGACGCTAAAATCGCGGGGCATGACAATGGTTTTGGCGACCCATGAAATGGGTTTTGCTCGACAGGCTGCGGACAAAGTGTGTTTCTTGCAAGGGGGCAAAATATTGGAAGAGGGCCCGCCAAAGGCAATTTTTGAACACCCCCAAGAACCGGCAACCCGCGCATTTTTGGCCCGCGCGCTAAAGTAGGCGTTTCCAAATCATTCCCGGCATCAAAAATTTTTGTGTCTGCGCCCCTTTTTTGCGACAGAATTGCCGTATTGCTGCGTATAGTCATAATTCACAACGCGTCATTAGGGGGCAGACATGACAAAATATTCGAAAAAACAAATCACCCTGCATTGGACCCTGGCGGTCCTCTTTGCAGCGCAATTCATTTTTCATGATGCGATCGAGGATGCCTTTGACAAGGTGATGGACGGGATTGCCGTATCCTTTGATCCGCTGGTGGCGGGGCATGTTGCGGGCGGGATCGCGATTTTATTGCTGACGGTGTATCGGTTTTATGTTCGCAAAACCATCGGTGTGCCCGACTATCCACAACAAGGATCGGCGCAGACCGAAAAACTGTCTGAATGGGTGCATATGGCCACCTATGCCTTGGGCATTTTGATGCCGATTTCTGGCATGGTCGCGTGGTTTGGTGTCAATCACAACGCCGCTGAAGCACATGAGGTCATGAAATTTGCGTTTCTGGCTGTGATTGCATTGCATGTTGCAGGGGCATTTTCACATTTGATTTTGCACAAAAACAACATTTTCAAACGGATGTGGCCATAATATTTGGGGGCGCTGTGCCCCCATGCCTTAGGCCACGTGATCCAACGACAGTTTTGGTGTGCATCCCAAGGCATAGCAAACATCGCGGGTCAATTCTGGTCGGTTGAGGGTGTAGAAATGCAAATCCTCAACCCCTTCGTCCATCAGGTCGCTGCACAATTCCGAACACACGGCTGTGGCCAACAAATCGCAGCGGTTGTCGCGCGTGGCCTTGTCGAATGCGTCGGCCAGCCATGCGGGGATGTTGGTCCCACAGCGCGCGGCAAAGCGTTGGACACCCGCCCAATTTTCGATCGGCAAAATTCCGGGGATAATTTTTTGGCGAATGCCTGCGGCCGCGCATTTATCGCGAAACCGCAAAAAATCTTCTGCGTCAAAGAAAAACTGCGTAATCGCCTCGGATGCGCCGGCGTCCAATTTGCGTTTCAGCCATGCAATGTCTTGGGCTTGGTCGGCCGCCTCGGGGTGTTTTTCAGGATAGGCACCGACGCGAATGGTAAACGCATCCAGTTCTGCCAAGGCTTGGATCAATTCAACAGAATCCGCAAACCCATCGGGATGGGGCGTGAAATTCGATTGCCCCTTGGGGGCATCCCCGCGCAGGGCCACGATGCTGGTCACACCCGCCTGATGATAGGATTTGGCAATGTCCAGTGTATCTTGTTTCGTGGCGTTGACGCAGGTCAAATGCGCGGCCACGTTTAATCCCGTTTCGCGGTGCAATACGGCGACCGCCTCGTGTGTTAGGTCGCGCGTGGTTCCCCCCGCGCCATAGGTAACGGACACGAATTCCGGATTCAAAGGTGACAGGGTTTGCACCGTGTTCCATAATCTGAACGATGCCTCAAAGGATTGGGGCGGGAAAAATTCGAATGAAATCTTGGGTGTGGGCATTTTTGTGATCCTTGTGATTTGAATGCACCTTGCCATAGTGTCTAATTTGAGGCAAATTCATAAAACTAAACATGTTTATGAGTTTCATATGAAAATGCACATTGAGTTGCGCCATCTGCGCACGGTCAAGGCGATCCATGACACCGGCGGCGTGGCGCGGGCCGCAGATGTTTTGAACATCACCCAATCCGCGCTGAGCCATCAGATCAAAAGCCTTGAGGAGCAGACCGGCGTCGAATTGTTTGTGCGGCGGTCAAAACCACTGCGTCTGTCGGCGGCCGGTTTGCGGTTTTTGCGGCTGGCGGAACGTGTGTTGCCCGAAATTGATGCGTTGCAACATGAATTCAGCGCCCTGCGCAGTGGGCGGTCGGGCAGGCTGCATATCGCGATTGAATGCCACGCCTGTTTTGAATGGCTGTTTCCTGTGTTGGAACGATTTCGTAAATTATGGCCAGATGTTGATGTCGATATTCGTCCCGGTCTGGCCTTTGATGCGCTGCCAGCGCTGCAAAAAGAGGATGTCGATCTGGTCGTGTCATCAGATCCTGAAAATCTGGCCGGCGTGACATTTACCCATTTGTTCGACTATGCGCCCGTGTTTGTGGCATCGTCCCAGCACGCCTTGGCGCAAAAACCCTTTATCGAGGCCGAAGATTTCCGCGGTGAAACATTGATCACCTATCCCGTGGATCGCAGTCGTTTGGATTTGTTTAACCAACTGTTGATCCCGGCCAAGGTCGAACCGGCCCATGTGCGTCAGGTGGAATTAACGGCTGTTATTTTGCTGTTGGTGGCGTCCAACCGCGGGGTAACGGTGCTGCCCGATTGGGTCGTGCGCGAGGTGAAATATCATTCCGATTATATCACGCGACCCTTGACCCAAAATAAAATCACGCGCGGCCTATATGCGGCCACGCGTGACGTGGATCTTGAAAAACCCTATATGCGCGACCTGATCCAGTTTGCCGGACAAGAGGCGCAGAGGTTGCAAAACGCGTGATTATACAGCGGCGATGTCAGATGCCATTACACGACCATCACGACCATCGCGCAGTTCGTAGCTGACTTTCTGATTTTCGTTCAGGCCTTGCAATCCAGAACGTTCAACAGCTGAAATGTGAACAAATACGTCTTTGCCGCCGTCATCGGGTGCAATAAATCCAAAACCTTTGGTTGTGTTAAACCATTTCACGGTGCCTGTAGGCATGTCCCGTGTCTCCTTCTACTAGTCACCCCTGAAATGCGGGGCCCATGATACAACGGCATAAAAACGCCCGTCTTTGGTAGAAGTCGGAGGGTCTTAATATCGGTGGTCACGTGTATAGTGTGGTTTACGCATTGGAAAAAGCAAGGGCAATCGCTATAAAAAGCGCGGAATTCACAAAATAGGTGTAAATATGCATATATTTGGGCTGAAAAACTGCGATACCTGCCGCAAAGCCAAGAAACACTATCCCGATGCAACGCTGGTCGATGTGCGTGACACCCCGTTAGAGGATGGGTTGTTGGCGCGCGCGATTGCACAATTTGGTGATTCTATTGTTAATCGGTCATCAAAAACATGGCGTGATTTGTCCGATGCGGATCGTGCCCAGTCCCCGGAACAGATCATTCGGGCCTATCCAGCGGTGATGAAAAGGCCGCTGATTTTGCAGGACGATGATCAATTGACCCTAGGATTCAAACCCGTCTAGCGGCGCGCCGTCGCCAGATCAAATTGCCCGAATAAATCGCCAAGGCCGTCCAAATCAACGGAAACGCCACCTGTTTTTCCCAACCAAAGGGTTCGTTGAAAATGAACAGTGCCGTCAGGAAAATAAACGTGGGCGCGATATATTGCAGCATTGCGATCGTCGTCAGCGACAACAATTTCGCACCATTGGCATAGATAATCAACGGGATCGCGGTAATCGCGCCCGATCCCACCAGCAACCAAGATGTGCCCCAAGATAGCGTGGCAAAGCTGTTTTGACCTGTCCATGACAGATAGGCGACATAGCCCATGGCAATGGGGCTCAGGATCATAACTTCTAGTAAAAATCCCTGGTTTGGGCCGATGGGCAGTGATTTTTTGAACAGTGCATAAAATCCCCATGTCACGGTTAAAACCAGCGCAATCCAGGGCAGTTTACCCAATTCATAGGTCAGAACAATCACCGCCAGTAACGCGAAACTGATCGACACCCATTGCGCGGGCCGCAGGCGTTCGCCCAGTATGACAAACCCTAAAACAATGCTGAACAATGGGTTGATGTAATATCCCAGGGCCGCATCCAATGCCTGATCTGTGGCGATCGCATAGACATAGGTCAACCAATTGACCGAAATCAGTCCCGCCGTCAGCGCGGCCATGCCCAGAATACGCGGCTGGCGCAGGGCTTGGATCAGATCACCGGTTCGACGCAGCATGATCAGGATCAGCCCCGCAACAGGGACCGACCATAACACGCGGTGGGCCACCACTTCGGTCGGGGGAACGTGGGACAGGGCCTTCATATAGAGGGGCAGTCCGCCCCATAACACATAGGCGGTTACGGCAAAGGCCAAGCCTCGCGGGCTATCATCTGGTTGGGTCATGTGAGTACAATTTCGTTAAACTGCCACAGTCATGCCCTGAATTGTCCAGATGCACAAGGCCCGCAAACGGGGCTGCGGACCTAGTGCCGGCAGGCGGCGGTAATGATGATTTCAACCTTTAACACATCGCGGGCCAGTTTGGCCTCGCCGCAGGCGCGCGCGGGGGCGTGGCCATCCGGGACCCAAGCGTCCCAGACCGCGTTCATTTCATCGAAATCGGCCATGTCGGACAGCCACACAATGGCCTGCAAAATATACTGCGGACCGGATCCAGCCCGTTCCAGCAGGGTTTCGATGCGCTTTAGGCAATCTTGGGTTTGTTCGGTTACGCTGTCGCCACTGCCCACCTGACCACAGAGATAGACCACACCATTATGTTTGACGATCTTGCTCATCCTTTGGCTGGTTTCCATCCGTGCAATCATGTGTTTGGTCCTTTGTTGATTTCTGGGTCTGTGTCCATCAGGGCCAATTCGCCCAATGTCACGGGTTTTAGGGGCGGGCGGATGTGGTAATATCCGGTGTCATCCGGGGTTTGGTTGTTTTCATTTGCCAATATTTGCGTCACGGTTAACCCGCAATACCGGCCCTGACAGGGACCCATCCCTGCGCGGCCAAAGGCCTTGGCCTGGTTCGGGCCCAGACAGCCCATGCGCGCGTAATCGCGAATTTTGCCGGCCGTGACCTCTTCGCACCGGCAAATGATCGTGTCATCTGGCGGCAACAGGGCCGGGGCATAGGGCGGATAGGCGCGATCCAGAAACGGGCGCGCGGCCCGTTCGCGGTCGCGCTGCCGCAACAATGGCGCGGCATGGCGCATGGCATCTTGGTCTGACAGACGCCCCATAGATTGGGCGATTTTCAGGGCACACAAACGGCCAGCGATTTCTGCCGCCTTGGCCCCGCCGATCCCCGCGCTGTCGCCCGCGATGAAAATACCATCGCGCTGTGTTTGACCCCAGTCATCGCATTTGGGCGCAAAACAGCCCTGGGTTTCATCCCAGACATGGGGGATGTCCAAGGATCGCGCAATCTGCGTGTTCGGCACCACACCGTGATGCAGATAGACCGTTTTACACTGAATTGTCTTGGACCGCCCATTTGCACGAAACCGAACCCCCGTTGCACGGGTGTCACCGGTAATTTCGATGTCTTGTGCGCTGCTATAGCGTTGCACGCCCGCCCGTTTGATGGCCCGCAGCATGCCCAGCCCCTTGGCCAGATAGCGCCAGCCGCGCAGGGCGCCCATATAATGGGAGGGGGCTTGGATGAAATCGCGGGTGGTTTGGGTTTCGATCATGGCCTGCGGGGGTGTTCCTGCACGGATCATTTGCGTGGCCAGCAGATACAGCAAGGGCCCCGATCCAACCAAAACCGCATCTTGCGCCACAATGCCAGATTGTTTCAACAGGATTTGCCCTGCGCCCGCGGTCATCACCCCCGGCAATGTCCAGCCTGTGATCGGCATGGGGCGTTCGATGGCACCGGTGGCTAGGATTATGTGCGGGGCGCTGATCCGCTGGGCGCGGCCATTTTGGGTATATAGGACGTCATATTCGTTTTCGATGGACCAAACCACTGCGCCGCGCAGATGGGTTGCGCCACTGTTGGCCAAGGCCTGGGTCAGGGTCAGGCCATGGGTAAAATCCCGGCCTAAAATGTCACCCCGGGTTTGGGATGCGCGGTCGACGTCGCGGTAAATTTGCCCCCCCGCGTTGGGTTGTTCGTCCAGCAGGGCAACCCGTGGCCCCAACTGCGCGGCCTGTGTTGCCGCAGCCAGTCCTGCGGGGCCCGCCCCGATGACAATCACATCATAGGTCATCCCATGCCTCATAATTTGGACGGCCGATGACCATGTTTTCCCCAACTTGGGTCATGCAGGCCTGCGTGATTACCCCGTCAATGGACACCTGACAGTCAAAGCAGGCCCCCATCATGCAAAATGGCCCCCTTGGGCTGTTTGATACAGGGGTATCGCGAAATGATGTGACCCCTGCCGCCAGCAAGGCTGCCGCCAAATTTTCGCCCAAAGGCAAATCATAGGTGACGCCGTCAAACTGCACGGGCACGCAGTCGCGCGGCGCAAGGTTACGAAAGGTTGAATCGGTCTTCACTGAATACCTCAAGGTTGGGGGCGTGGTCGGATTTTTCCAGCCACTGCGGCAACAGGCGGGCATGCGCCGCGGCCAATGTGATGCCACTGTGACAGGTGACCAAAAACGCGCCGGGCATGTCGCGGCTTTCTTGGTAAATGGGCAGGCCATCGGGCGACAAAACGCGCAGGGCACCCCAGGATCGCACCAATTGCGCCTTGGCCAATGCGGGATAGGCGGCGATGGCATCGGCGGCTAGACCCGATAGACCGCTTTGTGTGACGCGGTCATTGTGGCCCACCTCTTCGTTGGTGGCGCCGATTTGTATGCCGCCTTCGTCCACTTGGCGCGCAATCAGGGATGGGCGGTTGATCAGCTTGGGCAGTTTTTCGGTGATCAAGACCTGTCCGCGCTGGGGGCGAATGGGGGCCTGAAACCCCAGTTTCGGGCCCAATGTGGCGGCACCCAGACCAGCGGCCAGAATGACCTTGGCTGCAGAAATGCGCGTGCCATCGCTGCAGGTGATGTCAAAGCCATCGGGTTTTTGGATGTCTGATACGGTTTTGCCATTGACCAATCGTCCGCCCATACGGTGCAGATCGGCGGCCAAGGCCATCAATAATTTCAATGGGTTTGCATGCCCGTCTTGGTGATGCAAAATCGCACCGACCACCTTGGGGCCGATGTGCGGTTCCTCTTTGCGCAGGGCGTTATGGCCCAGCACTTCGTATGGGTAATCACCATCAAGTTTTGCTTTCAGTACTTCGTAATCATCGACCGTTTTTTGCAGGCTTTCTTCGGAAAAATGCAGGTCATATCCGCCGCGTTGTTCCAAGGGGACCGCCTGACCTGTGTTATGCGCCAATTCTTGGGCAAATTCGGCCCATAGACCGGCTGATTGTTGGGACCATTTCGCATAGCGGGGCTGGTTCATGCCCTTGGATTGGACCCACACCAAACCGAAATTGCCGCGACTGGCGCGGAATGACCCATCATCGCCATCGATGACGGTGACTGTTTTGCCCGCGCGTAACAGTCCCCAAGCGACGGACAGCCCAACAACGCCGCCGCCGATTATTGCATAATCCGTTTCCATGTGTGACCTCGGCTAAGGTGCAGGGGCGCGGGTCTGCCCCCCTGCATTTTTTATCGACTTAGATCAATTTGCTGCCGCTGCAACCTGATCCAGGATCGCTTGACCCCATTCTGCGCCAACATCCTCTAGGACCGCGGGCCACACTTCGGCGCGGGCCTTGGCGGCCATTGCGGCCAAATCTGCATCGGTCAGCTGTGCAACTGTTGCGCCCAGTTCGTCAACCAAACGCTGTTCATTGCGGCCCTGATCGGCCTCGGCCACGTCCCAACGGGTGGCTTCAAAGGCGGCTGCGTTTGCTTTCAGTGCGGCTTGATCTTCGGCGGACAGCTCGGCAAGGCTGCCGTTGGAAATGATCATGTACCACACCTCGAAATGGGTGTTGGCGGGGATGTATGTTTTGGTGACATCGCGGAAGGATGCATAATACCCCTCGGCCCCCGATCCGATCACGCCGTCAACAACGCCGGTTTGTACGGCTGTAAAGGCCTCGGAAAACGGGATGGGGGACGGGATATAGCCCAAGGCTTGGCCGGTTAGCTGAAAACTCTTGATCCCGGGGACGCGCACCTTGATGCCGTTTGGTTCAACGGACCCCGGGTTTGCGTTTTCCACGTTCAACGCGATACCGCCGAAATAAACGGGATAGGCGGCCAGCATCGTGATATCCTGTTTGGCGTACAGATCAACCATCACGTCGCGCACAACGCCACCGGGGCCGTAGACCGCGCGCGCCTGATCCCAGTTGCCCGCCATATAGGGGAATGAACTGATCTGCATGCGGCGATCTGCGGCTGTTGCCGCGGGTTGTGTTGCCATATCAATTGCGCCCACGCTGATGCGTTCTTGCACGGTTGTGTAATCGCCCAAGGCCGATGCCGGGAAAATGTTGATGTTGACATTGCCGCCTGTTGCATCCGCAACGGCCGCGGAAAAGGCGCGCAGTTCGGTGTCGATGGTCGCACCTTGGGGGCGCACGTGACTCATTTTCAGGTCAAGCGCGCTGGCATAGCTGCCCAGTGCCATGAGCGCCGCGGTTGCAGTCGTTAGTAGAGCATGTTTCATTTTGTTTCCTCCTTGTTGTGTGACAAATTCATGCGGGTTTAGGGGGCCACGTCGTATCCAAACAGACGGGGCAAAAACAGCGATAGGTCGGGCCAAAGCGATGTTAGAAACACCACAGGGACATATCCGAATAAAATCAATTTCATGGCGGGCGGGATGACTTTGGTCACCTTGACCTGACCGATGCGCGCCCCCAGATACAGGATCGACGCATAGGGCGGGGTCACACCGCCCATGGCCGTGTTCACGCCCATGATGGCCGCGAACTGTACAGGGCTGACGCCAATTGCCTGCATCAAGGGCAACAACAGCGGCGCAATCAGGATGATCGCTGTCACATCATTGACCACCATGCCCACCAAAAACAGCAGGATATTGATCAAGATCAGCAACAACACTTTGTTCTCGGTGATCGCAAAAATGCCCTGTACCAACTGCTGGGGGATGCTTTCGTACACGAACATCTGGCTGAGGATCATGGAAAACAGGATCATCATCATGATCGCACCCACGGCCGTTGCGGCCTCTTTGCTGGCGGATAGGAAATTTTGCCAACGCAGCCCTTTGTAGATCAGAAATCCGACGGGGATGGCATAGATCACGGCGGCAGCCGCAGCCTCGGTCGGGGTCATGATACCGCCATAAATGCCGCCCAGAATGATCACAGGCATCAACAATGCGGGAAAGGCATGTATGCCGCGCTTGGCCACTTGGCTGCTAAGCTCGGACAGGTTGGGTTTGTCGTCTAAAATCAGGTTGAATTTGCGCGACATGACCAGGTTGATGACAGAAAACGCCACCATGATCAGCAGACCCGGTCCAAGGGTTGCCAAAAAACAGGCCAGAATGGATGTATCTGTGACCCAACCATAAACGATCATCGTGACCGATGGCGGGATCAACAGACCCAGAATGGACGAATTGGCAATCAATGCGGTTGCATATTCGCGCGGATAGCCGCGTTTTTCCATTTCGGGGATTAATAATGGGCCAATAGCGGCGATCCCCGTCAAACCCGAACCCGAAATCGCGCCAATCACGGCGCAGGACACGGCCGCGACCACGCCTAACCCCCCGCGCACATGGCCGATAAAGGCATTGACAAACCGCAACAGCGATGCGGCGATCCCGCTTTCGGACATGACGGTGCCGGCCAGAACAAACAGCGGAATGGCCAGCAAAACGGGGTTGCCCA
Organism: uncultured Paracoccaceae bacterium; assembly: GCA_913060475.1. Taxonomy (GTDB): domain Bacteria; phylum Pseudomonadota; class Alphaproteobacteria; order Rhodobacterales; family Rhodobacteraceae; genus CAJXSD01. The sequence goes on along the minus strand of CAJXSD010000008.1, from coordinate 90,674 downwards.
TCTGCTGAAACCCCCACAGCATCATGCCCTTCATCGTGACGTCACCGACAAAATACATCACCATCAGCGCCGCACCAAAGCAATAGGGCAGCGGGACCCCCAGCGTCAAAGTGATGACCAAAATGGCAATAGCGAACAGAGCGATTTCAATCATGACTGGCCTCCGCCGCGCAGGGATTTAACGTGGTTGACCAAATGCATAGTCGTATAAATCATCATGCACGCAATCCCCAAAACCAGGGCGACATCGGAATAGAATGTGGGGATATACAGGGTCGGGCTTTCACGCCAGACGCGCCAGGCATAGCGGGTGTAATCCCACGCCCATGACAGCAACCACAGTCCGACAATCAGGCTGATAATTTCACCAATGATGGCCAAAATCGCATGGCCGCGATCTGATTTGATAAATATTTCCAGAACATTCGCGCGGATATGTGTGTTTTCGCGCGATGCGTTCACTGACCCCAGGATATACAGCCACAATGTGGGGTAGAGCATCGTTTCCTCAAGCCCCATAACGGGCACCTGCAGGACGTAACGCGTGATGACCTGAACAAATTGGCCCAAGGCCACGATGCAGATCAATGCGGTCAGGATGTATTTCGCCAGTGTGTCCATGCGGTCGGATTCTCGTGTCAGTTGCGCGCTGGTTTGCATCAGACTGGACAATCGACATAAAATCAATTTAATAATATCTCTAACATCATAAATTTGGTTTATGCCCTATGCATCTTTCGTTTCGCCAGCTGTCCACATTTCGCGAAGTCATGCGATCGGGGTCGATATCACAAGCGGCCCGCGCTGTTGGGCGTACCCAACCTGCGGTTTCGACCATGATCCAAACCCTTGAGGATCAGTTGGGGTTTCAATTGTTCACCCGCACACAAGGAAAACTGAACCCAACGCCCGAGGCCTATTTTTTTCTGGAAGAGTGCGAAGAAATCCTAACCCGCATCGAACGCGCCGAACGCACCCTAGAGCGGATCAGCCGCGTGCAATCGGGCACGTTAAAGGTGGCCTGCCACCCCGCAGCATCCAGCATATTTTTGCCGCAAATCATGACAAAATTTCTGCAAGACAGATCAGATTTTCGGGTGTCATTGATTATGCGATCATCCGATATGATCGAAGATTTAATTGCGTCACAACAGTATGATGTGGGATTTTCCGAAACCCCCAACCCGCGTGCGTCGATCCGGCAAATCGACTTTGACTTAGACTGTGTTTGCGTGCTGCGATCCGACGATCCCTTGGCCCGCTTGGATCATATCACCCCGCAGGACCTGCAAGGCCGTCCCATGGCGGTTTTGTTTGATCAGCACAGAACCGCTGTCCAGACCGAAGCCGCCTTTCGCGCGGCAGGGTGTGAATTTAACAAACGCATTGAATTGCGGACGTTTTTGCCAGGACTGCAATTTGTGGCCGCCGGTCAATGTGCCATGGTCTGTGATATGGTGACGGCCTACAGTTATCTGTTGCAATCGCCAGATCAAACGGTGTTAACCTTTCGACGCTTTATACCTAAAATTTCGAACAGTGTGTCAATTCTAACCCCCGGGTACACAACCCAATCGCAGGCGACAAAACTGTTTATCTTGCAGCTCAAACAGGCCGTCTCCGATATGATTGGCACGATGTCCGCGCTGATTGAACGGCATTGATTGTGCCAAACGGGTCGCGATTGGGGCCTAATATGTCAAAATTCGGGTGTCCCTCGGGGGGCTGCTGCATTAGGCTGGGGAAAACGTCAAAGCGTGGGGGGAAAATTTGCCATTAACACTGTCTGATATTTATGCAGCACGCAAACGGATTGCGGGCGTTGCGGATGCAACCCCTATGGTGCCATCGCCCTTTATGTCGGCGCAGTGTGGTGCCGATTTTTATTTGAAACTGGAAAATATGCAGCCCATCGGCGCGTTCAAACTGCGCGGGGCCTATAATGCGGTGGCCGCTTTGCCCGATGATGTGGCGGGTGTGACCTGTTGTTCGACGGGCAATCACGGGCGCGGCGTGGCCTATGCGGCGCGGCAACGGGGCCTGCGTGCGGTGATTTGCATGTCCAATCTGGTCCCGCAGGCCAAAATTGACGGCATCCGCGCACTGGGCGCCGAGGTGCGCATCTGCGGCACCTCTCAGGATGATGCCCTGCGCGCCAGTCAGGATTTGGCCGCGGATCAGGGGTTTGTGGAAATTTCGCCCTTTGATGACCCGCATGTGATTGCAGGGCAGGGCACCATTGGTTTGGAAATGTTGGAACGTCTGCCAGATATGGGGTCCATTTTGGTGCCCCTATCTGGGGGTGGCCTGGCGGCTGGGGTTGCCTTGGCCGCGAAAACGATCAATCCGGACATCCGGGTGGTTGGTATTTCCATGGACCGCGGTGCCGCCATGTATCACTCCATTCGCGCAGGCCATCCGGTCGAGGTTGAAGAGGTCGCCAGCCTTGCCGACAGTTTGGGCGGTGGGATTGGTCTGCAAAATCAACTGTCCTTTCCCATGTGTCGTGATTTGCTGGACGACACCATTTTGGTCACAGAAGAGGAAATCCGCGACGCATTACAGGTGCTCTATTTCCAAGATAGGATCATCGCCGAAGGCGCCTGCGTTGTGGGCATGGCTGCGATTTTATCCGGTAAATACATGCCCCCATCAGGTCCCATTGGCACGATTATTACAGGGCGCAATTTGGATATGGACCTGTTTCAGCGCGTCATATCGGGTCAGGATGTGCGCTTGGGCGATTATTTATTAAAGGGGAAACGCTATGATCAATGAAATCCGCATCTATACTCAGGCGGAACTGAAATCTGCGATCAGACTTGATCTGGATGTGGTGGATGTCATCGAACGCGCCTTTGCCGCCTTGGCGTCGGGGTCGGTGGTGATGCCTGATATCCTAAGCATGGAATTGGCCGATGCACATGGCGAGGTTGATGTAAAAACCGCCTATATCCCCGGATTTGACGGGTTCGCAATCAAGGTCAGCCCCGGGTTTTTCAATAACCCCGCGTTGGGGTTGCCCAGCTTGAATGGGTTGATGATCCTGCTGTGCGCCAAAACGGGTATGGTGCGATCCGTGTTTTTGGACAACGGATATTTGACCGATATTCGCACCGCTGCGGCGGGGGCCGTGGCCGCGCGCCATCTGGCACCGCAGCAGGTCACAACCGCCGGTGTGATTGGCGCAGGTGTTCAGGCACGTTTGCAAATACAGGCAGCACATCTGGTCCGTCCCTTTGAACAGGTCTTGGTCTGGGGCCGCGATATGGCCAAGGCGCAATCTTGTGCCGATGATCTGGCGCAGAGCCTGGGCATCACCGCGCGGGCCTGCGCCAGCGCACAGGATGTGGTTGCAGGGTCGCAATTGGTGGTCACAACCACGCCCGCAAAATCCCCCATCATTCAGGCCGATTGGTTGCATCCCGGATTGCATATTACGGCGATGGGGTCGGATCAAACGGGTAAAACCGAAATCCATCCCGCCGCACTGGCCGCGGCGGATTTATATGTCTGTGACAGTATCCGCCAATGCCAGGTGTCTGGCGAATTAGAGGGGGCAGAACGCGCAGGGACCTTGGGTGCGGCACAGGCCGTTGAATTGGGCACCATCGTGGCAGGCGCACACAGCGGGCGCAGATCGGCCGATGCCATCACAATTTGCGATCTGACAGGCACCGGCGCACAGGATACCGCCATTGCCAGCCATGTGTCGCAATTGCTGACCAATCTGGGAACAGTCGTGCAAAACTAACGCGACAGGGCGCAGTTTCGGCTGCGCCACCACATCATCATTCTGTATGTTGGAAAATTATTGGAGCGGGTGATGAGATTCGAACTCACGACATTTACCTTGGCAAGGTAACGCTCTACCCCTGAGCTACACCCGCGTCCTTTGGGTACGCGGTGTTTAGTCAGAACTGCCGCCGCCTGCAAGAGCAAAAATAGTGTTTTTTGAAATTTTTTCACATTCACCCATTCGGGGTAAATGCCCCCGTGGTGTAGCCTAGGTCTGTATAGGTAATTCCCAATGAAAATTGGCAGGCCTGCGTCAGATGCGATTTGATCTGCCGTTCAAGCTGTTCCAGCAGATTTTGGGTAAATGCGGCGTCCCGATGCGGTTTGGGCAGCAGGCTGATATTTACCAAGATATGCGTGTGGTGAAACACCGCTGCAGGATAGGCGCGGCCTTTGCACAGACCTGATGACGGGTCGACCGATTGAATGACCTGTTCGATGTCACGCAATATACTGCTTGGGTCTATGTTCAGATCGTTACTGTATTTCAAATCGGCGTGCGGCATTTCCAATGGCTTTCTGATTGGGGAATGGGCCCCATCGGGGGGATGCGGCCCATTGAGTTTGGTTTGGATTTATTCCAGTTCGATCAGCAAATCCTTGGCATCGATTTGCGCGCCCGCGACGACATAGACGGCCTTGACCACGGCATCGCGTTCGGCGTGCAGGCCGGTTTCCATTTTCATCGCCTCAATCGTCAGCAATAAATCACCCGCATGGACCTGTTGGCCCACGCTGACCGCGGTCGATGCAATAACCCCAGGCATCGGGGCACCGATATGGTTGATGTTGCCCTGTTCTGCCTTGGGTTTGGCAGCGGTTTGCGATTTGACCAGACGGTTTGGTACACGGATCACGCGGGGTTGACCGTTAAGTTCAAAGAAAACTTTGACATCGCCGTCTTCGGTTGTTTCGCCAACCGCTTGCAGACGGATTTCCATCGTTTTGCCCGGATCGATTTCCACACTGATTTCGTCGCCCGGTTCCATCCCATAGAAAAATGTTTTCGTGGGCAGGGTCCGTACGGGCCCATAGGCGCGGTGACGACCCATATAGTCCAAAAACACTTTGGGATACATCAGATAGCCGTTCAAATCCTCATCGTCGATGGTGATGCCATCCAGCTGTTGCGATAAATCGGCACGGGTTTTTTCCAAATCCACCGGCGGCAGGTGCGCGCCGGGGCGGTCGGTGTTGGGGGCTTCGCCTTTCAGTATCTTTGACACGATGGCCTTGGGGAAACCGCCATGGGGTTGGCCCAGATTGCCGCGCATCATGTCAACCACACTGTCCGGGAATGCGACATCTGTGTCTGGGTTTTCCACGTCTGCACGTTTTAACCCTTGGGCCACCATCATCAGCGCCATGTCACCCACCACCTTGGACGATGGGGTCACCTTGACGATATCGCCAAACATCTGGTTCACATCCGCATAGGTTTGTGCAACCTCGTGCCAGCGCTCTTCTAACCCCATGGAGCGTGCCTGTGCTTTCAGGTTTGTGAACTGGCCACCGGGCATTTCGTGCAGGTACACTTCGGATGCGGGGGCGGTTGTTCCGCTTTCGAATGCGGTGTATTGTGCGCGAACTTGTTCCCAGTAGTCACTGATTTCACGCACTTTTCCGATATCTAGCCCTGTGTCGCGGTCGGTGTGGCGCAGAGCCTCGACCACGGAACCCAAACAGGGCTGCGATGTCGATCCGGAAAAGGCATCCATCGCCACATCCACCGCATCCACGCCTGCATCCGCCGCGGCCAGAATGGTTGAGGCCGCGATGCCGGATGTGTCATGCGTATGGAAATGGATGGGCAGGCCAACCTCTTCCTTTAACGCTTTGACCAGCACACGGGCGGCGGCGGGTTTTAGCAGGCCTGCCATGTCTTTCAGGCCCAAAACATGTGCGCCAGCCTCGCGCAGATCGCGGCCCATTTTGACATAGTAATTCAGGTCATATTTAGCCCGATCGGGGTTCAAAATATCGCCGGTATAACAAATGGTGCCTTCGCAGACCTTGTTCGCCTCGATCACGGCATCCATGGCGACACGCATGTTTTCGACCCAGTTCAGGCTGTCGAATACGCGGAACACATCGATGCCTTTGGCGGCCTCGGCCACGAAAGATTGCACCACATTGTCGGGATAGTTGGTATAGCCCACACCATTCGATGCCCGCAGCAGCATTTGCGTCATCAGGTTTGGCATCGCGGCCCGCAGATCGCGCAGACGTTGCCACGGACATTCCTGCAAAAACCGATAGGCCACGTCAAAGGTCGCCCCCCCCCAGCATTCCACCGAAAACAGTTGTGGCAGGTTGGCGGCATAGGCGGGGGCCACCTTGATCATATCAATCGACCGCATGCGGGTGGCCAACAGCGATTGGTGACCATCGCGCATGGTGGTATCTGTGATCAACAATTGGCGTTGTTTCAGCATCCAATCGGCAACGGCTTGCGGGCCTTTCTGTTCCAGCAGGTTGCGCGTGCCATAGGCCAGTTGATCACCGTGCTGGGGTGGTTTGGGATCGCGCAGATCGGCCGCAGGGGCAGGACGGTCGGTGGTTTCGGGATGACCATTTACGGTGATATCCGCGATATAGGTCAACACCTTGGTCCCGCGGTCACGGCGTTTTTTGAATTGGAACAGGTCAGGCGTTTCGTCGATGAATTTGGTGGTATATTCGTTGGACAAGAACGTCGGGTGTTTCAACAGGTTTTCGACAAATGCGATATTGGTTGCCACCCCACGGATCCGGAATTCGCGCAGGGCCCGGTCCATTCGCGAAATCGCCTTTTCGGGCGTTTGGGCCCATGCGGTGACCTTGACCAACAAACTGTCGTAATACCGCGTAATGACACCACCGGAATAGGCAGTGCCGCCATCCAGACGAATGCCCATCCCCGTGGCCGACCGATAGGCGGTGATGCGGCCGTAATCGGGGATAAAGTTGTTTTGCGGATCCTCGGTCGTGACGCGGGTTTGCAGGGCGTGACCGTTAAGCACGATATCAGCCTGCGATGCCTTGCCTGTGGCCTCGGCGATGGTTTTGCCCTCGGCAATCAGTATTTGGGCCTGAACGATATCGATGCCGGTGACCTCTTCGGTCACAGTGTGTTCCACCTGGACGCGGGGGTTAACTTCGATGAAATAAAATTCGCCGCTGTCCATATCCATCAGGAATTCGACCGTACCGGCGCATTCGTAATTCACATGCGCACAGATGCGGCGGCCCAGATCACACAGGGTTTCGCGCTGGTCTTGGGTCAGATAGGGGGCAGGGGCGCGTTCGACCACCTTTTGGTTGCGGCGCTGCACGGAACAATCGCGTTCCCACAGGTGGTAAATTTCGCCGTGTTTGTCGCCCAGAATTTGCACCTCGACGTGGCGGGCGCGGATGATCATCTTTTCCAGATACCCTTCGCCATTGCCGAATGCGGCCTCGGCTTCGCGGCGGCCCTCTAAGACTTTGTCTTCTAGCTCTTCGGCGTTGTAAATCGGGCGCATGCCACGCCCGCCGCCACCCCATGACGCTTTCAGCATCAAGGGAAACCCGATTTCGCTGGCCTCGGCGCGGATGGCATCCATATCATCGCCCAAAACTTCTGTGGCGGGGATGACGGGAACGCCCGCGGCGATGGCCACCTTGCGCGCCGACGCCTTGTCGCCTAGGGCGCGCATGGTATCCGCCTTGGGCCCGATAAAGGTGATGCCATTGGCCGCGCAGGCATCCACAAAATCGGGGTTTTCCGACAACAGGCCGTAGCCTGGGTGAATTGCATCGGCCCCGCATTCGCGCGCCACGCGGATGATTTCGTCAATCGACAGATAGGCAGCTACTGGCCCCAATCCGGCCCCGATCCGATAGGCTTCGTCCGCTTTGAACCGATGCAGGCTCAGCTTGTCCTCTTCTGCGAACACGGCAACGGTTTTTTTGCCCATTTCATTTGCGGCCCGCATGATACGAATGGCGATTTCACCGCGGTTGGCGACCAATATTTTCTGGAATTCTGGCATGGCGTTTTCCTGTCGTATAATGGTCATATTTGCTGACCATTTTTGATTAAGGTCCGATTTTTGTGCGGATGCTGCAATGCAGAGCGGGGTCTGTCAACGTGTATTTGTAATATTTCTGTAACAAATGGATGTTGGAAATGTTATCAATTTTTGTGATCACAAAAAACACAGCCTGCAGATGTGTTTTCCTATTTTTATTGCGCAAGTCGCGCATTATCCGCAGTTTTTGTGCGCTGTTAACTTTGGGGGTGGCCCAGATAGGTCAAGGTCTGCGACCTAAAGCCCGCCAGAATCGCAGGGTTGTTTTTCGACACCCAGACGCATGTGAAAAAACACTGGGAACATTTGCGGAACATGTCTTTTCAATGGGGCACAGTTTGGGTAATGTTGCCGTATGACACAGTACGATGAAAATGATGCGTTCCAAGGGGCCAGCCTGTCTGCGCGTGCGATGGCTGCGCGGCCTGCGCCGTATTTGGATGATTTGAACCCCGCCCAACGCCAAGCGGTTGAGGCGCTGGATGGGCCTGTTTTGATGTTGGCGGGCGCGGGCACCGGCAAAACCAAGGCGCTGACATCGCGCATTGTGCATTTATTGGCCCAAGGACGGGCGCGGCCCAATGAAATACTGTCCGTGACATTTACCAACAAAGCGGCGCGGGAAATGAAAAACCGTGTTGCCAAAATGTTGGGCCAAACGGTTGAGGGCATGCCATGGATGGGCACATTCCATTCGATCTGTGTCAAATTATTACGCCGCCATGCGGAATTAGTCGGGCTGAAAAGCAATTTCACCATTCTGGATACGGACGACCAGATCCGGTTGATCAAACAGCTGTTGCAGGCCAATAATATCGATGAAAAACGCTGGCCCGCGCGTCAATTGGCGGGCATTATTGATCATTGGAAAAACCGTGCATGGATCCCGTCCAAGGTTCCCAGTGCCGAGGCCGCAGCGTTTAACAACCGCGGTACCGAAATATACGACCAATATCAAACCCGCCTGCGCGAATTGAATGCGGTCGATTTTGGCGATCTGTTGTTGCATATGGTGACAATTTTCCAAAACCATGCGGATGTGCTGGACCAATATCAACGCTGGTTCAAATATATTTTGGTGGACGAATATCAAGATACCAACGTGGCCCAATATTTGTGGCTGCGGTTACTGGCGGGGGCGCATAAAAATATCTGCTGCGTGGGCGATGATGATCAATCAATCTATGGCTGGCGCGGGGCCGAGGTGGGCAATATTTTACGCTTTGAAACCGATTTTCCGGGTGCGGTTGTTGTGCGGTTGGAACAAAATTACCGATCAACCCCGCATATTCTGGCAGCGGCGGCCGGAGTGATTGCCGGCAATTCCAACCGTTTAGGCAAAGAATTGTGGACCGATCTGGACAGCGGCGAAAAGGTGCGGTTGATCGGCCATTGGGACGGCGAAGAAGAGGCGCGTTGGATCGGCGAGGAAATCGAATCCATGCAGCGCGGCACCCGTGGGATGGCGTCCTTTGGGCTGGATCAAATGGCGATTTTAGTGCGGGCTAGCCATCAGATGCGCGCCTTCGAGGATCGGTTTTTGACCATTGGCCTGCCTTATCGTGTGATCGGGGGGCCGCGATTCTATGAACGCATGGAAATTCGCGACGCCATGGCCTATTTCCGCGTGGTGGTCAGCCCGGATGATGATCTGGCCTTTGAACGGATTGTAAACACGCCCAAACGCGGCTTGGGCGATAAGGCGCAGCAGAAAATCCAGGCCTGTGCCCGTACAAACGGCGTGTCGTTGATTGATGGTGCGCGGATTTTGTTGGCGGACAAGGGGATCACCGGTAAGGGCGCGGGGGAATTGAAAACCTTGATCGATGGCATTGACCGTTGGGGGCGCATGGCGGGGGATGCGGATGTGACCCACATGGAATTGGCTGAAATCATCTTGGATGAAAGCGGCTATACCACCATGTGGCAAAACGACAAAACGCCCGAGGCGCCGGGCCGTTTGGAAAACCTGAAAGAATTGGTCAAGGCGTTGGAAAATTTCGAAAACCTGCAGGGTTTTTTGGAACATGTGAGCTTGGTCATGGATAATGAAACCGATGACGGCGGGGAAAAGGTGTCGATCATGACCCTACATGCCGCCAAAGGGTTGGAATTTCCTGTTGTTTTTCTGCCCGGATGGGAAGACGGGTTATTCCCATCCCAACGGTCCATGGATGAAAGCGGCGTCAAAGGGTTAGAGGAAGAACGCCGTTTGGCCTATGTGGGCATTACGCGGGCAGAACAGATCTGCACCATATCATTCGCGGGCAATCGTCGCGTGTTCGGGCAATGGCAATCATCGTTGCCGTCACGCTTTATCGATGAATTGCCCGAGGCACATGTCGATGTCTTAACCCCACCGGGGTTGTACGGCGGCGGGTTTGGCGCGGCGGGCATGCAATCGTCCCTGCACGATCAGGCGGCCAGCGCGAATGTTTATAATTCACCCGGATGGCGGCGGATGCAGTCGCAATCGGCCAACCGACCCATTTCACAGGCCCGCGAAACGCGCGCCATGACCATTGATGCCACGGCTGTGCCTGTGTTCGGGTTGGGCGACCGCGTGTTTCACCAGAAATTCGGATACGGGGCTGTGATCGCCACCGAAGGGGATAAACTGGAAATCGCATTCGACAAGGCTGGCGTCAAAAAAGTGGTGGCCAAATTCGTCACAGGTGCCGACGATATTCCATTTTAATTTGACAAATGACGCACCAATTGTCGTTTTTATGATTGCTTGAGCCACAATATTTTGTAGTCTAACCGTATCAAGGTGCTTGCCCTGCAAGAGAATTGGGAAGCCGGTGAAACCCCGGCACTGCCCCCGCAACGGTGAGGGTGGAAGATGCGCAAACCACTGATCAAAGATTGGGAAGGTTGTGCATCGCGGCATTTGCCATCCGCCCCGAGTCCGGAAACCAGCCTTGGTATTGTGTCAACCTACGGTGGGTGGGATCGGACAGATTGGGTTTCTGATCGTATCCCAACTCTACCGTGACCCTTTGCCGTCCCTTGCCACGGGGTGTGGCAGAAGGATTAGAAATGATTTACCAGGCATCACACTTACAGATGGGGGATCAAATATGACTGCCATCGCAATTCTAACATCATTAAATGCGTTTCCAAACATCAAAGATCAATCCTATGGCGCGGCGCAGGCGGGGTTTTTGGAATGGGTCTTTGCCCTGCCTGTCACAACCTGCCCGCGCCGTGCGGCGCAACAGGCCTTGGATGATCTGACCGACCGCGCCGCGACATCACAGGCCGGCATCTATTTTTATGATTTTTTGAAACAGGCGGCATGCGCTGATCGCAGGCCTGTTGGGCGTCGCGGAGGCCGCAACGCCCGGCGCGCCACGCTGCACTGAGCAACGTCAAGAATATATATGCCCAAAAACAAAAACGGCGACGCAGGGAGGAGGAGCGTCGCCGTTTTGATTAAAACAGGCGGGAGGAGGAGATGCCTGTTTATGATGCGGGCCTAGGGCCCAAGTTTTCGGTGATCATTCTAAGGGAGGAGGAAGTCTGATCACCTATGTGGACGGGCAAGGGAGGAGGAGCCCGTCACGCAATTCTTATTTCAGGCCAGCCGCGTCCAAAGCGATGGAGCGGATTTCTGACCGGCCGATGCCCAGATCCGACAATTCGCGTGTGCTTAGCGCGCTTAGTTCTGCAACAGTTTGTTTGTAAACCCGGCGGCGTTCCATGCGGTCAGCCACTTGGGCCAGAACATTTGCCAGACGTGCAACCAGAGTTGCGGTTGTTGCTTGTGTTGATACTGCGTATGCCATTTCATCTATCCTTTAGCATTTCGGTTTAGCGCTATCATTCATCGTCGTTTCCTGCGCTGTTGAACCTAATATGGACCTTATGCTGCAATTGCACAATAATCAGTTTGGCAATGCTGCTATGCGGCAAGCGCATGGTTTTAATTAATAAAAATCCCAAAATTTGTGCAAAAGTCGTGGATGTGGAATTTTCGGGGGCCGCACTTCGCGTAAAACGTGCAAGGTTTTTGTGCGCGGACTGTCTGCTATGCAGCCCGTGCAATCAGTCACAAAACTGTTATAAATGCTGGGGGAAGTGCCGCGGAATTAATTTGGGCCCATTTTGATCGGGATTCGGAAAATATATTGTGGGTCTTGCAATGATTCTGGCGCCTGTGGGAAACGGGCACGCTGAACCGCGGCCAGTGCGGCGCGATCAATGACACCAAATCCTGACGACACGTCCACCGATGCCTTTAACAGATCCCCATTTTGTGAAACGGACACCCGTATCACGACACGTCCACGGGCGCGTGTTCGTTTGGGATAAAATTTCTTGCGCTCAATCGCGTTGCGAATTTGCGTTTTCCATGTGGCAAGGTCCGACTTTTGCTGGGCGTTGGACCCTGATGCGGTGGCAGATTTGGGTTTCGTGGAGATCGACGCCTGTGATGTGTTCCCGCTGCCCTTGGCCGTCTGCGCGATTTGGGGGGCGCTGGCGGGCCGTGGTTTGGGCCGCGTGCCCGGAATGGATTGCGGGGCAGGCGGCACAATTGGGTCTGCGGTGGCCGTATCCAATTGGGGCGGTGTTGCAGGCGGTAGGGTCACGGTGTTTTGACGGGGCGGTTTGGGGACCTGAACATCAGGTGTGCGGGCCGCCGGCTGCACGCGCGGTGCAAGATCAGATTTGGTTGGAACCGATGGGATGGGGGACGCTGCGATGTCTGACGGTAAGATTGGGGCCTGCGTCATAGGTTCGGGCGCTTGGGGTGATGTGTCCCGCGCTGCCCCCACCAATGGTGCAGGCCGCTGCGGTGCAACAGGCGGATCGGTTGGACGATCCAGTGACATCCGATCGATCGACGTGTCGGGCTGCGGTTGGTGCGGCTGGTGTAAGGGGCGCATATCCTCGGTGATCTGGGGTGTTTGCGTCCACTTGGCAACCATCGTCGCGATTTGTGGCGTGGCGGCTGTGACGGATACGCTGTCTGCCCCCTGTGTCCCGCCCGATCCGGCGTCCGCCCCCTGTGGTGGATTGGTCCAGACGATCACCGCCACATGTGCCCCCAGGGCCAGACCGCCAAATATGACCCAGTCTGCCAGTTTCATGACTTAGGGTCCCCGGTCGGATCAATGACCATTTGCACAGGCCCCAGGCCCAGTTGTTCCAGACGTGCAATGATACTGATCAATGTTGCCGCGGGCAGGGCATGGTCGGCCTGAATGATAATCGGGCTGGGCGCGTTTTCCGATAGGCTGGCCCAAGCCGCGTCATCCTGATGCCCAAGATAGATCAGGGTGCCATCCGACGGCAGAAATACGTAATTTGGATCACTGGCCCGTTCGTGTGCGTCTGTGGGGTTGTCCACCGTGGGGGGTATGATCGGGCGATCTGGTCTAGGGGCCAAGGTCGATGTAATCAGGAAAAAGATCAGCAATAAAAACACAACATTGATCATTGGAACAATGTTTTCGCGGGCAGGTCTGGGGGGATAGGGTTTGATCCGCATATCACTGGCCCGCCAGAATGATGGTTTCAATACCATGGGGGCGCAATGCCGTGATTGTATCGACAACATCCTGCGTTGTCGCCGTGGGGGTCGTCTGGACGATAACCGCATCACTGGGGGCCGCCATCAACGCGCCCAAGGCATCGCCCAAATTGTCCAAGGCAATGTCAAACCCGTTCAGTTGAACGCGCCCCTGTCCGATCAGTGTGACCAGCCGGGGCGGCCCCTGATAATCGGTGCTGGAGCCTGTCCCACTGGATGTGGTCAGATCGATCACCACATCTGTGCCGAACCGCGCGGCCAGCATAAAAAACACCAGCAACAAAAACACCACATCAATCATGGGGGTTAGACTGGGCCGTTTTCTGGGGGCTGGGGGCGGCAGAGTGATCATGTTATTTCTGGGATAAAAACAGACGTGTTGCCATATCTTCGATGTCGGCCTGAACATTGGCGATGGTACTGTCGAACCAACTGAGCAAGACTGAAGCCGGGATTGCAACGGCCATGCCTGCGGCGGTTGTCAGCAAAGCTTCCCATATGCCGCCGGCCAATGCAGCAGGGTCGGCTTGGGTGCCGCTGTCTTGCAGGGCTTGGAACGCATCGATCATGCCCAAAACTGTACCTAGCAATCCGATCAGCGGGGCAATGGTGACGATCAAATCAATCAACCGCAACCCCTGACGGGCGCTGTGTAACTGTTGGTTTGCCACACGCGCGCATTCCTCTTTGGCCATGTCTTGGGAATAATTGGGGTGTTCCAATGCGGCAATCGTGCGGATCAGGATCACAGACCGCAGATCCGTGGGCGGGCGCATTTGTGGTATTGTTCCTGTTGCGGCGATGGTCTGGGCCGCTTTGCGCTGCCAGATGCCCAAACGGGCGAAATGGGACAATTTCCACATGCTCACCGCGCTGAGCACGATTGAGAGAACAAAAATCGCCCACAGGGCTGGACCGCCCGTGTTTAGGGCCTGGGACAGTGTATCAATCATTCTGCGCCTTTCTGTCCCGCAGGGGGAATGACATTCAGGGGTTGGAAAATTAAACCTTGGTCCGTGTGTTCGAAATGTGCATCAATCATAAACACATCCCGCAAATTGGCCGGTGTCAGAACCGATGCTGGCGGTCCAAAGGCGACCAATCGGCCGCGGTGCAGCAGGGCCAATTTATGGCAGTACCGCGCCGCCAAGCCCAGATCATGCAGGGACACCATAATTCCATGACCGCCCGCCGCAAGCTGGGCAAAGGTTTGTAACGTCGTCAATTGGCTGGCCGGGTCCAAGCTGGCCGTTGGTTCATCCGCCATGATGATGGGTGTATCTTGGGCCAGGGCGCGGGCGATCAAAACCCGCGCCTGTTCGCCGCCTGACAGCTGAACGGCGATGCGATCGGCAAAGTTGGTCAATCCCAATTGGTCCAGCGCCGCCTGTGTTTTCGGGTCATCACGGCGCACGGGGCCATAGGGGCTGCGGCCCAGACCAACCACATCGCGCACACTTAGCCCCCAAGCGATTTCGCGCATCTGGGGGATCCATGCGGCCTGCTTGGCCCGTTGGGCTGCGGGGATGCGTGTTAGGGATGATTGCCCCCTATGTGGCACCAACCCCAGGGCCGCCCGCATCAGCGTGGTTTTGCCCGCACCATTGGGCCCGATCAATCCGATCAATTCACCGGCCTGCACGCTTAGCGTGATATCATCCACCACAGGACATTGCCCGCGCAGGACTGATAGGTTTTCGAGACTTAGCAGCGTCATGACAGGTCCGCCCGTGTTTTATAAATCAGATGTAAAAACAGCGGCGCGCCCAAAATGGCCATCACAACGCCCAGTTTCAGATCGCGGTCGGGCAGTACCAGCCGCACCAATAAATCCGCGGCCAAGATCATCACTGCCCCCCCAAGGGCCGAGGCCCCCATCAAGGTCGACGGCCGCGCCCCAACCCAACGGCGCAGGATATGGGGAATAACCAAACCGACAAATCCCACCGCCCCAGCAACGGCAGTCGTGGCACCGATCATTGCGGCCACACCGATGACCAACGTCAGACGGGTACGGGCCAGATGAATACCCATGGTCGCGGCGGTATCTTCGCCCAGGGATAGGGCGTTCAGCGCGGGGCCCAAGGATAGGACCATCGCGCCCCCGATGATGCAAAATGGCAGCGCAATCCAGACGTGGTCAAAGGAACGGTCCGACAGTGATCCCATCATCCAAAACACAATTTCCGCTGTGGCATAGGGGTTGGGCGACAGGTTCAGGACCAGCGATGTCATTGCCCCCGACAATGCGCTGATGGCGATGCCTGCTAAAATCAAGCTCAGCGATCGGCCCTGACGGCCCGCCAGAACCAAAATGCCCAAAACCGCCAAGACCGACATGCCCAAGGCCGACAGGGGCAAGGCCAGCCAGAACAGACCCGCAAACCCCGTTTGCAATGATAGAACCGCCCCCAAGGAGGCCGCGCCAGATATCCCAATTAATCCGGGTTCGGCCAAGGGATTGCGCAAATACCCTTGCATCGCGGCACCCGCCAAACCCAATGTGCCGCCGACCAGAACCGCCAAAATCGCACGGGGCAGGCGGATGTCCTGCATCACAGTGCCCAAGGGGCCATCGCCAGTGATCAGCGCAGACAGGCTGTCGCCGATACTGGCCGTTGTGTGCCCCACCAGCAGTGACGCACAAAACAGCAGCATCAGTAGGATCGACAGGATAGGAAACAGCCGCATTACTTGGCTCCTTTGTCGGGGTGGGCGCGTTGCAAATCCGCCACGGCATCCAAAACGGCCGGGGTGCCGCAGACCCATTTTGCCCCTGTTTGTGTGATTGATTTTAGCGGTGTCAGGGCAGGGTGGCGCAGGATTTCTTCGGATCGGGAATGGCCGGGATAGGTTGATCCTGTGATGACCAAATCGGGTTGCAACATGACCAAGGTTTCCAGTGGCAATGTGCCGCCCCAGCTGATGCCTGCTTCGGTCGCGATATTGTCAAACCCTGCTGCAGATAAAATATGGCCCGCCATGGTTTCAGCCCCCGTGGTATAACCATTCGCAGAATAGAGCGCGGCGCGGGGGCGTTGGGTGATCCCGTTTGTTAACTGGGCCAAACGACCCTCAAAATCGCGCAGCATAGTATCGGCCCGCTGTGGATTGCCCAACAGCTGGCCCATACGGGCGATGTTTTGGCGTATATCGTCAAAGTTCTGTTCAGGCGCAAAAATTTCAACCGCAATCCCCAAGGATCGCAGCATTTGCACGGTACCCTGTTCGGTATAGGTGCCGGCCAGTACCAAATCAGGGGCCTGCATAAAGATTTCTTCGGCATCGCCAGAATTTATGGGGAATTCTTGGGCGCGCTGGGCCATGGGGGATGTGCGTGGGTCGGTTGCGATTTTGGACAGCGATGCAATCTGATCCGCATCTGCCAATAACATCAACAGCTGATCGGTACACAGATTTAGCGACACCACACGCTGTGGGTTGCCATAAATCGGGGCGACCCCGAACAACAGGGCCGCCACCAAAGCTATCAGTTTAGAAGGACGCACGAACACCCGCGAACATCTGCCGCCCGCCTGTGTTGTAACCGGTGATGGTTTCGTAATCCTCATCCATCAGGTTTTGCACGCGCACATAGCCCTGCAATGTGTCTGTCACATCATAGCTGGCCGATAGGTTTACGACGGTATAGTCGGGCATATCCACAACGGATCCAGCGACCAAGTCGGTGTAATCCATGATGTGGTTCACACTCAGGCTGGCGTTTGCTTTGGCCGTTAGCTGTGCATCAACGTTTACCGAAATGTCATGCCCTGGCACGCGCGCCGCTGTGTCGGCCCCATTTTTCGCGTCCGTATAGGTATAGCTGCCGCCGACTGTGATCCGATCGGTCACAATCCACTGGCCAGACAGTTCGATCCCCTTGGCTTTGCGGGTTGTGTTGTCTTGGAACAGATTGAAATTCGCATCCGATTGGATCAAGTTTTTGACCTGCGAATTAAACAGGGTTGCGCGCACAACGGACCCGTTTGCGTAGCTATGTTCAATCCCCAATTCCTGTGTCTGGCTTGTTTCTGGTGTTAGTGTTGGATCACCGCCAAAACCAAAACGTTCGGACAGGGATGGGGCACGATACCCAGTACCCGCCATTGCGCGCAGGCGCGTGTTTTCAGACATTTCATAAATGCCCGCCACGCGGTAGGATGTGTTTGATCCAAAATCGCCCGACTTGGTGTGACGCACCGCGGCACTGACAGTGGCTGCGTTTGACAGGGATGTTGTCGCCTCGGCAAAGGCACTGTTTTCGAAATCAGTGTTTGTCATCCCGAATGATGTAAACGACTCTTGTGACGAGGCGATGCCATAGCTGACCGAGGTCGCGCCAAAAAATGTTAACCCTTGATATTCCAGGTCTGTACGATCGCCATCATAAACACCAAACGAATATTCCCGTTCAAAGTTGCCTTTGCCAAAGGAAATCTCATGCTGGGTGGCACCCGTATCAAATCGCAATCCTGTGCGATATGTTGTCGTATCGCGTGTGTTTGTATCTGTGGCAGGCGATCCAAAATCGTAATAGACGTCTTCGGATGCGACCATGGCCGCAAATGTGAATTCCGCAGTGTCTGTCAACGCATGTTCCAGTGACACACGCAGTTGGTCGCCGTTGTATGGATCTGCCTCATTGCTATCAACGCCGGTTTTTTTGGCTGAAAACCCATCAGTTTCCACATGTGACAGGGCAATCGCGGCTGAACCTGTTTCGCTGACTTTCTCGAATGTCAAACCGGCGGCAATGGTGCCATAGGATCCGGTTTCGACTGTCAGCGTGCCCCGTTCGCCAATTTCATTTGACGACAGTGTTTTCAAATTGATCACGCCTGCGACGGCCTCTGACCCAAAGATCGCGGATTGGGATCCTTTCAGGAACTCGACCTGGCCAAATCCCATACCGTTCAGGCCCCCAAAATCAAATGCGGCCGTTGGCAGCGATGGATCGGTTACATCCATTCCATCCACGCGCACGGCGATGTAATTTTGGTTCAATCCGCGCACCGTCATATAGGTTTGGGTGCCCAAACCGCCCGATGTGGTCAGTGATACGCCTGGCACGGTTTCAAAAGTTTGCACAATGCTGGTTGTTGCTGCGTTCAGATCATCGGATTGCAACACCGACACGCTGGCGCCTGTATCGTTGATGTTTGTGTCTGTATAACCCGCAGTTACGGTGATTTCGTCCAATTCAATAATATCTTGGGCGTAAACGGGGGCAGTGGTTGCCAGCAAAGCTGCTGACAGCGTCAGGTTTAGTTTCATATCCCTACTCCAATGGTCGGGTGACGCGGATTGCGCCATATGGGTATTAGTCATTGGAAAGGACAATCCTTCCTTTGACGGCTCAAGTGTCACCGCAACGGAAAGACCGTAATCCGCGCCGCGCCCCGCAGCCGGATAGGGTGATCACTTTGGCAGGTCTCCTGACTTGCGGGTCTGGGCTTTGCTGGGCCTTCCCGTGTTTCCACAGTGGCATGTGCCAGCATCGCTCGCCGCTTACAGTTGCGGGGGCAGTTGCGGATTTGACGACTGTCGCACCGCATTCCCTTTTCATCGGACGTGGTGTCCGAACCAAAGCAGGTTGTGCCTAGCGCGGCACATTTCGAAAATCAAGCCCCAGTGTTCCCTGGCGGCAAATATTCTGAAAAATCGTGGCTATGGTATTTCATGGTACAGCCTGCCGAATTTCGGTAAATCCTGCTGCGAATCACCCTGTTGCGCGCGGTGTTGTGCCAGATTTTGCCGTGGTCGCGGATGTTTGGTGCCGAATTTAGGGATTGCACGCAACGGATTTCGGGAATGCCATGTGTGAAATCGGCTTGGAAATGCGTGTGAGACACAACATATTGTGCCATATTTTTTACAATATACTATGATTCCATAAATTCCCATAATTTCCCTAAAATATGCAGAAATCTCTTGATTGGGTGGGGAATTCGTGGCATCTCTGTGTGTAGATGGAAACGGGATAACGGGCGCCAAGACCCGAAATTCCAGGCAGGTTTCATACAGGCCCCGCTTTCATCAGAACTAAATAACAGATCCGGCGCGCGAGCGAGCAGAATACCCCCAGGTGCGCGTGCAGTCGGACATCCCCGTTATGACGGGACGATGACGACGGATTGGGCGGTGGCAGCAGCTCAGTCCGTTGTTTCGTTTGGGGCAGACGAAAGGTGGCCAGGTGGCGCAACGGTTCAGAGGTGAGAGTCTGCACAAAGTGGACGCTAAGGGACGGGTATCTATACCGGCCCTGTTTCGCCGTGTGATCGAATCGTGTGATCCAAATTGGACCGAAGGGTTGGCCCCCGAACTGGTCATCGTCTATGGGGATGGGCGCAAAAAATATCTGGAATGCTATACGATCCAGGCGATCGAAGAGGTGGATAGAAAAATCGACGCATTGCCGCGTGGATCCCGGGCGCGCACGATGTTGCAGCGATTGTTCCACGCGCAAAGTGTTCCGACATCCATTGATGATACGGGGCGTTTGGTGTTGTCATCAAAATTGCGCGACAAGGTGGGCATCCTCAATGAGGCCTATTTCGTAGCGGCTGGTGACACGTTTCAGATCTGGCAGCCCGAAGCATACGAAGCGGATCTGGCGAAAATTGATGCGGCCCTGGAGGATCTGCCCGACGATTTCGATGCGCTGCAGCTCTTGGATGGTGACGGGGGTTTGCCGCAATGATTGGCGCGGGTGATCATAATCCGCATATTCCTGTTCTGTTGCGTCCGATTTTGCAAAATATTGGCGATATTTCAGGGCGCTGGCTGGATGGTACATTCGGCGCCGGTGGGTACAGTCGCGCATTACTGGATGCGGGGGCAGCCCATGTAACGGGCGTTGATCGGGATCCATTGGTGTTTGATATGGCCCGATCTTGGGTGGGGGGCTATGGTGATCGCCTGACCTTGGTTCAGGGTGTGTTTTCCCGTCTGGATGAATACGACCATGACCTGTCGGGTGTGGTGTTGGATCTTGGTGTGTCCTCTATGCAACTGGATCAGGCGGAACGGGGGTTTTCCTTTATCAAGGATGGGCCATTGGATATGCGCATGTCACAGTCGGGGCCATCGGCCGCCGATGTGGTCAATACCGCCCAAGAAGACGAGCTGGCCGATATTCTATATCTCTACGGTGAAGAACGCGCCAGCCGCCGCATCGCACGTGCCATTGTGCGGCGACGTGACGACCAGCCCTTTGACACTACGTTGGATTTGGCAGATGTGATCGAAAAATCATTGCCGCGCACGAAACCTGGCCAATCCCACGCTGCAACCCGCAGTTTTCAGGCGTTACGCATTTTCGTCAACGATGAATATGGCGAGTTGTATCAGGGGTTATTGGCCGCAGAACGCGCGTTAAATGCCGGGGGTATTTTGGCGGTCGTGACCTTTCATTCCATCGAAGATCGCATGGTGAAACGGTTTTTGCAGGCGCGGTCGGGGAAAACCGCGCGCGCCAATCGCTATGCGCCACAGGTCGATCAACCTGATGCGCAGTTTGACATATTATCACGCAAGGCGATTGCGCCGGATGATGATGAATTACAGTTAAATCCCAGATCGCGTTCGGCCAAATTGCGGCTTGCACGCAGAACCGATGTGCCAAGCGGTGCGGCACCATCTGAAAAAGATTTGGGGATGCCAGTTCTAAAAAGGAAACGGTAATGCGCAGTGTGCTCACGGTTTGTATTATTTGCATCGTCATGGGGTTGGCCTATTGGGCCTATCAAGAAAACATCCGCACCCAGGCGGCCATCGCGCAATCACAGCGGCTGCAATCTGAAATTGGTCAGGCGCAAACACGTCTTAGTGCCCTTAAGGCGGAATGGGCCTATCTAAACCGTCCTGACCGGTTGCTGGATTTGGCGGTTATGAATTTCGCTGACCTGAATTTATCGCCGCTGCGGGCCAAAAACTTTGGCGATATTGACCAGATCCAGTTTCGCGATAATGAAACCAGCATCTTTGACGATCTTGACGTGGTCGAGGTGGCCGGACGGGATACGCTGCAATGATCAATCCTGCCGATATTCGTGTCCCCCTTCGGCCGCTTAGTCGTATTTTGCCGGCGCGGGCGCGTGGTGAAAATGCGGATGTGATTGAACGTGAAAACATCCGCAAACGCCATGACGCCGTGAAAGAAGAGGCGCGCCTGCGTGCGCAGAGCCGTTTGGCCGTCTTGGCAATCATATTTATATGCCTGTACGGTGTTGTCGCGGTCCGTATGGGGATGTTGTCGGCCTCGGACGCGGCGGAACCGCGCGCAGCCGTATCCGGCACCGCGATTGTGGCGCAGCGGGGCGATATTGTGGACCGCAAAGGGCGCATTTTGGCCACCAATTTTGACACCCATTCCCTATATGTCGAGGTGCCGCATCTGGTCGATCCTGAAATGACCGCGCGCGAATTGGTGAAAATTTTCCCCGATCTTGATTACAATCGCCTGATCAAGGATTTCACAGGATCGCGCAAATTTCTGTGGATCAAGAAACGCCTAAGTGCGGAACAGATGCAGGCCGCCCATGATATCGGCGATCCCGGATTGCGGTTTGGTCCGCGTGAAATGCGGCTCTATCCGAATGGGCGTTTGGCCTCTCATGTTTTGGGGGGGGCGACATTTGGTAACGAAGGGGTCCATGCGGCGGAAATCGTCGGTGTCGCGGGCGTTGAAAAAACCTTTGACGCGGCCCTGCGCGACCCCGCGCGCAGCACTGCGCCACTGCGTTTGTCGTTGGATTTGTCCATTCAGGCCGCCATTGAACAGGTCTTGGATGGCGGCATGAAATTGCTGGGTGCCCGCGGTGCGGCGGCCATTTTGATGGATGTCCACACGGGCGAGGTGATTTCGCTGGCCTCATTGCCCGATTTTGATCCCAATCATCGCCCACGTCCCCCCGTTCAGGGTCAGGCGGCCGATAGCCCGCTGTTTAACCGCGCGGTGCAGGGGGTATATGAACTGGGGTCGACTTTCAAAATCCTGACCATTGCCCAAGCGATGGAACTGAATTTGATAAAACCCGACACAATCGTTGACACCAAAGGCCCGATCCGCTGGGGTCGTCACAAAATTGATGACGATCACAAATATGGCACCACGATGCCGGTTTGGAAAGTGATCAGTAAATCATCAAACGTTGGAACCGTCCGTATTGCCCAAATGATCGGGCCCGAACGGCACCGCGAATTTTTGATGAAAATGGGTTTTGGCCAAGCGGTACCATTTGAAATGATCGAAGCATCAGGGGGCAAGCCGCTGTTGCCGCCAAACTGGTCGGAACTGTCCACAATGACAATTTCATTCGGGCACGGTCTATCAGCGACGCCGCTGCATTTGGCTGCGGCCTATGCGACGATTGCAAATGGCGGATACAAAGTGCAGCCCACGTTGCTGCACAACCCGAATGCCCAGCCAGGTGATCGTGTGCTATCTGACAAAACGGTGCAAAACGCGATGAAAATGCTGCGCGGTGTGGTCACGGACGGAACGGCGACCATGGCCGATGTGGCGGGGTATTCCGTGGCGGGAAAAACGGGGACGGCCGATAAACCCAGCGCAGATGGCCGTTATGAGAAAGCCAAAGTTATGGCAACCTTTGCCTCTGTGTTTCCCAGCTATGATCCCAAATATGTTTTGGTTGTATCCTTGGATGAACCCGAAGATACATCTGGATCTGAACCGCGCCGGTCAGCAGGTTGGACCGCGGCCCCAATTTCGGGTGAAATCATTGGCCGCGTCGCGCCGTTGTTGGGGTTGCGTCCACAGATTGAAAACCCCGACAGTGCTGATATAACAAAGGTCAAGTGGAACTAGGCGCAATTGCCCATTGGGGGTGGTGCCCGAAACGTTGGATAAAACATGGCAGGCACAGCAACAGGCGCAGGCAGCGGGAAACGGCTGCAGGATTTGGGCTTTACCACCGACAGTGATGTCACAATCACCGGTATCTGTCTGGACAATCGGGCATTGAAATCGGGGGATCTATTCGCCGCCTTGCCTGGCACCGCGCAACATGGTGCGGTCTATGCATCCGCGGCAATCAACGCGGGCGCAGCCGCGGTTCTGACCGACCCTGCGGGTGCCGAAATCGTCAAGTCGGCGCTATCGCAAATCCCGGTCCCATTGATTGTTGTCGAAACCCCCAAAGAGGCGCTGTCCCGCGCGGCCGCCCTGTTTTTTGCGCCGCAGCCCGAAACGATGGTGGCCATTACAGGCACGAATGGCAAAACATCTGTGTCCACATTCTGCCGCCAAATCTGGTCCGAACTGGATTTGACCGCGGTCAATATTGGCACCACGGGGGTTCAAGGGGCCTTTACCTATCCCCTGCGCCATACCACGCCAGATGCGGTCACCTTGCACAATGTGATGCAACAGGCCGCGCAATCGGGCGTGACCCACGCCGCGATGGAGGCATCCAGCCACGGGTTAGATCAGCGCCGATTGGATGGGGTTCAGATCAAGGCTGCGGGCTTTACCAATTTCACCCAAGATCATCTGGATTATCACGATACGTTTGACGCCTATTTCGCGGCCAAGGCGCGGTTGTTTTTCGATGTTTTACCCGTCGATGGTACCGCCGTCATCAATACGGATGATCCCAAACTGGCCGAATTTTGCCAAAGGCTGACCCAAATGGGAACACCTGTGATTACGGTGGGCCATAACGATACTGCAGATTTGCGTATTTTGAACCAACGCTTTGACGGAACGGGGCAGGATGTGCGGTTTTCTTATGCGGGCAAGGTTTATCAAACGCGCCTGTCGTTGATTGGGGGGTTTCAGGCGGCCAATGTCATGATGGCCGCGGCCTTGGTGATTGCGGCGGGGGCGGAACCGTCGCATGTCTTTGATACGCTAGCGCATTTAACAACCGTCCGCGGGCGCATGGAATTCGCCGCAGAACGGTCAAATGGGGCGACGGTTTTTGTGGATTACGCCCATACACCTGATGCGATTGAAACGGCGATCACGGCCTTTCGCCCGCATGTGATGGGACGTCTGATTGCTGTGATTGGGGCGGGGGGCGACC
Source organism: uncultured Paracoccaceae bacterium (assembly GCA_913060475.1). Classification (GTDB taxonomy): domain Bacteria; phylum Pseudomonadota; class Alphaproteobacteria; order Rhodobacterales; family Rhodobacteraceae; genus CAJXSD01. The sequence continues at coordinate 66,234 of CAJXSD010000008.1, read as the reverse complement.
GTGATACGACCAAACGTCCCCTGATGGGTCAGGCCGCCGCACAAACCGCGGATGTCGTCATTATCACCGATGACAACCCCCGCAGCGAAGACCCCGCAGCCATTCGCGCGATGGTGCGTGCCGGTGCCGATGGTCCTGCGGATGTTATCGAAATTGGCGATCGTGCCGAGGCGATTTTGCGTGCTGTATCCATGCTGGACCCCAGCGACGGGTTGTTGATCATGGGCAAAGGCCATGAAACCGGTCAAACAATCGGGGATGACGTGTTCCCCTTTGATGATGTGGAACAGGCCTCAATAGCGGCGGCAGTTTTAGAGGGAAAAATTTCGTAAATGGCACTTTGGACATCCTCAGAGGCGCAGGCGGCAACAGGGGGGCAAACGACCCGCGACTGGACCGCGACGGGCGTTTCCATCGACACACGGACCCTGCAGGCAGGTGATTTGTTCGTTGCCCTGAAATCGGCCCGTGATGGCCATGATTTTGTGGCCCAAGCGCTGGAAAATGGGGCGGCGGCGGCCTTGGTTGATCATCGCCCCGATGGCGTGCCTGACGACGCGCCATTGTTGATTGTTCCCGATGTCTTGCAGGCGCTAGAGCGATTGGCAATCGCCGCACGCGCCCGCATGCAGGGCCGCGTGATTGCAGTGACGGGATCGGTTGGCAAAACATCGACCAAGGAAATGCTGCGCGATATGTTGTCCCAACAGGGGCGGACCCATGCATCGGTCGCCAGCTATAACAACCATTGGGGGGTGCCGCTGACCCTGGCGCGGATGCCTGCGGATACCGAATATGCCGTCATTGAAATTGGCATGAACCATCCGGGCGAAATTTCACCCCTGACCAAATTGGCCCGCCCGCATGTGGCCATGGTTACCACCGTTGGTCCTGCCCACCTAGAGGCCTTTGGCAGTGTCGAAAAAATTGCACTGGAAAAGGCATCGATTATTGACGGTCTGATGCCGGATGGCGTGGCTGTCTTTAACGGTGATATCGAAACCGCGCCCGTATTGGCCGATTATGCCCAACAGGCCGGCGTTACCGTGACATGGTTTGGCGAACAGGCCCCTGATGCCCAGGCGGTCCGCATCCGCGTTGGGACAGATGTGACCAAATTGGATGCCTTTGTTTTGGGGCGTAGCCTGTCTGGCGTTGTGCAATCCTCGGGGCGGCATTTTGCGTTAAACGCGCTGGGTGCGATGTTGGCCATCGACCAGGCAGGCGGCGACATTCATCGCGCGGCGCAGGATTTGGCCCATTGGACCCCCGATCAGGGCCGTGGCGCACGCGAAACCATTGATCTGCCCAAGGGGCAATTTTTCATCATAGACGATGCGTATAATTCAAATCCCGCGTCGCTGCGGGCATCCCTGTCCGTTTTGTCCGCAGCCCAAGGAAAACGCCGCATCGCCGTTTTGGGCGATATGAAGGAGCTGGGCACAGGCGAACAGGCCTTGCACCGCGACATTGCCACATGGGATGAAATTCGCAATGTGGATCTGATCCACACGCTTGGCCCATTAATGCAATCGCTGCATGATGCCCTGCCCGATGACGTAAAGGGCACACATTTTCAAACGCTTGAGGCGGCCGCGGCATCCGTGCCCACCGATATCAAACCCCAAGACGTGGTTTTAGTGAAGGCGTCCTTTAGCATGGGCATGGGGCAAGTGGTTGACGCGTTGCGCCATTTGCGCCATAGCGCGGACAAAGAATAAGGGGTGAAATATGCTATACTGGCTTACCGAACTGTCCGACGGCGGCGATTTTTTCAATCTGTTTCGCTATATCACCTTTCGGGCGGGGGGCGCATTTTTCACCGCATTGGTGTTTGGGTTCATTTTCGGCCGCCCCTTAATCAACGTCTTGCGTAAACGTCAGGGCAAAGGCCAACCCATCCGCAACGATGGCCCCGAGGGCCATTTCGTCAAAGCCGGCACCCCAACAATGGGGGGGCTGCTGATCCTGTCTGCCTTGGTGTTTTCGACAATTATGTGGGCGCGGATGGACAATGTGTTTGTCTGGATCGTGTTGTTGGTCACGCTTAGCTTTGGCTTGATCGGGTTTGCCGATGATTACGCTAAGGTCAGCAAACAAAATACCGCCGGCGTTCCGGGCCGGGTGCGACTGGGCTTGGGGTTTGTGATATCAGGTGTTGCGGCCTATGTGTCGGCCATCAGTCATCCAGAGGGGTTACAGTTCCAATTGGCCCTGCCTGTGTTCAAGGATACGCTGATCTATTTGGGCTATTTCTTTATCCCCTTTGCGATGGTGGTTATTGTGGGGGCCGCAAATGCCGTCAATCTGACCGATGGGTTGGATGGTCTGGCAATCATGCCCGTGATGATTGCGGCGGGGGCCTTGGGTGTGATTGCCTATGCGGTGGGGCGCAGCGATTTTACCGAATATCTGGATGTGCATTATGTTCCGGGAACCGGTGAAATACTGATATTCTGTGCCGCCTTAATCGGCGGTGGTATGGGATTTTTGTGGTATAATGCCCCCCCCGCAGCCGTGTTTATGGGCGACACCGGATCCTTGGCCTTGGGCGGTGCATTGGGCGCGATTGCGGTCACGACCAAGCATGAAATCGTATTGGCCATTGTCGGCGGTCTGTTCGTGGTCGAGGCATTGTCCGTCATTATCCAGGTGCTGTATTTCAAACGCACGGGCAAGCGCGTGTTTTTAATGGCCCCGATCCATCACCATTTCGAAAAAAAGGGTTGGGCCGAACCCCAAATCGTCATCCGGTTTTGGATTATTGCACTGATCCTCGCGATGATCGGCTTGGCCACACTGAAAATTCGTTAAAATTGCCCCTGTAAAGACTTTGCTAACCTTTGTGCCTCAGTCTGTGATCAAACTGAGGCACTGGGGGTTTGTATGTCTGAATTTGATGTGGATATCTGGGATCAATTTATTTTTGCATCCTCGCGTAAAAATTTGATTGTCACAGGCGATGGGAATGACACAATCTGGGCCAATGGTGGGCGTGACACCATTCATTCCGGCGCGGGCGATGATGTCATCCATGGGGGACGTCGCAAGGATATTATTCACGCAGGCGACGGCAACGACATATTATACGGTGGCAAAGGGCGCGATAAATTGTTTGGGGGCGCGGGCGACGATATTTTGATCGGCGGGCGCGGGCGTGACAAATTATTCGGCGGGCAGGGGTTCGATGTGGCCCTATATCAGGGGAATGTCGATGATTATGTCCTGACATTCGATAACACGGGCAAGGTTGTTGTGCGTGCGACAGGCCCTGTTGCAGACCGCGGCACAGATATCCTTTATGGGGTTGAGGCGGTTTATTTCAAAGCGCAAGATTACCTATATTATCTGGACGGGCGTCAAAATGACGTGGATCCCGATGATGACAGATTTGCAATCTATGCCGATGAAAGTCTGCGCATCACGTTTCAACAGCTGGCCGCAAACGATATTAATCCCGCGAATATCGCCGTAAGCTATGATAATTTTTCGCTAAAATCGGACCGTGGTATCGATATAACGATCCATGATGGATATGTGACCTATGACCCGGGTGCCGCCTTTGCCCCGTTGTTCGAAGGCGGGGTGATCGAGGATCGGTTTACCTATCAAATCACCACAGAGGCAGGTGCCATTCACGATGTAACGGTGACCGTATCAATCACAGGGATAAATTATCCGCCCGAAATTTCTGCGCCGGATACGATAGAGATGTGGGAAAACACCACCTTGGTCAGCCGCATTGATGTCAGCGATCCGGAATTGAAACCTGTCGATGTGACCGTGCTAGACACGGGCGATGGGGCGCTGTTTTCCTATGATGGGGATACGCAAAGACTTAGTTTTGTCACAGCGCCAGATTTTGAAACGCCACTGGATGCAAATGGCGATAATGTCTATCACATCACGCTTGAGGCGCGGGATCCATTGGGGGCAACGCATCTGCATGACATGGTGATAACGGTCAAGGACAGCGCAGAAATCGACACCAGCCCAAGGATCAACGAAATTCATTATGATGACACGGGGCTGGATGACAATGAAATGGTCGAAATCCGTGTGACCTACGGATACGATGTGTCCCAAATGGCGTTATATTTGTACAACGGCAAAGAGGGGCTGCAAAATATGTATTCGGTCATTCCACTGACGACGATGGATGTGGAATTGGTCAGCAGCGATGCCGCCTTTGATTATTATGTCTGGGACGCCCCGATGAGCGGGCTGCAAAATGGCGCCGATGGTATTGCGCTGGTGGATGACGGTGATGTCATCGAATTTCTAAGTTACGAAGGCAGCTTTACCGCGCTGGACGGACCTGCAGCGGGACTGCATGCTACCGATATCGGGGTGTTTGAAACGAATGATAGCAGTGCAACACAGTCGCTGCAGCGATTGGCAGATGGCACATGGATTGGACCGGTTGACGCGACACCGGGATATGAAAACCAAACGGGGTCAGACAGCGATTTGATCTGGGCCTAGACCAGAAATCATAAACTGCCCCTTGCGCAAAACGTTACAAAGGACGAAAACGAACCCTAAGGACATGACAACTGTTGGGGAAAACATATGCTGAATGTGCAGGGGGTTCAGGGCCGAACCATTGCTGTTTTAGGGCTGGGCCGATCTGGATTATCCGCCGCGCGTGCATTGCGCGACAGTGGCGCAGAGGTTTGGGTTTGGGATGACAACCCCAAGGCACGCGATGTGGCGCAGGGTCAGGGGTTTGACCCCGTGGATCTGTCGCGCGCGGATTGGCGTCACGTTGACAGCCTGATCGTCAGCCCGGGGATCCCCCATCTTTATCCAACGCCGAACCCGATCATTTGGTCGGCAATGCAGGCGGGTGTTGCGATTGATAATGACATTGGCCTGTTTTTTCGGTCCCTGGGTGGGCAGGATTGGGCCAATTTCGATACGATCCCACGCGTGATTGCGGTGACGGGATCGAATGGGAAATCAACCACATCAACGCTGATCCATCACATATTTGATCATGCGGGCCGGCCAACGCAGCTGGCCGGGAACATTGGGCGGGGCGTGTTCGATTTGGATCCGCTTCAGGACGGCGAAGTGGTGGTGCTAGAGCTGTCCAGCTATCAAACCGAATTGGCGCGTGCGCTGACGCCTGATGTTGCCGTGTTGACCAACCTGTCGCCGGATCATTTGGACCGGCATGCCGGCTTGGGCGGATATTTCGCCGCAAAACGCCGCCTGTTCGCAGAAGGTGGGCCAGACCGCGCCGTGATCGGCATCGATGAAATCGAAGGTCAATTTGTCGCCAACCAAATGGCCCAGGGTGCCACAGATGATCGGGTGATCCAAGTTTCCATCGCACGCAAACTGGATCACGCGGGCTGGTCGGTGTTCGCGCGCAAGGGGTTTTTGTCAGAATATCGCAAGGGTCGGCAGGTCGCGTCCATCGATCTGCGCGCCATGACCGGATTGCCTGGGGCGCATAACCATCAAAACGCCTGCGCCGCCTATGCGGCTGCGCGCGCGGTGGGGATTGCGCCGCGTGTGATTGAACAGGCGATGGCCAGCTTTCAGGGGTTGGCCCATCGATCCCAGACCATTGCGCAGTATGCAGGCATCACATTCGTCAATGACAGCAAGGCCACAAATGTGGACAGCGCTGCCAAGGCATTATCTGCCTTTGATAACATACGCTGGATTTGTGGCGGTTTGGCCAAAGAGGGTGGTCTGGGGCCATTGCCCCAAATTGCGGCCCAGCGGGTCAAACGGGCCTATGTCATCGGCCGCGAGGCCGCCAAATTCGCGATGGATTTGGGCATCGACTGCGAAGTTTGCACAACCATGCAGGTGGCCGTTGTCAAGGCGGCATCAGATGCGGGGGCAGGCGACACCGTTTTACTGGCCCCGGCTGCGGCCAGTTTCGATCAATATGATAGTTTTGAACAGCGGGGCGATGATTACATTCATCAGGTCAAGCAATGGATTTCTGCGCAGGGCAACACCCTCTAGGGGGCGGCATTAATTGCGCGTCCGGCGGCGACACCGCTGGACCAGGCCCACTGGAAATTGTACCCACCCAGCCAGCCCGTGACATCCACGGCCTCGCCAATGAAATACAGATTTGGCAGGGTCTTGGCCGCCATCGTTTTTGACGACAATCCCGATGTGCACACGCCGCCTGCGGTCACCTCGGCGGTGCGGTACCCTTCGGTGCCCGTGGGGCGCAGAGACCAGTTTTGCAATTTAGTTAATACTTGATCCATGCGGGCGTCCGACCAATCCGCCAGATTTCCGGTTAAATCAAATTGCTGGCCCAAATAATCCACCAGCCGGCTGGGCAAATGTTTGGCCAGTTCGGTCGTGAATTGCCGTTTGCCGGATGTCTGGCGTTGGATCCGCAGGGCAGGTTTCAGCGTGCTTTCAGGATCAAGGTTGATGGTGATATCCTGACCTTCGTGCCAGTAACTGGAAATTTGCAACATTGCCGGCCCCGATAGACCGCGGTGCGTGAACAACATCGCCTCGTCAAAGCTGGTTTGGTTGGCAGTGGCCCGGACGGGGGTTGCAACGCCTGATATGTCGCGAAACCGGCCGTCTGAAAATGTAAAGGGCACCAGCGCAGGGCGCGTTGGTGTCAGGTCCAGCCGGAATTTCTGGGCAATGTCATAGGCCAGACCTGTTGCCCCCATTTTGGGAATTGATTTGCCGCCCGTCGCCACCACCAAATGTGTGGCGCGGACCTGTTTTGTTTGGCCCTGCTGGTCAAGGGTCAGGTGAAATTCGCCGTCCCGATGATCAATCGATGTAATCGCCGTTTGCAACCAAATCTGCGCGCCAGCCCGATCGCATTCGTGGCGCAGCATGGCAATGATGTCCTTGGCCGAGGTGTCGCAAAACATCTGTCCCAAAGTTTTTTCGTGATAGGCAATATTGTGGCGCTGGACCAAGTCCAAAAAATCCCACTGGGTATAGCGGGACAGGGCTGATTTTGCAAAATGGGGGTTTTGCGATATGAAATTACTAGCGTCGGTGTAGATATTGGTGAAATTGCATCGCCCACCGCCTGAAATACGGATTTTTTCACCGGCGGCCTTGGCGTGATCGATGACCAACGCGCCTTGGGTCGTGCCGGCACACATCAGCCCCGCTGCCCCTGCGCCCAAAATTATTGTTTTGAAATACATGGTCGATGCTCAGTTTTTTGCCACTTTGTCGGGGTAAACCCGATTTTTGCTGGTATGAAAAGCATTTTGTGTATATTCTGACCCAAAGATCCCAAAAGGGACAGGCACGAGGCAGAAAAGGCAAGTAATCCATGACTGAGATGGTCTATGGTTCCGTTCCCGTATCACGGGGGGAGCCGATTTTACCAAAATGGTGGCGCACGGTCGATCGTTGGAGTTTGATTTCCGTAATCATATTGTTCAGCATAGGGATTTTGCTGGGGCTGGCCGCATCGCCCCCCTTGGCTGAAAAAAACGGGCTGGATCCATTTCACTATGTCCAGCGGCAGGCGTTCTTTGGTGGCGTTTCTCTGGCGGTGATGATCGTTATGTCGATGCTGGGCCCGGTTTTGGTGCGCCGCTTGGCTGTGATCGGATTTTTGGTGTCCTTTGTTGCCTTAGCCATGTTGCCTGTGTTTGGCACCGATTTCGGCAAAGGGGCGGTGCGGTGGTATGCGCTTGGCTTTGCCTCGGTTCAGCCGTCGGAATTTTTAAAGCCCGGGTTTATCGTTGTGGCCGCATGGTTGATGGCCGCGGCACAGGAAATCAATGGCCCACCCGGTCGGTTATGGTCATTTTTCTTGGCTATCACAGTGGTGATCATGCTGGTGCTGCAGCCGGATTTTGGTCAGGCATCTTTGGTTTTGTTTGGGTGGGGTGTTGTCTATTTTGTGGCCGGTGCGCCCATGATTTTATTGATCGTTTTGGCCGGTTTAACGGTTGGGGGCGGGACATTGGCCTATACCATGTCGGATCACTTTGCGCGGCGCATTGACGGGTTTTTATCGCCCGACGTCGATCCTAGAACCCAGTTGGGCTATGCCGCAAACGCGATACAAGAGGGCGGTTTTTTCGGCGTCGGTGTCGGTGAGGGGCAGGTGAAATGGTCCCTGCCAGATGCGCATACCGATTTCATAATCGCGGTCGCGGCAGAAGAATACGGGTTTGTTCTGGTGGCCTTTATCATCTTTGTCTATGCCAGTATTGTGGTGTCATCCCTGGTCCGGCTGATGCGTGAACGCGATCCGTTCATTCGTTTGGCCGGGACCGGATTGGTCTGTATGTTCGGGGTGCAGGCCATTATCAATATGGGGGTTGCTGTGCGTCTGTTGCCCGCCAAGGGGATGACATTGCCATTTGTCAGCTATGGCGGATCTTCGCTGATTGCGGGGGGGATTGCATTGGGAATGCTGCTTGCATTTACGCGCGCGCGCCCGCAAAAGGACGTATCCGATATTCTAAAGGGACGGGGTTAATTTACGATGACGAAAGCGCCATTGGCAATTTTGGCGGCGGGCGGAACCGGCGGGCATATGTTTCCCGCGCAGGCTTTGGCTGAAGAACTGCTTGACATGGGGTGGCGGGTCAAACTGACCACCGACCCCCGCGGCGCGCGCTATGTCGGTAAATTTCCCGATGCAGTTGCGATTGAGGTCCTGAAATCCGGCACCTTTGCCCGTGGTGGGGTATTGTCCAAGCTGTTGGTGCCATTTCAAATTGGGGCAGGCACGTTGAATGCCGTCATCCGAATGCTGTTTGATAAACCAACCGTTGTGATTGGGTTTGGGGGATATCCATCGATCCCTGCAATGGCGGCGGCTGTGATTTTACGGCGCCCACGGATTTTGCATGAACAAAACGGTGTGTTGGGGCGGGTCAACCAGATGTTCGCCAAGTGGGTCGATTGTATCGCCTGCGGCACCTGGCCCACCCAGATGCCCGATGGATTGACCGCCGAACATATCGGCAACCCCGTGCGCGGGGCCGTGCGGGATCGTGCCGGTGCAGGCTATATCCCGCCTGGCGATTATCCAATGTCGATTTTGGTGATGGGCGGATCACAGGGCGCACGGATTTTGTCTGATGTGGTGCCACCGGCGATTGCCCAACTGCCCATGGATATTCTGCGTCACATTCGCGTCAGCCACCAAGCCCGTGACGAAGACCACGACCGTGTCAGCCAGTTTTATGCCGAAAACGGCATATCTGCAGATGTCCAGCCATTTTTCGACGATGTTCCCACCCGTATGACCGAGGCGCAATTGGTCATCAGCCGTGCGGGTGCGTCATCGGTGGCGGATATTTCGGTGATTGGGCGTCCGTCGATTTTGGTGCCTTTGGCGGCGGCATTGCGTGATGAACAGACCGCAAACGCCCAAGGTTTGGTCCAAGGCGAAGCGGCGATTTTGATCCCGGAAAGTCAGTTTCACGTGGACAGTCTGGCGCATCAGATCCAAACCATTCTGACCCAACCTGATGCGGCCCATCATATGGCGCGTCAGGCCTTGTCCTTGGGGATCCCAGATGCAGGTGAACGGTTGGCCGCCCTGGTCGTGTCGGTCGCGCAGGCACGCGGCGCCTTGGCCAATCCTGTGGCATCGGAATAAATCGGCCTTACCTGATAAACATTTAACACAAGAAAGAAGTAGACCATGAACGCAGCCACGACAAAATTACCCTTGGATGTGGGTCCGATCCATTTTGTGGGTATTGGCGGGATCGGCATGTCAGGCATTGCCGAGGTGCTGTTGAACATGGGGTATCAGGTGCAAGGATCCGATCTAAAGGAAAGCAAGATCACCCAAAGGTTGCAGGACTTGGGGGCCAGAATTTTCATCGGCCAACGCGCCGAAAACCTGGATGGCGCAACGGTGATTGTGATTTCATCCGCCATCAAACCGGGCAATCCCGAATTGGACGCCGCACGCGCCCAGGGTATGCCCGTGGTGCGCCGCGCCGAAATGTTGGCCGAATTGATGCGCCTGAAATCCAATGTTGCGATTGCGGGTACGCATGGGAAAACCACGACCACCACTATGGTGGCCACGTTGTTGGATGCAGGCGGGGTGGATCCAACTGTGATCAATGGCGGGATCATTCATGCCTATGGGTCTAATGCCCGTATGGGGCAGGGCGAATGGATGGTGGTCGAAGCCGACGAAAGCGATGGCACATTCAACCGACTGCCTGCCACAATTGCGATTGTCACCAATATTGACCCCGAACACATGGAACATTGGGGATCCATCGACAACCTACGACGTGGGTTTTACGATTTTGTGTCGAATATCCCGTTTTATGGCATTGCCATCTGTTGCACCGACCACCCTGAGGTGCAGGCCCTGGTTGGTAAAATCACCGATCGCCGTGTCGTGACCTATGGGTTTAACAGCCAGGCAGATGTCCGTGCGATCAATCTGACCTATGTGGCCGGGGTGGCCCATTTTGACATCGCCCTGCAGTCTGAGGGGGTGGTGATCGAGGGGTGTCAATTGCCCATGCCGGGCGATCACAATGTGTCAAACGCCCTGTCCGCGGTGGCCGTGGCGCGGCATTTGGGGATGACGGCCGAGGAAATCAAATCAGCCTTGGCTCAGTTTAAGGGCGTCAATCGGCGCTTTACCAAGGTGGGGGTTGTCAATGATGTGACAATCATTGACGATTATGGCCACCATCCGGTTGAAATTGCAGCCGTGTTAAAGGCCGCACGTCAGGCCAGTGATGGCCGCGTGATTGCCGTGCATCAGCCGCACCGATATTCGCGCCTGTCCACCCTGTTCGAAGATTTCTGCGCCTGTTTTAACGAAGCGGATGTGGTTGCCATCGCCGAAGTGTTCGCCGCCGGCGAAGACCCGATCCCCGGGGCCAGCCGCGATGATTTGGTCGCAGGCCTGATCCGCCATGGCCACCGCCACGCCCGCGCCATTATGTCCGAGGATGATTTGGAACGGCTTGTACGGGAACAGGCGGGGCCGGGCGATATGGTTGTTTGCCTGGGCGCCGGCACCATCAGCGCATGGGCCAATAATCTGCCCCAGCGCTTGAGGTGACCAAAGGCGCGCGCGGGGCTAGTCGGCAAATATCAAGGACCAACTGTTCGATGTGCAATCGGCGGTGATCACCTGGTGGTGTTTTACGCGAAATTCCTTGCCGAAATACTCTGCGTCTTTGTATTTCGGGGCGAAAACCAATTTCATTGGTGTATTGCGTAGCACGCTGAATTCGGCGACCTCGCGCCGGAATTTGTGGATGTCTTTGGTGCGTTGATTTTCCAACACGAATACAGAGGATGCGAAATCGCATTCGTTTTTTAACACCACGGTCGCGGTGATTGTTGCGGGTTTGAATGCCATCAGGGCGATGACAAGGATAGCCCCCAGTGCCGCGATCATTGCGCCAATCAAGATTGGTTTGTTCATGATGTTTTCCGTTACTTGCGTTGTATCTGTAAACGGGTGATTGTGATCGTGTGTTAGGGGGGGTCTTCTGTTGCGTTGGTAGATGGCGGGGATGAGTATTTTTGCAAAAATGAAAGACATTTGTTTTTTCTTTACAAAGGTTGGCGTGTCGCGCAAAGGTTGTGTATGGCGATTTCGATTGATGATATTAAAGACGAAAAGAGTTTAGAGGCGTGGCTGAATGAACGTCCCGAGGACGTTCGGCAAAATTGTACCGTTTTTATCGCCGCGCGATCCGCATTGCGGGTGATGCCGATTGCGGTGGATGGGTTTCAATTTGGGAATGCTCAGATTAAGAGTAAAATTAAGACTATCACCATTTTGCAAAGTCTGTTGATGGCAATTAGACCTGCTGAAAAGATTACGCGCACATTCCCTGCAATGGCTTTTAGTGCGCCACCGACTTTTGGTTTAGGTCATCCCCAATCTGGTTATTCTGCTGTTGCGGCTTTTAGATCTGTGATGGCAGCTGAAACTTCGGCTTCTGAAGCCACTGTTGTTGCATGTCATGCGGTTAACGCGGCCTATATGGGGTGCTCAATCGTCAGTGTTTCACTTAATTCAGCCAGTGAGGCTTTTTGGTTGGCGGTACGTAGGGACTGTGAATTGTGGAGGGATAATGCGCGTCCTGATGGATTTTGTAGAGTTGATATAGCGCCACTTGGTTTGGAGAGTGTTCAGTTTACTCCAGATTGGCCAGTCGTGCGTGAAAAGTTGTTGAATGACAGTAATTCCGAACGTGGTGCAGATTGGTCGTTTTGGGTGGAGTGGTACGATAAAATCCTGGGCGGTGATCCACAGGATTGGGATTTGTTGTACGAGATCGCCGTTAGTGACGATATTGATTGGGACGCCCGCCCGCGTGAGGTGAATGCCGCGATTGCGCGGATTGTGGAGACGCATCGGTTATTGCGCGAGATCGCAGATTTGAAAGCGCAACGGGATCAGTTGGCATCGTTCACAGCGTCAGCTGCAACGCGATCACATAATATGCCGCCTGAATTGGTTGATGACAATGGGCATGTCGCCCGATCGTTTCAGATCATTTGGGAAGAATTAGACGCGGCAGAAGAAGAGCTGCGCAGCGAGGCGCCCGAGCCATCGCGTTTGGTGAAAATAGGTCAGGCGATTGTCGATGCGGCGGCAGTTATTGTGAAATATTTTGGTCAAACAGTTGATATAATGATCACGGAAGCCGCGAAAAAAGATAGGAGCCGCGGGTGGCAAAGCTTTCGTTGTTTTGGTGGGGTCGCAGACCGAGGCAGCACAGAAAATTGGTCATGGGTTGATCGAATTTGCAAAACAGTTCATGGGCGGATAGTGCGCGTTTTTTCGCAGCTTCGGTTCGGAGGTCTAACATACCTTGCGTATCGGGAAATTTTACGGCACATCAGAACCAAGCAAGGAGCGCCCTGATGACCCAAATGCCGACCCCGCGTGGGGCTTTGACAGCTGATCGTGATTTATCGTCTTTGACCTGGTTGCGGGTTGGGGGGCCTGCGGATTGGTTGTTTCAGCCCGCGGATTTGCAGGATTTGCAAGTGTTTTTGGCAGAATTGCCGCGGGATATTGCGGTGTTTCCGATGGGGGTTGGGTCAAACCTGATTGTGCGGGATGGCGGTTTGCGGGCTGTTGTTATTCGTTTGGGACGCGGGTTTAACCAGATCACGATTGAGGGCGATCGCGTGATCGCGGGGGCGGCGGCGCTGGATGCGCATGTGGCCAAACGTGCGGCGGATGCGGGGCTTGATCTGACATTTCTGCGCACGATACCGGGGTCCATCGGTGGGGCCGTGCGGATGAATGCGGGGTGTTATGGCAGCTATACCGCCGACCATTTTCAATCGGCCCGTGTTGTTTTGCGCGATGGATCCCTGGTTGAGGTGACTAGGGATGACATGAATTTCCAGTACCGCCAATCCGATTTGCCGGACGGGGCGGTATTGGTTGATGCGACCTTTGTCGCCGGCGCAGCCGATCCGGATGTGTTACATGCGCGTATGGCGGATCAGTTGGCCAAACGTGATGCAACCCAGCCCACCAAAGATCGCAGTGCGGGCAGCACCTTTCGCAACCCTGCCGGATTTTCCAGTACGGGGCAGGCCGATGATGTCCATGACCTGAAGGCGTGGAAATTGATTGATGATGCGGGAATGCGCGGAGCGCGTGTGGGCGGCGCACAGATGAGCGAAATGCATTCAAATTTCTTGATCAACACGGGCGGGGCATCGGCACATGACCTGGAAACTTTGGGTGAAATGGTGCGAAAAAGGGTTTTGCAAACCAGCGGAATAGAGTTACAGTGGGAAATCAAACGCGTCGGTGAACAAGGCGCGTCAGACGCCACATAAGGGCGCAGTAAACAAGGTCGAATGACCAAACAGTAAGGCGAAAATGGGTATGTCGAGCAGGACAAATCCCAAGGTCGTGGTTTTGATGGGTGGCCCCTCGGCCGAGCGCGAGGTGTCATTATCGTCTGGGCGTGAATGCGCCACGGCTTTGCGAAGCGAAGGCTATGATGTTGTTGAATTGGACGCAGGACCAGATTTGGTGCAGCGCCTGCAGGATATTGCGCCTGATGTTGTGTTCAACGCTCTGCATGGGCGCTGGGGCGAAGATGGCTGTGTGCAAGGCCTGTTGGAATGGTTGGGGCTGCCCTATACCCATTCGGGCGTCTTGGCGTCGGCCCTGGCGATGGACAAACAAAAATCGAAAGAGATTTTTCAATCTGCGGGCTTACCAATTGTTTCCAGTGTCTTAGCGGATAAAATTGATGTCCAGACGTCCCATGTGATGGACCCGCCCTATGTGGTCAAACCCAATAACGAAGGGTCATCCGTGGGGGTGTATTTGGTCACGGATGGCGCCAATCGCCCGCCTGTCTTGGCCGATACCATGCCGCAGACTGTGATGGTCGAACAATATGTGCGCGGGCGTGAATTGACCACCACGGTGATGGGTGATCGCGCGCTAGGGGTCACGGAAATTGTGACCACCGGTTGGTATGATTATAACGCGAAATATTCGGTCGGGGGGTCACATCATGTAATCCCTGCCAATGCGCCGGATGATATTTATCAGGCCTGTTTGGATTATGCCCTGCGGGCGCATGATGTTTTGGGCTGTCGCGGGGTCAGCCGGACTGATTTTCGTTGGGATGATACGGCCGGTTTGGATGGACTGATTATTTTGGAAACCAATACCCAACCGGGCATGACGCCCACATCCTTAGCCCCTGAACAGGCGGCTGCGGTTGGAATTTCATTTGGCGCGATGTGCCGTTGGATGGTCGAGGATGCATCATGTGGACGCTGATTAAACCGAAATCTGCAAAACATGATCCCGCGCCATCGCGCTGGTCCTATCGGTTCATGCGCATCATGCTATCGCCTGTTTTGCGCCGGTTGGTGGTCTATGGGATCCCTGCGGCTATTGTGACCGCGGGCGTGGTGATTTATTTCGCCGATTTGGACCGGCGCGATATGGCCAAAGGTGTGGTGATCGATGCCTATCGGTCGGTGATTGAACGGCCCGAATTTATGGTCAACGTCATGGCGATCAATGGGGCGTCCGCGGCCTTGGATGCTGATATTCGCGAAATTTTGCCAGTTGATTTCCCTGTGTCGCAATTTGATATCGAATTGGATGTGCTGCATGGCGCATTGATGGAGTTGGATGCGGTCAAACAGGCCAGCGTCCAAATCCGCACGGGTGGCGTGTTGCAGGTTGACGTGATGGAACGTCAGCCCGCCCTGATCTGGCGCATGGGCGAAAATCTGGACATATTGGATGCATCGGGGGCCTTTATTCGGGCGGCTGTGGCGCGGACCGATTATCCAAACTTGCCCTTGATTGCGGGCGAGGGGGCAAATATGCAAACCGCCAAGGCGTTGGAATTATTCGTTGCCGCCGAACCGATCGCAGATCGTGTGCGCGGGTTGGTTTATGTGGGCGAACGGCGCTGGGATGTTGTCTTGACCCAAGATCAACGCATTTTACTGCCCGAGCACAAGCCTGTCCAAGCATTAGAACGCGTTTTGGTTCTGAACCAAGCCCAGGATTTGCTGGAACGTGATTTGCGTGTGGTGGACCTGCGCCTGCCTAATCGTCCGACCCTGCGGGTGGGGCAGGCATCTGGTGATGAAATTTTACAGTCTAGCCAAACAGCGGTGGAGTGATTTGACATGAGCGATTTATATCAAGCCCAACGCGCCATGCGCACTATGCGTAAAGCGGCAATGCAACGTGGTGTCATCGCGATTTTGGATATTGGTACATCGAAGATTGGGTGTCTGGTGTTGCAATTTGATGGCACGCAGCCCATTGCCGATCACGAAGGCGTCACATCGCTGGCTGGGCAATCTGGGTTTCGTGTCATCGGATCGGCCACAACACGGTCGCGCGGCATAGAATTTGGCGAAATCGTTTCCATGCCCGAAGCCGAGCGCGCCATTCGCACCGCGTTGCAGGCTGCGCAGAAATTGGCCAATATAAAAGTGGATCACGCTATTGCCTGTTTTTCAGGTGGCGCGCCGCGGTCCTATGGCTTAACCGGCACTGCCGAGGTCGAAAGTCAAATCGTCACTGAACAAGACATTGCACAGGTGTTATCCGCCTGCGATGTGCCCGATTACGGCCATGGCCGAGAGGTGCTGCATGCGCAGCCTGTGAACTTTATCCTAGATCATCGCACGGGATTATCTGACCCGCGCGGGCAAATTGGCCGCGAATTGTCGACCGATATGCACATGTTAACGGTGGATCAAAAGGTGATCCATGATTTGGCCTATTGCATCAAACGCTGCGACTTGGAATTGGCCGGTGTTGCGTCGGCGTCCTACGTTGCAGGCCGCTCAGCCTTGGTCGAAGATGAACAGGAACTGGGCGCGGCCTGTGTGGATATGGGCGGCGGGACCACCACCGTGTCAGTGTTTTTGAAAAAACACATGATTTTTTCGGAAACCATCTGCATGGGTGGGGATCATGTGACACGTGATATTTCGATGGGGCTGCAGATCCCCTTTGCCAATGCCGAACGGATGAAAACGCGCAATGGCGGGTTGTTTGCCACCGGAATGGATGATCGTGATATGATTGAAACGGGCGGGGATACGGGCGATTGGGAACGTGACCGCCGCGCCGTCAGCCGGACCGAATTGATCGGCATCATGCGCCCCCGCGTCGAAGAGATATTGGAAGAAGTCCGCGCCCGGTTGGATGCTGCAGGCTTTGATCATTTGCCCAGTCAGCAAATTGTTTTGACCGGCGGGGCCAGTCAGGTCCCCGGCATGGATGGTCTGGCCACGCGGTTTTTGGGGCATCAGGTCCGGATGGGGCGGCCCTTGCGGATACACCGTTTGCCGCAGGCCTATTCTGGCCCCAGTTGTTCGGCGTTGGTCGGGCTTAGCCTGTTTGCGGCCAGCCCCCAGGATGAATGGTGGGATTTCGAAACACCGGCCCATCGCCACGGCCAGCACACGTTCCGCCGCGCCTTGCGTTGGTTCAAAGACAACTGGTAACCACCAAAGATTGTAGACATCGCTAAATGACGTGAAACGGGCAGGTTTTTGCCTATATTTTGTGGTGATTTTTGGTTTTTTTGCGTGACCTTTGGTTAAATCGCGGTTAAACTGTGGATAAATAAGGCGGAAAAGCCACGGTTTTTTAGGCACAATCAGGCGGACAGTAGCATGGCGTTAAATCTTTCAGTACCCGAGAACAATGAACTTAGACCACGGATCACCGTTTTCGGTGTGGGTGGGGCCGGCGGCAATGCCGTCAATAACATGATCGAAAAACAGCTTGAGGGTGTGGATTTTGTTGTGGCCAATACAGATGCGCAGGCATTGCAGCAAAGCGCATCCAGCAATCGGGTGCAGCTGGGCGTTAAGGTCACCCAAGGTTTGGGCGCGGGTGCCCGTGCCGAGGTGGGCGCCGCTGCTGCAGAGGAAAGCATCGAACAAATCGTTGACCATCTGGCGGGGGCGCATATGTGCTTTATCACCGCGGGCATGGGCGGCGGAACCGGAACCGGTGCGGCCCCGATTATTGCGCAGGCTGCCCGCGAATTGGGCGTCTTGACCGTCGGCGTTGTGACCAAGCCATTCCAGTTCGAAGGATCCAAGCGGATGCGTCAGGCCGAAGCGGGTGTGGCACAGCTGCAAAAAATGGTTGATACGCTGATTATCATTCCAAACCAGAACCTGTTCCGTCTAGCCAATGAACGCACCACCTTTACCGAGGCGTTCAGTATGGCCGATGATGTCCTGTACCAAGGGGTCAAGGGCGTGACGGATCTGATGGTGCGCCCAGGTTTAATCAACTTGGACTTTGCCGATGTGCGTGCCGTGATGGACGAAATGGGCAAAGCGATGATGGGCACTGGCGAGGCCGAGGGCGAAGATCGCGCCATCCAAGCCGCCGAGAAAGCGATTGCAAACCCATTGCTGGACGAAATCAGTCTGCGCGGGGCCAAGGGTGTGTTGATCAACATCACCGGTGGCTACGATCTAACCCTGTTCGAATTGGACGAGGCCGCCAATCGCATCCGTGAAGAGGTGGACCCAGACGCAAATATCATCGTCGGATCCACATTGGATCCCGATATGCAAAGCACAATGCGCGTATCTGTTGTCGCAACGGGTATCGATGCCAGCCAATCCCAACAGGACATGCCGACACCACGGCGTGCAGCAGCGGCAACAGCGCCATTGGTTGTTGACACACCGGTTGAAACGCAACCTGCCGTGGCTGCAGAAACACCCAGCCTGTTCGATGCGGCGCCAGAATCCGCAACGAATGCGTCTGAGCAAACACCAGCCGAATTTGATCCGCATGCCGCCTTGACCCGTGCAGTTGAGAGCGAAGATGACAGCGATGAACTGCCGGCGCCTGCCTATGTCGCACCAGAAGAGCCTGCACCTTTTGTCGCGCAAACTGCCGCCGAAGGCAGCACCAATACACCGTCGCAGGATACAATGGCGCGTTTGCGTGCCGCGGCAATGCATGTGCCTGAACAGGCCCCTGAGGTCGAAGGAGAACCTGCCCCTGCAGAACGTCGCGGTGGATTTGGGATTGGATCCTTTATCAACCGTATGTCTGGCAACGCAGGCGACGCCTCTGCTGCAGTTCGTCGCCAACCCAGCGTGGCGGCCCCCCGCGAAGCTGCGGAGCCCACAGAGCGGACCGCAGAGCAAGAAAAAATCGAAATCCCAGCATTTTTGCGTCGTCAGGCAAACTAGCTCCAAGGCGTCATAGCCCAAGGATTTTAACGAACAGGCAAAGCCATCGGTGTTCCGGTGGCTTTGTTTGTATTATAGTTCGGCGAAAAGCTGCCGATCAAATATTAAACTGTTACATTGGGTAACAAAGTTTGAATTGTCATTTTGACGCAAACTATCTACGCAAGTAATAGTTGCCATAACCTTTGGATGCAGTTGTGCAAACGACCATAACAAAACCTCTAACCTTTGACGGGATCGGCCTGCATTCAGGCGCGCCTGTGCGGCTGCGCATTTTGCCAGCTGTGGCGGGGCATGGGATTTGGTTTGAACGGACTGACATCGAAATTGGCGACGCCTTGATTGCGGCGCGTTGGGATTGGGTGGATCAATCGCCCCTATGTACCAAGCTGGTCAATGAATCTGGCCTGTCGGTGTCCACCGTCGAACATGTTATGGCTGCGTTAACGGGCTGTGGCGTGCATAACGCCAAGCTTGAGGTGGATGGACCCGAAATTCCGATCCTAGACGGCAGTGCGGTTCCGTTTGTCCGCGCCATTCTGACCGCAGGCGTTGTTGCGTTGAATAAACCTGTGCAGGCAATCAAAATTCTGAAACCTGTGCGTTTTGAAACGGAAAATGGCTGGGCGCAGTTTGAACCCTCGGACATTCCTGAAATGTCGTTTCATATCGATTTTTCCGATGCTGCAATTGGTGTGCAGTCCAAGGCGATGAACCTGTCGAATGGGTCCTTTGTGCGCGAACTATGTGACAGCCGCACGTTTTGTCGCAACAGCGATGTGGAAAAAATGCGCGACCAGGGGTTGGCCTTGGGTGGGACATTGGAAAACGCCGTTGTGGTTGAGGGCGATCAGATCCTGAGCCCCGGCGGATTGCGCCACACGGACGAGGCAGTGCGCCACAAAATGTTGGATGCCTTGGGGGATATTTCCCTGGCGGGTGCCCCGATTTTGGGCCGCTATGTCGGCCATCGCGCAGGGCATGCCATCACAAATTCATTGCTGCGCGTGTTGTTTGCAACGCCGGATGCCTATGAAATCATCACCTGCGATTCTGGCACTGCGGCCTGTTTGCCTGGTGCCGGTGCCCGTCTGGACGAAGTTTGCAACGTTGCCTAACCCCTGTGGTGGAGGAAAAATCGGCGGAAATGCGTAGCCCTCTGTTATCGTTTTCCTTTCTATGCTAGACCCTGCGCGAAAAGCGGTTCATTATAGCGAAAACAAACGACAAGGTGATATCGAATGGTGTGGGGCAAATTTCGGGCAATCGCGATGATTGGGGCGGCTGCACTGGCACTTCAGGCTGGATGCAGCGGATCCAAATCTGCCGAATTTGTCGAGGTTGAAAAATACCCCGCGGATGAAATCTATGAACGGGGCGAATTTGAATTGAACCGCGCCAAGTTCAAGGATGCAGCGTTTTTCTTTGCTGAAATTGAGCGGCTCTATCCCTATTCCGAATGGGCCAAACGTGGTTTGATTATGCAAGCCTTTGCCAACCACGAAGCCAAAGCCTATGACGACGCGCGCGCCGCCGCGCAACGATACATCAATTTCTATCCCGCAGATCAGGATGCCGCATGGGCGCAATATCTGATTGCCCTCAGCTATTATGATCAGATCGAGGATGTGGGCCGCGACCAAGACCTGACCATCAATGCCTTGCGTGCGTTTCGCGTGGTCATTGAACAATACCCCGACAGTGAATATGCCCGTGCAGCCGGTTTGAAATTTGATCTAGCCTTTGATCATTTGGCGGGCAAAGAAATGGAAGTTGGGCGGTATTATCTGAAACGGTCCAATTTTGCCGCAGCCGCCAACCGGTTCCGCACAGTTGTTGAGGATTTCCAAACCACGTCCCACACCGCCGAGGCGCTGTATCGACTGGTCGAGGCCTATCTTTCATTGGGCCTAACGGATGAGGCGCAATCCGCGGGCGCGATTTTGGGGCACAATTTCCAATCCACCCCATGGTATGAAAATGCCTATACCCTTTTGACAAAACAGGGATTACAACCAAATGCCAAGGGACAGAACT
Source organism: uncultured Paracoccaceae bacterium (assembly GCA_913060475.1). Lineage (GTDB taxonomy): Bacteria > Pseudomonadota > Alphaproteobacteria > Rhodobacterales > Rhodobacteraceae > CAJXSD01. Next base: position 45,516 of record CAJXSD010000008.1, on the reverse strand, counting down.
GGTTGTCGAAAATTTACCGTCAGGTGTTACAGGGCCAGTGGCTATAGGGCATAGGGCAAAATCATGCTGCGTGGTTTAGAAATTCGCAATATGTTGATCATTGATCAGCTGGACGTGGCTTTTGCCCCCGGTTTGAACGTGCTGACCGGCGAAACGGGTGCGGGTAAATCGATTTTGCTGGACAGTCTTGGGTTTGTGTTGGGCTGGCGGGGGCGCGCCGATTTGGTGCGCCAAGGCCACGACAGCGGCGAGGTGACCGCATGGTTTGATCTGGGTGCAGATCATCCAGCACAGGCGATTTTGGCAGATATCGGGTTATCCCCCTCAGATGAATTGATCTTGCGCCGTGTGAACACCCGCGACGGGCGCAAAACCGCGTGGATCAATGATCGGCGTGTATCGGGCGATGCGTTGCGGGCGGTGTCGGATACCTTGATCGAATTGCACGGCCAGCATGATGATCGTGGGTTGTTGGACCCTAAGGGACATCGTGTTTTGTTGGACACATTTGGCCAGTATGGGGCGGTGCAGACGGCTGTGGCGCAGGCCTGGAAATTGCTGGCGCAGACGCGCCGCGATTTGCAATCTGCCACGGCAGCGCATGACGTCCTAAAGGCCGAAGAGGAATTTTTGCGCCATTCGGTTGCTGAATTAAACACTCTGGCCCCCATCGCCGGAGAAGAGGCCGAGTTAGACACCAAGCGGCGCAAAATGCAGGCTGCAGAACGCGTGCGCGAAGATATCATGCGCGCCGCCCAAGCCCTGTCACGCGATGCGGCAGAGGGGATGTTGGTGGATGCCCAGCGGTGGCTGGATGATGCCAGCACGGCCGCGGATGGTGCCTTGGACGCGCCGATTGCGGCACTTGGGCGTGCATTGATCGAACTGCAAGAGGCGGCCGATGGCGTTGATCGTTGCCTGGACGCGATGGATTTTGATCCCCACGAATTGGAACAGGCCGAAGAACGGCTGTTCGCCCTGCGCGGTTTGGCCCGCAAACATCAGGTTCAAGTCGATGATCTGGCGGACTTGGCCGCAACCCTGAATGATCGCTTGCACAGCTTGGACGCAGGGGTCGGGCAGATTGAGGACTTGCAAATTGCGGTCAAACAGGCCCAATCCGATTACGATCAGGCAGCGGCGGCCTTGACCGCGGCGCGTCAGGCCGCGGCTGCCAAATTGGATGCGGCTATGGCACAGGAATTGGCCCCGCTGAAAATGGAACGCGCCGTGTTCCGCACCGTTTTATCGCCCGCGCCTGCAGGGGGCGATGGCGTTGATCAGGTTGATTTTATGGTGGCCACCAATCCCGGTGCGCCCTCTGGTCCCTTGGCCAAAATTGCGTCAGGGGGCGAACTTAGCCGGTTTTTATTGGCGCTTAAGGTGTGCCTAAGCGGGCCAGAAAATTCAACGACAATGATTTTTGATGAAATCGATCGCGGTGTTGGCGGTGCGACTGCGGATGCCGTCGGTCGCAGACTGTCCGGACTGGCCAGAGGCGGACAGGTTCTGGTCGTCACCCATTCCCCCCAAGTGGCAGCCCTGGGCGATCGTCATTTCCAAGTGGCCAAGGTTCAATCAGACACCGAAACCCTGTCACGCGTGATGGTGTTGGATACAGACCAGCGCATTGATGAAATTGCCCGCATGATTTCAGGGGACAGTATCACGGATGCTGCCCGCGCCGCGGCGCAGCAGCTGATCGATGGACGCAATACCCTGTAATCAGGGGACCAGTTTACCAGGATTAAACAGCCCCTTTGGATCAAGTGCAGTTTTAATCGCGCCCATGGCGGACCAAGCTGCCCCATGTTCTGCGGTCATGAATTTACGTTTGCCCAACCCCACACCATGTTCGCCCGTGCAGGTTCCCCCCAGTGCCAGTGCCCGTTCAGCCATCCGGTCCGACAGGGCGCGTGCGGTTGCCATATCTGTGGGATGATCGGGATCGACCAATAAAATGGCATGGAAATTTCCGTCGCCCATATGACCCAAGATCGGCCCATGCAGGCGGCTTTGTGCAATATCGTGCTGGGTTTCGGAAACGGCCTGCGCCAATTTCGACAGGGGCACACAGATATCTGTCACGATGGCCCGCGCCCCTGCATGCAGCGCGCGGATCGCATAATAGGCATCGTGCCGCATCGCCCATAATGCGGTGCGCTCCTCGGTTTGGTTTGAAAATGCACAGTCTTGTCCGCCATTGGCATGGCATAGTGCCTGGAAATCTTGGGCATATTTTATGACACTGTCTGTGTCGCCATGGAATTCGAACAATAAATGGGGCAGGTGGGGCATGTTCAGATTGCCATAGGCGTTTACGGCCTCGACGGTGGCGGTATCGACAAATTCGATCCGCGCGGCTGGCAGGCCGGTTTGAATTGTTTCGATGACCGTCTGCACCGCCGCATCAAAGTGATCAAAGGCCACGCGCCCTGCGCTGATGGCACTGGGACGTGGGTGCAGTTTCAGGGTAATCTGGGTGATCAACCCCAACGTCCCCTCGGCCCCAACAAACAGGGATGTCAGGTCATATCCGGCCGCCGATTTTGCCGCGCGGGTTCCCGTTTCGATGACCTGGCCCGCTGCGGTGACCACGCGCAGGGCACGCACATTTTCGCGCATTGTGCCGTATCGGACCGTTGTCGTGCCGCTGGCCCGTGTCGATGCCATGCCACCCAATGTGGCATCTGCACCCGGATCGACAGGGAAAAACAGCCCCGTGTGGCGCAGGGCATGATCCAAGGTTTTGCGCGTAATTCCGGGTTCAACCGTGACCAGCATATTATCGGTATCAATGTCCAGAACGCGGTTCATTTGCGAAAAATCAACGCAAACCCCACCCCGCGGTGCGGCGGCCTGCGCCTCAAGCGATGTGCCGGCGCCCCAGGGTATCATGGCCAGATCGTTTGTATAACAGTGTTCCACCAAACGAATACAGTCCTGTTCATCCCGCACATAGACCACGGCATCCGGGGGCATTGTGTCAAAATAGCTTTCGGATCGACCGTGGTTTTCCCGATCTGATGGGGACGTGGTGAAACGATCGCCAAAAACCGCTTCAAGGGTTTGAAAAACTGTGGCTTGGGTCATTGCACGATCCCTGTGGCTGTGACTAAGATGGTGCTAGCTTAAAGCCTTGTTTCTGGGTTGAAAAGATTGGTTCAATGTCGCAGCCACGGGTCAACGAATACCTGTATCGCATAAAATCCCATGTTGAAATGCGTGGGGTGCAATTTTCGTTGCATTTTGGGTTTTGGCTGGTTGCCTTGATGCTGGGCATTGTGTCGGGCGCCGCAGCGGTGGTGTTTCGCATTGGCATCGAATGGGTTCAGGCCACGGCCTATGGTACGTCGGATGTCAGCCGCTTACACAGTTTTGCCGAAACGCTGGCATGGTATTGGGTTGTCTTAATCCCCACCTTGGGCGGTGTAAGTGTGGGGCTGATTTTTCATTTTATGACCCAAGATGGCCGCGTCCGATCGGTGGCCGACGTGATTGAGGCCGCCGCCCTGCGCGATGGGCGCGTCGAAATGAAGGAAGGCTGGGCCAGCGCAATCGCCAGTTTTATCACCCTGTCAACGGGCGGATCCGCCGGGCGCGAAGGGCCTGTGGTTCATATCGCAGCCATGATATCGACCAAGGTCTGCACATGGTTGGGCGCGCAAGGCGTGACCGCGCGGGATTTGTTGGGATGCGCGGTGGCCGCAGCGGTGGCCGCCAGTTTTAATGCGCCCATAGCCGGTGCGATTTTCGCGCTTGAGGTGATTTTGCGCCACTTTGCGCTGCACGCCTTTGCGCCGATTGTGATTGCATCGGTGGCAGGCGCCGTTGTGCATCAATTGGTGTTTGGTGATTTCAAGGAATTCAATCTGCCCCTGTCTAATTCGCTGTCATTTTACGCGGAAATTCCGGCCTTTATGATCCTTGGGCTGCTATGCGGTATGGTGGCTGTCGTCCTGATGCGGTCGATTTTTATGGCCGATGATGTGGCCAGTAAGGTCCAAAACCGCCTAAATCTGCCGCGGTTTTTGCGCCCTGCTGTGGCGGGATTGTTCTTGGGGGTCATCGCGACCCAGTTTCCCGTCATCATTGGGGTTGGCTATGAAACCACCTTTGCCGCGTTAAAGGGTCAGTTGGTGTGGTCCGCCGCCATTGTGTTTGCGGTGGTCAAGGTGGCCGCCGTGGCCATTACCATGGGCGGTCGCATGGGCGGTGGTGTGTTTTCGCCGGCGCTGATGGTGGGGGCGCTGACGGGACTGGCCTTTGGCGATATTGCGACATCGATCATTCCGGATTTGTCTGGTGGCTATGCCATCTATGCCTTGGCAGGTATGGCCGCTGTCGCCGCAGCGGTGCTAAGCGCGCCCATTTCGACCACGTTGATCGTGTTTGAAATGACGGGGGATTGGCAAACCGGATTGGCCGTTTTGGTGGCCGTATCCTTGGCCAGTGCCCTGTCGGCGCGTTTTGTGGATCGATCATTTTTCCTGACGCAATTGCAGCGGCGCGGCATTGATTTGGCTGCAGGGCCGCAATCCTATGTCTTGGCATTGGTGGCAAATCGCGATGTGATGACACCCATCGACACCCCCACCACCGATCATTGGACCATGGTCGAAGAGGGCACATTTGTCAGTGAATTCGGCACGCTAAAGGGGGCAATGCCCGTGTTCCAGCGGACCCATTCCGCCGTGTTGCCCGTGTTGCGTGTTGCGGGCAAAGACCAGCCCGCGCAAATCATCGGTTTACTGTACGAAGTGGACGCCCTGCGGGCCTATGCCAAGGCCTTGGCCGATACAGCGGCCGAGGAACACAGTTAATCGTTACAGCTGTTCGACGGCGACGCGGTCTTGGTTGTAAAATGCCACGTAATCTTTGATCGCGGCCGCGTCGTCATTGGGGGCCTCATAGCTCCAGGCCATGTTTTCGATGGTCTGGCTTTTGGTGGTGATGGAATAAAATGTGGCTTGGCCCTTAAATGGGCAATGGCTGGTGGCCTCTGTGCGGGACAAAAACGCCATGGCCAGATCAGATTTCGGAAAATAAATGACGGGCGGATAATCGCCTTCGATCAATTCTAGGGCCTGCGCGCTTTCGCCGATGACGGCACCGCCGGCGCGAACGCTCCATGTGCCTTGGGCGGGGCGAATTGAAATATGATTGGCCATTAATAATCCTTTCTATGGTTTTTATTGGCGTGCCTTACCCGTGCAATCACACAGGTTCGGTCGCGCGCTGCAACCATAGCCGCGTTTCATCATTTAAGCGAGGCCCAATAATGTCGCGGCAGGTTTGGTGATACCCATTGATCCAATCGCGTTCGCGCGGTGACAGCATTTCGGCCACGATTAAACGTCGATCAATGGGCACATAGGTCAGCGTTTCAAATTCATAAAACCCCGGAAATTCCGGATGACAATCGCGCACAACAATCAAATTTTCGGTTCGAATGCCAAAGGATCCGGGTTTGTAAAACCCCGGTTCGTTTGACACGATCATGCCGGGTTGAAATACAGTGTCTGCGCGTTTGGAAATGCCTTGGGGGCCTTCGTGAACACTTAGGTGGTGGCCCACACCGTGGCCCGTTCCATGTCCATAATCCTGCCCTGCCGCCCATAGGGCCGCACGTGCGAATGCATCAATGTCGCGCCCTGTCGTCGATTTGGGAAACCGCAGGCCGGAAATGGCAATCATTCCCTGCAGCACGCGGGTAAAGGCGGCGGCAATGTCAGGCGCAGGTGTGCCTACGGCAACGGTGCGCGTGATATCCGTGGTGCCATCGCGGTATTGTCCGCCACTGTCGATCAACATGACCGAGTTATTGACCAAGGTTTGGTTCGTGTCATGGGTGACACGGTAATGGGGCAATGCAGCATGCGGCCCGCTGGCCGAAATCGTGTCAAAGCTGATATCCACCAGATGATCGTCTTGTCGCCGGATATGTTCCAAATGCTGTGCCACATCAATTTCGGTGATCTGATCTGGGTCCTGATTATCCAGCCAGGACAGAAATTCGCACATATATCCCGCATCGCGCAGATGTGTATCGCGTGCTGCCGCCAATTCGGTGGGGTTTTTGATGGATTTGGGCAAAATCACCGGGTCCTGGCCCATGATAATATCAACGCCAGCTTGGGTCAGTTGATCGACAATGGCCTGCGGTACGCTGGATTTATCCACCAAAACACGGCCCCCAAGTCGGCCCAAATGGTTCAAGGTTTCGGTTTGGGGATGGATCCGAACATCTGGCCCCAAATGATCAGACAGCTGCGCCAGTTTAGACGGTTCGGTAAACACATCCACGATGCCCGTGTCATGCAATATCGCATAGGCCTGCACAATCGGATTGTGAACCACATCATCGCCCCGAATATTCAGCAACCAACTGATACTGTCGGTCAATGTGATGATCGCGGCCGACTGTTTGGCCTGTTGCAGCGATTTCGCAATATCGCGGCATTTATCCTGATGCGACAGACCGGCCCATTCAACGCCATAGGCCCGCGCGGGCCGTTTCGGGGCAGGGGGTTGATCCGTCCATATGGCATCGATCAAATTATCACAGGGCTGCAATGTGATGCCGTGGTCCGCCAATACCTTGCGATACTGTGTGATTTCTGCGGCCGAATGCAGCCATGGGTCAAACCCGATCACCCCTTGGGTCATATGGGTGACAATCCAATCCGGTCCCGTTGTGGCTGGCCAGTCCACCGCGACAAAGGGCGCGCGGATTTGTGCGCGCACCTGTTCGCAATACCGACTGTCGGTAAAAACGCCAGCCGCCTGTTCCAGAACGACGCAAAATCCCGCCGATCCCGTAAACCCCGTCAGCCAAGCCAAACGTTCATCGCAGGGGGCCAGATATTCGCCCTGATACTGGTCCGAGTGGGGCACCAAAAACCCATCCAAACCAGATTGGGCGATTTTGGCACGCAAATCTTGTAATCGCGCGGGACCTAATTCCGGCGATGACGACACCTCATAGCTTTGATACATTTTACCCTACCTTTTTCATGCCCATAACGCGGGCGCGGGCGCGTGGATCACTGTCAAACAGGGCGGCCAATTGTTCCGTCATGGCGCCGGCCAACTGGTCCACATCCGTAATGGTCACCGCACGATCGTAATAGCGTGTCACATCATGCCCGATCCCAATGGCCAGCAATTCAACCGCACGGCGCCGTTCCACCATGGCAATCACATCGCGCAGATGTTTTTCCAGATAATTCGCAGGATTGACCGATAATGTGCTGTCATCCACAGGCGCACCATCGGAAATCACCATCAGGATTTTGCGCTGCTCGGGGCGGGCAATCATACGGCGATGTGCCCATTCCAATGCCTCGCCATCGATGTTTTCCTTTAACAGGCCCTCTTTCATCATCAACCCCAGATTGGGGCGCACCCGTCGCCACGGCGCATCGGCCGATTTATAGATGATGTGGCGCAAATCATTCAAACGACCCGGCTGTTGCGGGCGACCCTCTTGCAGCCATTTTTCACGGCTTTGCCCACCTTTCCACGCGCGGGTGGTAAAGCCTAGGATTTCCACCTTGACGTTGCACCGTTCCAACGTGCGGGCCAAAACATCCGCACAAATCGCGGCAATTGAAATGGGGCGACCGCGCATTGATCCCGAATTATCCAGCAATAATGTCACAACAGTATCGCGGAATTCGGTGTCTTTTTCGGTTTTGAAACTCAGCGGGGTGGTGGGGTTTGCCACAACACGCGCCAAACGGCCTGCATCCAGAATGCCCTCTTCTAGGTCAAACAACCAGCTGCGGTTTTGCTGCGCCTGCAATCGGCGCTGTAATTTATTCGCCAAACGGCTGACCGCGCCTTTCAACGGTTCCAGCTGCTGATCCAGATAGGCCCGCAGCCGTTCCAATTCAGCCGGTTCTGCCAATTCCTCGGCGCTGATTTCTTCGTCAAAGGCGGTGTCAAAGACGACATAATTCGGGTCCGCATCCGAAATCGGTTGTGGCGCAGGCGGTTCAAGTGGGGCATCGCCATCCGGCATTTCCATCTCATCCGACATTTCGTCGTCGACGCTGTCATCTTGGGAAACCTGGGCCTCGGCAGTGTCCTGTTGCTGCTCTTGGCTTTGCTCGGGGCTGGCGTCAGGCTGATCCTCTTCGTTGTCATCCTGACCGGTGCTGTCTGGCTCTTGCTCTTCTTCTTGGTCCTGCTGCGCATCGTCTTGGGGGTCATCCTCGGGCGCATCTGGATCATCGCCCAGCTGGTCCCCATATCCCAAATCCGTAATCACTTGACGGGCACAGCGCGCAAATTCTGCCTGATCTGACAGCTTATTTTGCAAATTCTCCAATGTGTCCGCGGCCTGTTCTTCGATAAACCCGCGCCACAGCTCCATCACATTTTGGGCCGCATGGGGCAGATCGCGTCCCGTGGCCAAATGCCGGATCATATATCCCGCCGCCACGGACAATGGCGCCTCGGATTTATCCCGAATGGACCCATAATCCAATCGCTCGGCCTCTGCACCAATCTTGGCATCGATATTCCCAGCCGTTCCGGGCATATCGCGCGCGCCCAATGCCTCACACCGCGCCGTCTCCATCGCCTCATACAGCTCGCGCGCAATTGCACCGGGGGGTGCATACCGATTATGCGTGCCCGCATCATGATAGCGATGATACAGCGCCAAGGCATCCGCCGTCCCACGCGCGACCAATACCTCATCGCGCGTCATGCGACGGCTGATCTGCGGCAACCGGACATTGTCGCCAGAAATTCCAGCGGGATCCACGGTATACGTCACGTTTAAATCCGCATCATGCGCGATGACCTTGGTGGCCTCGGCCAGTGCCTTTTTAAACGGATCGGCTGGGTTATCTGACCCCTTGGACATCGCAAACGCCCCTTGCTAAAACCAAGTGCACTCCAACAGCATTTTTTGTCTCAAAATATCCCCGCCGGAGGCACACGGGCCAAAGGCCCAATATATCAGTGATGCGCCCCAGAGGCGCATCACCGTTTTAATTATCCCAAGCTAACGCTCGCGGCACTCTCTGGCAATTCCTCGTCAAAGCATCGCTGGAAAAACTCTGCCACGGTCTGACGTTCCAGTTCGTCACATTTATTCAAGAAGGACAATCGGAACGAATACCCCACGCTGCGGAAAATCTCGGCATTCTGTGCCCAGTTGATCACCGTGCGCGGGCTCATCACTGTGGACAGGTCACCATTCATAAATGCGGTACGCGTGAAATCGGCCACAGTAACCATCTGCTTTACGGTCTTGCGCCCACTTTCGGTGTTATAATGGGGGGCCTTGGACAAAACGATCGCCGTTTCTGCATCAATTGACAGATAATTCAACGTCGACACCAATGACCAACGGTCCATCTGGGCCTGGTTGATCTGCTGCGTCCCATGATACAGACCCGTGGTGTCCCCCAAACCAACCGTATTCGCCGTTGCAAACAACCGGAAATAGGGGTGTGGCGTGATAATTTCGTTCTGATCCAACAACGTCAATTTCCCGTCATGTTCCAAAACACGCTGGATCACAAACATAACATCGGCGCGACCCGCATCATATTCGTCAAACACAATCGCAACCGGGTTGCGCAACGCCCAAGGCAGGATCCCTTCGTGGAATTCGGTCACCTGCTTGCCGTCTTTCAATTTAATCGCATCCTTACCGATCAAATCAATCCGGCTGATGTGGCTGTCCAAATTCACGCGCACCGATGGCCAATTCAAACGCGCAGCCACCTGTTCAATATGCGTTGACTTACCTGTCCCGTGATACCCTTGGATCATAACGCGCCGGTTATGCGAAAACCCTGCCAAAATGGCCATAGTCGTATCCGGGTCAAACTTATAGGTCGGATCGATCTCGGGCACACGATCTGTGCGCTCAGCGAACCCATGAACAACCATATCCGTGTCAATTCCAAATACGTCGCGCACAGAAATTGTCTCAGTCGGTTTCATCGCGTTATCAATCATGCCGTGGGCCATATTTTTGCCTTAACCTTATCTAAATGCTGTCGGGGGAATTGGTGCATCATTCAGACCCAAAGGGCAAGGGCACCACCGATATTTTTTCCATTCTTGTTTTCAGTTTCGCGATGAATAATCACACAAATTTGCATAAACCCTCGCGCTCATTTGTGATATAGACCACTCAGCTCAGGCATCAACAGGTCAGATTATGAACAGACGGACTTTTTTAACCACGACAGCAACCTGTCTTACGCTTCCCGGCTTCGGCATCGCCGCTGCCCTGGATGGGTTTGAAATCACGCGCACCGACGCTGAATGGCGCGCGATGCTCACCCCCCTCGAATACCAGGTGATGCGCCAAGAAGGCACCGAACGCGCCTTTACCTCCCCCCTCGACAAATTCTACGACGCAGGCATGTATCACTGCCGCGGATGCGATCTGCCCCTATATGCCTCGGATCATAAATACGACAGCGGCACAGGCTGGCCCAGCTTTTGGCAGGCCCAAGACGACGCAATCGGCACCCGTATTGATCGCAAATTCTTTATGGTGCGCACCGAATGCCACTGCCGCCGCTGCGGATCGCACTTGGGTCACATCTTTGACGATGGGCCTCAACCGACTGGAAAACGCCACTGCATCAATGGCGTCAGCTTGGTTTTCCGCGCGGCCTAATCATTTTTTGTCTAAAAATATCCGCGCCGCAGGCTGCGGCCCACGGGGCCGCATCAGGGAGGGCCGCATCAGGGGGGCGGTATCAGGGGCGATGCGCGATCATGTCCCTGACAGCCGATAAGGCTCTTCAAATTCAATGAACACGGCCGTGTCGCGTGCTATTTCACACCAATTCTGCACACTTGGATGGGCATTCACCTGCGCCATATAATCGCGACATGTCTCAGAAACCGGTAAATCATAGGTCGCCAACCGCTAGACCACAGGGCTAAAGTAGGCGTCAATCGCGCCAAAGTCACCGCATAGAAACGGGCCTTTATATCGATCCCATAAATCGCACCACGCAGCGTCAATCCGCGCCACGTCATGTCGCAGCCCTTGGTGATCCCGCCACAAAATGGCACCCTGCTGCCCAAGGTCAGGGCCGATATTCATCGGGCAGCGCGCGCGCAAATGGCCAAACTCGCTGTGCATTTCGGCACACAGGCTGCGGGCCTGGGCGCGGGCGATTGCGTCGCGGGGCCAGACGGGGCTATGGGCACAATATTCGGCAATGTATTCCACGATGGCCAAGGTGTCCCAGACCACCAAGGGCCGGCCTGTGCTGTCTGTCCGCGCGTGATCGCACAGTGCGGGTACGGTCGCGGTGGGGGAAATTTCGCGCATTTCGGCCTTGAACTGCGATGTTGCGTCAAACCCGACGAAATGCACCATGCGTTCGCGAAAATCAGGCACAAAGGCCCGCAATAAAACACCGGCCCGCATGGACCAGCTGGAATAATTATAATTCCTGACAATCAGCTCTAGTGTCATAGGCGCGCATGCCTGTTCGGTTCAGTGTACCAACAGCATGACCTAAACCGAATGCTACCGCAATCGCAATTACTTAAAGTTGCGGCTGTCCTTGATCTGGTCCCATGCCCAGACAACCTGCTGCAACTGTTCCTCTTGGCTGCGGTCGCCGCCATTCATGTCGGGGTGCAGGATTTTGATCAATGATTTATAGGCTTTACGCACCTCGGCCTTGGACCAGGTGTCTTTGGCCTCTAAAATCTCAATCGCGGTGCGTTCCGTTGGGGGCAGGCGGCGGGTGTGGCCTGTACTGGTCGTGTTGCGACCCGGGTTGCGGGTGGCATTATCACCCAGCACTTGGTGCGGGTCCTCGATGCCCAAACGCGCCCAGGCACGCGCCTCGGGGTCGCGGAACGATTTGGTTTCGCGTTCCCAAACTTTGTCCTTGGACATTTGGGCGTTCATTTCCGCTTCGGTCTGGTTGGTGAAAAAATTCCATTTCTGGTTATATTCGCGCACGTGATCTTTGCAGAACCAGAAAAAATCGTCCAAAACATCGGGGGATTTGGGCGCGCGGAATTTGCCGGCCTCGTTGCAGCCGTCGTGTTCGCATTGGCGAACGGATGTTTCTGATGCCCCAGAAAAACTGCGTCGCCCACGCGGATTTTTCTTTTTCGCGGATGATACGGACAGATCAAAACCAAATGGATCAGATTTAGACATTGTTTCACCTTTTCGACTCGAGCGCCATATCATAGACTGTTACGCATTGATTGAAAGGGTAAAAAGGCCGCAAAATGAACCGAGCAGATAAAATTTACGAAAAATTGGACAGCGCGTTTTCGTATCAGCATTTAGAAGTGATTAACGAAAGCGAACAGCATCGCGGCCACAGCGGTTACAGTGATGGGCAAACCCATTTTCGGGTAAAATTGATTTCGCCGGATTTTGCGGGCCAAACGCGCATTGCACGCCATCGCGCCGTACACGCAGCATTGGGCGCCGAATTGGTCGCCGAAATTCATGCCCTAGCATTAGAGTTACGCGAAAAATAAACCCCGCGTATGGCGCAGGGTTTGATGATCTTGGTGATTGTGTCGGTGGGGGCAGGAAAATTACAGCCCCAATTTTGCCGATACGATGTCGTTGACCGCTTTGGGATTGGCTTTGCCGCCCGTTGCTTTCATTACTTGGCCCACAAACCAGCCTGCCAATTTTGGATTGGCCTTGGCCTTTTCCACTTGGGCAGGGTTCGCGGCGATGATTTCGTCAACGGCGGTTTCGATGGCGCCTGTGTCTGTGACCTGTTTCATGCCACGCGCCTCGACGATTTCGGCGGGATCGCCGCCTTCGGTATAGACGATTTCAAACAGGTCTTTGGCGATTTTACCGCTGATGTCACCTTTTTGGATCAGCTCAATGATACCGCCCAATTGCGCGGGGGTAACCGGGCTGGATGTGATGTCTTTGTCGTCTTTTTTCAGACGGCCGAACAATTCGTTGATCACCCAGTTTGCAGCCATTTTTCCGTCGCGGCCTTGGGCAACCTCTTCAAAGAAATTGGCCGAGACGACTTCGGCCGTTAAAACGCTGGCGTCATATTCAGACAGGCCAAAATCGGCCACAAAGCGTGCCTTTTTCGCATCGGGTAATTCGGGCAGCTTGGCGGCGATGTCATCGACCCACGCCTGTTCAATTTCCAAGGGCAGCAAATCGGGATCGGGGAAATACCGGTAATCATGCGCCTCTTCTTTTGATCGCATGGACCGTGTTTCGCCTTTGTCCGGATCATACAGACGGGTTTCCTGATCAACCGTTCCGCCCGATTCCACGATCTGGATCTGGCGGCGGGCTTCGACCTCGATCGCCTGTTGAATGAAACGCATCGAGTTCATGTTTTTAATTTCGCAGCGCGTGCCCAGATGGGAAAAATCACCTGTTTCGATGTATTTTTCATACTGACCGGGACGACAGATTGAGACGTTCACATCCGCGCGCAGATTGCCGTTTTGCATGTTGCCATCACAGGTGCCCAAATACCGCAGGATTTGGCGCAATTTGCCCACATAGGCTGCGGCCTCTTCTGGTCCACGGATGTCGGGGCGGGATACGATTTCCATCAGGCAAACACCTGTGCGGTTTAGATCCACGAATGACATGTTAGGGTCCATATCGTGGATTGATTTGCCCGCGTCCTGTTCCATATGAATACGTTCAATACGAACGCGGCGGGCAATGCCCGGCTCCATATCAACGATCACTTCGCCTTCGCCCACGATGGGGTGATACAGCTGGGAAATTTGATACCCTTGCGGCAGGTCAGGATAGAAATAGTTTTTGCGATCAAAGGCGGACCACAAATTGATTTCCGCCTTCAGGCCCAGACCCGTGCGCACCGCCTGTTCAACACAGAATTCGTTGATCACCGGCAACATTCCCGGCATGGCGGCGTCAACAAAGGATACGTTTGAATTCGGCTCGTTGCCGAATTGCGTGGACGCGCCAGAAAACAGTTTCGCGTTTGAGGCCACTTGGGCGTGTACCTCCATCCCGATGACCAATTCCCAATCGTACTTTGCGCCCGCAATTACCTTGGGTTTTGGGGCCTCATAGGTCAGATCCAGCATATCACATTCACCTGCTTATTACCTTTGGGACGGGTGTAACGAATGACTGCGTGAACTGCAATCGGTTTTGCCATCAAGTTTCGGGGTATCGGCGCCGGCTGGCACTTATTTGGGCAGCAATCACCCCGCCATAGAGTTTTTGCGTTGGCACATGGTCTGTTTGCAACGCAGGATTCAGCGTGACGGCAGTATGATACCATGTCAGTGGGTGAATTTCACGCATGTGTTCATCAATCACATAATCGGCCGCTTCGGAAATTTTATGACGTTTTTTTTGTGATGCGCGGCTGTCATTGCGGTGGGGCGCATCGGCCAAGGTCAGCGTCAAAAATGCGGCATAATGGTTTGCAGCGTCTTGATCGGTGCGCCGTTCCATGATGTCCAAGAGGGATGTCAGAAATAAATCTGGATCCAACCGTTCACAGGCGGCCACATCCTGTGCAATCGCACCGGCATAGACCAAGGCATAGGCGCCTTTGCCCCAAAAATCATAGGTGGTTTTTGTCAGCTTGCGGGCATAGTTTTCCAATGTTGCATAGGATCCAAACCACGCGGGCAGCAAATGCACCCCGAATTTCAAAAAATGCTGTGGGGTGGTGGGGTCCAGTTCGATCAGGTCTTCGTAATCGTCGCAAAACCGCAACGCAGGGTCATCAAGGCCCGGCAAAATCGCACATTGCGTCAGCGCCAACAGGGATGATCCCAGATCATAGGCGTTGTAATTGTTCAAAATTTCCTGCGCCATGGCAAAATGACGGCGAAATGTTTTATGCGCGATTTGTTTTTGCACCTTGCCGGAATAATCCAACCATGCAAATCCCGCATCCACATGGGCCAGACACAGCAGTGCCGCCAGCCCATAGTTTCGGGGGTGCGCATGCATCGCGTCATGCACATCGTGAAACACATCCAAACTGGGTTGCTGACCGCCGTGTTCCAACGCCGCACGGATGGGGGCCAAAACAACCTTGCGCGCGCCCAGGGTCAGGGCCTCGGATATTGGCATGCCGGATGCGGTGGTTGCGTTCATTTTGTCGAATTCCTGGATTTCACGGCCCAATTGATCCCATTCGGCCAAATCGGCCAATTTTTCACCGCGCGACAGGTACCAGGATTGTTCCAGTTCCTCTTCGCTTTGATGGGAAATGGGCAGACCGCAGCCCTCTAGCAGTTGTTCGGTTTTGGCTTCATCCATCAAAGTGTCTTTGACAGATTGCAAAATCTCGAACGGTTCGGCGTGATTGCGATAGCCAAACAGCGACCCAAGCGTTTGTTCAATAAAACCACCAGCAGGCATTCGTTACTCCTGTACATTTGCCGAATACATGAACGTGCATTAAGGCCAAAAAAAGGCATTCAGACATGAATAAAGCTCAAAACCCCCATAAAGGCAGGGGCATTTGGGGCGTTATGCTGACTTTGTGCGGTCAAAGTATTCTTTCGGATGTTGTTTATATCCTACCATGAAAAATGGCGATCTTGGAACGGAATTTCCGCCAAACGCAACCAGTGTTTCAGCGGTTTGTGCGGGGGTGTGGATTCGTAAGGTAACCGCGTCTTGCGCCCCTGTCTGTCGACCAGGACGATCCGGCGCGTGCCGTCCAGCCCGGTGTGAAATCGAAAATGATCAATGTCGCCGCGATCAATTGTGCCGGTGCGCTTGGCCGAAAACCACCTGACCTGATGGGCGTCAATGTCCAAGCCTGATTGCGGATTTTTGATCCAATCCAGACAGGCCGGGACCGTCACCGCAATCAGAACCGCAATGATCAGAATGTGGGCGTCATAGCGGGTGTAAAGGACCATCGCGATGCCCCACACCAGCGCAATCCCGATACTGGTTGCGGGGTTTCGGCCTTGTTTGCGAAACTGATACGGGGTCATCCGCGCATCCGGCTTAGCATTTCGCGGGTATCATTGGACAGATTGGGGTGTGCCAAGACACGATCCATCTGTGCTGCCATCCGCGATTGACGCGCCGCGTCATACCGTTTCCATGTGGAAAATGCGGATGACACGCGCGCGCAGACTTGGGGGTTGATGGGATCAAGTTTGATCAACATATCGGCAAATAATTCATAGCCGCTGCCATCTGCCTGATGGAACCCGGCCAGATTGCCCGCCAATGCGCCCAAAACCGACCGCACGCGGTTTGGGTTTGTGATGGTGAAAACCGGATGTGCAATCAGATCGCGCGCGACACCCACGGCGCGTTCGGCAGGGGCATTTGCAATTTGTGTGCTAAACCACAAATCAACGACCAACCGTTCGGATTGCCATTTTGCATAAAACGCGTCCAAGGCCGGTGCGGCATCCCCGAAATTGACCAAGGCCACCAGTGCGGCCAGACTTTGGGTCATGTTGTCGGATGTGTCAAACTGCCGTTGGGCCTGCGCGCCCTGATCCAGACGGGACATCAGCGCTAACACACGGTTGCCCAACGCGCGCTTGGCCGCCTGTTGCGCAGTGGGGGCATAGGCATCCTGGACCTGATTGTCCGCATAAAGCATCGCTAAATCATCGGCCATTTTTCGGGCCAAGGCATCGGAGAGTTCCTTTAACACTGTTTCGATCTGGTCGGGATCAACCGGCAGGTTTTGCCCCGCCAGATATTGCGCCACCGTATCGGGGGCAGGTAATTTCGACAGCATCGCCCGCAGGGCCGGGTCGATCTGGTCCTGCACCATCAATTTGTGAATGGCATCCAGCCATAGATCATCATCGGCGGGTTTGTTTTGGATTTTGTTGACGATCACATCCATACCCAAGGCTTGCCCGGCATCCCATCGGCAATAGGGATCGGTGTCATAGGCCAACTGCACGGCGCGCTGGGCGTTCGTGGTTTGCGTTGTGACAATAACAGGGGCCGAAAACCCACGCAAAATGGACAGGATCGGATTTTCTGCTAGGTCATGAAATTCGAAACTTTGGCTGGCCTCAGTCAGTTCCAAAACTTGGGTTGGTAAAATTTCGGCCCCCTCTTGGGACAACAGACCAACGGCAATCGGGATCACACGCGGATCTTGGACATTGCCTTGGGGGGCGGGGGGCGTGTGTTGGGTGATATCCAGCCGCAGGGTGCCATTATCGAAATGCTGCTGGACATCAATACGCGGCGTGCCGGCCTGTTCGTACCAGATTTTGAATTGGCTTAAATCGCGCCCTGTCACCGTTTCAAAGGCGGCCAGCCAATCTTCGATCGTGGCCGCGCGTCCGTCGTTTTCATCCAGATACCGGCGCACAGCTTGGTAATAATGTTCCGTGCCGACCAATGTTTTCAACATATGGATCAGCTCGGCGCCTTTCTCATAGACGGTCAGGGTATAGAAATTGTTGATCTCGACAAAACTTGAGGGGCGCACAGGATGGGCCAAGGGGCCGCCGTCCTCGCGGAACTGGGCGGTGCGCATGGCATTGGCGTCGCTGATGCGTTTGACCGAGGGGCTGCGCATATCAGCGGTAAACTGAGCATCGCGGAACACGGTCAACCCCTCTTTCAGCGACAGCTGGAACCAGTCGCGACAGGTCACGCGATTGCCTGTCCAGTTGTGGAAATATTCATGGGCAACAATCGCCTCGACCCGTTCGAACCCTGCGTCCGTCGTCATGTCGTCACGGGCCAAGATGCAGCTAGAGTTAAAGATATTTAACCCTTTGTTTTCCATCGCGCCCATGTTGAAATCGTCAACCGCAACGATGTTGAACACATCCAAATCATATTCGCAGCCATAAACGCGTTCGTCCCAATCCATCGACGCTTTAAGCGCCTGCATCCCAAATCCGCATTTGTTTTGATCCCCGTCCCGCACCCAAATATTCAATTCAACCGTGCGCCCAGATTGGGTTGTAAATGTATCGCTGTGGGCAAATAATTCCCCCGCAACCAAGGCAAACAGATAGGCAGGCTTGGGCCAGGGATCATCCCATTCGGCCCAGCCATCGCCCGATGCAACGGGATTGCCGTTTGACAACAAAACCGGCAAATCGCCGTTTACCCGCACCCGAAACGGGGCCAAGACATCTGGCCTGTCGGGATAATAGGTGATTTTGCGAAACCCTTCCGCTTCGCATTGGGTGCAATACATCCCGTTTGACATATACAGCCCCTCAAGCGCGGTGTTGCCCTGGGGGTTAATTTCAACCTCACATTCCCACAGAAATGGCGCATCGGGCGCGGGGCAGGTGATGCCTTCGTGCGCGGGGGTCAATTCGACGGGATTGCCATCAATCGTTGCGCGGATCAGAGTTAAATCAACCCCATGCAGGAAAAATTGACGATTGGGTTGGTCCGGGTTCGGGCGAAACGCAATTTTTGATCGCACGCGCGTGGCCGTTGGGTGCAAATCAAAGGTCAGCTCGACATGATCTACAAAATAGGCTGGTGCCTGATAATCACTCAGATATATGGGTTCCGCTGACATCTAGGGTATCCTCTTTGTTACCAAAATCGAACCAAAAATTCGCACGTTGCAAAGGGTGTTCCGCAGTCCCGACAATGTCAATTCCAATGCCTCAAAATCACTATTTTTGAGGATTTTCATCCAGATACCCCTTGGCGCCGTATTGTCATAAACTGGAATAAAATGGACCTGCAATGCCTAAAAACGTATCAAAACGGGATTTGCCACAAAAAACATGCGCGACCTGTGGTTTGCCCTTCTCCTGGCGCAAAAAATGGGCAAAGGTTTGGCTTGATGTAAAGTATTGTTCGGATCGTTGCCGAAATGGGCGAAAATCCAAGGCATTATCAGGAAAAAATTGAAAGTTATATTGCGGATTTTGGTAAACAGATTTGACCGAATTTGTTGCCGATCGGAAACCTGTGCCCTATATTCGCGGTATTCATTCGTACACTGAAAGGCTGGGACCCATGAACCGCATCGAAATCGACGGATTAAAAATCGCCCCCGAGTTGGTCGATTTTATCGAAAACCACGCATTGCCAGGCACCGGTGTCACAGCCCAGACGTTTTGGTCGGGTTTGTCGCGGCTGGTTCACGACCTTGGCCCCAAAAACCGTGAACTGTTGGCGGTGCGCGAACAGATGCAGGCCCAGATTGATGCATGGCATATCGAACGCCGCGGACAGCCCCATGATGGCGCTGCCTATCAGGCGTATTTACGCGACATCGGGTATCTGGTCCCCCAAGGGGATGATTTCGAAATTGAAACGCAAAATGTGGATCCCGAAATTGCCAGCGTCGCGGGCCCGCAATTGGTTGTGCCTGTAATGAACGCGCGTTTTGCGCTGAATGCGGCGAATGCCCGCTGGGGCAGTTTTTATGACGCACTTTATGGCACCGATGCGCTGGGCGATTTGCCAGGCCCGGGGGGATACGATGCGGCGCGTGGGGCGCGGGTGATTGCCAAGGGACGTGCGTTTTTGGATGCGGCTGTGCCACTCGCGGATGCGTCATGGTCTGATATCATGTCGCTGTCTGTTGCGGGGGGGCAGTTGCGGGCCGGTGATGCAGGTTTGGCCGCGCCGGACCAATATGTGGGGTATATGGGCGACGCGGATGCGCCCGCCAGCATTGTTTTGAAAAACAACGGCTTGCACATCATCATTGATATCGATCCGGACAGCCCGATCGGATCCACAGATGCCGCAGGTATTTCAGACATTCGTTTGGAATCGGCCCTGTCCACGATCATGGATTGCGAAGACAGCGTGGCGGCCGTCGATGCCGCGGACAAGGTTGTGGCCTATCGCAACTGGTTGGGGTTGATGCGTGGTGATTTGGCCGAAACCGTCACCAAAGGCGACAAAACATTTACCCGCGTTTTGAACCCTGATCTGACCTATACCGATCGCAATGGCGCCCCCGTCATGTTAAAGGGGCGCAGTCTGATGTTGGTGCGCAATGTGGGGCATTTGATGACCAATCCGGCTGTAATTGACCGCGAAGGGAATGAAATCGGCGAAGGGATCATGGATGCGCTGATCACAACGCTGATTGCAATGCATGATTTGAACCGTGATGGCGGCAATTCGCTGCATGGGTCGGTCTATGTCGTGAAACCGAAAATGCATGGTCCTGACGAGGTGGCCTTTGCCGTCGAAATCTTTGACAGGGTCGAAGATATCCTTGGCCTGCCGCGCAACACCGTCAAACTGGGCATCATGGACGAAGAGCGTCGGACATCCGCCAACCTGCACGAATGTATCCGCGCGGCGAAATCACGGGTGGCCTTCATCAATACCGGTTTCTTGGATCGCACGGGCGACGAAATTCATACCAGCATGGAGGCCGGTGCATTTTTACCCAAAGGGGCCATGAAATCCACCGCCTGGATCAAATCCTATGAAGATCGCAACGTCGATATCGGTCTGGCCTGTGGCCTGCAAGGGCGCGCGCAGATCGGCAAGGGGATGTGGGCGATGCCCGACATGATGGCCGATATGTTGGATCAGAAAATTGGTCATCCTTTGGCCGGGGCAAATTGCGCCTGGGTCCCGTCGCCGACCGCCGCCACGTTGCATGCCACGCATTATCACATGGTCGATGTTTTTGCCGTGCAAGATGAAATTGCTGCTGGCGGTGCGCGTGGCACATTGGCGGATTTGTTGACGATCCCTGTTATGTCGGGGGAAAACCTGTCGGATGAAGACATCGCGCGCGAAGTTGAAAACAATGCTCAAGGGATTCTGGGATATGTCGTGCGCTGGGTGGATCAGGGGATTGGCTGTTCCAAAGTACCAGATATCAATGACATCGGTTTGATGGAGGATCGCGCAACCTGTCGTATTTCATCGCAAGCCTTGGCCAATTGGCTGCATCATGGTGTGGTATCCCGCGAACAAGTGATGGCGGCGATGCAGAAAATGGCGGAGGTTGTAGACCGTCAGAACGCGGGCGATGCGGCCTATGTCCCGATGGCGCCAGATTTTAAAGGTGTGGCGTTTCAAGCGGCCTGTGATCTGGTGTTTGAGGGTCGTGTTCAGCCGTCAGGGTACACCGAGCCAGTGTTACATGCGCGGCGTTTGGAGTTGAAAGCAGCGCGGTAGCGCGCGTGTTGAGATGGTGCATTAAAAAATCCCCCGATCCGCGGTTTGCAGGTCGGGGGATTTGAGTATTTAGAGCAAAAATGAAAGACTAGGCGTTTTCCATTGCCTCGAGTTCGTCGATCATGTCGGAGATCATCGACAGGCCTTTGTCCCAGAATTTTGGATCTGAGGCGTCAAGGCCAAAGGGGGCAAGGAGGTCGGAGTGGTGTTTTGATCCACCCGCGCGTAGCATGTCGAAGTATTTATCCTGGAAGCCGTCTGGGTTTTCTTGGTAAACGGCATAGAGCGCGTTCACTAACCCATCGCCAAAGGCATAGGCATAGACGTAGAAAGGCGAGTGGATGAAATGCGGGATATAGGCCCAGAAGGTTTCATATCCGGGCATAAAGTCAAAGGCATCGCCCAAGGATTGAGCCTGCACAGACATCCATAGCGCGTTGATATCATCCGGGGTGAGTTCGCCCTGACGGCGTGCGGCGTGCAGTTTACATTCAAAGTCATAAAAGGCGATTTGGCGCACGACGGTATTGATCATGTCTTCGACTTTGCCGGCCAGCATGACGCGGCGTTCGTTTTGGTCGCGTGCGCCGTCCAGCATTTTGCGGAAGGTCAGCATTTCGCCAAAGACCGATGCTGTTTCGGCCAGTGTAAGAGGGGTTGACGAGAGCATTTCGCCCTGATCTGCGGCCAGCACCTGGTGTACGCCATGACCCAGTTCATGGGCCAGTGTCATGACATCGCGCGGTTTGCCCAGATAGTTGAGCATCACATAGGGGTGCACGTCCGTCACCGTAGGGTGCGCAAAGGCGCCGGGCGCCTTGCCGGGTTTCACGGGCGCATCGATCCAGCCGCGATCAAAGAAGGGTTGTGCCAGATCGGCCATGCGCGGATCAAAGCTGCCGTAGGCATCCATCACAATATCCCGTGCCTGATCCCAATCGACAATGCGGGTGGTTTCCATGGGCAGGGGGGCGTTGCGGTCCCAGACTTGCATGCGATCCAATCCCAGCCATTTGCGTTTCAATTCATAGTAGCGATGGCTGAGTTTCGGATAGGCTGCGACAACGGCGTTGCGCAGGGCCTCGACCACTTCGGGTTCGACGTGGTTGGCCAGATGGCGCGCGCTTTGCGCGGTGGGCATGCCCCGCCAGCGGTCGATGATTTCCTTTTCCTTGGCTTGGGTGTTGTGAACACGGGCAAAGGTGCGGATGTTTTCGCCAAAAACGCGGGCCAATTCTTCGGCTGCCGCTTGGCGGATGTCGCGGTCTTGTTCGGTCAGCAGGTTTAGCGTGCCTTCGATATTCAATTCGTCACCGTTGACCACAAAGGTGAGGCCCGCGATCGTTTCATCGAACAGTTTTTCCCATGCGTCGCCCACAACGCCCATATCATGCAGGAATTTTTCCAGTTCGTCCGACAGTTGATGCGGTTTCATCGCGCGCACACGATCCAGCGCGGGTTTATAGCGGGCCAGATCCGCGTTTTGCGCATAGAGGTCATCCAGATGTGTATCGCCCAAGCGGTTCAGTTCCAGCGTGAAAAACACCAAGGGCGTTGTGTAATTGGTGATTTTTTCCTGCATATCGGACATGAATTTGGTGCGACCGCCATCGGTTGTCATTTGGTAATAGCGCAGACCCGCAAAGGACATGATCCGTCCCGCGATGGCCGAAATCCGTTCATTGCGTTCAATGCAGCGCAGCATTTCAGCGGCCGATAAATCCGCCAGTTTATGTTCATAATCCGCCGCAAAACTGGCGCATTCGGTGTCAAGCCATTCCAGATCCTGGGACAGTTTTGGGTCATCTTCGCCTTTGTAGAGGTCATCAAGGTTCCATTCTGGCAGGTCGCCTAAATTACGATTTCCTGAGCTGGCATTTGCGTCAAAGACGATAGAATTTTCTAGTGTCATGGGATCCTCATTATCAATTGGTTGAAACCTAGCCATCCATCGGGGCAGGTTCAAGGCGTTAGGGCAGATATCGGCGAATATCGGTTAATGTATTTGCCTCAGTCGCGGGTTTGTCGGTGCGCCAGCGCAGCATGCGGGGAAATCGTAGGGCAATGCCCGATTTATGGCGCTGGCTGGGTTGGATGCCTTCGAATGCCAATTCAAAAACTTGATGCGGTGGCACCTGTCGCACAGGGCCAAAGCGTTGCAGGGTATTTTTGCGCACCCAAGCGGTGATTTTGCGAAATTCAGCATCGGTGAGGCCGGAATAAGCCTTGGCAATTGGAACCAGCGCATCGCCGTCCCATAGGGCAAAGGTATAGTCGGTGAACAGGTTCGCGCGGCGGCCATGGCCGGCCTGGGCGTATATCATCACGGCATCGATGGTCATGGGATCGCGTTTCCATTTCCACCATTCCCCGCGTTTGCGCCCCGTGTGATAGGCGCCGTTGCGGTGTTTGATCATCAATCCTTCTGCGCTGTGATCGGCGGCGGATTGGCGCAGCCGATCAGCGTCTGCCCAGGATTGGGGCATCACCTTGGGGGATATGTGGAATGCGGTTGCAGATGTCACCTGGCCCAACAGCATGCGCCGCTGGTCGAGGGGCCGGTTACGCAGATCTATGCCCCCGTGTTCCAACAGGTCATAGGCATAAAGCGTGCAGGGAATGTCGCGCAGGGTTTTGTCCGCCGGTTTTTTGCGCCCCAGCCGTTTTTGCAATTGGGCAAAGGGCAGGGGGGCCGTGCCGTCATGGGCCAGAATTTCGCCATCCAGCACCGTGCCATCGGGCAAGGCCGCGGCGTTTGCTGCGATGTCTGGGAATTGCGAGGTGATCAAATCTTCGCCGCGCGACCAGATAAACACATGGCCCTGACGTTTGATGACTTGGGCGCGGATCCCATCCCATTTCCATTCGAAATGCCAGTCCGTCAAATCGCCCAGGTCCTGATCCTCTTTCGGGTGGCACAGGTAAAATGGATAGGGGCGCGATATGGTGGACATGGGATCATTGGCCAAAATAACCTGTGACCAGCTGTGGGTTTGGGGGGACCATTGGCCCATCAATTTATGTGTCAGTTCGGCGGCGTCGTGGTCCAGTGCGTTGGCCAAGGCGCGGATTACCAATTTTGATTGTACCCCAATGCGAAACCCGCCTGTGATCAATTTGTTCAGGACAAATCGTTCATCCTGTTCCAAACCATCCCAGGCCTGCGCCAGAGCGGTAAATTTTTCATCCTCGCCGGCCAGTCTTAGCCGGCCAAGGTGGTCCATCCATTCCGACAAGGGGCGGACATCATTGTGCTGGGGCGGGGGCAGGATCAGGGCAATTGTTTCGGCCAAATCGCCTACCACGGCATAGGTATCCTCAATCAGCCAAACGGGCAGGTTGGTGATACGTTGGGTGAAATCGCGCAGCTGCGCCGTTGTGATCGCACGTTTGGGGCGCCGGCCCGTGAAAAGCGCCAAACACCACAATTTGTCTGCCTCTGGCGCGGTTTGGAAATACTGTTGCAGCAGGGCCAGTTTTTGCGTGGTTTTTGTGGTTTGATCCAATCCGCGGATCAGGGCTGCAAAGTGTTTCATTCGGTGTCCTCGTCGCCACCAAATTCGGTGGGCACCACCGACGCGTTATAGCCTGCATCGTTTAGCCATTTGGAAAAGACCTCGGTATATCCGTGGGTGACATAGACATTTTGCGCCCCTGTTGCGGCGATTGCGGTATTCAGGGCGGGCCAGTCTGCGTGATCTGACATGACAAACCCGCGGTCAACGCCCCGCCTGCGCCGAATGCCGCGCAGGGCCATCCATCCACTGGCAAACCCCACACGACAGGGCCCCAATTTGCGTAGGGCGGCGCTGTCTGCCGCGGCAGGGGGCGCGATTATGATCCCCGCAGGCAGATCATCCGTTGGGGACCGCGTGTCCAGACGGTGGGTTGCGGGGACATCCACGCCACAGTTGCGCAAAATTTCGTTGGTATTTTCCACCGCGGCATGGGTGAAAATGGGCAGGCCAAGCGGTGCCAACCCTTGGATCAAACGCTGCGCCTTGCCCAATCCATAGGCGGTAAGAATGCTGAGTTTCCCCTCGGTCCGGTTGTCGGCCTGCCACTGCGCCATCGCGGCAAAGGTGTCTTGTGCATTTGGCCAGCGAAAGGCGGGCAGGCCAAAGGTACATTCCGACACAAAGCTGTGACAGCGCAGCGGTTCAAACGGTTGGGATAATCCGTCCTGTTCCAATTTGTAATCGCCCGAAATAACCGCAATCTGGCCACCGACATCGATGCGGATTTGGGCAGATCCCGGCACATGGCCCGCGGGATGGAATGACACGCGGGCCCCCCCGATTTGGCGGGGTGTCCCAAAAGGCTGCGTGTCAATGCGGATATCGCCCAATCGATGCCGCATCACTGCTGCACTGATCGGTGTTGCCAAATACGCGTCATGACCAAAGCGCGCGTGATCGGCATGCGCATGGGTGATCACCGCCCGTGCGACGGGGCGCCACGGATCGACGTAAAAATCGCCTGCAGGGCAGTAAATCCCGCGATCTGTAAATTCGATAATTGACATAGACCAAAGCTAGCGCAGGAAATGCATTAGGCGAATGTTAGGTCACATCAATTCCGATGGCGGCGCAGGCTTGGGCCATTAAATCATCGCTGGCCTTGGGGTCGTCCATCAGGGTTTCGTGTTTGCCATCCTGAACTGTGATCAACGAACCGCTGGTCCAACAGGCGACCCGGGATGTGATCCGGTCAGGGTCGACGATTTCTTCGCATGTGCCCAAAATGACCGCGCTGGGGATGTTGGGGCTGGCGCATTGGGCCAGGGCGTGCATTTCATCTTCGGCCTGTTTCAACCAATGCCAACTGGGCCCGCCAATGATCAGCGCGGGGGTATCTGTGACCTGTTTGACAAACAAATCCCACGTCGGCCGGTGGTTGGTCAAGTTATTGTCGGCAAAATCCGTTTCCAGAACATAGGATTGCGGTCCGGTCCCAGGCGCATAGTTATAGGACAGCCCCAAGGCACAACCAACCGCCGCCACACGCCGCGCAATCGGCGCCAAAAACCAGTTATAGGCTATGCCCCACATGGGGGCCGAAAAAATGGCCCCGTCAAAGTCGGATTTCGACACAAGCCTGCGCAAGCCGATGCAGCCGCCCATGGAATGGGCCAGCATGTAACGCGGGCCATCGCATCCAGCCAAGGCAGCATGATCCAAAACCGCATCCAGATCGGTTTGGTAATCCTGGAAATCATGGACATGTCCCAGATGCGCATCCTGTGCGACACGGGTTGATAACCCCTGACCACGCCAATCAAACACGACCACATTCAAATTCTGACGCAGACAGAAATCGCGCACCTGATCATATTTTTCGATATATTCGGTGCGGCCCGTTAAAATAAACATGGTTCCCTTTGGGGCCTGCGCCTTGGCGGTGCAGACCCTTAGGGTGATATTGTCTTTGGTTTTAATGTAATCTTCGGTAACGGTTAAGGTATCAGAATTTTGTGACATAATTTACAACTGTATTAAGAAAGCAGCGATCCCAAACGCATGGCCGCACCCATATCGCCCGATACGCGCAATTTGCCGGACATAAAGGCCGATGTCGGGTTCACATCGCCAGACAAAATGCCCTGAAATACGTCCGAGGATGCCGTTAGGGTGACGTCTGTTTCATCATCGCTGACGCGGACGCCCGCACCATCAATAATGATCGCACCGTGATCTTCGATTTCGAATTTGGCAGATCCATCAAATCCGAGATCACCCAATTTGGATGTCAGGGCTTCGACGGCTGCGTTCAATAAATCGCTCATATTCTTCTCCTAATTAGGCTGGATTGTTTTTCGTAACGTGTTACGTTTCCAACTATGGCGAAACGTGGTTCCTTGATCAAACATGCCTTGGCGGCAACCGGCGCACTGTGGATCAGTTTGGGCGCAACGGTTGTCATGTGTCAAGCAAGTGACACAAAAATCCCCACATTGTTGGACCAATTGGCAATAAGCAGCCCAGAGGCTGCACAATCCATCGCCAAAGAGCTGCGGTTTTTGTGGCGCAAATCGGGGTCTGATGCGGTCGATGTTCTGTACCAGCGGGCGCAAGACACTCTGGAACAGCAAAATTTTACCCGCGCTTGCGAACATTTTTCCGCCGCGATCGAATTTGCCCCTGATTTTGCCGCGGCCTATTTGGGGCGCGCCCGCTGTTACGCGGCGCAGGATTATGTCGGGCCGGCGATTGCGGATCTGAAACAGGCCTTGATTGCCAATCCCAACCATTTCGATGCCTTGGCATTTTTGGGGTTCTTGTATGAGGGGCTGGGATACCCCGCGCGCGCCCAAGAGGTCTATGATCTGGTATTGACTATACATCCCCATCACGACGATGTAATCAAGGCGCAGGACAGATTGGGGCAATCGCGTGCGCGCAGCACATTATAGGGCGCACCCAGTCACGCAAAACGGGCACGACAACAGGCATAGGGCTGGGATACAGCATCATGACATCGCGGACTTTGGCTGTTTTGGGGCCGACAAACACCGGCAAAACGCATTACGCGATCGAACGCATGTTGGGTCACAAATCCGGCGTGATCGGCCTGCCGTTGCGGTTATTGGCCCGCGAAGTTTATGACAAAATCGTAGCCGTACGGGGGCCATCCGTCGTGGCCCTGGTCACAGGAGAAGAGCGCATCGTTCCCCCGCGGACGCAATATTGGGTCTGCACGGTCGAAGCCATGCCCGAAGGGTTGGGCGCAGATTGCGTCATTATCGACGAAATCCAGCTCTGTGCCGATCCCGAACGTGGGCATGTGTTTACCGATCGTCTGCTGAAAAAACGCGGCACGCTGGAAACCTTGTTTTTGGGGGCTGACACGATGCGCGGCCCCATCGCGGCATTGGTCCCGGACGTGCAATTCATCAAACGCGACCGGATGAGCCAGCTGGTCTATGCCGGTTCCAAAAAAATCAGCCGCATGCCGCCGCGCAGTGCAATCGTGGGGTTTTCGGTCGATAACGTCTATGCCATCGCCGAATTGATCCGCCGTCAGAAAGGCGGCGCAGCTGTGGTTATGGGCGCGCTTAGCCCCCGCACGCGCAATGCGCAGGTGGAATTGTATCAAAATGGTGATGTCGATTATTTGGTGGCCACGGATGCCATTGGTATGGGGTTGAACCTGGATATCAACCATGTGGCGTTCTCGTCGTTGACGAAATTCGATGGCCGCCGCATGCGTGAATTGGCCCCCAATGAATTGGCCCAGATTGCAGGACGGGCCGGGCGTGGCATGTCACATGGGTCCTTTGGCGTCACAGGCGAAGCGCCGCCACTGAATGATGCGGTCGCCCAATCCATCATGGATCACCGATTTACGCCCTTGAAAAAATTGATCTGGCGCAACAGTGATTTGCAGTTTGGCACGATTGATGCGCTGATCCATTCCCTAGAACAGTCCCCCAATCGCGAAGAATTGGTCAAGGCCCGCGATGCGGATGATTTGATCGCACTGAAAGCGCTGGCAAATTCGGCCGAGGTACGCGCGCGCGCCAGCAATGGGAAATCGGTGCATCTGTTGTGGGATGTCTGCCGGATCCCCGATTTCCGCGGGATTTCGCAGGGCGAACACGCGGGCCTGCTTGAGATGATTTTTAATTTCCTCCATGAACGTGGCAGTATTCCGTTCGATTGGTTCGCGCGTCAGGTCAAACGTATCGACCGGACAGATGGCGACATCGATGCGCTGTCAAAGCGGCTGTCTTATATCCGGACGTGGACATATGTCGCACAAAGAAATAACTGGGTAGATGACGAAAACCATTGGCGCGAGGCGACTCGCGCTGTAGAAGACAGGGTATCAGATGCGTTACATGACCGTCTGACCCAAAGATTTGTGGACCGGCGGACATCCGTTTTATTGCGCCGGCTCAAGCAGAAGGAGGCCCTATTGGCCGAAGTAAACGAAAATGGTGAGGTGACCGTCGAAGGTGAATTCGTCGGTCGTCTAGAAGGGTTCCGGTTCCGTCAGGATCAAGACGCAAGCGGGCAAGAAGCGAAAACAATCAAATCGGCCGCGGTCCAAGCGCTGGTTCCGCATTTCCATCTGCGTGCAGATCGGTTCTATAATGCGCCAGATACCGAAATTGATTTCACCGAACAGGGCGGCCTGATGTGGGGCGACCAGGCGGTGGGCAAATTGGTGGCAGGCGATACGCCATTGCGTCCAACGATTGCCGTCTTTGTTGACGAAGAGGCCGGCACAGACGTCGCCCAGAAAGTGCAACGCAGATTGCAGCACTTTATCGATCGCAAAATTGCAGCCCTGTTTGAGCCGTTGTTGAATTTGCAACGTGACGAAACCCTAAC
The DNA here is from genome assembly GCA_913060475.1 of uncultured Paracoccaceae bacterium. Taxonomy (GTDB): domain Bacteria; phylum Pseudomonadota; class Alphaproteobacteria; order Rhodobacterales; family Rhodobacteraceae; genus CAJXSD01. The sequence goes on along the minus strand of CAJXSD010000008.1, from coordinate 16,095 downwards.
CGGTTTGGCCCGCGGATTTGCGTTCCAATTGGTCGAAGGATTGGGCATCTTGCAGCGCAGCGATGTGGCCGATGATGTCAAGGCACTGGACCAAGAGGCGCGTGGCGCACTGCGTAAATTTGGCATCCGCTTTGGTCAATTTACCATTTTCATGCCATTGCTGTTAAAACCCGCCCCAACGCGGTTGCGGTTAGTTTTGTGGGCCTTGCATCAAAATATGGACGTGTTTCCGGAATCACCGCCCCCCGGTTTGGTGACGGTGCCCGTCGATACGGCGGCGCCTGCGGGTTACGACCGCATGGCGGGCTATCGAAATGCCGGCAGTCGCGCGATCCGGATCGATATGCTGGAACGTTTGGCCGATCTGTTGCGTGCTGAAAACAGCCGCGCCGGGTTCGAGGCAACGCCAGACATGTTGTCGATCACCGGTATGACGCTGGAACAATTCGCGGACCTGATGCAGGGGTTGGGATATAACGCCGAGAAAGGCGAACGCGCCAAAGCGGCCGCAAAACCTGCCGCCGAAACCAACGCCGAAGCAACGACTGAACCGGCGGACTTGGCTGAGACGGCAGAAGGTGCCGCACCAGAAACAGCACTGGACGCAGCAGCAGAATCGACGGCTGAGGTGTCCACCACTGAAGTAGCCCCAGAAGCAGCCTCTGAAACAGCCCCAGAGGCAACCCCTGAGGCGGGCCAAGACGCCGCGCCAGAGGTCGAGGTGTTCTATACCTTCACCTGGGGGCGTCGTCCTGCGGCACGGCCCCAAAACGCGGGCCGGAAACCGCGTGGCGGTGATCGTGATGGCGGCAAACCCGCCCGCGGCAAAGGCAAACCAAAAGGCAAGCCCGGTCGCAATGATCGCAATGACAAGGCAAAATCGTTCCAGGCGCGTCCCGAGAAAAAGGACAAAATCGATCCCGATAACCCCTTTGCTGCGGCATTGATGGGGTTGAAAGGCAAGGATTGATCCTTGGGCGAGGCACCCACAAAAATGCGCGTGGACAAATGGTTGTGGCACGCGCGTTTTTTCAAAACACGGACTTTGGCCGCCAAAATTGTATCGGGTGGCCATGTCCGAATTAACGCACAAAAAATATCCAAACCCGCGAGCCCTGTCAGCGTCAATGACGTCTTGACCTTTGCGCAGGGCGATCACATTCGCGTGGTGCAGGTTCTGGCATTGGGCGAACGGCGCGGGCCCGCGCCCGAGGCGCAAACATTATATCTGGATCAATCGCCCGAACGGGAAAAAGATCTGGCAAAACCACAAAGATCGGGAAATGGTCGCCCCACGAAAAAGGATCGGCGCAGTCTTGATCTTATCCGTGGGTCAGGCCTTGAATGATTTGGCTGGTTAGATTAGCAAACAACAAAGACATTAGCACTGGATCAAAGTCATGACATATATCGTGAACGACAATTGCATCGCCTGCAAATATACCGACTGCGTCGAGGTTTGCCCCGTTGATTGTTTCTATGAGGGTGAAAACATGTTGGTCATTCACCCCGATGAATGCATCGATTGTGGCGTGTGTGAACCCGAATGTCCCGCAGATGCGATCCGACCCGATACCGAACCGGACATGGAAAAATGGGTTGAATTCAACCGCAAATATTCCGAAATGTGGCCCGTAATCATCACCAAGAAAGACCCGCTGCCCGAGGCCGATGACCGTGACGGAGAAGAGGGCAAGTTAGAGAAATATTTCTCGGAAAACCCGGGCGAGGGCGGTTAAGATCCTTACAAAAATGCAAAAAACGGCTGATCTAGGAATCACCCGTTTTTTGTGTTATACTGTGCGCTTAAGGGTAACAGCAGCACAGAGACGGATGAACAGCCTGTCTTAAATTCAGATAATTTTTCGACGACTTCGACAACTAGGCTTAGTTGACGGGATCGTTTTTGTCGCGTGTTGCGGCAACATTAGGGGACTGATTATGACTAAATCCAAAAAACCAGAGTTTCGCCCAAATGAATACGTTGTCTATCCAGCCCACGGGGTTGGCCAGATCGTATCCATCGAGGAACAAGAGGTTGCGGGCATTTCTTTGGAGCTTTTTGTGATTTCCTTTGAAAAGGATAAAATGACATTGCGCGTTCCAACCTATAAGGCAACGGAAATTGGCATGCGGTCGCTGTCTTCGCCCGATGTGGTGGAACAGGCGATGAAAACCCTAAAGGGCAAAGCCAAAGTCAAACGCGCCATGTGGTCGCGCCGCGCGCAGGAATATGAACAAAAAATCAATTCCGGCGATTTGATCGCGATCGCCGAGGTCGTGCGTGATTTGCATCGCAACAACGACCAACGCGAACAAAGCTATTCGGAACGTCAACTGTACGAAGCCGCACTAGAGCGTTTGACACGCGAAGTGGCTGCGGTTGCAGATGGTGACGAAGCTGCGGCGGCCAAGCGTGTAGACGAAGTTTTGGTGTCACGCGCGGCATAATCTGCCACTGAATGTGCGGATCGGGCCCGGCAGTGCGCCGGGCCTTTTCGTGTCTTTCGATCCTATTCGGATTTATCAGCGCGCGACTCTGATAGGGTTGTGATTAACAGTGCTTCCAACTCTTGTTCCAATTCCTGAACGCGTTGGCGATAGGCTTGGTTCTCCTCTAACTTGACGTCATCGCGCCAGACCTTGGCCAATTCGCGCAGGGCCATGCGGTCGTGTTTGTAAAATGCTTTCTCGGCCTCTGCGGCTTCGAAATCGGTCAGGCCCACCTGTTCCAGAACATAGCGGCCGGCGCGCAGGCTGCTGTCAAACATTTCCCGCACGATGTCGTTTGCCCCGGCTTTGTACAGGTCAAACACATGGTGGCGGTCGCGTGCGCGTGCGATGATATGCAGGTCGGGGCGTTCCTTGCGGGCATAGGTTGCCAATCGGGTTGTTGCCGCGGCATCATCTAATGCGATGACCAACACCCGCGCGTCGCAGAGGCCCGCGGCGCGTAAAACATCGGGGCGGGTCGGATCGCCAAAAAATCCCTTGGCGCCGAATTGGCGCATCAACTGGATGGTTTTGAAATCGTTGTCCAAAACCACCGTTTCAAACCCCGAATTGCGCACCAACCGATTAACGATCTGACCAAATCGCCCGATCCCCGCGATGATCACAGGCCCATGTTCATCAACAATATCGTCATCATCGGGTACATCCCCTGCGCTGTCGCGCATACGTTTGTGCAGGTAATCATATAATATGAACAGCAGGGGCGTGATCAACATCGACAGCGCCACCACAATCAGCAACCGTTCGCCCAAGGCCGTTGGCAGAACGTTCAGATTGGTCGAAAACGACAACAGCACAAATCCGAATTCCCCCGCCTGCGCCAGGGACAATGAAAACAGCCAGCGGCTGCGCCCCTTGATCCGGAAAATAAGGGTCAACAGCAACAGAACCAGAAATTTAATCGCAATCACGCCCAGGGTCAGGGCAACAATCAAAATTGGTTCGCGCAGCAGAATTTCAAAATTAAACCCCGCTCCGACGGTGATGAAAAACAGGCCCAGCAATAACCCCTTGAACGGTTCAATATCGCTTTCTAATTCATGCCGAAATTCCGAGTTTGCCAAAACCACACCGGCCAAGAATGTGCCCAAAGCAGGCGACAGGCCCACCACCGACATGGCATATCCAATGCCCACCACAATCAGCAGCGCCAGCGCCGTGTACATTTCGCGCAGATTGGCCCCCGTGATATAGCGAAACACAGGACGGACCAGAAAAATACCGCCAATGATAATCGCCGCAATCACGCCAAATGTGATCAATGTGACCCCCCAACCGGGCAACCCCTCTAGCAGGTTGGCCGCGCCGTGGGCTCCGTCGGCGTGACCATCATCGCCCCCGGCGTTGGCCACGGATAGCAGGGGCAATAATGCCAGCATCGGGATCACGGCGATATCTTGGGTCAATAATACGGCAAAACTGGACCGGCCGCCTGCGGATTGGATCAATCCCTTTTCCGACAGGGTCTGCAACACAATCGCGGTCGAGGATAGGGCCAAAATCATCCCAATCGCGACGCTGGATTGCCATGCAAATCCGAACAGATAACAAAACCCCGCGATGGCACCCAGGGTCAGTGTGATTTGTAAACCGCCCAACCCCAACAATTTGTTGCGCATATTCCATAATGTCCGCGGGGTCAGTTCCAGACCGATCACAAACAACATCATGACCACACCAAATTCCGCGAAATGTTGCAGGCTTTGTGTTTCTGTGCCGACCAATCCCAGGATCGGCCCAATAACCAGGCCCGCCAACAAATATCCCAGAACCGATCCCAATCCCAAGCGCGTGGACAATGGCACCGCAATGACGGCGGCGGCCAGATAAATTGCAGCTTGGGATAAAAATTCGTACATGCGCCTGCCCTAAGGGTTAATATCGGGGATTACAGTTTGTCTAGCGACTGATTACACCCGTAATTTATCAAAATTATATCATCTGATCGGGATCCGCGTCAAAGTGTCAGGCCGGATTACGCCGATCTGTGCCGTTTAGCCGCGCGGCAGTTTTAGCACCACGTTGCGCCCACCTTTGACATATCGCAATTCGGTGTCGCCGATGGCGGCCACCTTGCCCCCATCTAGGCGATCGCCGACCGATACCATTTGCCGTTTTCCATTGGCAAATCGCACCAGGGCGCGTTTGTTTGACCCCGAACCAAACACGCCGATCAAATTCAGATCGTTGAGCTTCAGTGCGTTTTGGATCGTTGCCTCTTCGCTGACTTTGGCATTTGATGGAATGCGCGGTGCGGCAGTGGTGACCGCCGCTTCGTCGCCCTCGGCCTCTTCTGGGGATAGGGCCGTGGTTTGCAGCGTGCTGGGGCGAATTTTCGGCGTTGGCACCGCGTTCAGGCCCCCGCTGTCAGGGGCGGGTGTGGCCATCGCCTCGGACAAGGCGGAAATGGTGTCGGGCCGTGTTTTGGGGCGCAACAGGGCCAAGGCATCGGTTTGTTGTTGTGCGGGTGCCTCAAGCACAGACAGGGCAGGGCGTGGCCGTGGACGCAGATCAATCAACGGGGTTCCGTTTGTGGTCAACAAAGATCGCGTGTCATTCAGCACTGGTTCACTATCCGCCTGCGGGTTTTCTGGCGGGGTGACGCTGGGCCGCCCCAAGAAAACGGTGTATCCTTCTGGTGCAAGCGCGCCTTGGGTGGTGGCTTGGACCAATCCTAGTGCGTTGAGTTCAAAAATCGTGCCAGCTGGCGCAGGGACCGCGGGGGTGCGGATGCCTGTATCGGTTTGATAGGATTGCGGCGAAGGCAGGGCAACGGCATCTTGTAATTCAATGGTCACGTCAATCGAGGCAATATAGACATCGCCCAAGGGTTCAGGCCATTGCGGGGCCACACGGTCGGGTCCACGCACCCAAATGCCCGTTGCCGCATAGATGCGTTGCACATCTTGGTCGCTGTAGGTCACGGCACCTGCTTGGTCAGCGGCGTCTTGGGTCGGTTGATCTGATGTCTGTGCGGTGGTTTGAGGGGGTGTTTGCGGGGGCGTTGCATCGATTTCGGCGTCCTGCTGTTGGGTCGCATTCGGTATCGCTGCGCTGTCAACAGCCACGTCATTGTCAGGCGTGGTCTGCGGGTCCGTCAGGGATATTTGTTCAACTGGATCAGTCTGTGTGATCTCGGCCTGCGGTTGGGCCGTATCCGTGTCAGCGGTGTCATCAGAACCCATCATCGACCAGCCCAGTCCAAACAGCACAACAATCGCCAGACCGGCTGCCAATGCGGCAAAGGGGGGTTTGCGCTTGCCCGGGATTGTCCCTGCAGATTGGGGCGCGTTTGCGGCACGTTCAACACTGAGCGCGGCCAGTTTTTGCGCCACCAATGTGGCCGCCGCCTCGGATTTAGAGGGGGCATTTGCGTCAGGGGGTGCGTCAGATCGGGCCTTGGGGGGTGGTGTGATTGGGGCTGCGACCAACTTGGCCGGTGCTGGTGGCGTTTGTGCGTCGGTATCTGACGGTGTCGCTGTGACGGGGGCGGATCCAACTGTGGCCCCGCTGTCGATCGGATCGGACCTGGGCGGTGTCGCTGCAGGTGTTTGCGCAGCTGGGACTGGGTCATTGGTCGGGGCGCTGGTTGGCGTAATCGCTGTATCGGGGATATCTGCCACAACGGGTTTCACACTGGCCCCCGCGGGATCATCCGCGCGACCGAAATAGGCCCCTGTTTCAAACCCACCTAGCGTGTCGGCCCCCCGTGATGCCACCACGTCAAACCCATGCGCGGTTGCGAATTCTTCGGCCTCTTGCAGGGTTTCTATGGCAACGGCAGCTACGTGAACTTTGGCGTCTAATGTTATGTAATCATATCGTAATTCGGCGATAGAATACGGGGTTTGATGTTCCAGTTCCTGTTCAATGGCACCGGTGATCTGATCCGCGGACATGTCAGTATCGTGATCCAGCGTCAGAAATTTGATCTGCTCGGCGGGTAATACCAAATTCACACGGGTCTCGCCATGACATAACCCCTGGACACGGGTGTGCAGATCGGCCATGTCCCGTTCAAGTGTGTCGGGATCTAAATCGATGCTCTGGACGCGCGCCCACGCCCCATCGGCATGGTGCATCAGCACAATGCCGTCAAAGGATAGGTGAAGTTCACAGATCGGAAATACCTGATTCAAATGCGTCCCCAGATTATGCAACAGGCGCACCTTAGCCCATCCTGAGATCAAGGGAAAGCAAAACAACCCAACCCACTGGCCTGATAGCAATAAATCGCCATAGCGTTAAGGTACATTTCGTTGCGTCAATTTAGGTGGGCAAGGTATTTGCCCACCTTGGTTTCATGTGGTCTGGCTTGACCCGTGATTACGCCTGGGATTTGACCAAAGCTTGGTCAAGATCTGCGATCAAATCGGCGGCATCCTCGATCCCGATGGAAATGCGCACCACATTCGGGCCTGCGCCGGCCGCGGTCTGTTGTTCCGGGGTCAATTGGCGGTGAGTGGTGGATGCTGAATGGATCACCAATGACCGCGCATCGCCCAGGTTCGCCACATGGCTAAAGATTTCAAGACTGTCCACAAATTTCACACAGGCGTCATAGCCGCCTTTTAGTGCCACGGTAAACAATCCGCCGGCCCCCTTGGGGCAAATGCGGTCGACGCGGTCGTGATAGGGGGACGATGGCAGACCCGCATAGGTCACATAATCCACCGCGTCATGCTGTTCCAGCCATTTGGATACGGTCAGCGCATTTTCCACATGGCGTTGCATCCGCAGTGACAGGGTTTCAATGCCCATCAAGGTATAATGCGCCGCCTGTGGGTTCATGGTCATGCCCAAATCGCGCAGGCCAATCGCAATCCCGTGGAACGTAAAGGCCAAGGGGCCAAATGTTTCGTGGAATTTCAACCCGTGATAGGCCGGTTCAGGGGCCGATAGGGACGGAAATTTGTCTGATGCAGACCAGTCAAATTTCCCGCTGTCCACAACGCAACCGCCCGTGACAGTCCCATTGCCGGTCATATATTTTGTGGTCGAATGCACCACCAATGTCGCACCGTGTTCAATGGGGCGGCACAGGTATGGGGTGGCGGATGTGTTGTCCACGATCAAAGGCAGGCCCGCATCATCCGCAATCGCTGAAATGGCATCCAGATCCGTGATATAACCGCCGGGGTTTGCGATGGCTTCGCAGAAAATGGCGCGGGTGTCGTCATCAATGGCGGCCTTGACCGCGTCCAGATCATCGAAATCCACGAATGTGGCCGACCAGCCAAAGCGTTTGATCGTCTGGCTGAACTGCGTGATTGTCCCACCATACAGGCGATTGGACGCAACGATATTACGACCAGGGGCCATCAGCGGGAACAGCGCCATGATCTGTGCCGCATGACCCGATGAACAGCACACGGCCCCAACGCCGCCCTCTAGGGTGGCAATGCGTTCTTGCAATACGGCAACGGTTGGGTTCGTCAGGCGGGAATAGATATATCCAACCTCTTGCAGGTTAAACAGGGCCGCGGCGTGATCTGCATCGCGGAACACATAGGCCGTTGTTTGATAAATCGGGGTTTGACGGGCGCCTGTTGCCGGGTCAGGGCGTGCGCCTGCGTGGATTTGCAGGGTGTCAAATCCATAGGATGGTGCGTCGCTCATTTAGCTCTCCTTGAGTCGTGACTGTATCGTTTGGGTCGTTGAATTGCAGTGTAATCAAATTCCCGATGGGTAAACAATCCTAAAACGGGTGCCGCGCCCTAGCGTTCCCATAGGCCATGTTGTTTTAGGATCGGTCTGATTTTATGTTCGGGTGCGGGCCCCAAATCGGGGTTATATAATGATCGCGTGTCCATCCCGACCCCGTCATATAAAAACCGCGCAAAGGGGCGATAGTGTTCCAGCACGGCCCGCAAATCTGGATCCTGCGTAACGCGATCCAGGGCTGCGACCACAAAATTCGGCGCGCGCGCATAGAGCAGCGGCAAATATCGATAATGATAGCTGACCGCACCATCCAAAAACCCGCGCGGCAAACTGCTGCGCCCACCGCCAAAGCTGTGCAATACCAGCGGCAGTGTGATTTGATCCAGCCAAGGGTTCATTGGTTGCCCCGACAATTCGGCCGGCGGGTCGCGCCAAATGCTGGCTGCCATGTCCAGATACCGTTGCCCGAATTCACGCGGACACCGATGGTAAAAATAGCCCGCATTGAAATAGGCATAGCGCCGCCAGTGATCGCGTGGAAATTGCAGATCCCACGAACTGGGGAAATCCAAATCAAACCGACGATACAGTGACGCCCAAATGTCGTGCAGATTTGGGCCATCCGGTGTGGGCTGCGGCCATGTATGCGTCACGCGCAACGATGCGCCGGGGCGATCAAAATCAAAGGGGACCTGCGACAGCGGCGATAATATCAGCGTGTCGCTGTCAAAGAATACAAACGGCTGCCCCGCGGGCAGGGCGGTCAAGCATTCGATTTTATTTCCATGCGGATAGCTCTGGCCAAAGACCCGCGTGTCAAAGGGTAAAACATGTGCCCCCTGTTTGGTCAGATAATCGCAGATCACCTGATCGGACAATCTGGGATCGTCGTCCCACAGGGGGCCCGCACGAGGCGTGGCGATGAACACCTGGCCCGTAAAATCGGGGCTGTTGGCGCGCAAGGATGCCACAAACAGGGCGGTTTCATATCCCAGTCGTCCATTTTGCGCGATCACTATGATGTTAAAATCTGTCACCTTTGCCCCTGTTCGAGCGGTTTGACGTTTGCCCGACCCCAATCAGACTATGACGTCACGCGCGTCGCGTAAAGATGGGATTATCCCGCATAGGGGGGCGCAGCGGGCGAAAAACCCGTTTTGCATTTATTATTGCAACCGGTTGCAAAGATGCTATCTTTGGTCTGAGAGCGAGATTCGAGGGCGCAAAACCATGCTGAAAATTGGTCTATTGGGTGCAGGGCGTATTGGCCAAGTTCACGCGCAAACCATCGCGGGTCACCCACACAGTGATTTGGTTGCTGTGTCCGATGTGATGCCTGATAATGCCGCAAAATTGGCGGCTCAGTATGGCGCGGCCGTAAAATCATCGGATGATATCATCGCTGATCCTGCGATTGATGCGGTGTTGATTGCCACCTCAACCGACACGCATTCCGATCTGATCGAGGCTGCGACCGCCGCTGGCAAGGCGGTGTTGTGCGAAAAACCCGTTGATCTAAGTTTGGCACGCGCCCGCGAATGCCAAGCGCGTGTGGCCAATAACGGACAGCCCATTATGTTGGGGTTCAACCGGCGGTTTGATCCGAATTTTGGGGCGTTGAAAACTGCGCTGGATGCGGGGGATGTGGGGCGCACGGAACTGGTCAGTGTCACATCCTTTGATCCGGCGCCGCCGCCTGTGTCCTATGTCAAGGTGTCGGGCGGTTTGTTCCGCGATATGATGATCCATGATTTCGACATGGTGCATTTTTTGATGGGGGATTTGCCCGAAACGATCATGGCCACAGGGAGTTCCATTGTTGATCCCGAAATCGGGCGGGCAGGCGATGTGGATACGGCTGTTGCCACGCTGACCTTTGCGGATGGGCGTATCGCGGTCATCAAAAATTCGCGCCGTGCCGTATACGGATATGATCAGCGGGTCGAGGTGTTGGGATCTGGCGGTCTGTTACAGGCGCAAAACATGCTGGAAAATACGTTGATCAAATCCACCGCCGCGGGGGTGGCATTGGCGAAACCCACCTATTTCTTTTTGGAACGCTATATGTCGGCCTATCGCGCGGAATGGGATGCCTTTGTCAGTGCGCTGGTGAATGGCACACCCGTGCCTGTTGGGTTGGATCACGGGGTGGCCGCCCTGGTTATGGCCGAGGCTGCGACGCAATCTTTGCAGTTGGGGCGGCCTGTCGCCCTGGGGGATATCTAGATTTCGCCATCTGGGTGGGACGGCGGTCCCATCCATTTGGCACAATATATTTCGGCGCTAGCCGAAACAGAAATTCGGAGCAATCCGAAGAAGAGGTGGACAGATCCACCGACACATTATTGGGAGGAAGTAAAATGAATAAATTTGTGAAAGCAGCCGTTACGGCAACCGCAATGGCGGTCGCGGCACCGGCAATGGCAGCCGATATCATCGTTGTATCGCACGGCCAGGCCAACGATCCGTTTTGGTCGGTTGTGAAAAACGGTGTGGAACTGGCGGCACAGCATACGGGTGCAAATGTGGAATACCGCGCGCCAGAAACCTTTGACATGGTGGCAATGTCACAATTGATCGATGCCGCCGTGAACCAAGAGCCAGACGGATTGGTCGTGTCCATCCCTGATGGCGATGCCTTGGGCCCATCCATCCAGCGTGCGGCGGCTGCCGGCATTCCGGTGATTTCCATGAACTCGGGTTCTGATGTCGCCAAAAGCTTGGGCGCATTGCTGCATGTGGGTCAGGACGAATATGACGCGGGCAAAGCGGCGGGCGAAAAATTGGCATCCATGGGCGGATCCAGAGGTCTGTGTGTCAACCACGAAGTGGGCAACGTTGCATTGGATCTGCGCTGCTCAGGTTTCGCGGATGGGTTCGGCAATGCCGTGACTGTTCTGCCGACAACCAACGATCCCGCCGAAATCAAAGCGAAAGTGCGCGCGGCACTGGATTCGGATCAGGACATCGACACAGTTATGGCGCTGGGCGCAGGTTTGGCGGGTGAACCCTCGGCCGAGGCAGCCGGTGAATCTGGTCGCGACGTGATGGTGGCAAGCTTTGACTTGTCTGCGAATTTCTTGCAGATGATCGTTGATGGCAAAGCGGCCTTTGCAATCGACCAGCAGCAATTCCTGCAAGGGTACCTGCCTGTTGCGTTCTTGGCGATGAATGCAGAATACGGTCTGATGCCTGGTGGCAACGTACCATCAGGTCCAAACCTGGTCACAGCCGACAAAGCAGGTCAGGTGATCGATCTGTCTGCCAAAGGCATCCGCTAAGAGTGGCGTAAACGAACTAGAAACGGCGCCTCGTGCGCCGTTTCGCGTTACAACAGGAGGGACGCATGAGCGAACACACGCAAACAGTCGCGGACGAACGTATAAAAAACGAACCATTCATGACCCGCATGATGAAAAAACCCGAATTGGGGGCCATTGCAGGGGTGATTTTGGTCACGCTGTTTTTCCTGATCACCGCGGATCCCGTGATGTTCAGCCTGTCGGGGGTGATGAATTTTATGACACCGGCGGCACAATTGGGCATTCTGGCCATTGGCGCGGCGATGCTGATGATCGGGGGCGAATTTGACCTGTCGATCGGGTCTATGGTGGCCTTTGCCGGTTTGTTTTTTGGCGTATGTATTGTGACATGGGGGTTACCATTGATCTTTGCGATCCCGCTGACCTTTGCCTTTGCGGCGGGTGTGGGGGCGACCAATGGCATGATTGTGATCCGCTCTGGCCTGCCATCCTTTATCGTGACGCTGGCGTTTTTGTTTATTTTGCGCGGGCTTTCCTTGGTCGGGCTTAAGGCCGCGACAGGGGGCAGCACGCAGTTACGCGGTGTGCGCGATGCCACCGAAAATGATTTTCTGGCCCCGTTTTTCGCAGGCGATGCCTTTGGCGGTTTGTTTTTGTGGCTGGCCGAAAATGGCTGGGTCGATACTTTCAAAAATGGCAATCCCAAGGTGCCCGGCGTGCCCGTGGAAATTATCTGGTTCATCGTGCTGGCATTGATTGCGACCTATATTCTGCTGCGCACCCCTGCGGGGAACTGGATTTTCGCAGCCGGGGGCGACACCAATGCAGCATCAAATTCGGGTGTCCCTGTCAACCGCGTGAAGATAACACTGTTCATGGTGACGGCGTGTTGTGCGGCACTGGTGGCGATTATTACGGTGATGGATGCAGGATCAACCGACAGCCGCCGTGGGTTCCAAAAAGAGTTCGAGGCGATTATTGCCGCTGTGATCGGGGGCTGTTTGCTGACCGGTGGCTATGGGTCGGCGATCGGGGCATTTTTCGGGTCAATCATATTCGGCATGGTGGTCATTGGCCTGACCTATACCGATTTTGACCAAGACTGGTTCCAAGTGTTCTTGGGCGGCATGTTGTTGATTGCGGTTTTGTTCAACAATGCCATTCGTAAACGTGTGACGGGGGAACGTTGATATGTTAGATGCAACACAAAATAACGCACCGATCATTCAGATGAACAACATCGAAAAGCATTTCGGAAATATTATTGCCTTGGCCGGTGTCAGTTTCGATGTGCGTCCGGGCGAATGTCACTGCCTGCTGGGCGACAATGGCGCGGGCAAATCCACATTCATCAAAACAATGTCGGGCGTGCATCAACCCACCAAAGGTGAGATCCTGTTCGAAGGACAACCGATGAACTTCGCCACCCCGCGTGACGCAATGGAGGCAGGGATTGCCACAGTGTTCCAAGACCTTGCAATGATCCCACTGATGAGTGTGACGCGCAATTTTTTCATGGGCCGTGAACCGACCAAGGGCAGCGGTTTGCTGAAACGGTTCGACGTTGATCACGCCAATCAGGTGACCATGGAACAGATGCGTCAAATGGGCATCAACCTGCGCGGTCCCGATCAGGCGGTGGGCACGCTGTCGGGGGGTGAACGGCAAACCGTTGCGATTGCGCGTGCCGTGTATTTCGGGGCCAAGGTGTTGATTTTGGACGAACCCACATCGGCCTTGGGCGTCCGCCAAACGTCGAATGTATTGGCAACGATCGACAAGGTTCGCGCCCAAGGGATTGGTGTGGTTTTCATTTCCCACAACGTGCGCCATGCCTTGGCCGTCGGCGATCGCTTTACCGTGCTGAACCGTGGTAAAACATTGGGCACGGCCAAGCGTGGTGAAATCACCCCTGAACAGCTGCAAGATCTGATGGCGGGCGGCCAAGAAATGGCCCAGCTTGAGGGATCCTTGGGCGGCACGGTTTAACAAAATGCCCCTGCGCCACATGTGATGTGGGGCAGGGGGGGAAAGATAGGCCATTAGGCACATTTCGGGTCCCTGAGAGGAGACGGGCAGATGACACAAACAGTTCGATTAACAGCCGCTCAGGCGATGGTGCGCTATTTGGCGGCGCAGTTGAACGAGGATGGAGAGACCTATATCGCAGGCGTTTGGGCTATTTTTGGTCATGGCAATGTCGCAGGTTTGGGCGAGGCATTGTACGGAGTGCGCGATGTGTTACCAACCTATCGTGGTCATAATGAGCAGACCATGGCGCATACGGCGATTGCCTATGCCAAGCAAAACCGTCGCAAGCGCGCGATGGCTGTGACATCTTCTATTGGGCCGGGGGCTACGAATATGGTGACGGCCGCGGGTCTGGCGCATGTCAACCGTTTGCCCGTTTTGTTTGTGCCGGGGGATGTGTTTGCCAATCGCGGGCCTGATCCTGTGTTGCAACAGATCGAAGATTTCAGCGACGGCACTGCATCGGTCAATGATTGCTTTAAACCGGTAAGTCGGTACTTTGACCGTATTTCACGGCCCGAGCATATCCTAACTGCGCTGCCACGAGCGATGCGCACCTTGACCGATCCGGCCGAGTGCGGTCCTGTGACGCTGTCATTTTGTCAGGATGTTCAAGCTGAGGCCTATGATTACCCTGTGTCGTTCTTTGAACCAAAGGTCTGGCGCGCGCGCCGCGTGCGCCCTGATGAGCCAGAATTGGCCGATATGGCTGCGCTCCTCAAAGGGGCACAGGCCCCTGTGATCGTCGTGGGTGGCGGCGTACATTATTCGGGTGCGACCGACACGCTGCGCCGCTTTGCCGAGGCGCACAATATTCCCGTCGTCGAAACACAGGCGGGTAAATCCGCGCTGCCTTGGGATCATCCGCTTAACCTTGGACCCATTGGGGTAACAGGGGGGGAACCCGCCAATGATCTATGTGCCCGCGCCGATGTGGTACTGGGCGTTGGTACGCGGTTTCAGGATTTCACGACAGGGTCATGGGGGTTATTTGCGAACCCAAGCCGGCGGCTGGCTTGTTTAAATGTGGCGGCCTATGATGCGGCCAAACATAATGCACAGCCGCTGATGGCCGATGCCAAGGTGGGTCTGGAGGAGCTGAGCGCCGCGTTGGGCACACACACATCCCCCGTGGATATTTCGGGGGCCAAAGAGGCGTGGTTTGCCAAGGTTGATCCGCTGACCGATGCGCCCGCTGAGGGCAATGCCCTTCCCACCGATATGCAAGTCGTGGGCGCCGTACAACGCGCCGCCCACGCAGATACCGCCGTGATGTGCGCAGCAGGGACGATGCCCGGTGAGTTGCACAAACTGTGGAAAGCCGGCCGGCCCGGATCCTATCACATGGAATATGGCTTTAGCTGTATGGGCTATGAAATCGCCGGTGCGATGGGCATGAAAATGGCCGAGCCCGACCGCGATGTGATCTGTTTCACGGGCGATGGCACCTATATGATGGCCAATTCTGAAATGGCGACTGCGGCGATGATGGGCATTAGCTTTACCGTGGTTGTGACGGATAACCGCGGCTTTGGCTGTATCAACCGTTTGCAAATGGGCACAGGCGGAGCAGAGTTTAACAACTTGCTTGATCACGCTGTGGGGGGTGAAAACTCCGCCATTGATTTTGCCGCTCATGCAGGCAGTATGGGCGCGACATCGGTTAAGGTATCCTCCATCGCCGAGCTTGAGGAAGCGCTGGCCAAACGGTCCGAGATCAAAGGCCCCTATGTCATTGTCATCGACACCGACCCTTATCCCAGCACGCCACACGGCGGTACATGGTGGGAAGTCGGTGTTCCAGAAGTCAGCACACGCCCCACCGTCAATGAGGCGCGGGACAAATTTGAAACCAATAAACAAACACAACGGACCGTCTAATGAGCGTTAAAATCGGTATCTCGCCCATCGCGTGGCAAAATGATGATCTACCTGACATCACCAAAGATTATACCATGGAACAGGCCCTGCGCGAAGCGCGCGAGATTGGCTATACCGGCGTTGAGCGCGGTCAGCGTATGCCGTATGACACCGAAGGTTTGCGCGCCTATCTGGAAGGCAATGATATTGCGCTGTGCGGCGGATGGTGTTCTGGTGCATCACTTGTGAATGACTTTGCCGCGGAAACAGCGGCGGTCAAACAACAGGTCGCGCAATTTGTTGCCCTGAACGCGCCTTGCATCGTCTATGCAGAATGTTCCAATACGATCCAAGGCGATCAGAGTGTTCCTGTGAATAATCGCCCCAAATTGGACCGTGACGAGGTTCGGGCCTATGGTGCAAAGATCAGTGAGCTTGCCAAATGGATGGCGGATCAGGGCATGCCTATGGCCTATCATCATCACATGGGCTCGATCATCGAGAGCGAAGATGACGTCAACTGGCTGATGGAGGGATCAAGCGATGATCTAAAGCTGTGCTTTGACACGGGCCATTTGCTCTTTGGTGGTGGGGATGTGATGGCGACCCTTGATCGTTGGGGGGATCGTGTGCACCATGTGCATTACAAAGACATCCGCCCTGCGATTGTCAAAGACGTGCGCGAGAATAACCGCAGCTTCCTTGATGCGGTGATCGCGGGGGCCTTTACCGTTCCGGGCGATGGATGCATTGATTTTCAGGC
>CAJXSD010000007.1 GCA_913060475.1 uncultured Paracoccaceae bacterium | reverse complement strand
GTTATATCAACCCAATGGCACGACGAATATTTTCATCGCGCAGGGAAATTTCCATGCCCGCCAAATCATCGCGCACATCGCCACACATCCACGCCATGGCGCGGGCGGGCCATTCGGGGGGAATGTGGTCGGACCAATCCAATGTGCTGACGGGGTTTATGCCGGATGCCTTGATATCGCGCTGCATTTGCGTGGCGACCGTTCCGGGGGACAGGCCCATCGCACGAATGCCTTGGGCGTGGTATTCGGTGTGCAGCGATAGGGTGATCATGGCTGCCGCAGCCTTGGACGCGCAATAGGCGGACCAGCCCTCTAACGCGTTATGGGCCGCGCCTGAGGATACGGTCAGGATGGTGCCGCCGCCTTGGGCGATCATATGGGGCAAGATCGCGCGATTGGCATAAAACACGCCCTTGACATTTGTATCAATCAGCGCGGACCATTGCGCAACATCTGCCTCGGCCATCCGCGCAATCGGGTGCAGCGCGGCGGCATTGTTGATCAAAATATCAACACGGCCAAAGGTGTCCATGGCGCGGTCCACCAATTGCGGGGCAAAGTCGGGATCGCCAATGTCCCCCGCGATCGCCACGACCTGCGGCCCAATATCGGCGGCCAAGGCGTCAATGGCATCCCCGCTGCGTGCGGTGATCACAACATTTGCCCCCAATGCTGCAAATTCACGTGCGGCGGCGGCGCCGATGCCGCGGCTGGCCCCTGTTATGATCACTGTGTTTTGTTTGAAATCGCCCATGATCTGTCCGTTTGTAATGAAGGTGCCAAATGTATGGGGCACATAGACCGGTGGTGCAACCCGTCTTGTGGGTTGACGTGGTCGGAATTAGTGCCCACCTTAGGATCATATTTCAACGGGTAAGGTGGCCACTATGCGATTTAAGGTACAAACATCAATTTTAGCGATCTGCGCGGTATTTAGTGGGCCCGCCTATGCCGATATTACCAATACCCAAGTTTGGGATGATTTTCGCACGCAGTTACAGGAATACGGATATACCGTGCGCGCCACTGTGTCCCAATCCCAAGATACGTTGGCCGTTCAAGATATGATTTTAACGCAATCCCTGCCCGAAGGGGATATTTCCGTTTCCCTGCGCGGCAATGCGATTGATTTTGTGCAATCCGGTCCAAATCGTGTGGATATCGAATTCCCCGAGCGCGTGGAAATGCAGCTGGATATTATTGACGGATCACAGCGCGATAGCATCACATTTGAACAACGGGTTCAGGGCAACGGCACCTATGTGCAAGAACGTGGCCAAGAACTGCATTACGTCTATGATATCGACAACTATGCAATGTCGATTGTGGATGTGGAATTCGACGACCCTGATGTGCAAAACATGGATTTGGGCGGTTTCGTCACGATCCAAGGGTTGCAGGGCGCGATGGTCGTTAAATCGGGCGACATCACACAACGCACCACTAACGCAACGATGGATCGGGTTGATTTTTCAATGACCTTTGATGATCCGTCGGAAAATGCCGCCTTTGACGTTTTGGTGCGATTGGATGGTATGACCTATGCGGAACAATCCAATGTCCCCTATGGGGTCAATCGCACCGATTTGGCCCCAGCCCTAGCGGCGGGGTTGACGTTGACATCGGCGGTGACCCATCAGGGGTTGGACCTGTCGGTGCAGTTCAAAGACGCGCAAACCAACGGCCAAATCGCATTTCGCCAAGGGGCGGGCGAATGGACATCGGCCATATCCCCGCAAAGCGTGGCAGTGCAGGGCGGATCGCAGGGGATCGAATTTGACGTTGTGGCCCCTGATATGCCCATCCCGGTCAGTGGCCGGATTGCGGGTATCACATATAACCTGGATATGCCCATCGGCGCGTCACAGGATGAACAATCCTTTGATGTGGCTTGGTCCATGCAGGATTTGACCGTTTCCGAAACGCTATGGTCCATGTTTGATCCAATGGGGTCATTGGATCGCGGGCCATTGGATTTGGCGCTGAACCTCAGCGGGCGGGGTCTGTTGGGGATGAACCTGTTTGATCTTGAGGATGTGATCGACGATATCGACCCCGCGGATTTGGGCCAGCTGAACAGTTTGACCTTGAACGATCTGACCATCGCGGGCCTGGGCACGCGTTTGGTGGGGAACGGGGCCTTTCGTCTGGATAATTCTGACACCCGCACCTTTGACGGGTTACCCCGCCCCGAGGGGCGCATGACATTCACCATCACAGGATTGAACAAGACGCTGGATGATTTGGTGAACTCTGGTTTGGTGCCATCGGATCAGGTGTTCATGGGCCGTATGATGATGGGCGCGTTTCTGGCCCCGACGGGGGACGATGAAATGACATCCGACCTTGAGGTAAAACCAGACGGGTCCGTCTATGCCAATGGACAACGCCTGCGCTAGGCTTACACTTGCCTTTTGTGGGGGGACTGACTAGGTCATAGGGTGATATCAACGCGCGAGGCAGACATGCAGCATTCATTGCAAACGATCACCCAATCCCTGTTGGATATGGCCCGCAAGGCGGGGGCAGATCATGCGGATGCTGTTGCAATCCAAGGCACGTCAATTTCCATCGAGGTGCGTCAGGCAGAATTGGAACATGCCGAACGTTCCGAAGGGGTCGATATCGGCCTGCGCGTGTTCAAGGATGGCAAAACCGCAATTGTGTCGGGGTCTGACGTGCGCGATGACACCCTGCGCATCATGGCCGAACGCGCCATCGCCATGGCGCATGAAGCGCCAACAGATGCCTATGCCGGTCTGGCCGATCCGGCGCAGTTGGCAACATCTTGGGATGCGGCGGCGTTGGATTTATGCGATCCGTCGGACGAACCCGACCCCGCGGCGCTGGAACGCGATGCCCGCGAAGCCGAACAAGCGGCCCTGGATCACAGCGGTATTTCACAGGTCGAAGCGGGGGCAGGATATAGCGCATCTGATATCTATCTGGCGGCTACCAACGGGTTTTCGGGGGGCTATAAACGGACGGCGCGGTCTGTGTCCTGCATGGCCATCGCGGGCCAAGGGGCAGATATGGAACGCGACTATGACGGGGACAGCCGCGTCTATGCCAGTGATCTGCGATCAAATGGCGCCATTGGCACATCGGCCGCAGAACGGGCGTTGTCGCGATTGAATGCGCGGCGGCCTGCGACGGGGACCTATCCGGTTTTGTTTGATGAACGTATTTCATCCAGCCTGATCGGGCACCTGTTGTCCGCGGTCAATGGTGCGGCGATTGCGCGTGGATCATCGTGGTTGATTGATGATTTGGGCAAACAGGTGTTGCCCGCGCATCTGTCTGTCATCGAAGACCCCCACAGACCGCGCATTTCCGGATCACGCTTGTTTGATGCCGAAGGTTTGGCCACCCAGCGCCGTGACATTGTGCGCGATGGCGTCTTGCAGGGCTGGACATTGGATTTGGCCAATGCGCGGAAATTGGGGATGACATCGACCGCCAATGCCGCGCGAGGGGTGTCCAGTGGGCCAAGCCCATCGAATTGGAACATCGCCCTGACCCAAGGCACCGCCAGCCGCGCAGATTTGCTGCGCGATATGGGCACGGGGTTATTGGTGACGTCGATGATCGGATCGACGATCAATCCCAACACGGGCGATTATTCGCGCGGGGCATCCGGATTTTGGGTGGAAAACGGTGAAATCGCCTATCCGGTGAATGAATTGACCATCGCGGGCAATCTGCGTGACATGTTGCGATCCATCGTGCCGGCCAATGACGCGCGTCAGCATTTGTCGGGGGTCGTTCCGTCCCTGTTGGTTGAGGGCATGAAGATTGCCGGAAACTGATCTGTCCCTGTTGATCAACGCGGCCCGTGCCGCAGGCGATATTGCCACCGGATTTTGGGGGCAGACCTATGACATCTGGGACAAAGAGGATGGCGCAGGCCCCGTCACACAGGCAGATTTGCAAATTGATGCCCTGTTGAAATCCACCCTGTTGGCGCAGCGGCCCCATTATGGGTGGCTGTCCGAAGAAACCGCAGATACGCCCGACCGGTTGCAACAAGACAGCTGTTTCGTGATTGACCCCTTGGATGGGACACGATCGTTCATTGCGGGTGAACGCACTTGGGCGCATTCGTTGGCCGTTGTGCGACGCGGACAGGTGCAGACAGCCGTGGTTTATGTCCCGCTGATGGATTTGATGTATGTTGCTGATCGGGATCAGGGGGCATTTTTGAATGATGTGCCCTTGCAGGTCAGCGGCACATCCACCCTGACAGGTGCGCGTGTCATTGCAACCCGCCCTGTGATGTCCGAGACACATTGGAAAAATAACAAACGGCCCGATTTTTCGCGCCATTTCAGGCCATCCTTGGCCTATCGTTTGGCCCTGGTGGCGCAGGGGCGTTATGATGCCATGATTACCCTGCGCGACAGTTGGGAATGGGATATTGCCGCGGGCGCGCTGCTGATCGAACTGGCGGGGGGATCGGTCACGGATAAATTTGGCGCGCCCTTGTCCTTTAATGGGCGCACCCCAAAACTGCGTGGGGTTGTGGCCGGTGCCCGCGCCCCCCACGCCGAATTGATTGCAGCGTTAGATCCGCAATAGCGGCTGGACCAATCTGTGCAACAGGCCCGAAAACCGCAGCGGGGCGTCCGTGACAGCCAGACAGATACAGGCGTCACCCGCCGCCGCCGTGGGCGTGTGTTCCACGCTGGGATCCGCGATTTCGATATCACCCGGCCCAAAATGGCCCGTTTCATCAAAAAACGCACCCTGCAGAACCAAAGTCCATTCGCGCCCCTTGTGCCCGTGATCGGGAACGGCTGTGCCCGCAGGAATATACAGCATCCGTGCCGTTCCTGTGTCGCCGGTTTTCAAAATTTTCTGTTTTACACCCATACCGATGGGGGTCCATTTGATATCGTTTAAGGATGTGCCAATGTATCCCGCCAAGGCGTCGGGCAGATTGGCGGGCTGTTTGCGCGTGACGGGTTCGTCTGGCAATGCCGCAATCAGCGCCATCGTTTTGTCAAAGGATCCCTGCGACATTTGCTGATCTGGCACGCTGTCCAAAACGGCCCCACCAACAGCATCAAAGCTGCTGAGCGTGGCGCGGCATGCGTCGCACATTGAAACATGGACCGCCGCGGCTAATGCAAAGGATTCCTCCATCTTGCCGGTCGCGTAGTCCATCAAATCCTGATCGGTCAAGTGGTGGGTTATGGGTTTCGTCGTCTTCATGTATTCTAGCTCATGCTATGGCGCAGTTTATCTAATGCTAACCTAATGCGCGATTTGATTGTGCCCAGTGGTAAACCGGTATCTGCCGCAATTTCACTGTGCGATTTTTCATTAAAAAAGGCTTGTTCCAATAAATCCCGTTGTTTTTGGGGCAGTTCTGACAACGCATTGCCCAACCGCTGGGTTTCCTGTTGCAGGCTGATCACGTCCTCTTGGTCGGGTTCGTGGTCCATGCCCCAGCCCAGATCATCTGGTTCGGGCCGTTTCAGTTTCCGCAAGGCATCAATTTTCTTGTTCCGCGCAATGGTAAAAATCCATGTTGATGCGCTGGCACGTGTCGGATCAAACAGGTGCGATTTTTGCCAAACGGTTGCCATGACCTCTTGGGCGCATTCTTCGGCCAGTGTGCTGTCGGCACCGGATTTCATCAAAAATGACTTCACCCGCGGCGCGAAATGATCGAACAATACCTCAAAGGCCGACACGTCGCGGTCCCGGGTAATGCGGCGGATCATTGCGACCCATTGGTCATTTGGCGTTTTATCCAAGACGCCATCCTTTTTATGCGCTACAGATACACCACGGCTATCACAAACCTGCCCTGAGGGCGAGGCTTCAATTCGTCTCAACCTGGTGTCTAGTAACGTCATATCCGATTTACGTCACACTGCGCCGGCTGGATCACATTTTTGCAAAATATTTT
The DNA here is from genome assembly GCA_913060475.1 of uncultured Paracoccaceae bacterium. GTDB lineage: Bacteria > Pseudomonadota > Alphaproteobacteria > Rhodobacterales > Rhodobacteraceae > CAJXSD01. The sequence goes on along the minus strand of CAJXSD010000007.1, from coordinate 110,420 downwards.
CATCCAATTGCGTGCTTTGGGCGTATCTGTATAAAAATGAACGAAAAAAGGCGTCCAGATGACATTTGCCAAATCCCCCTATGAAAAACGAAACATCGCTGTGATTGGTGCAGGCATCACGGGGCTGGGTGCGGCCTATGAATTGTCGAAACACCATCACGTCACCCTGTACGAGGCGGAAAATCGACTGGGTGGCCATGCGCGCACTGTCGTTGCCGGCAAACGGTCGGATCAGCCCGTGGACACAGGGTTCATTGTGTTCAACTATGTCAATTATCCCCATATGGTGAAATTGTTCGAAGAACTGGATGTCCCCGTCACGCTTAGCAACATGAGCTTTGGCGCATCGGTCGCGGGGGGGCGGATTGAATATGCGCTGCGCAATCTGGACGCCATGTTCGCCCAACGCAAAAACGCATTGAACCCCAAATTTCTGCGCATGATTGCGGATATTTTGAAATTCAATTCCCAGGGTCTGGCCGTCGCCCAGGATCGCAGTTTGACCATCGGTGGTTTTCTAGATCGTTTGGGCACGGGCGACTGGTTCCGCGATTATTACCTGTTGCCGCTGTCTGGTGCGATTTGGTCGACACCCACCGAAAAAATCATGGATTTCCCGGCCTATGCGATGCTGCAGTTTTTCGAAAACCACGCCCTGCTTAGCCATAGTGGTCAGCATCAGTGGTACACGGTGAACGGTGGATCGCGCGAATATGTGTCGCGTGTCGAACAGGCATTGCGCAAACGCGATGTGTCCATCCGTCTGGGGGCCGCCATCGAATGGGTCAAACGCACAGAAACGGGCGTGTTGGTCAAGGCACCGGGCCATGTGCCTCAGGCGTTTGATGATGTGGTGATGGCCACCCATTCCGACGACAGTTTGCGCCTGTTGGCTGACCCGACTGCGGCGGAAACCGCCGCCTTGGGGGCCATTCGGTATCAACCCAATGATATCATTCTGCATTGTGATGAAACGGTCATGCCTGCGCGGAAAAAATGTTGGGCCAGTTGGGTTTATACCGAACGCGCCGACAAGGTAACCGATCGCATTGATCTGACCTATTGGATGAATTCGCTGCAGCCTATTCCCATGGACGATCCGATGTTTGTGACCCTTAACACCACACATCCCATCAAACAGGAACTGATCTATGATCAGGTGACCCTGCGCCATCCTGTCTATGACCTGGATGCGCTGGGCGGACAGGCGGCGGTTGCGGCCCTGAATGGGCAAAACAATACGTGGTTTTGTGGTGCATGGATGAAAAACGGGTTCCACGAAGATGGCCTGTCCAGTGGGTTAGACGTGGCCGCGGGCATTATGGCGCGCGAATCCTTGGCAACCGCGGCGGAATGATCACCCCTGTTGACCATATTCGCGCCACAACCTGGCATGGCCGCAAGGGTGCGTTAAAAAACGCGTTTCGCTATAGCGTTGATTATGTTTTGCTGGATGCTGAACACGATGGCCCTGCGCCTTGGCTGTTTTCGCGTAAATCGGGGCTGTTTTGCGGGTTGCTGGATCGTGACCATGGTGGCCCGCAAAAACGCGGCATCGGTGCGCTATGGGTGCGGCAGGTGATCCGCGATCGTGGGTTGGATCTGGACGGCCCTGTTTTGTTGCTGGCCCAGCCGCGCATTTGGGGGCATGTGTTTAACCCCGTCAGTTTTTGGTTGCTGCACAACCGTGACAATGAATTATGCGCCGTGATTGCCGAGGTGAACAACACCTTTGGCGATCGTCATTCGTATTTGTGTTATCACCCTGATCTGCGCCCCATCACGCGCAGTGATCGGATGCATGCGGAAAAAATATTCCATGTCTCGCCTTTTCAACCGATCGAGGGGCAGTACGAATTTCGGTTTGATATTCAACCGGATAAGGTGTTCATCTGGATCAATTTGGATCACCCCGGCGGTGGGCTGATGGCCAATCTGGTCGGGCCGCGGCGGGTGATGCGGACAGGCGATATTTTGTGGTCCATGCTGCGCCGCCCCTTTGGGTCGCGGCGCGTTTTGGGATTGATTTATTTTCAGGCGTTGAAGCTGAAATTAAAGGGCGCGATTTACCGCGACCGCAGTGCGCCACCGCAAACCGAGGTATCGTAATTTGGCCCTGCGTCCCCCCATGTGGCGGTTTGCCATTTTGGGTCTGATGCTGGGCATGGCGGGCTTGCCCATTTATTTGCATGCGCCCAAATTTTATTCCGATACCTATGCGCTGTCTTTGACATCGTTGGGTTTGGTGCTGTTTGGTCTGCGGGGGTTGGATGTGGTCCAGGACCCTGTTTTGGGCGTAATCGCCGCGCGGACCGCAGGATTTGGCGCATGGCCCCTGTGGTTGGCGACCGGTGTTATGGGGTTGGGGATGCTGGCGCTGTTTTCACCTGTCATATTTTTGCCGCCGCTGGTTTGGTTTTGCCTGTCTTTGGCGGCGGTGTTCTCGGGGTTCAGTTTCCTTTATATCCGCGTCTATGCCTTGGGATTGCATCACTATCCTGACCGCACCGCAATGATGCGCCTGTCACAAATGCGCGAAGGGGGTAATTTGTTGGGCGTCTGTTTGGCAGCCATTGCCCCAACGGCATTTGCGCCCGCGATGGATTATCCGTTTTTCGGATTTGCGCTGGCGTTTGTCATTGTGGCCTGGGTCGCGGTGGCGGGGGTGGCCCGATGGGCCGTGACCGATCATGCGGTGGTCGCGCCAGCGGTTGATCCGATGCCCATTTTGCGCGACCGCAGTCTGCGCGCCCTGTTGGTGTTGGGGGGGCTGAATGCGCTGCCCGTGGCGGTGACATCAACGCTGTTTTTGTTTTTTGTCGAATACCGTTTGGATGCGGGGGACTGGGCCGGACCGTTATTGATCGGGTTTTTCCTGTCGGCGGCGGTGTCGGCCCCGCTGTGGTCGGCCTTGGCACAGCGCTATGATGCCTTTGTGGTGTTGGCTTGGGCCATGGTTTTGTCCGTCGTGTGTTTTGTTTGGGCCTATACCTTGCAATCAGGTGATATCGCCTATTTCGCGCTGATCTGTGTGCTGTCGGGGGCAACGCTGGGCGCGGATATGGTGATTTTGCCGGCCGTGTTTTCGGTGCAGCTGGGGCGGGTGCGCGATGCCTCGCAGGATCTGGCCTTTGGTTTGTGGGCCTTTGTGTCAAAACTCAGCCTTGCGATTGCGGCGATTACGGTGCTGCCTGCGGTTGCCCTGTTTGGTTTTGATCCAAATGCCGCACCATCCGTACAAGGGTTATATGCGTTGTCGGTCGCCTATGCGCTGGTGCCCTGCCTGTTGAAATTGGCAGCCTTGGCCATGGTGTGGCACATCAAACGGGGAAAAACGAATGCCTAGCGTGTCAGGAAAAACATATTGGATTGTCGGTGCCAGCGAAGGTTTGGGCCAAGACCTAGCCCGCCAGATGGTCGCCAAAGGGGCCGATGTCATCCTGTCGGCCCGCAATCGATCACGGCTGGATGATCTGGCCGCGGAATTGGGCCCCAAGGCCCGCGCCATTGCCATGGACATTGCGGATCCCCGGTCTGTGGCGCAGGCATGGGCGCAGATCGGACGGATAGATGGGCTGGTGTTTTTAGCGGCCGTCTATTGGCCCCAACGTGCGCAGGATTGGAATGCACAACAGGTTGTTGACATGTTGGATATCAACCTGACCGGCGCGGCGCGTGTTCTGGGACATGTGGTGCCGGATATGGTCGCGCGGGACACAGGCCATATCGTTTTGACATCCAGCCTGTCAGGGTTTCGCGGGCTGCCCGGTGCCGTGGGCTATGGCGCGTCCAAGGCGGGTATCATGAGCCTGGCAGAATCCATGTATTACGACCTGCGCAAAACGGGGGTGCGGGTGCAGGTGGTCAATCCAGGGTTCATCAAAACCCGTTTGACGGATAAAAACGAATTCAAAATGCCGTTCATCATGACGCCGGATCAGGCGGCACGCCTGACGTTGGATCATATGGAAACGACACGGTTCAAACGATCGTTTCCACGCATGTTCAGTTGGGTGTTTCGCGCCAGTCAGTTTTTTCCTGACTGGCTGTATTACCGTGTTTTTTAGGAATTCATCGAACTATAAACACCTTCGACCAAAGTTTCCAAATCTTGGATTTGATCTTCGATGCCCGTTTTGACGGTGCCCATCCGGTTGCTCATATCACGGGTGGCTGCACTTTGTTGGTGGACAGCGGTTGCGATTTTGTCCGAGGCCGACAGCACGTGCTGAAAACTTTCTTGAACGCTTTCAATGGTGCGGCGCAGACCTGAAACGGCGCGTTGAATTTCTTCGACCTTGTTTGCCACGTCTTTGGCGCCAGCCTCTGTTCCCTCGGCCAGTTGGCGCACTTCGTCTGCGACGACTGTGAATCCTTTGCCTGCGTCACCGGCGCGGGCGGCTTCGATTGCGGCGTTCACGGCCAGGAGCTTGGTTTTGTCGGCGATTTCCGTGATGATCGACAAAAATGATCCGATTTCTTCGGATGCGGTGGACACGGCACGCATGGAATCCGCCGCCGAATCCGCCCGATCAGACGCATCGCGCGCAAAAGTTGACGTTTCATCCACATTCAACGTGATATTCGAGATTGAGGCATCCATCTGATCGACACTCGAGGCGATGGATTGAACTTCGCCTGCCAATTGCTGCATGCGGCTGGCAAATTCGTCAGACTGGTTCAAAACCTCTTGGCCAGCTGCGCGCTTGCCACCTTGTAAAACATCGTAATACACTTTGATCCCGACAGACAAATCTTGGAAGATGATGTCGATGACTTCCTTTAGGACCTGCTGGGTCGCCGCCGAATTTCCGCGCATTTTGGCGCGCATGCGACACATCAGCGCCTCCATCAGGAAACCATAGCCGCGCACAAAGAAATGCGGGGGCAGGTTGACATTGGCATGCGCTGTGCCGATCCGTCCCAGACGTTCATAATAACTGCTGTTAAAGCCACTGGTAAACGTGGCTTGCCAGTGGTCGCGCTGCATTTGTTTCAAACGCTGCGTGTTGCGTCCCACCATAAAGGGTGACAATTCATCGTCGTCTTGGACCATTTTATAGAATTGGTCCAAAGCCTCATCAATGACCGTTTCGACCATTTCCCATGTCCCAATCGGACGTTTTGAAAAAAACATATGTCACCTTTGCACAGTTAAGAACGTTTCATCCCCTAACGTTCAAGAACCGTGCAAATTTAGGCGATCCTATCCAAATGGTGTGTGCGGCTATCCCAAATTATGACGTTTGGTCGACCATTTCCATGTGCTGGGCGATGGTTTTGATCTGATCCAACCACGCGGCCACCAATTTGGGATCGCTGGGCGCGGCATGGACCCCGGCGGGAATGTCGCCCGCTAGAACACCTTGGATTGCATAGGACACAGGCAAGGACACCAAACGCGCCATTGCGGTTGATGTGTCGTCGCCCCAGGCATCCATGACCCATGTTTTATCCCAAACGGTCTGGCCGTCGCGTTCGGCCTTGAGGCCCACGCACAATACAACGCGGTCGGGTTCGCCTGCGTCATAGGCATTTTCGGCCCAGAACTGGTCTGACATTTCTTTCAGGCGGGCTTCGCCTGTGGGGCCAGACAGGGTTTCGATTTCGCGAAATACGCCGTCCCAGGCCTGCGCCCAACCGTTCAGGCGCAATGTGCCGCGCACGAATTCCTTGACACGCCAATTCGGGTCGAAATGATATTGCGCCATGAATGGAATGCTGTCGCGGTTTGGATAGACCTCGAAACTTTCGGGCGATGGCAAGGGGGCGTCATAGGTTGAAATGGCATCCCATGGCCGCGCCACATCCAGTGTTTCAAAGTTACGAATGGATTTAGACGGCGATTTCAGCGCCCGCAGCACACCCAATGGCGACCAGCTGAATTTATAGCGGAACGGATTTGGGATTTTGGGGATACCGCCGCAATAGGAAATGAATGTCAGTTCATTTTGCGCATCACAGGCGTCAGACGCGCGATACCGTTCGACCAGATCATGGGCCATCAAATGGTCAATGCCGGGGTCCAGACCCACTTCGTTTACCAATGCGACACCGGCATCGCGGGCGGCCTGATCCAATGCGCGCATTTCGGGCGCGATATAGGATGAACTGACGAAATGTGCGCCCTTGGAAATGGCCAGTTCCGCCAAACCAACGTGTTGATCCCCTGGCAGCATGGACACCACCACATCCCCCGCCTGTAACACGCGGTCCAGGGCCGCCTTGTCAAAGGCCGAGATGTTTTGCGTCAGATCGCCAACGGCCGCCTGCGCTTTGTCGATTGTGCGGTTCCAGACATGGACGTCGTGTTTTTGTTCGATCAAACGGCGAAGGCCGGGAATGGCGGACAGGCCTGTGCCGCACCAATGAATGGTCATAATGATACCTCGTTTACATGTGTGTCGAATGTCGATTTTGCGCCGGTCCAAACCGGATTTTCATCGATTTTGGGCAGGTTTTGCAATGTGGGCAACAGCTGCGCGGCATAGTCTTGCGAACTTTCCAGTGGCAGCAGGGATGGCAGGTTGTCGATGGCCATGACGTCCAAAACGGGATCTGTCGCCACACGATTGACCGGCGCGGCCCATGTGGTGGCGCGGTCATAGACGGGAATGGGGTTGTAATCACTGTCGGGGTCACAGGCGATGTCACCGATTGCGGTCAATCTGCGCGGCGCGTTCATTGCATCGCGTGGCACGAATACGGGCGTGCCGGGGCGGGCCAGAATGCAGTTGAAAAACAAATCATGGTCCAAAATTTCGGGAAACGGCCCGCCGCTGGCGGTTTCGGCCATGTCCCATTTGGTGACCGTGATCCCCATGGCCTGACACAGATCGGCGGCACCGGTGCCCACGCGACCCAATGCGCCAATCACAATGGCACTGGGGCGATCCGAAGTCACGGCATTCAGCGATTGCGCCAGATTATCCAGCAGCAAGGTTTTGTTGGCATAGGCCGAAACAGGGCCGCAAGGCGCAGCACCACGTTGCTGGGCGATCCATGCCATCAGCGTCACAGCCGCACCGGCAAAGCCCGCCCAATACCCGAATGCCGCAACGCGCCTGCCCGTATCATCCAACAGATATTCCAGATCATACAATGTGCCACCGCCGGCCTTGAACCGTTGTAACAGGATTTGGCCAGAATACTGGCCTTTATACGCATGGCCAAACATGATGTGGCGGTGGGTCAGGGGGGTGCCATCCTCGGGCAGTTCCTTAAGCCCGAAAATAATGGCGTCTGCCGGCGCGTTGGGCCACGAATTTTCGGCCACGATGTCACATCCTGCGGCGGCATATTCTTCGATCGGAATGATGCGGGTTTTGCTGGCCTCGACGCTGACGCGCAGGCCTGCATCGATCAATGTTTTGGCGCCCTGCGGGGTCAGACCGACGCGGTCTTCGTTTGCGCGTTGTTCGGCGCGAACCCATAGGTGCGTTTGTGTGGGATGCTCTGTCATGTGATTGCCTGATCCTGTCGGCCCCGCAGGGGGGGTGGTTAATAATATGTCCGTTTGTCCAGCCGTTGCGATATTTCCAGATGTGGCACCGCATTGAATTGTTTGATGTGCCAAGACCCGTGTAAATAATGCAGCTGTGTGACGCCTGTGTTGACCCCCTCTAGCAGGAATTTCACCAATACAGTGCGTCCAACGCCCAAGGCCTGCGCCAGCGCCATGGCGACAATGCCACCTGAGGTCACGGCCAAGACGTTCTGACCCGCGTGGCGCAGATCATCCAACAGGGTCTGCACGCGGGTTTCATAATTGTCCCATGTTTCCGGGGGGGATTGAATTTCGCCCTGTTCCCATTTTTCAAAGGTCGTGTGGAAATGGTCGATAAACCCTGTGCCTTCGGCGGGTAGGGGCATGTTGAATTGTTGTTCCATGCAGGCGACCAAATTGTGGTACTGAATTTCGTTCAACCGTTCATCACGTTGCGCCGCTGGGGCGCGTTTGACGTCTAACAGGTCCAACGTATCAATCTGGCGCGTCAAGGTGCCCGAAAACGCCGCATCAAAGGCCATTTCGCTGTCATCCCACAACTGGCCCAGCCATTGTGCCTGTTGCCGCCCCAGATCGGACAGGCGGTCATAGTCTTCTTCTGTTGTGGCGTTTGAATTGGCTTGGCCGTGACGAACGAACGTGATGACAGACATGGGACCTCGTACAGATTGTTGGCGCGACCATTTCAGAAAATGGGTCCATTGACAAGGTGCACGACCTGCGCGCGATCAATATCCTGCGGTGCGATCAACCAGATGCAAAAACGGCAATCCAGACTGTCCGCGGCGGATGTTTTCAACGATCACTTGGGCGGCCGTATGGGGCCGTGTTTCTGATGCTTTGTGCGGGACAACGGTCACGTTTGGATGCGCCCAATAGGGATCATCGGCGGGCAGGGGTTCCACGCGGAACACGTCCAAAGTGGCATGGCCCACCTGCCCACTGTCCAGTGCGGCCAGCAATGCGGCGTCGTCAATCAATGGTCCCCGACCGGGGTTAATCAGCACCGCGCCGCGCGCCAGATGGGACAGGGTTTCCGCGTTCAGCGTGTTTTCCGTCTGCGGTGTGGCGGGCAGCAACAAAATGACGATTTCCGCACCTTTCAGCGCGTTACTCAGCTGGTGTGCCCCGTGATAGCATGTGACGCCCTCAATCGTTTTGGGGGAATTTGACCAACCCGACACGTTGAACCCCAAACCCACCAACGCCTTGGCGCAGGCTGCGCCCAATGCGCCCAGCCCCAAAATCGTCACCGACCGTTCCGCGGCCAAGGGTGGCGCGGGGATTTCGCTGCGCCAATGGCCGTCTTGGCCGTGAATGTGAATGTCCATCCCCAAATGATGGCGCAGGGTGTGGCCAGTGACCCATTCAATCATACCTTGGGTCAGGCCATGATCAACCATACGGGCCAAGGGTTGCGTCAGCGTGTCATTCCCGACAATGGCTTCGACCCCGGCCCATAGGTTCAAAACGGCTTTGCACCGTGTATAGGGCGTAAAATCGCGCAGGGTGGAATCCGGGGCATAGATGATATAATCCACCTGATCCGGGGCCGCGTCGGTGGTCAGATTGGCGGCAATACCGGCGTCGGCCAAACCCTGTTCCAAATGCGGGCGATACAGGTCAAACCGTTCGCTGCCAGCGGCGAATAAAACGTTGATGGTCACTTTGACACTCCTCTCGGGCGGTGAATATGGGCAGATTGGACCAGACCAAAGGCCCCCAATAAAACCAACATCGCAGATCCGCCATAACTGACCAAGGGCAGGGGCACCCCAACCACAGGCGCAAGCCCCATGACCATAGACATGTTCACCGCAAAGAACAGGAAAAATGTCATGGCAATGCCGATGATAAGGATCGATGAAAACCGATCCCGCGTTTTCATCGCCGAGGCAAGGCAAAACAGAACGATCAACACATAGATGACCAGTAATGATATGCCGCCCACAAACCCGAATTCTTCGGCGATGGTGGTGAAAATGAAATCGGTGTGTTTTTCGGGCAGGAAATTCAGACGCGTTTGGGTGCCCTGCATAAATCCGCGGCCGGCCCAGCCGCCGGACCCCAGGGCGATTTTGGATTGCGTGATGTGGTATCCTGCGCCCAATGGGTCACTGGCGGGATCCAGAAATGTGTCGATGCGGCGGTATTGGTAATCTTTCAGCAATTGCCAGTCTGTTCCACGGCTTTGGAATACGGCGAAAATCGCGCCAACGCCCGCCGCAATCACCGTCGCAAAGTAGGCCCAGTGCAGGCCCGCGACAAACATCACCGTTGCCCCCGCAATCAACAACAGCAGGGATGTGCCCAAATCGGGTTGTTTCAACACCAGCGCCACAGGGACCAAGATCAAAATAACCGGAATGATCACCCAAAGCGGTTTTGACACCCGGTCAGCAGGCAGCCAATCGTAATATGCGGCCATCACCATAACCAAAGTGATTTTTGCAAATTCTGACGGTTGCAACCGCATGAACCCCAAATCAATCCACCGCTGCGCGCCCATTCCTGTGGTGCCGAACAGTTCCACAAACACCAATAACCCCAGCGACATCAGATAGGCCACGCCAGAGACGTTTCGCCAAAACCAAATGGGGATCATGGCGATGATAAACATGCCGATCAACCCGATCAGAAAACGTTTGATCTGGGGGTCGGCCCATGGGGTCATGGACCCGCCGGCCACTGAAAACAGCATGATAAACCCAACCGCCGCAGCGGCCAAAATCAGCAACAACAGACCCCAGTTGAAATACAGGATTTTGCGAAACCCGGTGGGAACGGTTCGGACGCGATACTCAAGATAACTCATGCGCGGTCCTGCGTTTCAATTTCAATTGTGGGCAGGATGGCGGCAATATCCTCTTGCTGTTTTGCGATGCGGGCGCGGTCTTTGGCGGGATAGGCCGAGAGCGGCGGGGTGCCCCCATAAAGCGCCTGCAATGTAATATCGCGCCCGATGGGGGCCGCTGCCGCAGATCCGCCACCGCCATGTTCGACCACTGTTGCCACCGCAATTTTGGGGTTGTCAAAGGGGGCATAGTTCACAAACAATGCATGGTCGCGGCGGTTCCATGGCAAATCGGCGTTTGATGTGACACCTTGTCGGCGCTCTGCCTCGGTGATGTTGCGGACCTGACTGGTGCCGGTTTTGCCCGCCAGCCGATAGGCGTCATCGATAATACGCGACCCATAGGCGGTGCCTTTGCGATCATTGCTGACGGCAAACATCGCACGCCGGACAAAGCGTAGGTTGTTTTCGTTAATTCCCATGTCTGCAAATGTGCTGGCATCACCCTGCGGGACACCATCGATAGATTTGACCAATCGGGGGTTAATCATCTTGCCACTGGCCAATCGCGCCGTCATGACCGCCAATTGCAGGGGGGATGACGATACAAAACCCTGCCCAATCGACGCGTTCACCGTGTCACCCACCACCCAATCGGTGCCCCGCACGCGTTCTTTCCAGTCGCGGGTCGGGATCAGACCTGATGTCACCGCAGACATCGGAATGTCGTGGCTGATGCCCAATCCCAACCGAAACGCCATGTCGGAAATGACGTCAATGCCCACCTTGACCGCCAATTCATAGTAATAGACATCGCAGCTTTCACGCAGTGATGCCTCAAGGTCGACGTTGCCGTGGCCGCCGGATTTCCAACAATGGAACCGGCGTCCCGACACGTCGAAATGGCCGGGGCAATAAAATGTTTCCTTGGGCGTGATTAACCCCGCCTCAAGTGCGGCCAGCACCGTGACCATTTTGAATGTGGACCCAGGGGGATAGGCGTCTTGGACGGTTTTTGATGCCAGCGGGCGATGGTCATTGTCCCGTAACATGCCATAGTCGGCATAGGAAATGCCGCGCACAAATTTATTGGGGTCATAGCCCGGAACCGATGCAATCGACAGGATGTCCCCATTGGTGCAATCCATCACCACGACAGATGCGCTTTCGCTGCCCAGACGTGCGGTGGTATAGGCCTGCAATTTTGCATCAATCGTTAATTGCAGGTTTGCGCCAGCGGTGCCTTCGCGGCGGTCCAATTCGCGCATAACACGGCCTAATGCGTTGACCTCGACCCGTTTTGCGCCGGCACGCCCGCGCAGGGTGGTTTCGTATTTAGCCTCGACCCCCACTTTGCCGATTTGAAACCGCGGGATCCGCAGCAATGGATCGGGGTCCTCAGACCGCTGCAGATCGCGTTCACTGACGGGCCCGACATAGCCCACCACATGGGCAAAGTTTTTTTCCAATGGATATTGGCGGGACAGACCCACTTCGGTTGCGATGCCGGGCAGGGCGGGTGAATTGACGGCAACGCGGGAAATATCATCCCAGGTCACACGGTTTAACACGGTGACCGGCAAAAACGGGGCAGAGCGCTTGGCCTCGGTTTTGATGCGTTTGATGTCATCGTCGCTGAGGTACACCAGATACCCCAGTTTGCGCAAAACATGGTCAATATCGCCCGCATCCTCGGGGATGATTGTGATGCGATAACTGGGTTCGTTTTTGGCCAAGATCACGCCGTTGCGGTCATATATTTCGCCCCGCGCCGGGGGGATCAGGCGCACGTTGATGCGATTTTCATCAGCCAGCAAACGGTATTGATCGGCTTGGTCGACCTGCAAATCCTGCATCCGCCAGGCCAAGACACCGGCGAACCCGACCTGCACCCCACCGATCAGCAACCCGCGGCGGGTCAGTTTGCGCCAGTTTGTGGCCGTTTCTGCAGGGGTTCGTTTCATGACAGGCCTCGGTGTTTGTCACGATCAAGGGCGGTTTCGGGGCGGATTTGCAACACATAATACGCGACAAAGGCCACGATTGGAAACACCAAGATCGTTGACAACAGCTGTGTGTAATGCAACAGCACAGGCGGCCGCGGCACCAAAGCCAGGGTCAGCACAATCCGCATCACAACCGTTGTTGCAACCATCGCCACTGTGGCCATCCACCAATCTTTGATCCAGTTGCGATCCTGGGTCTGGATGCCCGTCAGCTTCAACCAGGCGGACGCCAAAATGATCAGGGCGGCCATCAATCCGGGGGGGCGTTGTAAAAACATATCCTCAATCAGGATGACGGCCCCGATCAGCACCGATGGAACAGCATCGGGACGCTGCAGGCTAAGGTAAAAAATCAGCGCCATAATGATGTCGGGGCCACTGATTGTGGTGGGTGTGGTTTGCAAGGGCAGCAAACGCACAAACAGCAACACCATGGTCAACCCCACAAAGGTGGCGCGCAGTTTCCAGACGCCCGATGCCCGCGGCTCAGCCATCTGAGGCCTCTTGCGGGGTTGGTGCTGCCTCGGGCGGTGGGGCTGGGGGGGCCGGTGGTGTGGTAAACAGCGTTTCGGGAATGATCAAATCGCCCGTATCATCAATGCGCACGGTGCCATAGTCACGCAAGACGCGCAAAAATTCTAGGCGTTCGTAATCGGCCGACAACCGCGTGCGCAGCCGTCCGTTTGGGTCAACCGCCAGTTGGCCCACGATCAAACCGGCGGGCAAAATGCCGCCATCGCCTGATGTCACAATGCGGTCGCCCGCGCGCACCTGGTCCGGATCCTCGATGAAATCGACAGGGGGCGCGGCAGTGTTGTCGCCAATGACAAAGGCCCGCTGCCCCGAGGGTTGGATGACCACGGGAATTTGGCTGTAGGTATCGGTCAGCAATATCACACGGGACGTTTTTTCGCCCACCCCCGAAATGCGCCCCACCAGCCCCAAGCCATCCATCGCGGCCCAACCATCCTGAATGCCATCGCGTTTGCCGACGTTCAGCAATACAGATTGTCGAAACGGGGAACCACTGTCGGCAATGACAATGCCGCTGACATGGGTCAGTTTGGGATCCAGCCGCAGTTTGTTCAAATCCAGCAGACGCGCGTTTTCTTGTTCTAACTGCAATGCGGCTTCGCGCCAGCTCTTCATCTGTTGTAATTCGCGGCGCAGTTCCTGATTTTGTTCGTATAGCGCCTGATAGCTGCGAAAATCACGGACCAGATTGACCATACCGGTCACCGGGGCCATGGCCCATTCGAAACTGGGTACGAACCGGTCGATCATCTGGGCGCGAAACCGTTCGACGCGGGGGCTGTCGATGCGCCATATGACGAATATGGCCACCATAACCAAAACCAAAACAGCACTCACCAATCGCTTGATGGGTGTGACATAGTCATCCTCTTGGCTGTGTGTTCTGGCCAAAACCCGTCCTTTTAGCTGTCATAATCAATCGCGTGGCGCAGTTGTTTTTCGTATTCCAGCGCCTTGCCCGTGCCCAAGGCCACGCAGTTCAAACTTTCATCGGCGATGGACACGGCCAAACCGGTTTGTTCGCGCAGGGCCAAATCCAGATCGCCCAGCAACGCGCCACCGCCCGTTAACATCACACCACGATCGACGATATCGGCGGCCAAATCGGGGGGCGTGACCTCTAGTGCGGTCATGACCGCTTCGCAGATTTGCTGGACGGGTTCGGCCAGGGCCTCGGCCACTTGGGCTTGGGTGATTTCCAATTCCTTGGGGATGCCGTTCAGCAAATCACGACCCCGAATAATCATTGACGCACCGCGCCCATCGTTTGGCATGCGGGCTGTGCCGATCGATGTTTTGATACGCTCTGCCGTGCTTTCGCCAACCAACAGGTTTTGTTGACGACGCAGATAGTTAATGATCGCTTCGTCCATGCGGTCCCCACCGACGCGCACGGACCGGGCATACACAATGTCACCCAATGACAAAACGGCCACCTCGGTCGTACCGCCGCCGATGTCCACCACCATGTTGCCGGTGGGGTCTGTGATCGGCATGCCTGCACCAATGGCCGCCGCGATGGGTTCGGCGATTAACCCCGCCTTGCGCGCACCAGCGGACAACACCGATTGACGGATCGCGCGTTTTTCGACGGGGGTTGCGCCATGGGGCACACAGACAATGATTTTCGGTTTGCTAAAGGTTGATCGTTTGTGAACCTTGCGAATGAAATGTTTGATCATTTCTTCGGCTACGTCGAAATCGGCAATCACGCCTTCGCGCATGGGACGGATCGCCTCGATGGAACCGGGGGTGCGGCCCAGCATCAATTTGGCGTCTTCGCCCACGGCCAACACTTTCTTGACGCCATCTTTGACGTGATAGGCAACAACCGATGGTTCCGACAAAATGACACCTTTCCCTTTGACATACACCAAAGTGTTCGCAGTGCCCAAATCAATCGCCATGTCCTGCGAAAACATGCCTGTCAAAGATGAAAATCCAACCATTCCCGTTGCCTTATCTAACTTTGGTCCTGCCTCGACTCGCGGCTGGACCCGCCTTTACCCATGGTTTCTTATAGGTAGCAAATGCCTAACATGAAAGGGGATTTCCACAGTAAATGCAGGCGTATTTGCGATTATTTCCGCTGATCGGCGCAAGTTTGCCGACCAAATTGGGGGTGTGTCGATTCTGGATTTTGACCGATTTACGTCAATTTATCCTGCAATTTGTGACCGCGCCCATGAAATAGGTCGCAAATATGCGCTAGGTGGTCGACTGGGGTCTGTGAATTTCTACAATCGTGATACATATCGCTCGAATTCTGGATTAGGGAGTCGTCCGAAAATGAAAACGCATGTGAAAGCTCTGGTCGTTGGTGGCGGTGCAATCGGTACATCAATCGCCTATCACTTGGCCAAGGCCGGGTGGCAGGATGTTATGCTGTTAGAACGCGATGAATTGACATCGGGGTCCACATGGCACGCGGCCGGGTTGTTGCCGCTGTTCAACATGTCCTATGCGACGACCCACATCCACAAATATTCGGTCGATTTTTATAAAACCCTGGAAGAGGAAACAGGCCTGAACGCCGGTTTTTACATCGTGGGCAACCTGCGGATGGCACAAACTCAGGAACGCATGGATGAATACCGCCTGTATTCATCTGTTGCGGAAACGGCGGATGTCTATCACGAATTCCTGACACCAAACGAAATCAAGGAACGGTGGCCACTGGTCCGGACCGAGGATCTAAAGGGTGCGTTGTTCCACCCGCAGGACGGTTACATCAACCCGGCTGATGTGACCATGGCCATGGCCAAAGGCGCGCGCCAACGCGGTGTGTTGATCGAACGCAAATGGCAGGTTGATGGCTATGAATGGACAGGGTCAGAATGGAAAGTGACCTGTACCAAAATGGTCGAACGCGGCGGCAATCTGGTGCCATCTGACGAACAAACCGTCATCACCGCAGAACATGTTGTGACCGCAACGGGCAACCATGCGCAGCGCACGGCCAAGCTGTTGGGTATCAAAATGCCCGCGATCCCTGTGGAACACCAGTTTATCGTGACAGAACCCGACCCCATGTTGCAAGAATACCGGGCCAATGGTGGTCTGGAACATCCCGTTCTGCGCGATGCCGACGCAAAATGGTACGTCCGCGAAGAACGCGGCGGTTGGATTTTGGGCCCATACGAACGCAATGCGCCTGCACGTTTTGAATATGGCGTGCCTGACAGTTTCCGCGCCGATTTGTTCCCATTGGATTTGGAACGTATCGAAGAAGAATACATGTCCATGATCCACCGTATTCCGTCATCAGAAACAGTGGGTCTGAAAGACGACTTTAACGGACCGATCTGTTACACACCCGACGGCAACCCCTTGGTGGGTCCGGCCCCCGGTTTGCGTAACATGTGGTTGGCCGAAGGGTTCAGTTTCGGCATCACAGCCGCAGGCGGCACAGGGTATTATCTGGCCCAGATGATGGTCAACGGCGAAGCCGAGATTGACATGGCATCGCTGGATCCAAAACGTTATGGCAGCTGGATGACCACCGAATATGGCGCGCGCAAAAACGAAGAAGCCTATGAGCACGTCTATATCCTGCACCACCCCGACGAAGAGCGCGAAGCGTGCCGTCCCTTGCGCACGGCGCCGGCCTATGATCGTCAAAAATCACGTGGCGCGCAATTTGGTCAGGTCAACGGTTGGGAACGCCCCAACTACTATGGTCCTGTCGATGCGCCGGCCGATTATGATCACAGCACCCGCAGTTTCCGCCGCGGTGGTTGGTGGCAACACGCCGTGGACGAAGCAACCGCCGTGCGCGAAACCGCCGGTTTGATCGACGCCACAGCATTTACCAAACATATGGTCAAAGGGCCGGGTGCCACCCAGTTCCTGGATTGGTTTACCTGTAACAAACTGCCCAAAGTGGGCCGTATCAACCTGACCTATGCGCTGACACCTGCGGGCACCACGCGCACAGAATACACCATCGTGCGTCTGGCCGAGGATGAATATTATCTGGTCTCTGCTGGGGCATGGACGGATTATGACGCCGATTACCTGCGCAAATGCGCCGAGGATATGGCACCAGAGTTTGGATATATCGAAATCCAAAACGTCACCACACAGTGGGGTGTATTCGCTATCGCGGGCCCAAAATCGCGCGATGTGTTGAAAGAAATCATCAAGGACGCCGATCCAGAAACCGCATTGTCAAACAAACGGTTCCCATGGTTGTCCGCCCGCCAGATCGAATTGGGCATGTGCCCTGTGAATGCGATCCGCGTGGCCTATACCGGTGAATTGGGATGGGAATTGCATCACCCGATTGAAATGCAAAATTACCTGTGGGACCAACTGGTTCCTGCCTTGGAAAAACACGGTGGCAAATTGGTGGGCGCGCGCGCGCAAAACTGGCTGCGTCAGGAAAAATCATACCGCGCCTTTGGCAACGAACTGGGCCGCGACGCCACCCCGCTTGAGGCGGATTTGCCCCGCTTTGTCGATCTGGGCAAAGAGTTTCAGGGCAAAGAGGCCATGGAAAATCTGGGCGTGCGGTTCAAATGCGTAACCGTTTTGATCGATGGTCCTGCCGATGCCGACCCATGGGGCCGCGAAGTGTTGGTGGATGAAAACGGCACCAAAGTGGGCCGTTTGACATCCGGCGGATATTCCGTGGCCTTTGGCAAGTCGATTGGTATGGGATATGTCAGCCCTGACCTAGCTGTCGAAGGCACCAAGCTGCGCGTGAAAATCATGGGCGAATTGTGGGATGCCGTTGTCACCTGCGACAGCCCCTATGATCCGAAAAACGAAAAAATCCGCATCGACGGATAAGGATCGTATAATAGAATTGAAAAAACCTCGCCTTGGGCGGGGTTTTTTATTTTTTTGCGACGGAATGGGGTGGGGGCTGCGTATCATATTCAGAAAACGTAATTTGAAAGGATACAAAATGACTCGTTTCTCAGCCGTCGCCTCAGTTTTTGCCGCCGCGATTGCATTGGGCATCACCCCCGTTCAGGCCGCGGGCGTGCCTGGACAGCATTTTATCGAAAATTGGGATTTGTCGGGCGACGGTATCGTATCCTTGGCCGAGGTCATCGAACGCCGTGGCGATATTTTCCTGACCTTTGATGCCGATGAAAACGGGTTCATCGACGCGCAAGAATATGTCGCCTTTGACGAGGCACGCGCCGAAGATATGAAGGGTCAGGGCGGCGCAAATGGTCACGGCAAGGGCGCGATGAAAAACATGTCCGAGGGCATGACATTGGCATTCAACGACGCCAACCAAGATGGCCAGGTGTCCCGTGACGAATTTTTAGGCGCAGTGGATCGTTGGATGGAATTGGTCGACCGTGATGGGGATAACGCAATTACACCCGCTGATTTCGGCCCTAAAAAGTAATCCGTTTTGGCGGCCCTAATGCGGGCCGCCAATCCATATCTTAGCCGATGTGCCAGCCAGCGGTTGATTTGACCTCTAGGAAATCTTCGATCCCCCATGTGCCGCCTTCGCGGCCATTGCCGGATTGTTTCATCCCGCCAAAGGGCGACCCCGCCGCGCGTCCGTGGCCGTTCATTTCCACCATGCCCGACCGCAATTGACGCGCCACGCGATTTGCGCGTTCGCCGTCTTGGGTCTGGACATAATTGGTCAGGCCATAGGGCGTATCATTGGCGATTGCGATGGCCTCTTCTTCGGTGTCGAATGGAATCATACACATCACAGGGCCAAAGATTTCTTGGCGTGAAATCACCATATCATTATGCGCATCGGCGAAAATCGTTGGTTTTACATAAAACCCGCGGTTCAACCCTTCGGGACGGCCCACACCACCGGCGATCAGGCGCGCGCCTTCGTCGATGCCCTGTTGGATCAGGTCCTGAATTTTGTTGAACTGGGTTTCATTGACAACGGGGCCAATATGGCGACCCGGTTCATTTGCGGGGCCAACGGTGACCTTGTTCGCGGTGGCGGCGGCAATTTCGACGGCCTGGTCATAAATGCTGCGTTCGACCAACATACGGGTGGGGGCGTTGCAGGATTGGCCTGAGTTGTTCATCACACGCAACACGCCGCGCGATACCGCCTTTTCGTCGGCGTCTGCGAAAATCAGGTTCGCACCTTTGCCGCCCAATTCCAGATGGACCCGTTTCAATGTTTCCGCCGCATTTTTGGAAATGGCGATGCCAGCGCGGGTTGATCCGGTAAAGGATACCATATCCACATCGGGATGCCCGCTAAGATCGGTGCCAACCCCCATACCATCGCCGTTAATCAGGTTGAATACACCCGCAGGGAAACCCGCGGCATCCATGATTTCGGCAAAGATCATACCGCTGATTGGGCTTTCTTCTGACGGTTTTAACACCATCGTACACCCTGCGATCGCGGCGGCGGCAACCTTTAGCACGATTTGGTTCATCGGCCAGTTCCACGGTGTGATCAGCGCACAGACTCCGATGGGTTCCCACAAAATCATATCATTTGGGGCATGGTCACCCAAGGGGCGTTCAAATTTGAAAGTCTTGGCGGCGCGCAAAAATCCGTCGATATGAAATGAACCGGCGCCCACCTGTTGTTGGCGGGACATATCAATCGGCGCACCCATTTCCATGGAAATGGCTTGGGCCATATCCTCGGCCCGATCCTGATAGGCGGTTAGCAATTTTTCGACCAATGCGATCCGTTCGCTGGCGGGGCGCGATGACCATGCCGGCCATGCCGCCTTGGCCGCGGCGACGGCTGCATTTGTATCCGCCGTGCCGCCCAATGAAATGACGGCGCAGGGCTCTTCTGTTGTGGGGTTGATTACGGAATGATCACGACCGTCGATTGGGTCGACCCATGTTCCATTGATGTAAAACTGACGTTTTTCTAGCATGACATTTTTCCCAAATTTCAACTGTTTCCTTGACCGCCTGATACGGGACTGGGGCACAGTGTCACCCCTGATCTAAATTTACAACTCCTGTCTTGAAATTCTATCGGGTTCGGCAATATATACGATTTATCGAATATAAGAAGGATTCTAAACTATGGGCCTGCGCATCAACGATATCGTGCCAAATTTCACCGCTGAAACAGATCACGGAACCATCACGTTCCACGATTGGATCGGCGACAGCTGGGCAATTTTGTTTTCCCACCCCAAGGATTACACCCCTGTTTGTACAACAGAATTCGGCGCAGTGGCGCAATTGGCCGACGAATGGGCCAAACGCAACACCAAGGTGATCGGCCTGTCCGTTGACAGCGTTCAAGAACACGCCGGCTGGAAAAAAGACATTGAGTCATTTGCAGGTGCCGCCGCCACATTCCCCATCATCGGCGACCAAGATTTGGCCGTGTCTAAGCAATTCGACATGCTGCCCGCAGACGCCTATCTGCCCGATGGACGCACCGCCGCTGACAGCGCCTCGGTTCGGTCGGTTTTCATCATCAGCCCCGACAAAAAGGTTCAGCTGATCATGACCTACCCCATGTCCGTTGGCCGCAACTTTGCCGAGGTACTGCGCGCCCTAGACGGGTTGCAGGCAACATTTGGCGCGCCCATCGCCACACCTGCGAACTGGACAGTGGGTCAGGACGTGATTGTGGCCCTGTCCTTGAATGACGATCAGGCGCGTGAAAAATTTGGCGACATTGATATCAAACTGCCATACCTGCGCACCACGGCGCACAAGGCGTAATCAATCTATGATCATGGCCACCCCCGGTCCCATGCGGGGGTGCGCCCTATCCGACCTTGGACGGCTCGTTTTGTAGAATGGGCCGCAACAGATCGGCAATCTGGTCCCATGTGTGTTGTGATGTGGCTGTCAGCAAATATCCGGTTGTCTGGCGCGCGTTATAGGGTGATCCATCCAGAAACTGGGCCACGCCCCCCGCCAACTGACAGGCCAGCACACCCGCCGCATGATCCCATGGGTTCAGCGTAGCAGACAGGCAAAAATCCGCATGACCCAGCGCAATCAGGCGATATTCGTGACACGAACACCGCAACACGGTTGTGCGACGGAAATTTGGCAAAACGGGCGCTAATTCGAATTGCACATCCTTGGGCATCAGCCCCAGATGGACATAGCCTTGTAAATCCTCAACCGATTTTTCGGATGCGGTTGTCAGCGTGCGTGCGGCCCCGCGTGCGGGTACAAATCGTGTGGACTGCGTGGCGTGATCTGCGATGACATAATCGTCGCGCATCGGATCATACAAGATCCCAAAGACGGGCACACCGAACCGCAAAACCGATAAAATCACCCCGAACACGGCCACCCCCTTGGCATAGTTCCACGTGCCGTCAATCGGATCGATGACAAAGGTGAATTCGTGATCTGACATCGTGTCGCGCAAATCGGGGGTTTTGGCGACGGCTTCTTCTCCGACCACTTGGGCGTTGGGAAACAAGCGCAACAGGCCACGGGTGATCATCGCCTCGGCCGCCAGATCGGCCTGGGTCACCAAATCATCATCGCGCGATTTCGATGCGATTTCAAAATCGGCCAGATTTTGATAACGTGGCATGATTTCCGACTGTGCCGCGCGTCGAACCAAATTGATAACCTGCGCCTGCTGTGCCGGGGTCAGCGTGGTGATCGGGCTGGGTAAGTCATATGTGTCATTGGGGCGGATCAAATCAGATTTCATAATAATTCCTTGGTCTGGTTATGGGCCCCAACAGTCTAAACCACCTTGGGGCCCGATGGCTATTCCCGCGACCGTAATATGCGGGCAGGCGATGCGTTTAGCGCCCGCAGGGCAAAGCCAAGGTTTGCCAAAACATTGGCCAAGATACCACCCGCGACCACGCCCAAGGCATTGGGCCAGATCACGGAAAAATCGGCATCCATTATGAAATAATTGATGGCCCAGCCCGCAGCGATGCCAACAAAGATGGCCACAAACCCCGCCGTGGCCCCCATCACACCGGACCGCAGCGCAAAGCTGAACAAAATGTCCCGCCGGCTGGCCCCCAGTGTTTTCAGGATCGCGGATTCGAAATTGCGGGCATGTTGCGCCGAAATGGCAGATCCCACCAGCACCAAAAACCCGGTTAGCAGCGTCGCAGCCGCGCCATAGGATACCGCCGCAGTAATCGAATTCAGCACGGATGACACGCGTTCTATCGCGTCCTTGATCCGAATGGCGGTGATATTGGGAAAGGGTTCGGCCAGATCGCGCAGCAACTGTGCCTCATACTCTGCATCGGCGTAAACGGTGGCAATGAATGTATGGGGTGCACCGCGTAGGGCGGCGGGGTTCATCGTCATGACAAATCCGATCCCTGCGGTGGAAAAATCAACATCGCGGAAACTGGTGATCGTTCCTGTAATATCGCGGCCCAGAATGTTGACGGTGACCGTATCGCCCAGAACCAAACCGATTTCTTCGGCCTCTTCTTTGGCGAAACTGATCTGTGGGGGGCCGTCGTAATTTTTGGGCCACCATTCCCCGCCGGTAATGGCATAGCGGTCGGGCAATTTTTCGGCATAAGTGATGCCACGGTCGCCGCGCACGACCCAGTGATCTGGGGCCACCTCAAGCGCGGGTTTGCCGTTGATCTGGGTCACAACGGCGCGCAACATCGGGGCCGCATCATACCGCGAAACCTGCGGCGTGTCGGCCATCATTTGGCGGAATTGCGGCATTTGCGATTTCTGAATATCAACAAAGAAATAGGATGGCGCCACCTCGGGCAGGTCATTTTTGATGGCTTGACGCAGGTTCCCATCAATTTGGCCCATTGCCGCCAGAACCGACAGGCCCAAGCCGATGGCCAGAATAATGGCAGCTGCCCCTTCGTTTTTGCCGCTGATGGCGGAAATGGCCCAGCGGGTGCGGGCGTGGTTATAGCTGCGTTTGCGTAATACGCGGGCCAACCACCGGATGCCCGTGGCGGTCAGGGCCAACAGGATCAACGCCCCAATCACGCCGCCTGCCGTCCATAGGGTCAGTTGGACCGAACCTGTAAACCAACTGGCGCTGGCCAACAGGGCGGCTACCAACACCAATATTGCAATTACATAGGGCAGGCGCGGGCGGGTATAGGCGTTTTCGGCGGCATCGCGAAACAGGGCTGCGGCGCGGATGTTTTCCGCCTGCGCCAGCGGCCAAAGGGTAAATAGCGCCGCCGTTAGTCCGCCGTATAACACGGCCTCGACCACGGGTTGGGGATAGATTGAAATGGATACGGGAAAGGGCAATGATGCCGTGATCAAGGGCGCCGCCAACAGGGGCGCACCAATCCCAATGACCAATCCCAAGAAAATACCCAGTGCCGACAGGATGCCAATTTGCATGAAGTATGTTTGGAAAATCACTGCATTTTCTGCACCCAGTGATCGCAGGGTGGCAATAACGCTGACCTTGCGTTGCAGATAGGCGCGCACGGCGGTGGACACGCCAATGCCCCCCGTGGCCAACCCCGATAGACCGACCAAGATCAAAAACGCGCCCAGTCGGTCAACGAACCGTTGGATCCCAGGGGCGGCATTGGTGGAATCGCGCCAGCGCACGCCTGCGCCCTGAAACACGGTTTCGGCGGTGGTTTCCAGCTGCGCCAAATCGGTGTCGGGGGGTAATTTCAGGCGGTATTTGGTTTCGTATAGCGTGCCTTGGGTGATCAGGCCTGATCCCTCAAGATCGCGGCTTAGAACCAGTGTGCGGGGTCCCAACCCGAACCCGTCGCCCGCGCTGTCGGGGATATATTCGATCAAATCGCGCAGTTCATAGGTTTTGGTGCCTAATTTCACACGGTCACCAATAGTCAAACCCAACTGATCCGCCAACAGAGGTTCCACCACGACTCCGGGAACCTCGCCCGCGGCAGACAATACTGACTGTATATCCTGACCGCTGGTCAATCGTGGTTTTCCGTACAGTGGGTATTTGTCGTCAATCGCCTTGATCTGCGTCAGGCCACGTTCGGATTGCCCGTCAACTGTTGCCGTCAGCATGGATCGAAAATCGATCACCTCAGAGTAGGCAAGGCTGGTATCAGTGATCCATTGCAATTCTGTGTCCGATGCTCGGCGATAGGTAAATTCGGCTTCGGCATCGCCACCCAGGATGGTGGCCCCTTCGCGGGTTAGGCCCGCCTTGATCCCGCTGCGCACGGTGCCCACGGCGGCAATCGCCGCCACGCCCAAGGCCAAACAGGCGATCAAGATCCGAAATCCGCCCAATCCTGCACGCAATTCGCGCAGCGCAAATCGCAAAGCTGTCGATGATGTCATGCTGCATCCTCTTGCATCAGGGTGCCGTCAGACAGGCGGATTGTACGGTCACAACGGTCGGCCAGCGCGGGATCATGGGTGACCAAAACCATGGTGACGCCAAATTTTGCCTGCAAATCAAACATCAAATCCATCACGGCCGCCCCATTTTTCCCATCTAGGTTGCCGGTGGGTTCATCCGCCAGCAACAATTTGGGCCGCCCCACAATCGCGCGTGCCAAGGCCACGCGTTGTTGTTCGCCCCCCGACATTTGCGCGGGATAATGGCCGCCACGATGGGACAGCCCCACCTGATCCAAGGCATCGCGCGCCCGATCAAACGCATCACGATGGCCCGCCAGTTCCAGCGGCGTGGCCACGTTTTCTATGGCGGTCATAGTCGGGATCAGGTGAAACGATTGAAACACAATCCCCATGGTGTCGCGTCTGAAACGGGCCAGTTGATCTTCGCTCATCCGGTTTAGGTTGGCGCCATCGATGGTCAATGTGCCACCGGTTGCGCGTTCCAATCCGCCCATCAACATCAACAGAGATGATTTCCCCGACCCGGATGGCCCGATTAACCCCACGCTTTCGCCGGTGTTGATCGACAGGCTGATATTTTGCAAAATTTCGACGGGTCCGGCATTGCTTTGCAAAGATAAGGACACATCTGTAAGAGAGATAAGAGGAGATGCCATGTTTCAGAGAGCTTTGTTAGTGTTGCGACAGGTCACATATGGGGCCTTTGCCCGTCTGAGCAAGGTTTTGTGCCTACTATTTTTAGGCGCGTCTGTGTCATGGGCACAACCCACGGCCACTATTTTGGCGCTGGGGGACAGTTTGACCCAAGGATATGGCCTGCCCGATCACGAAGGTCTGGTGCCACAATTGCAAAACTGGCTGGCCGAGAATGGGCGCGATGTGAAGGTGTTAAATGGTGGCGTATCGGGCGATACCACCGCAGGCGGGTTGGACCGTGTCGAATGGCTGTTGATGAATGACGTTGATGGCGTCATCGTGGCCTTGGGCGGAAATGATGTGCTGCGCGGCCTGCCGCCTGCGATGTCGCGGGACAATTTGCACGGCATTTTATCCATTTTGCGCGATCGCGGCCTGCCCGCATTGATCGTCGGGATGTACGCGCCGAGCAATTTTGGTCCCGATTACAAGGCCGAGTTTGACGCGATTTATCCCGATTTGGCGCAGGAATTTTCCGCGCTTTATGTGCCCAGTTTTTTCGATGCCCTGCTAGAGGGTGATGAAAACCTGCAGGCAATCCAAAGCTTTATGCAGGGTGATGGCATTCACCCCAATCGCGATGGCGTTCGCAAAATCGTGGACTATATCGGACCCAGCGTGATGGACTTAATTGATCAAAAAACGGACTGATCCCAAAGTCAGGGCAATCATCCCGAGGGACGGATGCGGCGCTGATTGATTTACAATTTTGATACGAAATTCCCGTTAGTATTCTTATGCGTATCTGTTTTCGGGGGTACGCCTGTGGCACACTTGGGTGTGTAGTATGGTAACGAGTTTTTTGGTGTGTCTATCGATCATTTGATCAAATTGCTGCAACACGGCACCTCTCATGTATCGGGGTCTTGGATCCTGGTCATGGGGGGTGACGATGGCAGCTGGCAGTCCCTGAAACGGGGCCTCAGCTTTCTGGATATCGGGGTTGCGCAGGCGGCATCGTATCAGCAGGCGCGTGATTTGATGGATGCCGCCCAACAGCCGCCTTTGCTGGCCTATCTGTTTGCAGATGAATTGGGTGGTCTGGATGTCACCATTTCCCTGCATGCCCGTCTGCAAAAAGAAGCCCATATCAGCAAATGTCTGATCGTCTCGGCCGAGGTGTCCGACGACATGGATATGTTTGCCACATCAGGATCAACGTCGCCGATGATATTATCCGCGCCGAAACGAAAAAACCTGAATTAACCGCACCACGTCTGTACAAATTGGGGCAGTCTGTTCCATAGTTGCCGCATCAACCCTTGATCGCGCACAGGATATCTACATGAAAATCGCAACCTCTGCCTATCCCGTCAGTTGGCATGATAACTGGGACAGTTATCGCGAAAAAATCGACACTTGGGTGGCAACGGCCGCAGAAAATGGCGCAGATTTATGTGTGTTTCCCGAATATGCCATGAATGAAGTCAGCGCGATTGCGGGCGCGGATGTGGCCGCAGACCGCGCGGCATCCCTAGGGTTTATTGCCGATCATTTTGATCAGGTGCAGGACATTCATCAAACCTGTGCGACACGGCATAACATAACGGTTCTGATGGGGTCCGGTCCGGCACGCATGGGCGGGGATATGGTCAATCGCTGTGCCTTGATCACGCCCAATCAGGGTGCGGGGCATCAGGACAAACAGATTATGACCCGCTTTGAACGCGAGGATTGGTTTGTCAGTTCGGGCGGGCCGTTGCAGATTTTCGATACCCATCTGGGGCGCATTGGTGTTTTGATTTGCTATGACAGCGAATTTCCCATGCTGGGGCGGGCCTTGGCCGATGTGGATATCCTGTTGGTGCCATCCTGCACCGAGGCCGCATCGGGATACTGGCGCGTGCGCATTGGTGCCATGGCCCGTGCGCTGGAAAATCAATGCGTTAGCGTGATGGCGTCGCTGTTGTCCGATGACCCCCGGTTTTATGGCGTGGACGAAGCAACCGGCGCAGGCGGTGTGTTTTGCCCCCCCGACACCGGTTTTCCGCCAACGGGCATTTTGGCGCTGGGCCAGATGGGACGGGCCGGATGGGTCTATGCTGATGTGAATTTGGACCAGATCGCCCATGTGAGGCGCGATGGTGTGGTGTTGAACCGGACCCATTGGGATGACCAATTCCCAAGGTGCGACCAGGTAACAGTTTCCCCGCTTGGGTAAATGGGGACTTGAATTTTTGTCCATTTAGGTACATAGGCCTAGACATCCCGCGATTGGGATAGTGTTTAGTAAAGGAGAAACCATGGCCAAGGAAGAATTGCTCGAATTTCCCGGTGTCGTAAAGGAACTCCTGCCTAATGCGACGTTTCGGGTCGAGCTTGAGAACGGCCATGAGATCATCGCACATACGGCAGGCAAAATGCGCAAGAACCGCATCCGCGTTCTGGCCGGCGACAAAGTGCAAGTTGAAATGACACCCTATGACCTGACCAAAGGTCGGATCAACTATCGTTTCAAATAGTGAAGCTGGTTTTAGGATCAGGCAGTCCCCGCCGCAAAGAATTGCTGGCGCAGCTGGGCGTGCGCGTGGATGACGTGCGTCCGCCAGATGTGGACGAAACACCGCGCCGCGGTGAAACCCCCCGTGATTATTGTAACCGCGTGACCCGCGACAAAATCAACGCTTTGGCGTTGGATGACGGGGATGTTGGATTGTGTGGGGATACCACCGTGGCCCTTGGGCGGCGCATTATGGGCAAACCTGATGATGCGGACCAGGCGGCGGCGTTTTTGCGCCTGCTGTCGGGGCGGCGCCACCGTGTGATTACGGCCGTTGCCGTGCGTGCGGGTGATCGCATATGGCAGCGCGATGTTGTCAGCCACGTCAAGGTCAAACCCCTGTCAGGCGCCGAAATAAACGCCGTTTTGGCCACCAATGATTGGCAGGGCAAGGCGGGCGGCTATGGCATTCAGGGGCCGTTTGCGGCCTATATTCCATGGATCAGCGGGTCATATAGTGCGATCATGGGCCTGCCTGTTGCCGAAACCGCTGGTCTGTTGCGCGCCGCAGGATTTGAATTGTTCAAGGATCTATCATGAAGGGTCGTCAGATTTTATTGGGTCAATACCACGGCCGCGAGGCCGCCGCATTGATCGAAAATGGCAAAATGCAGGATTTGGTCATTGACCATGATGGCCCTGGTGTTGGATCCATTTATCGTGCGGTTGTTGATCGCCCGATCAAGGGGCAGGGCGGTGTTTTCGTCAAAACCCCCGATGGCAACGGATTTCTGCGCCAAGTCAAAGGGTTATCACCCGGTCAAACCCTGTTGGTTCAGGTCACAGGCATGGCCGAGGACGGCAAAGCAACCCCCGTCACCGACCGCATTTTATTCAAAAGCCGGTATGTCATTGTTACCCCAAATGCCCCCGGTTTGAATGTATCACGGTCGATCAAAGACGACGATCGCCGCGATGAAATCATTGGCATTATCCGCGAAGGCATTGGGGATATTGCCCATGGTATGATCATGCGATCCTCTTGTGCGGATGGCGATGATGGTGCGATTTTGGATGATGCGATGACCATGCTGGATCTGGCCAATCAGGTTTTGGCAGATCAAGAGGGCGCACCAGAATTGTTGCTATCCGCAGATGGTCCACATGATTACGCCTGGCGTGAATGGACCGATCCGGCGGATGTGGTGCAGTCTGATGAGTGTTTCGAAACCCACGATATTCTGGACCAGATCGAAGCCTTGGCCGAGCCGCGGGTCGCCATGGCCGAAGGGCATTATTTCATCGAACCCACCCGCGCCTGCGTTGCGATTGATGTCAACACCGGTGCCGATACATCCCCCGCCGCTGCGTTAAAGGCAAATATCGCCATGGCGCGTGATTTGGGCCGGCAACTGCGGATGCGTGGATTGGGCGGGCAGATTGTCATCGATCCCGCGCCAATCCCGAAAAAGGACCGCAAAATATTGGAAAGCGCGATCAAGGCAGCCCTGCGTCGCGATATCGTGGAAACCAATTTTGTGGGCTTTACCCAGATGGGGTTAATCGAATTGCAACGCGCCCGCGTGCGTCCACGGTTTACCGGTTAATCACACCGTCAAAATCGACAGATATGCAAAAGGGGCCCTGCGGCCCCTTTCGTGTTTCTATGGATGAATGATCAGTTTTGATCCAGCCAGCTGACTTCGCGCTTGTCCTCGCCACTGCGGGCGCGACGGACATACAGGCGGTTTAACGCGTTCAAATATGCCTTGGCGCTGGCAACAACGGTATCTGTGTCTGCGGATTGGCCGGTTGCGATGTTTCCGTCATCCTCCATGCGGACGGTTACGGTGGCTTGGGCATCGGTGCCTTGGGTGACCGCATGCACCTGATACAGCTGCAATTTCGCTGTGTGGCCATACAGGTCCTTGACCGCGTTGAATGTTGCGTCAACGGGGCCGTCCCCTGTGGCGGTTGTGCTGACCTCTTGTCCGCCAATGGTCAGGGTCATATCCGCGGATTGCGGACCGTCTGTTCCGCACACAACGCGCAGGGATTTCAGAACCAAATGATCCTTGGCCGCATCTTCGCCGGCGCGCATCAATGCAATCAGATCTTCGTCATAGACCTCTTTCTTGCGGTCGGCCAATTCCTTGAACCGGACAAAGACATCCTTTAACTGGTTATCGGCCAGTTTATATCCCAGATCCTCTAATTTAGACCGCAGCGCCGCGCGACCGGAATGTTTGCCCATCACCAAATTGGTGTCGGCCAAACCCACATCAGAGGGGCGCATAATTTCAAAGGTTTCCGCGTTTTTCAGCATGCCATCTTGGTGGATGCCGCTTTCATGGGCAAAGGCGTTTTTGCCAACGATCGCTTTGTTAAACTGGACGGGGAACCCGGACACGGTCGATACACGGCGCGAAATGTTCATAATCTTGGTCGTGTCGATTTCTGTGTAATAGGGCATGATATCGCCGCGCACTTTCAACGCCATCACGACCTCTTCTAATGCGGTGTTGCCGGCGCGTTCGCCCAGACCGTTGATGGTACATTCGATTTGACGCGCCCCACCGGCCACGGCGGCCAATGAATTCGCGGTCGCCATGCCCAAATCGTTGTGACAATGGGTGGCGAAAATGATGTCATCTGCGCCGGGAACCTTGTCGATCAACATGCGGATCAGATCGGCGGATTCGACGGGTGCGGTGTATCCCACGGTGTCGGGGATATTGATGGTTGTCGCCCCTGCCTTGATCGCGATTTCGACAACGCGGCACAGGTAATCATGTTCGGTGCGCGTGGCGTCCATGGGCGACCATTGCACATTGTCACACAGGTTGCGCGCATGGCTGACCGTATCGTGGATACGTTCGGCCATTTCGTCTTGGGTCAAATTCGGGATCGCGCGGTGCAGCGGTGATGTTCCGATAAATGTGTGAATACGCGGCTGTGCGGCGTGTTTCACGGCATCCCAACACCGATCAATATCGCCGAAATTTGCGCGTGACAGGCCACAGATTACAGAATTTTTGCTGCGCTTGGCGATTTCGCTGACCGCCTTGAAATCGCCCTCGGATGCGATTGGAAAACCGGCCTCGATAATGTCGACGCCCATATCGTCCAACAGTTCGGCGATTTCCAATTTTTCGTCATGCGTCATTGTCGCGCCGGGGGATTGTTCGCCATCGCGCAGGGTCGTGTCAAAAATAACGACACGGTCTTTGGTGTTGGTTGTTGTCATCTGATGTCTCTTTCTTGATCTACTAAGCTGTGATCGGTGCGAAGCCTGTCCCCTCTGAGCGGTCGCACCGGGTCACGGCACGCTCAGAGGCTGCTTAGTAGTAACAGTCCCAATGCCAAGCGGCCGCAGGATGCGGCGCGGTGCTGTGATATCGGTGTAAATCCAGTCATGTGTGCGACTATAGCCGCAATTTCCCAAATGAAAAGCGGCAATTCGCAGAAAAATGCAACTTTTCTGATGGAAAATGCAGTGCGCCGTTTGGGTTAAATTTGTGCCCCATGAACCGTTAAAGGTGGTAATTCTTGTGCTGCACAGTATAACGCAGGAAACGAATGGCAGCGGTATGACGGAAACTGAAATGGATCACAGTATTGAGACCCGATTAGAGGCCTGCGAAATCGCCTTGGCGCATGTGACCAAGGTCAATGACGAATTGTCCGACATCGTCGCGCAGCAACAGATGACGATCGCCAAACTGCAAAAACGTGTCGATATGTTAATGACCCGCGAAGCCGAGCGCGAAGCGCAGGGCGGCGAATATGTGGCGGACCAGCGCCCACCCCATTGGTAAGGGTGGCGCCATCGGTTTTTTGCAGCTAAGACTGAACAGCAACGGGACGGGATGCCGTAAGGAATGGAACATTGATGATCAAGGGTATGCTGATATCGACTGTGATGGCTGTTACCATGTTGCCCGCGCCGCTGTTTGCGCAGGGCACCACATTGGGGTCGAAACAGTTTGACAATGGCGGCGTCTATGAAGGCGCGTTCCGCAACGGGTTACAACACGGCCAAGGCACGTTCCGTATGCCCAACGGCTATGAATATACCGGCGACTGGGTTGATGGTGAAATCATGGGCCAAGGCGAGGCACGGTTTCCAAATGGGTCCGTTTACCAGGGCAGCTTTGCCAAGGGCAAACCTGAGGGCATTGGAACCATCACCTATGCCGATGGCGGCACCTATCAGGGCAGCTGGCTGGCGGGTAAAATAACGGGGCAGGGTGTGGCCACCTATGCCAATGGTGCCCGTTACGAAGGCGGGTTCCGCGATGCATTGCACCACGGGCGCGGTGTTTTGGTCAATCCTGATGGCTATGTCTATGACGGTGATTGGATCAATGGTGTCAAAGAGGGCAATGCCAAAATCACATATCCGGACGGCACCGTCTATACCGGTTACGTCATCCGCGGCGCCCGCGAAGGCCGGGGGCGTTTGGAAATGCCCGAAGGGTTGATTTTAGACGGTGTCTGGAAAGATGGCAAAATCAACGGAACCGCCAAGCTGATCCAGCCCAATGGCGACGTCTACGAAGGCGAACTGCAAGACGGCCGCCGCCATGGTCAGGGCAAAGTGACCTATGCCAATGGCGATGTCTATACGGGCGAATTCTATGATGATCAGCGCGCAGGCCAAGGCACCTTTGTCGGTGTTGATGGGTATAAATATGTGGGCGAATGGATCAAGGGCCAGATCCAGGGCAAAGGCGAGGTCACTTATCCCGACGGGTCGGTCTATGTCGGGGACTTGGTCAACGGGTTGTCCGATGGGCAGGGCAAAATCACCTATCCTGACGGGTCGTCCTATGATGGTCAATGGGTTGCAGGCGTGATCGAGGGAACCGGTACAGCCACATTTTCAAATGGTGTCGTGTACCAGGGCGAATTCAAAAACGCCCGCAATCATGGCACAGGCACCATGCGCTATGCGGATGGTTATGTCTATGCAGGGGAATGGAAAGATGGCAACCGCCATGGCAAAGGCAAGGCCACCTTTCCCGATGGGATGATCTATGAGGGCGAATATCAGGATGGTCGCCGTCACGGTGTAGGCACCATCACATTGGCGGATGGTTTTACCTATACCGGGGATTGGATGAACGGTGAAATGACGGGGCAGGGTGTGGCCACCTATTCCAATGGCGATGTCTATGAGGGATCGTTCGTCAACGGCAAACGCCAGGGCCAAGGTGCCATTCGGTTCGCCACAGGCGAGGCCGCGCAGGGCAATTGGGTCAATGGTGCATTGGTCGATCCAACCCCAATTGAGGACCCCACTAATGATCCCGCACCTGCTGACGATACCCCAGCGGATCAGTCAGCCCCAGCGGATGATGCAACCACCAATTCGCAGTAACTGCGACGCGCTACAGCCTGTCCCCTGCATCTAGCATGGCCCAGATTTTCTGGGCCTGCTCTAGCGTGTCCTGCTGGTCCTGATCTGAAATCTTGGCAAAGGTGCGATACATCTGCGCCATGCGCGGATTGCCCGCAAATTTATCGCGGTGGCGGTCCAGAAACCCCCAATACAGCGCATTAAATGGACAGGCGCGGTCGCCCGTGCGGTCCTTGACCCGATAATGGCAGGATTTGCAGTAATCTGACATCCGGTTGATATAGGCACCGCTGCTGACATAGGGTTTGGATGCAATCACACCGCCATCTGCAAACTGGGACATGCCGATGGTGTTCGGTGCCTCGACCCATTCGAATGCATCTGCGTAGACGGATAAATACCATTCGTGCACTTGGTGCGGATCAATGCCGGCCAACAGGGCGAAATTGCCGGTCACCATCAGACGTTGGATGTGATGGGCATAGGCATCATCGCGCGTTTGTTGAATGGATTTCGCCATGCAGTTCATTCGCGTAGGCGCCCCCCAATACAGTGCGGGCAAATCGCGGGTATGACCCAAATGGTTTGACGCGGTGTAATCGCGCCCTTTCAGGAAATAGATCCCGCGCACATATTCGCGCCACCCGATGATTTGGCGAATGAACCCTTCGACGGCATTGATGGGGGCATGACCGCGCTGCCATTCCGCTTGGGCGGCATCGCAGACTTCGCGCGGGGACAGCAGGCCAATGTTGATATAGGGGGCCAAAAACGAATGATATAAAAACGCGTTTTCATTCAACATCGCATCTTGGTAATCGCCAAAACTGGGCAGGGCATAGCGCATGAAATGATCCATCGCCTCTAACGCTTGGACGCGGTCGGTGGCAAACCAAAATGGTGTTGCGCGGCCAAAGTTATCGCCAAACCGATCCTGCACCAATTGGATCACGGATTGCGTCACTGTATCGGGGGTAAATTGGCGCGGACCGGCATAGGCCACGGATTTTGGCGGCCCTTTGCGGTTGTCGTGGTCAAAGTTCCATTGGCCGCCCTCGGGGTCATCGCCCTGCATCAACAGACCTGTTTTGCGCCGCATTTCGCGATAGAAATATTCCATGCGCAGGGCTTTGCGCCCCTTTGCCCAGGTTTCGAATTCTGCATGAGAGGCGATGAACCGCGTGTCGGGGCGCATATCAACGCGCAATGGCAGATCCGTCAGCGCATCAATCACCCGCCATTCGGTGGGTTCGGTGATACAGACATCGGTGATACCCGTTTCCGCCGCCCGCCGCAGGATTTCACCGGTCAATGTGTGGCTGGTGTCGGGGTCGTCCAATTCCGTATACAGCACCCGCCATCCCTGATCGCGCAGCTGGGCCGCGAATTTGCGCATGGCAGACAGGATCAGGATGATTTTTTTGGGGTGATGGGGGACATAGGTGGCCTCGCCCATGACTTCGGCCATGACGATCACATCATGGTTGGGGTCAGCACCCTGCAGGGATGATATGTCGCGGGATAATTGATCGCCAAGGATCACGATCATGCGGCCTACCACGGGACTGGGTCCCCACGCCAATCGAAAAATTGGCCGTTGTGTTCGGGGCCACGCGATTCGATCACGCGCATCAAATTTGCCGCCGCCGCATCGGGGGAAACGGTCGGATGACGCCCCGCATATTTCGCGGTGAAATCGGTGGCCACCGTTCCGGGGTGCAGCGCAATGCAACACGACATGGGTCGCATGCGCCCCAATTCAATCGCGCCCGTGTGGATGATCTGGTTTAACGCCGCCTTGGCCGCGCGATAGGACACCCATCCGCCCAAACGGTTATCCCCAATGGATCCCACCCGCGCCGACAGCGCCGCGATCACACAGGCCCGATCGCGCGGGATTAGGGGGCGGATATGTTTCAAAATCAACGCAGGCCCGATGGCATTGACGGCAAATTGGTCGGCCATGCCCTGCGCAGTCACGGATGAAACGGATTTTTCTGGGGCATATCCATCAATTTCCAAGGCCCCCGTTGCAATCACAATCCGATCATAGGGGCCGGTTAATTGCCCCATATGGTGGGCAACCGATGCGGGGTCGGTGATGTCAAACCCATCATCGCGCCGCGACAGTCCCGTCACGGCAAACCCCGCCGCGTCATAGGCCTGCGCCAAGGCGCGGCCAATCCCGCCCGAATGTCCAAGAATTAGCACTTGTTTCATATTCGCCTAGCTAGACCATGCCCCTGAATGGTCAAGGTTGCTTGCTCATTCAGTGATGGTGCGGTACATGGGCGGTAATTAACCCCACATAGGGACGCGATTATGGCCAAAGAGAAAAAACAACCCCGCCCCAAGGCACAAACGCCCAAAGGGTTTCGTGATTATTTCGGGACAGAAGTGACCGAGCGCAGCGACATGCTGCAAAAAATCGCGGGTGTTTATCATCATTACGGCTTTGACGCGTTAGAGAGCAGCGCGGTAGAAACCGTCGAGGCCTTGGGCAAATTCCTGCCCGATGTCGATCGCCCAAACGAAGGTGTGTTCGCTTGGCAAGAAGAGGACAGCGATTGGCTGGCCCTGCGCTATGACCTGACGGCACCTTTGGCGCGGGTTTATGCGCAATATCGCAACGACCTGCCCACCCCCTATCGCCGCTATGCGATGGGGCCTGTGTGGCGCAACGAAAAACCAGGGCCGGGACGGTTCCGCCAGTTTTATCAGTGCGATGCCGATACGGTCGGCGCGCCATCTGTGGCGGCAGATGCCGAAATTTGCGCAATGCTGTCGGATACCTTGGAAACCGTTGGCATTCCCCGTGGCGATTATCTAGTGCGCATCAATAACCGCAAGGTGTTGAACGGTGTGCTGGAATGCATGGGCCTGTCTGATGATGCCCAACGCGATGACGTTTTACGCACCATCGATAAATTCGACAAAGTGGGCGCCGCCGGCGTGCGCGAATTGCTGGGCAAGGGGCGGTTGGATGCCTCGGGTGCCTATATCGATGGTGTGGGGCTGTCGGATGATCAGGCCGCACCCGTTTTGGCGTTTTTGACGTCGCGTGGTGATACGGCGGCGCAAACCCTATCAAACCTGCGCGATGCCGTGGGATCATCGACCATCGGGGCCGAGGGCGTGGGCGAATTGGACACCATGGCCGAATTGCTGGACGCAGGCGGATACGGTGCGGACCGGATCATTCTGGACCCGTCCGTTGTGCGCGGTCTGGGATATTACACCGGCCCCGTGTTCGAAGCCGAGCTGACATTCGAAATTTTCGATGAAAAAGGCCGCAAGCGGCAGTTCGGGTCCGTGTCCGGTGGTGGACGTTATGACGATTTGGTCAAACGGTTCACGGGGCAATCGGTGCCTGCAACGGGTGTTTCGGTTGGTGTGGACCGCCTGTTGGCCGCCCTGCGCGAAAAGGGGCGGATTGGATCACAATCGCGCGGCCCCGTGGTGGTGACCGTTATGGACCGCGACCGCATGGCCGATTATCAGGCGATGGTCACCGAATTGCGAAACGCAGGCATTCGGGCCGAGGTGTATTTGGGCAACCCCAAGAATTTCGGAAATCAGTTGAAATACGCCGATACCCGCAATTCCCCCATCGCAATTATCGAGGGTGGCGACGAAAAGGCACAAGGCATCATCCAGATCAAGGATTTGATCCTGGGCGCGCAGATCGCGCAAAACGCCACGCTTGAGGAATGGAAAGAGCGACCCAGCCAATTTACCGTACCGCGCGGTGATTTGGTGGCCAAGGTCCGCGAAATTTTGGCGACCCAAGCCCAATGACACGACGTTTGGACATATTGGCCAGAGCCGCCCAGTTTCAGGCGGTGTTTTTGGAACAAGGCGCCACCGTGGTCGAAGCGGATGTGTTGCAATCTGCGGACACCCTGCTGGACCTGTATGGCGAGGATATTCGCGCCCGCGCCTATGTGACGTCCGATCCGTTGCGGGGCGAACAAATGTTGCGGCCTGATTTTACGGTTCCCGTTGTCCAGATGCATATGGATCACGGGGCGGAACCTGCACGCTATACCTATAACGGGGTTGTGTTTCGCCGCCAAGAGGATGACCCAAGCCGCGCAAATGAATATATTCAGGTGGGATACGAGGTCTTTGACCGATCAAACCCTGCCCAAACCGATGCCGAGGTCTTTGCCCTGATCCATCGTGCGCTGGGCGATGCGCCTGTGCGGGCGGCAACGGGGGATATCGGCATTTTGACGGCGGCTGTTATGGGGTTGAAAACGACCGACCGCCGGAAACGGGCCTTGATGCGCCATATCTGGCGGCCACGCCGGTTCCGCGCCTTGATGAACCGGTTTTCGGGCCGCGCGGGCGATGTGGACAGCCGGATTGCGTTATTGGCGAAATCTGATCCCATGGCAGGGGCCGGGCCGCTGTTGGGGTTGCGGTCACGCGCTGAAATTATCGAACGCATCGATGCGCTGCACCAAGATGCCGCCGCTGATCCCATTTCCGCACAAGAGGTGGAATTGATCGACGCCATTTTGCGCGTGTCG
Source organism: uncultured Paracoccaceae bacterium (assembly GCA_913060475.1). Lineage (GTDB taxonomy): Bacteria > Pseudomonadota > Alphaproteobacteria > Rhodobacterales > Rhodobacteraceae > CAJXSD01. Next base: position 73,320 of record CAJXSD010000007.1, on the reverse strand, counting down.
GAAACCTGTCCCTATGCCATTCAGCAGTTGCGTGACATTGCCGTGGATCTGCCTGCGATTTCGGTCGCGATTGATCGACTATCGGCGCGCACCGATGCTTTGTCCGTGCAGGGGATTGATGTGGACACCCTGATGTTTGAGGCCAGCTATGGCCGCACGTCAATGGAATATTACGACGGGTTTGTGTTCGGGTTCCATGCCGCAGACCGCGCCGATTTGTCCCCCATTGCGACCGGTGGCCGCTATGACGCGCTGACGCGGCGTCTGGGCCATGGTCAGGAAATACCCGCAGTTGGTGGCGTGATTCGCCCGGATCTGGTTTTGGAAATTACGTCGGACAAAACAGGGGGTGCGCAATGACGATCAAATTGGGTGTCCCGTCCAAGGGCCGTTTGATGGAAAAAACCTTTGATTGGTTTGCAGCGCGTGGGATATCATTGTCGCGCAGCGGGTCCGATCGGGAATATGCGGGCCGCGTTGATGGCATTGATGGCGTGGAACTGGTTTTGTTGTCAGCCGGTGAAATCCCCCGCGAATTGGCGGCGGGGCGCATTCATCTGGGTGTGACCGGAACGGATTTGATCCGGGAAAAGCTAAGCCAGTGGGACCAACGGGTACAGATGCTGGTGGAATTGGGCTTTGGCCACGCGGATTTGATCATTGCGGTTCCAAATTGTTGGGTCGATGTCGATACCCTGGATGATCTGGATGCCGCGGCTGCGGCGTTTCGGGCGCATCACGGATTTCGCATGCGCATTGCCACAAAATACCACCGCCTGGTCCGCGAACATCTGAAAACGGTCGGGGTTGCGGATTATCAGATCGTCGATAGCCAAGGCGCCACCGAAGGCACGGTCAAAAATGAAACCGCAGAAGCGATTGCAGACATTACATCATCGGGGGAAACCCTGCGGGCCAATCACCTGAAAATTCTGTCTGACGGGTTGATCCTGAAATCCCAGGCATCGCTGTTTCGGTCGCGTTACGGCGAACTGGATGCCTATGATCAGGCGGTCATGCAAAAATTGATGCAGCTGTTGGGGCTATAATACCCCGATATCGGCCAGGGCCCCCGCCAATGTGGGCGGCAACACATCATCATTTTCGCGCCCCTCTTTCATATCTGCGGGCGCGTCTTGGGGGGTTAGGTATCGCCAGCCCTGAAACGCCCGTTTCGGCGCAGGCGTGGTGCGGATCAATCCGGGTTTGACCACAATCGCGCAGCGGCGAATGCCGTCTGTGCCTATTATTTCATCAAAACGCAGAATCGGTTGCCGACACAAAATAACACCCTTGATGACCCAAAATATTGATCCGCCATTTAGGACCTCGGATTCGCGTTTGGGCCACATGCGTGTGACATGCCGTGGCAACCCGTCAGGCCCTTGAGACATAGGGTTTTTTTGCCAATCCTCTAGGTCTTCGATGGTTTGCGTACCAACACTAAGTTTTACTAGATGTATGTGTTTTGTCATTTGTCTACCCCAAGGTTTAGTTATTTTTAGACTTTTTTTACCGTTTGGCAAGTTGACCCAATCTGACTTTCACTCTACATTGTGGCCTCAATCATCATGTACAACCGATCAACGCCAAGGGAAGAGTATGACACGTTTCGCTGCACCAATTGCTGAACAAATCTGGGATATGAAATATCGTTTCAAGGATGCCGATGGCAAGCCTTTGGACGCAACCGTAGAAGACAGCTGGCGCCGAATCGCCCGCGCCTTGGCATCGGTCGAAAAGAAAGCGGACCATTGGGAAAATAAATTCTATTCCGCGCTAGAAGATTTCAAATTCTTGCCCGCGGGCCGCATCACCGCCGGCGCAGGCACCGCGCGCAAAGTGACATTGTTCAACTGTTTCGTAATGGGAACCGTTCCTGACAGCATGGGCGGCATTTTCGAAATGTTGAAAGAGGCCGCGTTAACCATGCAGCAGGGTGGCGGTATCGGGTACGATTTTTCCACCATCCGTCCCAAAGGTGCGTTGGTCAAGGGTGTGGCGGCCGATGCATCAGGTCCGTTGTCATTCATGGATGTCTGGGACGCAATGTGTCGTACAATTATGTCCGCCGGATCCCGACGTGGCGCGATGATGGCGACCATGCGCTGTGATCACCCCGATATCGAAGATTTCATCACCGCCAAATCAGACGCCGCACGTTTGCGGATGTTTAACGTGTCCGTTTTGGTCACCGATCCCTTTATGGAGGCTGTAAAGGCCGACAAATCATGGGATCTGGTATTCGAAGGCAAAGTGTTCAAAACCGTTCAGGCCCGAGACCTGTGGAACAAGATCATGAAATCAACCTATGATTTCGCTGAACCCGGTGTGATTTTTATCGACCGCATCAACAAAGCGAACAACCTGCATTACTGTGAAAGTATCGCAGCAACCAACCCCTGCGGTGAACAGCCTTTGCCACCCTATGGTGCGTGTTTGCTGGGGTCCATCAACCTTGCGCGTTTGGTCAAGGATCCGTTTGACAAAAACGCCCAGCTGGACGTCGAGGCACTGAACGATCTGGTCGCAACCGCCGTGCGCATGATGGACAACGTTGTGGATGCATCGAATTTCCCACTGCCCCAACAAGCACAAGAGGCGCAAAACAAACGCCGTATCGGTTTGGGCGTGACAGGTTTGGCTGATGCGCTGTTGATGACAGGGCAACGCTATGGATCGGACGAAGCCGCGGCAAAGACGGACGAATGGTTGCACGCCATTGCGCGCGCATCCTATCTGGCCTCTGTCGAACTGGCCAAAGAAAAAGGCGCGTTCCCCTTGTTTGATGCGGACCCCTATCTGGAATCCGAGGCGATGAAGGTGATGGACGACGACGTCCGTGATGCCATTCGCAAACATGGTATCCGCAACGCATTGCTGACATCGATTGCGCCGACAGGAACCATCAGCCTGTATGCGGGCAATGTGTCATCGGGTATCGAACCTGTGTTTGCCTATGCCTATACCCGCAAGGTATTGCAAAAAGATGGATCACGCACCGAAGAAGAGGTGGTCGATTATGCCGTACAAATGTGGCGCGACAAATTCGGCGACAAAGAGTTGCCAGATTATTTCGTAAACGCCCAAACGCTGGCCCCATTGGATCACGTCAAAATGCAGGCGGCGGCGCAAAAATGGATCGACAGTTCGATTTCAAAAACCATCAACTGCCCCGAGGACATCAGCTTTGACGCGTTCAAGGATGTGTATATGCAGGCCTATGAAACAGGCTGCAAAGGGTGCACAACCTATCGTCCAAATGATGTGACGGGTTCTGTTCTAAGCGTGTCTGAGACAACCGAGAAAGCCCCAGAGGTCGAAACCGGTGCAGAAGTGATTTACATGGCCGAGCCATTGGATCGCCCGCAGACATTGGAAGGCAACACATACAAACTGAAATGGCCTGACAGCGAACACGCGATTTACGTGACCGTAAATGACGTGATCGTAAATGGACACCGTCGTCCGTTTGAGGTGTTCATCAATTCCAAGAACATGGAACATTTTGCCTGGACAGTTGCGTTGACACGGATGATTTCCGCTGTGTTCCGTCGCGGCGGGGACGTATCCTTTGTCGTAGAAGAGCTGAAGGCGGTGTTCGATCCACGCGGCGGTGCCTGGGTTCAGGGCAAATACATTCCGTCCATTCTGGCCGCCATTGGTGGCGTGTTGGAACAGCACATGGTCAGCATCGGGTTTTTGGCAGGCGAAGGTATGGGGCTAAAAGAAGATCCCCATTACAACAAAGAGGTTGTCAACCTAACCGAGAGCCGTGGCAAAGCATGCCCAAGCTGTGGCCAGTATGATTTGCAGATGGTCGAAGGTTGCATGACCTGTCGCAGCTGCGGTCATTCAAAGTGCGGCTAAGACCGCAAAGCCGGGGGCGTGTGAACGCCCCCAGCACTTGGGGCGCGTTACGTTCGTGCCAATGACCGGAATACGGACTTTCCTACCATTCGCCGCGGTTACGCCAATTACCAGTTCAGCGAGTTCTTGTTTTCGAGCGACTTGGATGAGCATTTAGTCACCAGGTTCGTGACAGATCCTTGAAAGAGTTTTGTAACTGGCTTGTTATTAACCTGCTGCAAGTGTGTCGAAAGGAATGACCGTGACGTTATCGTTGGGTTCCATAACCTATATACTGTTTGCGGCTTTCGGTATGATTTCTGTCTCTGCCGTAGTCGCTCAGACCAATGACAAAAAGCGGGCGACGCGTTGACCGTACAGCAGGAGCTGAGCGCGCCTGGTCCTGAAGGTTCTCTCGCGGGAACCCTGACCTTGCCAGCTGGCGACAGGGCAATTCCTGATGGAACGCCTGTCATATTGATTGTGCCTGGATCGGGACCGACTGATCGCGACGGTAATTCGCCCCTCGGTATCGCGGCAGTCCCCTATGCACTGCTTGCAGAGGCATTAGCCGAGCAAGGTATACCCTCGCTGCGCATCGACAAACGTGGCATGTTTGGCTCGGCAGACGCGATCCCAGACCCTAATGATGTGACGATCACGGCCTATGGTGATGATATACTTGTCTGGACGAAGGCCATCAGAGAGCGATTGCCAACCGGTGGTGGCGGCACCCGTTGCGTTGTGCCGCTGGGGCACAGTGAGGGCGGTCTGATTGCTCTTGCGGCCATTGCACCATTGCCAGAGCCGTGCGGCTTGATCTTGGTGAGCACTCCAGGACGACCTCTTGGAACAGTACTGCGCGAACAGTTGCACGCCAACCCAGCCAACGCGCGGGTCCTGAATGAGGCCGATGAAGCGATCATGTCCTTGGAGCGCGGTGAGAGGTTAGATACAAAGGCGTTGAACCCGGCCTTGCAGCCATTGTTCGCGCCACAGATTCAGGGCTTTCTAATCGACGCATTTTCCTACGATCCTGCCATACTTGCGAGGGAAACCCGTGTTCCCATCCTTGTCGTTCAGGGTCTGCGTGACCTTCAGGTGGGTGAGGCGGATGCCCGTAGAATCGCGCAGGCAGCGCCAGAGGCCACCCTCTCTCTGGTCTCAGACGTTAACCATGTGTTGAAGGTTGTGTCCTCTGATGACATAGCCGCCAACTTTGCTGCCTATGCGGACTCAGACTTGCCAATCGCTCGGGACATCGTTGAGGCGGTCAGCCAGTTCCTAGATCAGATTGAGGAATAGAAGTCTTTTTTCGTCACTCAACAAACCCGCGTTTTGGAACCTCCATAAATCACTTTGTTTAAGTGGCCGAACCCCCGTTCAAAACCAGGAGGAATTCTGAAGGTTTTGGGGCGATCTAGACTGGGGGCGGCTGCCCCCAGACCCCTGCGAGTATTTGTGCAAAACTGAAAGAGCGGCTTGGATTTACAGGCCGTTTTTGTTTGAATGGGGTATGGGTGTTTTTGAGGAACTGTCGCGCTGTCGTTTATGTCGAGATCGGTTTTTAGCGACTGAAACCCGGCATGATCCGCGTCCTGTGGTACAGGGGGCCAAAGGTGCGCGTATTTTGATTGCCGGGCAGGCCCCCGGGATGCGGGTGTATCGATCGGGTGTTCCATTTGATGATGCATCTGGTGATCGGCTGCGTGACTGGTTCGGGGTCGAACGGTCTGTGTTCTATGATCGCGATATATTTGCGATTGTGCCGATGGCGTTTTGTTTTCCCGGGTATGATGCGCGCGGGGCCGATTTGGCGCCGTCTGCGATTTGTGCGCGGGTTTGGCGGTCGCGGATTTTGGAGCAGTTTTCAGAGATTAAGTTGATGGTTCTGGTTGGGAAATATGCGCAGGACTGGCATTTGGGGGACAAGATGTCTGTTTCAGTGCGGGTGAGGCGGTGGCACGTTTATGGGGAGGATGTTTTTCCCTTGCCTCATCCGTCGTGGCGCAATACCGGTTGGATAAAGAGAAACGATTGGTTCGCGCGTGATGTTTTGCCGGCATTGCGGGCGCGTGTGAAAGAGGTCATCGGATAATGGAAACGGTATTGGATCGTGCATATTCGGTCATGGCGGCCGAACCTGAGCGTGATGAATTGCGGTTGCGGTTTTATGAACGTTTGGCAGATGCCGAGTTGTTTATGATACTGGAAGAGGAGGCGCAGGGGGATCGCATTGATCCGCGGGTGATTGAACACGACGGCATGTCCTTGGTTCTGGTTTTTGATACTGAGGATCGGTTGGCCGAATTTACCGGTGAAATTACGCCCTATATCGCTGTTTCGGGACGTGTTTTGGTGACAATGTTGGCGCAGGTTGATTTGGGCATGGCCGTCAATTTAGAGGTCGCGCCGTCGAGCATTTTGTTGCCCCATGATATCATGGTGTGGTTGGCGGACATGTTATCGGAAACCCCGGATGAGGTTGAGGCACGGCCCGTGGAATTTACGCCACCCCGCGCCATTCCTGAACCGGTGTTGCAGGGGTTAGATGCAAAACTGGTGTCGGCTGCCGGTTTGGCGGACGAGGTTTGGTTGACAGCTGTCACCTATGAGGGGGGCGGCCGAGGACATTTGTTGGCATTCATCGGGGCGGAACCCGCGGTTCATCGGGCATTGGCCAAGGCCGCGCATGAGGCGTTACGGTTTTGCGGTGTTGAGGCCGCAGAAATTGATGTGGCATTTTTTGATGCGACCGAGGGTGCCGCCATCGCTGTGCGGCGCGTGGGGATGCGGTTTGAATTGCCGGACCCCGTCGCGCCAGAGCCCTATCAGCCAATGGCCCCCGGGATGGACCCGGACAAGCCGCCAAGATTAAAATGAAACGGGGCACTGCGTTTGCGGTGCCCCGGTGGTGCGGTTTATGCTTTGGTCCGTTCACCGCTGGGATCGTACATCGGTTTCAACGATGCTTCGGCGCGTACACGGGTGCCGGCCACGTCAATTTCATAGGTTGATGCCAGCACATCCGCCGCCGTTTCACCCGCGCATGGGACGTATCCCATGCCAATCGCCCCGCCCAAGGCATGGCCATAGCTGCCTGAGGAAAGGTATCCCACAATTTCGCCGTCTCTTAGGATGGGCTCATTGTGATAAAGCAGGGGCTCTGGGTCGGTGAGTTTGAATTGCACCATGCGTGTTTTGAGGCCCTCGTCGCGTTTTTTGTTGACGGCATCGCGGCCGATGAAAGTGTCTTTTGTTTTGCTGACGGCAAAGCCTAGGCCGGCCTCTAGAACATGGTCCTCTGCTGTAATGTCATGGCCAAAGTGACGGAAGCCTTTTTCGATGCGGCAGCTGTCCATCATATGCATGCCACAGAGTTTGAGGCCGAGGTCTTGGCCTGCAGTGTGCAAGGTTTCAAAGGCATGGGCGGCCATGTCGGCACTTATGTAGAGTTCCCAGCCGAGTTCACCGACATATGAAACGCGATGCGCGCGCGCAAAGCCCATGCCAAGTTCGATGTCTTGGGCCGTGCCAAAGGGGTTTGTTGCATTGCTGAAGTCATTCGGGCTTACGCGTTGGAGCAGCTCACGTGAGTTTGGCCCCATGACGGCAAGGACGCCTTCGCCTGCGGTGACATCCGTGATGACGACGTTGAAATCACCGATATGGCGGCGCATCCATGTTTGATCAGCAAGTCGTGTGATGGCAGGGGTCACCACAAGATAGGCGGTTTCCGAGAGGCGGGTGACGGTGACATCTGCCTCAATCCCTGCTTTGCTATTGAGGAATTGGGTATAGACGATTTTGCCAACAGGCACGGACATATCAGCGCCGCAGATGTGGTTGAGGAAGGTTTCTGCATCGCGGCCCTCCACACGGATTTTGCCAAAGGAGGACATGTCATACATGCCAACACCTGTGCGCACGGCCATATGTTCACGAGCGGAATTTTCAAACCAGTTTTGACGTTTCCAGCTGTATTTGTATTCGCGGTCTTGGCCCTCATCCGCGAACCAGTTGGCGCGTTCCCATCCACCAAGTTCGCCAAAGACCGCGCCTTGAGCTTTTAGGTGTTCATGAAAGGGCGTACGCCGTACACCGCGCGCGGTTTCCTTTTGGCGATAGGGGAAGTGGTCGGCATAGAGCAGCCCCAAGGTTTCTTTGGATCGTTCAAAAAGGTAGTGTTTGTTGCCTTGGAATGGCTGCATGCGGCTAATGTCCACATCCCCCAGATCAAAGGGTTTTTCGCCTGTGTCCATCCATTGAGAGAGCGCCATTCCTGCGCCGCCTGCGGATTGGATGCCGATTGAGTTGAACCCTGCTGCGACCCAGACATTGTCCATCTCGGGGGCAAGGCCAAGGTGATAGGCGTCATCAGGTGTGAAACTTTCGGGACCGTTAAAGAAGGTGTGAATGCCCGCCTCGCCCAGCATTGGCATGCGGTTTACCGCCATCTCGAGGATCGGCTCAAAGTGGTCGAAATCTTCGGGCAATTGGTCGAATTCGAAATTCTCCGGGATGCCGGTCATGGCCCATGGTTTGGCGTTGGGTTCAAATGCGCCAAGCATCATTTTGCCTGCGTCTTCTTTGTAATAGGCGCATTCGTCTGGCACGCGTAGAACCGGCAGCTGGGATAGGCCTGCAATCGGCTCGGATACGATATAGAAATGTTCGCAGGCATGCAGGGGCACATTGACACCCGCCATACGGCCGACTTCGTGACCCCACATACCGGCACAGTTCACGATAATATCGCAGGTCATGTGGCCATTGGTTCCGTCCTCTGCGGTCCAGTCCACACCCGTGACGCGGCGGCCGGTTTTGGCAATGCTGGTGACTTTGACCCTCTCTTGGACGATTGCGCCGCGCATTCGGGCCCCTTTGGCGAGAGCAAGCGCGATATTGGCAGGGTCGCCTTGTCCGTCTTTGTCCAAATAAACGCCGCCAACAACGTTTTCCAAATTCAAATGTGCGTATTTTTCGCCCACCTCGGACGGCGAGATTTCGTCAATGTCCACGCCAAAGGCCCGCGCCATTGCTGCGGACCGCTTAAGCTCCTCCATCCGCTCGTCGGTGAGGGCAACGGTGATGGATCCCACGCGTTTGAACCCTGTGGCCACACCTGTTTCTTCTTCTAGACTGCCATAAAGCTCTTGGGAATATTTGGCGAGTTTGGTCATATTTGCGGTGGCGCGCAGTTGCGCAATGAGACCTGCGGCATGCCATGTTGTCCCTGAGGTCAGCTGTTTACGCTCAAGCAAAACAACGTCTTTCCACCCAAGCTTTGTTAGGTGATAGGCAACCGAGCAGCCGATAACGCCGCCCCCGATGATGACAACGCGTGCGTGTTTAGGAAGATGTGTCATAGTCTATTCCTGATGTGCGCCGAAACGGCGTGAAAGTTCTGTGATGTGATCTGGACCAACTTCGCAGCATCCACCCACAAGGGTTGCGCCGGCATCGATCCAGTCTTGGGCGAAATTGGCATAGCCTTGTGGGGTCAGGTCGCTGCGCTTGCTGAATTTCTCGGCAACGATATCGCCCATTTCCAATTTCTTGATGGCGGTAAATCCGTTGGCATAGGCGCCAAAGGGTGTCTTGACCTGTGCCAATGTGGGCATTGCCACGCTGATCGTTTCGGGCAAAGAACAGTTAAGCAAAATTGCATCGACCTTGTGATCGGAAAGGATCGCAAGCGCGTCTTGTAACGGCTCGCCTGATCGCAAGGCAGGGGTCGAGGTATCCTCGGACAAAGACATGCTGATCCAGACCGGTTTGCCGCGTCCTGTTAGGGCGGTTGCCGCTGCGCGAACCTCTAGCAATGATCCCAGTGTTTCGGCCAACAAAACATCGACGCCCGCGGTTTGTGCATCCGCGATTTGGGAATAAATGCCCAAAGCGACGTCATAGTCAGTGTTGAGATCGGGGTTATAGCTTGAAAACAAGGGAGGCAGGCATCCAGTGATTTTCACGTCGCGGCCAAGTTGGTCGCGGGCTTTGGTCGCGCAATCGATCGCAGCCTGTTGCAACGTGGAAAATTTATCGCCATGGCCATATTGTTTCAAACGCTCGGGCGTTGCAGCATAGGCGTTGATGGTAATCACATCGGCCCCTGCGCGGATGTAATCCGCATGGACCTGCGTTACCAAGTCGGCCTCATTCATAAGAACCTTGGCCGACCACATTTCGCTCGGCGGTTGGGTGGAACGGGCCACCAATTCCTGCCCCATTCCACCGTCTAGGATCGTAATCATGCGCGTAGCCTTTCGTTTTCAGGATCCCATAGGGGGCGGTCCTCTTGCACCACGGCGCGGCAACGTTCGCCATAAATCTCGACTTCAATCTCGGTTCCTGCGACCGCCAGATCCGCGCGGATCATGCCAAGCGCGATAGACGCATTCACGCGATAGCCCCATGCGCCTGAGGTGGTTTCGCCAACGATTTCGCCATCATGCCACAGCGTGGACATATAAGGCGCATCCGCATTACCCGCATCCACCACCAAGGTGACAAAGCGTTTCTTGCTGCCTTGCTGTTTTTCGGCCTGTAGGGCCGCTTTGCCGGTAAAGTCTTGTGGCTTGTCCAGTTTGACAAAACGATCCAATCCGCCCTCGAACAGGGTGTAATCCGTGGACAAATCCCCCTTCCACGCGCGATAGCCTTTTTCGATGCGCAGCGCGTTCAGCGCCCACATGCCAAATGGTTTTGCACCTGCGTCCGTCACAGCCGTATAGAGCGCGGCGATGTTGTCATTATGCGCGTGGATTTCCCATCCTAATTCACCGGCAAAGCTGACGCGGGCGAGGGCACAGTCAATGCCCGCGACTTTGGCCGGTTGATGCGACAGCCAAGGCGCATGCAAATCAGCCTCGGTGCCCAAGGTTTCAAAGAGGTCGCGCGCCTTGGGGCCTGAGACGATCAACGTCCCGAATTCGGTCGTGTGATCGGTGAGGGTAATGCCCTCCACAAGCGCGTTTTTCAAAAGTTCAAAGTCATGCCATTGCGCCGTTGCCGCCGTGATCAGGGTAAAGTGATCGTCGCTGTGGCGCATGACGGACATTTCCGTCAGAATGCGGCCGCGTTTATCCGCAAAATAGGCAAGGTTCATGCGGCCCACTTTTGGCAAGCCACCTGTAATCAACCCGCGCAACCATTCGGCGGCGCCGTCCCCCGATACGTTAAAGCGGCTAAAGCCGGGAAGGTCCAAAACCCCGACCGCGTCCCGCACGGCTTCGCATTCCTCGCGAATGCGCTGTTCCCACGGGCCAGAGCGCTCAAATGTATGTGTGGCTTCCTCGGAGGTATCATCGCCGTCGTGAGCAAACCAATTGGCACGTTCCCAACCGTTATAGGCGCCCATTTGTCCGCCCTTGGCGATGACCTGATCATGAGCAGGGGATAGCTTTTTATCGCGCGCAGCAGGCCATTCATGCCAAGGGAAATGCATGGCGTATTCATTGCCATAGACCTCCATGCCCTTGGCGACACAATAGTCATGATCGGTATAGTCGGTGTACCGCCGTGGGTCACAAGACCACATATCCCATTCGGTGTGCCCTTGGGTGATCCACTCGGCCAAGACTTTGCCCGCACCGCCGCCTTGGGCGATGCCGAATGTAAACACACAGGCCTCAAAGGCGTTCTTGACCCCCGGCATTGGTCCGATCAAAGGCAACCCATCGGGCGCATAGGGGATGGGGCCGTTGATGATCCGCTCAATCCCTGCTTCGCCTGCCAAGGGGACACGCTCCATCGCGTCGGCGACGATATCTTCGATCCGGTCCAAATCATCTTGGTACAATTGGAATGAGAAATCATCAGGCACGGGGTCGTCTGTCTTTTCCCAATGCGCCTTGCAGTTTGGCTCATAAGGTCCAATGTTGAACCCATGTTTTTCTTGGCGCAGGTAATAGGACACATCAACATCGCGCACCAACGGAAGCTTGCCACCGTGTTCCTTTGACCATGCCTCAATTTCAGGGACCTGTGAGGTCAGAACATATTGGTGCTCCATCACCATCATCGGAACAGTGCGCCCGCCGTAGGGCTTGAACCATTCGCCAACCTGTTGTGCGTAATAGCCCGCAGCATTCACCACATAGTCACAGTGGATATCACCCTTTTCGCTGTGAACGATCCAAGTGTCATCGTCGTTTTGGGTCACGCCTGTGACAGGACAGAACCGAATGATCTTTGCGCCCATGTCCCGCGCGCCTTTTGCCAAGGCTTGGGTCAGCTGTGCAGGGTCGATATCACCATCGGTTGGATCCCAAAGCGCGCCAGCCATGTCATGGGTTTCCAAGAACGGATATTTTTCCTTGGCCTCTTCTGGGGTCATGATTTTCATATCAATCCCCTGATAGCGTCCCATGGCGCAGGCCCGTTGGAATTCCTGCATGCGCTCTTTTGAATGCGCGATGCGGATGGATCCCGTTTGGTGATAGTTCATGGGGTAATCCACCTCTTCGCCCAAGCGCGCATAAAGCTCGGTTGAATAGCGCTGCATGTTCATGATTGACCAGCTGGTGGAAAAGGTCGGAACGTTGCCGGCTGCGTGCCACGTAGACCCCGCAGTCAATTCGTTCTTTTCCAATAGAACACAATCGGTCCAGCCGGCCTTGGCCAAGTGATAGAGCCCAGAGGTGCCGACAGCGCCACCGCCAATGATAACAACGCGTGCGCGTGTTGGAAAATCAGACATTTCTTTTCCTCCCTTATGTTGCGGCCAGACGCAGTGCTAGGCCGCCCAAAATGATTGCTGATAGTTTGTTCAAAATTGTGAAATACTGGCGCAATTTATACCCCAGATATCCCGCAAATATTCCATAGAGGGATGTGATCACCCATCCCGATAGCGTAAAGATCACGCCCAAAATCAACATCTGAACCCAGATCGGTCCGCGTGTTTCATCGGCAAACTGCGGCAGAAACGCCAAAATAAACAGCGCAACCTTGGGGTTGGTGACATTCGTGATGCATCCTTGTTTTAATGCGCGCGAATAGGATGCCCGCCCTGTGTTTGCGGTGTCTGTGATCGCAGTTGCGGTCCATGCCTGATAGGCCAATAGCAACAGATATAGCACACCGCCCCACTTAATGGCTTGGAACACCCACGGCAGGGTGGCCAACAGGGCCGCCAACCCGAATGTGGTCAGCGTGACATGGACAAAACTGCCCAAGGCCACGCCCGTTGCGGCGGCGACACCTGCGGGAATGCCGCCCTTGATCCCGCTGGCAATGGTGAACATCACGTCCGATCCGGGCGTCAGGTTTAACACCACCCCCGCCAACAGAAAGCTGAGCAAAACAGACATAGGAACCAGCGTCAAAATCAGGTCGATCATGCAAAGGCCCCCAATAAAATGCCATAAATGACAAAGCACAGCGCCAATCCCCGCCGCACCCAGACATGCAAAATCGCCCCCAATGCCGCGCGCCCCAGCGCCGCGCCAATCGCGCAGTATCCCGCATAGCTAAGTGTGGTCAGCGTCAGTGCAGTTGGAACAATCACCCACATTTGTTGCCCAATGGGGCGATCGGGTTGCACAAATTGCGTAAAGGCTGCGAAATATCCTGCGACCGATTTGGGGTTGATCGTCGCAATGGCCAAGGCGCGGCTGTATATCGTTTTGCGACTGGGTGTGTGCGTTTTGATCGGGCGTGTTGCATTGATCCAACCGCGCACCCCCAAGGCAACCAAAAAGGCAGCGCCCCCCCATTTGAACGCCAAAAATACGGATGCCGAGGCTGTCATGATCGCCGTTACGCCAAAGGCTGATAGCGTCAAAAACAGCGATGCTTGGGTCAGGATGGCACCAACACAAATCAGCGATGTATTGAACCCGTATGTCATGGCAACATTCACGCAATTGACCGCGTTTGGGCCGGGTGTGGTGACAAAAACCGCCCAAAAACTGGCAAATATGATCCAGGCCGACAGGGTCATCAATACACCGGCGGCGCGATGACCCAAATCGCAATTGCTGGGGTGTTATAGGGGTTGGCCCATGCGAATTCTTCGCCGCGGATGCGGAAACTGTCGCCTTGGTTGATAATGAATTCCTGACCTGCGATGGTCAGATGCAGCTGGCCTGACACCAGATAACCCACCTCTTGGGTGGGGCGAGAAACGGGCGATTTAATGCGGCTGTGCGGGGCGAAATGGGAATGGACAACCTCGAATTCGTCGGTCAGGTCGGGGGATAGCAGCTCTTCTGTCAGGCCCTGAATATGGCGACCGATGGGGCGGCGGTTGTTTTTGCGAACGACGAACCCCTGTTCGTGTTCCTGGGCCGCATTTTTTGTAGAAAGCATGGACAGCGGAATGTCGAACACCCGCGCCAAGGACCGCAGATCCGCAACGGTTGGATCCGACAGGTCGCGTTCGACCTGACTCATCCAGCCGACGGACTTATTCAGCTGCCTGGCCAGTTGGTCCAGCGTCAAACCCCGACTGCGGCGCAGGGCGCGGATGTCTGCGCCTAGGGTTTGGTGATGGGGTGTCGTGTCACGCATGTAGAAGACTCGGGCATGAAAAAAGGGGCATTTTTTTCACAGTGCAGTATTTCGTGAAAAAATCAAGAGAAATTTCACGGAGGTGGGCCGCTGGATTTGTCGTTGTGAATGCGGTGACGACGATGTAAATGCAGGGGCATGATTACACCCTATGATCCCCCCATGGACCCCTTGGTCATTTTGCACGAAGACGCGCATATCGTGGTCGTTGACAAACCCGCGGGTCTGTTGTCCGTCCCGGGACGCGGGCCAGAGTTGGCGGATTGTTTGATCACGCGTTTGCAGGTCGCATTTCCCCATGCCCTGTTGGTACATCGGTTGGATCGCGATACATCTGGCGTGATGATATTTGCGCTGAGCCCCCACGCACAGCGCGATTTATCTATGCAGTTCGAACAGCGGCGCACCAAAAAAACCTATGTCGCGCGTGTGGCGGGCGAGGTGTCTGATGCGTCCGGCGAAGTGGATTTGCCGTTGATTGTCGATTGGCCCAATCGCCCCCGCCAGATGGTTTGTCATGACACGGGAAAACCTGCACTGACCCTGTGGACGCGCACCAAGGTCGGGGGCGGTGAAAGTCGGCTGCGGTTAGAGCCCAAGACCGGCCGTTCGCACCAACTGCGTGTGCATTGTTTGGCGCTGGGGCATCCGATTTTGGGCGATCCGATTTATGCGCCCGAGACCTATGACCGATATCCGCGCATGATGCTGCATTCTGAGGAGCTGCGTGTTAATCACCCCGAGACCGGGCGGGGGATAAAGTTTCGGTCGAAGGCACCGTTTTAGGGGGAAATTGGGGGCGCTGCCCCCCTTGGCCTGCGGCCAATTCCCCCCGGAGTATTTTTGCAAAACTGAAAGGGCTTTTGTTTTGATGGGGGAGTGCCTATATCTGGTGTAGGATTTTGAGCCCTTGGGGGGATGTATGTTTCGTTGGATCATTCGTTTGGTTTTGCTGACACTGGTTGGTGGGTTTTTGCATTACACATTGCCGCAGCATGATGTTGTGCGGATTACAGACACCTATGAAAAGCGTGTGGATTTTGGATCAAATCGCTGGTTTTGGGCTGCAGCGGATGCAGGGGCCGAGGCGGGCACTGCGAATAGGGATGTGTTTTTTATTCAAGCCTTTGAGCCGGATGACAGCCCGATGATTTATCGAAATGAGGATACGGGTTGGGGTTGGCCACCCTATTTCAAGTTTGACACGGCGAATTTGCAGGCCGAGGCATCGGATTTGGTGAGTAAAAAAGGGGCAGAGACCGCGCAGTGGGCGATGGTGACACATTACGGCTGGCGCAATGAGTTTTTTTCGATTTACCCGAATGCCGTGTCTGTGCGGGCGGTATCAGGGCCCGATGTGACCGTAACGCCCTGGTTTAATATCGTAATATTGGTTTTATTCGCCGCGGTGTTTTGGGCCGTTTGGGTGCGTTGGGTGCGGTTTCGCACGCGCCGGATTGATCCCGTAACGGAACGTGTGGGCGATTGGTTTGCAGATCGTTGGGATTGGATCCGCGGGCGATAATTATTTGCGTTCGATTTCGTGTTGGTAGCGTTGTTGTGCAATACGTTCGTTGCGCTCCGCGATTTGCAGGTCGCCCAGGGTTTGTTCGACATAGCTGAGGTGGTATTCCACTGCCGCGCGCGCGGCGGCGGGGTCGCGGGCCTGAATGGCTGTATTGATCGCGCGGTGTTGGTCCAGTAGGCCATCGCGGGTGGCGCGTTGTTTGAACATCATTTGCCGGTTGTAAAAGACGCCTTCGCGCAGCAGTTCATACATGGACCGCATCATATGGAGCATGATGACATTATGACTGGCTTCGATAATCGAGAGGTGGAAGTCGGCATCCAGGCGGGCTTCGTCCGAGGGATCGCGGCGTTTATGGGCGATTTCCATTTTCTCGAATATCGTTTGGATCACTTTCAGATCTGTGTCTGACGCAAACTTGGCGGCGCGTTCGGCGGCCAGCCCCTCCATATCGCGGCGAAACGAGACGTAGTCAAACACAGCCTCGCTGTGCGAGGAAAAGAGCCGCACCAAAGCAGGGGAAAACGCATTGCCCAAGACATCCGCAACATAGATGCCTGCACCCGCCTTGGAGGTGAGCAGGCCTTTTTCCTGGAGCTCTGCGATGGCTTCGCGCAGACTGGGGCGCGAGACGCCCAGGCGTTCGGACAATTCGCGTTCGGCGGGCAGGCGTTCGCCCGGACGCAGGATGCCGCGCAGGATCAATTCTTCGATCTGGTGGGTGACCGCTTGGGACAATTTTTCTGCGCTGACTTTTTCAAAGGGCATCGGGGATCCATTTGGTATAACTTTATTACCAATATACCCGGAATGGTGCGCTTGGCAATCGTTTAGCGGGGCGATCGTTCCATGAAGATGGAATAGGGGTTCGCCGTATAGTCGCCAAATGGACCGCAGGTTTCGAACCCATGACGTCTGTACAGCCGATGTGCCGCGTCCAGCCCGACGCCTGTTTCCAAACGCAGATGGAACAGGCCAAGCGCGCGTGATCGGTCAATCAGTTGCGCCAGGATCTGGTCCGCCAGACCGCTGCCGCGTGCATCGGGGGCGGTAAACATGGACTTGATTTCAGCATAGGTGTTTTGGATTTTGAATGCGCCACAGGCCTGATACACACCATTCACACGCGCGGCGATGAAATGGATGTCGCTGTGGCACAGTGCATCGGTGTCCAGGAAATGGTTTGCGTCAACCGGAAACAACGACTGCATCAATGTGTGGTGCTGTTTCAACAAAACCTGGATTCCCTGATGGCGGGGATGGGCGTAGTCAATTTCAATCTGCGTCATCGGTCCGTCGCAATATATTGTGGATAACTTGGCCCCGTTTTACGACATGATGTGGGGGCATGTTGACATATAGGGTGCGTTCGGGAACGATTAGGTAACAGAATCATGGCAAAGGGCAAGCGTGCGTTTTTCACGGCTGAAACTGACCGGCTTTAAGAGCTTTGTGGATCCGACTGAATTGATCATTCAGGACGGCCTGACAGGTGTTGTTGGGCCAAACGGTTGTGGCAAATCCAATCTGCTTGAGGCGCTGCGCTGGGTCATGGGGGAAAATCGCCCCACTGCCATGCGTGGCGGCGGGATGGAGGATGTGATTTTCGCAGGCGCATCCACCCGTCCGGCACGCAATTTCGCCGAGGTGTCGTTAACGCTGGACAATTCTGATCGTTTGGCGCCGGCCGGATTTAATGATCAGGATGTTTTGGACATTGTGCGCCGGATCACCCGCGATGTGGGCAGCGCGTACAAAGTGGCGGGCAAGGACGTGCGCGCGCGCGATGTGCAGATGTTGTTTGCAGATGCGTCAACGGGCGCGCAATCGCCGGCCTTGGTTCGACAGGGGCAGATTTCTGAATTGATCAACGCGAAACCGAAAAACCGCCGCCGTATCCTTGAGGAGGCTGCGGGTATTTCCGGTTTGTATCAGCGTCGGCACGAGGCCGAATTGAAACTGAAATCGGCGGAAACCAATCTGGCGCGTGTTGATGATGTGATCGAACAGTTGGCCAGTCAATTGGCGCAGCTGATGCGTCAGGCACGACAGGCGGCGCGGTATCGCGAAATTGGCGAACAACTGCGCCATGCCGAAAGCCTGTTGTTATTCAAACGTTGGTCGGATGCCGACCGCGCCCGCGCCACAGCGGATGCCGCATTGACCGAGTTGACGAAATCCGCAGCCGCGGCAGAAACGGCGGCGCGCCAGGCTGCGACGGCCCGTGAAACGGCGGAAACGGCCCTGCCACCCTTGCGCGAAGAAGAGGCGATTGCATCGGCAATTGTGCAGCGATTGCAGGTTCAGCGCGACAGTTTTGTCGATCAAGAAACCCAAGCGATGCAGCGTATTGATACCCTGCGGGCGCGGATTGAACAGCTGACCCGCGATATGGAACGCGAGGCGGGGTTAAACCGTGATGCGGGCGAAACCATTGAACGGCTGGAATGGGAATCGCGCGAATTGGCCAAGGCCGCGCAAGGGTTTGGTGACAAACTGGCCGAGGCCGAGGCCACAGCGCAAGAGGCCGCCAGTATTTTGCAAGACCGCGAAGCGCAGCTGAGTGAATTGACCGAAGATGTGGCGCGACTGGCGGCGCGCCATCAATCTGCAAACCGGTTTTTGGCGGATGTCGTCGCCACCCGCGACAAAAGCGAGGCCGAGGCTAGCAAAGCGCAGCAGTCCGTGGCCGAAGCACAAGAGGCATTAGATCATCTGGCCGAGGCATTCGAAGTGGCCATTGAGACCGAAGAAGAAGCCCGCGCCATTGCAGAAGCCGCAGAAGAGCGTTTGGCCCAAGCCGAGGAGATGCGCGCCCAGACCCAAGATCGCGAAGCCGAGGCGCGGGCCGAACGATCCGCTGCCGAAGGCGAGGCCAACGCCATTCGCGCCGAGGTTGCCGCACTGGCTAAATTGGTGGAACGGGATACGGCCGAAGGTGGCCAAATTATCGACCGCTTGCAGGTCGAAAAAGGGTTTGAAAAGGCGCTGGGCGCGGCATTGGCCGATGATTTACGCGCGGCCGAGGTCGAGGCAGATGGCCCATCCGGTTGGACGGTGTTACCGGCCTATGACCATGATCAGCCATTGCCCGATGGGATTACGCCCATGACCAATCATGTGTCCGTGCCCGATGTCTTGGCCCGTCGTATGTCACAGATCGGGTTGGTTGATCCCGACGATGGGGTGCGTCTGCAGCCGTTGTTACAGCCTGGACAACGGCTGGTGAGCGTCGAGGGCGATTTGTGGCGATGGGATGGATATCGCGCTTGGGCCGAGGATGCGCCATCGGCTGCGGCGCTGCGGTTGCAGCAGTTAAACCGGCTAGAGGAATTAAAGCAGCAGTTGGAACGATCCACCGTTCGGATGGATGCTACGCGGGCTGCCCATGATCGGTTGACGCAGGAATTGGCGGATTTAACCCGCGCGGATCGCGATGCGCGTGATGCACGCCGTGATGCGGATCGTGCGGTGGCCGATGCCGCGCGAGCGCTTAGTCGGGCCGAAGCCGACCGCAGCATGGCGCAGGGCCGGTTGGAAAACATGCGTTTGGCGGTCAAGCGTCACCAAGAGGATGCCGAAATCGCGCGACGCCAGGTGGCCGAGGCCGAGGCCAGTTTGCGCGAATTGGGCGATTTGGACGCCGCACGAGGCCAAGTCGATGATGTCAAAATGACGGTCGAGGCGGCGCGTATGACGATGATGGCCAAGCGGTCCCATTTCGATGAAATCCGCCGCGAAGGCGATGCGCGGACCCGCCGCAGTCAGGAAGTGACCAAAGAGTTAAGTGGTTGGCGTCACCGATTGGACACCGCAGGCAAGCGCATTGCAGAGCTGCAAGAGCGCAAGGACGCATCCGAAGAAGATTTGTTCGAGGCAAGTGCCGCACCCGAAGAGATCGCCGAAAAGCGTGAAGAATTGAATGAGGCAATCGCCGTGGCACAAGAGCGCCGCAGTGTTGCCGCGGATGCCTTGGCTGAGGCGGAAAACGGATTGCGCGAATTGGTGGCGGGTGAACGCGATGCAGAACGCACCGCATCCGAGGCCCGCGAAGCCCGTGCGGGCGCACAGGCCCGTGCCGAGGCCGCGCGCGATGCCGTGGCACAGGCGGCCCATCGTATCGAGGAAGCGTTGGAGACCACACCACAAGATTTGGTTGTTGGGTTGGGCGATGATGTAGATCGCATGCCATCCTCGGATGCGGTCGAGGCCGAGGTGGGGCGGTTGCGGCGGCAACGTGATGCCTTGGGGGCAGTGAATCTGCGGGCCGAGGAGGACGCCAAAGAGGTTCAGGTCGAGCATGACAATCTGGTGTCAGAAAAGCAGGATTTAGAGGACGCAATCCGAACCCTGCGCAGTGGGATTGCCAGTTTGAACCGCGAGGGCCGCGAGCGGTTGTTGACGGCGTTTGAACAGGTAAATTCGAACTTTAGCTATCTGTTTACCCATTTGTTCGGCGGGGGTGAGGCCAATTTGGTCATGGTTGAAAGCGATGATCCGCTAGAGGCGGGATTGGAAATCATGTGTCAGCCCCCGGGCAAGAAATTGTCAACGCTGTCGTTGCTGTCGGGCGGAGAACAGACCCTGACGGCCTTGGCCTTGATCTTTGGTGTGTTTTTGGCAAATCCGGCGCCGATTTGTGTGTTGGACGAGGTCGACGCGCCATTAGATGATGCCAATGTGACGCGGTTTTGCGATTTGTTGGATGAGATGTGTCGGCGCACCGAGACGCGGTTTTTGATTATCACGCACCATGCGGTGACAATGGCGCGGATGGATCGTTTATTTGGGGTCACGATGCAAGAGCAGGGCGTATCGCAGCTGGTGTCGGTGGATTTGAAAAAGGCCGAACAATTGGTGGCCTGATTTTTTGGGGATGATGTGCGGACGCTGGTGCCTGTCGGCACGCCGCCCCGCCCACCATCCCGAGGGTTTTATAGCTGATTGAGCAATTGAACTGTGGGCCAAGCATCTGCGGGCAGGCCCAGTTTTTTCTGCATATGCTGGACCGCGGCACGGGTTTTTGCACCCAAGATGCCGTCAATCCCGCCGACGTCATACCCAAGTTGTGTGAGTTTGCGTTGTAGGTTTTCCATTTGATCGTTGCTTAGGGCGGGGTCCGGTGTTCCTGATGTATAGGGGGGGGCGCCTTCGAGGCGGGTGGCGAAATAGGCGGCGGTGGTCACATAGACAAAGCTTTTGTTCCATTCGAAATAGATGTTAAAGTTTGGGTAGGCCAGAAAGGCAGGCCCATTGCGCCCTTGGGGTAAAAGGATAGAGGTTGCGAGCCCTTTGTGGCTGAGATTGCCTGTGCGTGCCTGCACGCCCATGCGTTCCCAGTTTGTCACGGATTTGGTGGTCTCTAGTCCGGTTTGGGACCAGTCAAAATCTGCAGGCAGGGTAATTTCGCGGAGCCAAGGTTCGCCAGCCCGCCAGCCCAAGTGCGACAGCATTTTGGCCCCGCTGAGCAAGGCATCGGCCGCAGATGTTTTTAATGTGACGTGGCCGTCGCCATCGCCATCGATCCCGTTTTCCAAAATATCGCCAGGCAGCATTTGAACCATGCCGATTTCGCCGGCCCATGCGCCCGTTGTGGTTTGGGGGTCAAAATCGCCACGGCGATACAGTTCGAGTGCCGCAAAGATTTGTGGGCGGAACAATTCGGGACGGCGGCAGTCATGGGACAGTGTGATCAAGGCATTAAGCGTGTTGAAATCGCCCTGAACCGCGCCGAAATCGGTTTCAAAGGCCCAAAATGCGGTCAGTACCCCGCGCGAAATGCCATAATCGCGTTCAATTCGGTCAAAGACTTGCGCATATTTTTTCAGGTTTTTGGCCCCATGGTCCATGCGATTTTTGCTGATCAATCGTTTCGAGAAATCCAAAAAGGGCATTTGGAATATGCCCTGTGCGCGATCTGCACGGATCACGGCGGGGTCCACGGCGGCGGTTGCGAAAAAGGCATTCACCGTTGCGGCATCATAGCCTTGGGCGCGGGCGTCTTGTTTAAGTGTGGCGATGAATTGGGGAAACGACCCGCCGCATTGGGCCGCCGATAGCGATGTTGCGGATAAAAGAAAGATGACCAAACTGCGAAACATAAAAACGAACCCTCCTGTTAAATTGGGGCCAGCTTAGCAAGGCTTGGGTGTGTTCGCCAGATGATATCTGTGTGTGCCAGTGGCCCGCGTTAACCAATTGTTAACCAAATGTTCGTATCTGGTTAGGATGCGGGGGTGTTTTTGAAATGCGGGGCAGCATCATGATTAACGTGCTGATCATCAAAGAGGAATTTGAATTGGCACGTCTGTGGGAACGGGCTTTGGTCCGACTGGGGGCCAAGGTTCAAATCGCGCGATCGGCGCAGATGGCGATTGACCACATGCGACAGCAGTTTTTTGAAATTATCGTGTTGGATCTGGATCTAAGCCAAGGGGCGGCGGTTGGTGTTGCGGATTTCGCCAGCTATCGTTGGCCCGATACGCGGGTTTTGTTTGTCACGAATGGCACATTTTTTTCGGACGGATCGATTTTTCAAATCTGTGCAAACGCATGTGGGTATGTGCATGGGGCCATTGCACCGGATGATTTGGCGGCAATGGCCCATCATTATGCGGGTCAGGGCAATACATTGTCCCTGCCATGAGGTGCGTCATAATCCAGCACCGGATTGGTTGGAATGATCCGGTGGGGATTTATCGTTTCATGGGAATAATGATAATGGCGCACGATGTGGTCCATGTGGATGGTGTCCGCAACGCCTGGGGTTTGGTATAATTCACGGGTATAGGCCCACAGATTAGGATAGTCGATAATCCGTTTGCGATTGCATTTGAAATGCAAATGATAAACGGGGTCAAACCGGATCAGGGTGGTAAACAGGCGCCAATCTGCCTCGGTCTGGGTTGGGCCACAGAGGTAACGGTTGTTTGCCAGATGCGCGTCCAGCCAATCTAGGCTGTCGAACAATGGGCCCACGGCGGCGTCATAGGCGGATTGGGTGGTGGCAAACCCTGCCTTATAGACGCCATTGTTGACGGTGTCATAGATGCGTGTGTTGAACCCTTCGATTTGGTCGCGCAGGGAAGCGGGCCAGAAATCGATGGTGTTGCCGGTCAGGTCGTTAAATTCTGAATTGAACATGCGAATGATTTCGGAACTTTCGTTCGAAACGATCGTACCGGCCACCTTGTCCCACAAAACGGGCACGGTCACGCGCCCCGAAATTTGCGGATCAGCGCGCAGGTAAATATCGCGCATATAGGGCAGGCCAAACAGGTCATCCCCTGTTGCCCCATCAAAATCGGTGGCAAAGGTCCAGCCCTGGTCCAGCATATCGGGGTGAACCACGCTGACGGAAATATGGTCGGTCAATCCTTTGAGTGCGCGAAAAATCAGCGTGCGATGTGCCCATGGGCAGGCATGCGAGACATACAAATGATACCGCCCCGAGGCCGCAGGATGTGCCGCCGCAGGGTCCGCAGAAATCCAGTTGCGAAACCCCGCGGTTGATCGCACAAATGCGCCGCCGGTTGATTTTGTATCATACCATGTGTCGTGCCATTCACCGTTGACCAACTGTCCCATCTTGGCATCCTTTCTAATCTGTTTGGGGATATATAGCCCATGGATGTAATTGGGACCACCTGCACCGTCGCGCAACCGCTCTGCACTGGTGCACAGGTATCCGAAAGGATTGAGCGCATTGATACAAATGCGTGCTTGCCTAGAATCGGTTGGGTTGTCACCCTGACACTATAGGAGTTTGACATGTCCACATATTTACCACCCGAAATCCTGCAGGGTCTGGATCATGCCCGCAAAACGGCTGCCAAAAAATCAACGCGGTTGCGTGTTGAATTTGACGGCGAACTGTACCCTGTGCTGCGCAAGTGGGACGGTGGCTTTGCCCTAGATGCCCAAACGGCACCGCATCTGCGGGGGTTGGTGGATATGTTTGATGGGCCCAAGCATGTGTCGCAATGCCTGATCGTTGCGTCCGACCAGGAAAACGGCGAATGGACATTCGAATATAAACGCAACACGGCGGCGTCTGACCGTGCTGCATTGGATTTTGTGCGTCCCGATGGCGCGCCCGTTGCCCTGATTGGGAATATGGTCGGGCGCGACGCCTGATTATTGCAAATCAGCAAAGGCCGATTTTAACCGGGCGCAGGCCGTTTCCACAACGCTGCGCGGCGTGGCCAGGTTGAACCGCAAATAATTTTCGCCACCCGTGCCAAAGGTGGGGCCGTGATTGGCCGCAATTCGGGCATCCTGTTCCACGCGTTTGGTGAATTCGTCGCGTGTCATACCTGTGCCCGAAAAATCCACCCAGGCCAGATAGGTTGATTGCAGTGGCATCGATTGCAGCCCCGGAATTTCGTTTATTGTTTTGTCAAACAGATCACGGTTGCCCGCCAGATAGGTAATCAGCGCATCCAGCCATTCGGCGCCATCGGGGCTATAGGCGGCCTCGGCCATAAACAGGCCAAAGCTGTTGGGGCTGATGCCCAAGGCATTCATGCGCCCCGCAAATGTCGCGCGCAGGGCGTCATCGGGTATGATGACGTTGCCCGAATGGCTGCCTGCGATGTTAAATGTCTTGGTGGTGGCGGTCATCATCACCAGACGGTCGCGAATGCCGGGGTCAACCAGATCCATGACCGTGTGGCTGTGGCCCGCAAACACCAGATCATGGTGGATTTCGTCGGATACCAAAATCAAATCATGGCGTTTGGCGAAATCGGCGACCTGTTGCAATTCTTCGCGCGACCACACGCGTCCCCCCGGATTATGGGGCGAACACAGGATCACCATTTTTTCGTGGCCCGTCATCATCGCATCATAGGCATCGAAATTCATACGATACAGGCCATCCACCTGTTCCAGCGGGCATTCGACCACCTGCCGACCGGCTGCGCGGATTACGCGGGCAAAAGCATGATAAACGGGCGTGAACAAAACCACCCCATCCCCTGGTTTGGTATAGGCATCAACACACATCGCCGTGCCATTGACCAACCCATGTGTGGTGAAAATCCACGATGGATCAACCTGCCACCCATGACGGTTTTGCATCCACCAACAGATGGCATTGCGGTAATCGGTTTCATCACCGTAATACCCATAGACCCCCGTTTCCCCCATTTTTGCAATGGCGTCTTGGACACATTGGGGGGGCTGGAAATCCATATCTGCGACCCACATGGCAATGCCGTCGTGGGCGGGGACGCCATAGGCGGCCTCCATCATGTCCCATTTCACGGAATGGCTGCCAAAACGGTTAATGACGCGATCGAAATCCATTGGGTGTCTCCTATCCTAAATCACGGCTAGGCTAGTCTTTTTCTGGGGATGTGCAAGGCCGTTGAACTTGGGCGTAAGTTAGATTAAATCACCCCCATGATACGCCCGATTTTGATACACCCCGATCCCCGCCTGAAAAAGGTCTGCACGCCCTATGCTGACAGCTCGGATGCTGTGCGCAAATTGGCCGAGGATATGTTGGAAACCATGTATGACGCCCCCGGTATCGGGCTGGCGGGGCCGCAAATTGGCGTGACCGAACGCATTATCGTCATGGATTGCGTCCGCGAAGACACCGAACCGCGCAGTCCAATCGTCATGCTAAACCCCGAGGTGATTGCATCATCGGACGAACAAAATGTCTATGAAGAGGGATGCCTGTCGATCCCTGATCAATTCGCCGAAGTGACCCGTCCCAAGCTGGTCCAAGTGCGCTGGATGGATGTGGACGGCACTGAACAAACACGTGAATTTGATGACCTGTGGGCGACCTGCGTGCAGCATGAAATTGATCACCTGAATGGCAAACTGTTCATTGATTATCTGGGGGCGATGAAACGCCAAATGATCACCCGTAAAATGCAGAAATTGAAACGCGAATTGGCCCGCGGGGATTGATCGATGGTGGCGCGCCCCTGTATCCCCTGGCCCGATAAACGTCTGCGCACCACGGCCGCACCCGTTGACGCCATCACCGATGACATTCGCGCCATCTGGACCGATATGATCGACACGATGGAGGCAATGCCCGGTGTCGGTTTGGCCGCAAATCAAATTGGCATCCTGCAGCGTTTGGCCGTGGTGGATGCGTCTGACACACGCGGTCAGGCGGTGCGTATGGCAAACCCTGTGATCCTGCATGCGTCGATCCAGTTGCGCGATCATGACGAGGCCAGCCCAAATTTACCCGGTGTCTGGGCCAAAATTTCCCGCCCCCGTGCGGTGACGGTTGAATTTCTGAACGATCAGGGCATTTTGGAACAACGCGACTTTGTCGGTCTATGGGCCACATCGGTGCAGCACCAGATTGATCATTTGAATGGTAAAATGTATTTCGATCACCTGTCAAAAATGAAACGCGATATGCTGATCAAAAAGGCGAAAAAAGCGCAATGAAACTGGTCTTTATGGGAACGCCGGAATTTTCTGTACCGGTTTTGGATGCCTTGGTGCAGGCAGGGCATGATATTGTCTGTGTCTATTGCCAACCCCCCCGCCCCGCAGGTCGTGGCAAGAAAGATCGCCCAACACCAGTGCATGCGCGGGCCATTGAATTGGGTCTGCCCGTGCGCCATCCCGTGTCCCTGAAATCGCCGGCGGATCAGGCCGATTTTGCAGCACTGGGCGCAGATGTGGCGGTGGTTGTGGCCTATGGTTTGATCCTGCCGCAGGCGGTGTTGGATGCCCCTAAATTTGGGTGCCTGAATATTCACGCATCCCTGTTGCCGCGTTGGCGTGGTGCGGCGCCGATCCACCGTGCGATTATGGCTGGCGACACCGAAACAGGTGTCTGTATTATGCAGATGCAGGCGGGTCTGGACACAGGCCCCGTGGTGTTGCGCGACGCACTGCCCATAGGCGACACTGATACAACCCAAATGCTGCATGACAAATTGTCGACCCAAGGGGCGGCGTTGATCGTGCAGGCGCTGGATCATCTGCCCGATTTGGTGCCGCAAGCGCAGCCAGACGATGGCATCACATATGCCTACAAAATCGACAAAGCCGAAGCCCAGATTGATTGGTCCCGGTCCGCCGTGGAAATTGACCGGCAAATCCGCGGTTTGTCGCCCTTTCCCGGGGCGTGGTTTGATGCACAGGGGGACCGCGTGAAATGTCTGGCGTCGGCAGTGGTGGATCGCACTGGACCCGCGGGGCATATTTTATCGCAAAGCGGCGAATTGATCATTGCCTGCGGCCAAGGTGCGGTCAGCATCACGCGCGCACAACGGGCGGGCAAATCTGCGCAGGATATCGTGGATTTCCTGCGCGGGTTTCAGTTCGGGGATGATCCGCTGGTTTGATCTAGGGCGGCCAACGATCAAAAATCGACGGCAATGCCTTTCTTTTCCCAATCACCATAACGGACGGGTTCGGGTCCATCGCGGCCGCCCAATTCGGTTGGCATGTCCACGGCCTTTGCCTTTTTGCGGCGCTCTTCGGCTTCGTCCAATGCGCGCTGGGCGGCGGGGGGAATATCGGGTTTGTCCGTCATCATGGCTTTCCTTGTGCTGATACGCTTGATATACGACGCAGAACGCGAGTTGCAAGGATCATACATCAATGGCGCCCCATCGTAAAACACCCCGTTCGGCGGCTGTTTATTTATTGACGCAGATTTTGGGCGAAGGTCGTCTGCTGGCCGAGTTGGTCCAAAATGGCGCGCTTGAGGGGTTGGACCCCGCCGATCGTGCCCGTGCCCAGCGATTGGCGTCAGATACCCTGCGCGGTTTGGAACGTGCGGATCGGATTTTATCGAAACATATGCGCAAAACGCCGCCCCTGTTTGTGCACAATGTGTTGCGACTGGGGACGGTCGAATTATGCACAGGGGGCGACGCGCACGGGATTGTGAATGATGCCGTCAATCTGGTGGCCGCCAACAAACGCGCCCAAGCGTTAAAGGGCATGGTCAATGCCGTATTGCGCAAGGTGGCCCAACATGGCCCCGAGGAATGGAAAATACTGCGCGTGCCGCGTTTGCCCAAATGGCTGCGCGGCCCGCTGGTCGCGGCCTATGGCCCTGAACAGATGGGTCGGATCGAACAGGTGCAATTCGCAACGCCCCCGTTGGATATCACTCCGAAATCTGCGGATCAGGCTCCGGATCTGGCCGATGCGCTGGGCGGTCAGGTTATCATGGGGGGTACCGTGCGCCTGCAAAATGCGGGACAAGTGTCATTGTTACCCGGATTTGCGGATGGGCAATGGTGGGTGCAGGATGTGGCGGCCGCCCTGCCGGTGCGGCTGTTGGGGGATGTGTCGGGGCAAACCGTTTTGGATGTCTGTGCAGCGCCGGGTGGCAAAACCATGCAGCTGGCCGCAGGTGGTGCGCATGTGACGGCGCTGGATATTTCGGAAAATCGCCTGAAACGCGTTTATGAAAATCTAGACCGCACTCAGCTGAGCGCAGCGGTGCAGGCGGGCAACGCATTGGACCATCAGGGCGCATATGATGCCATTGTGTTGGACGCCCCTTGCAGTGCCACGGGTACAATCCGTCGTCACCCTGATTTGCCCTATTCCAAGGATGGGGCGAAATTCGGGGACCTGTTTGCCCTGCAGGCGCAGTTATTGGATCACGCGGTGTCCCTGTTGGCCGCTGGGGGTCGCATGGTGTATTGCACCTGTTCCCTGTTTCCGGACGAAGGCGAATGCCAGATCGACGATCTGTTGGCCCGCAATCCATCGATTTCAGTCGACCGCAGCGCTCTGGATCGTGATGACATTGATCCCGCGTGGATCACATCCGAAGGCGGCCTGCGCCTGACCCCCGATATACTGGCCGACCAAGGCGGTATGGATGGGTTTTACATGTGTGTCCTGACCAAAGCGTCATGATATTTCCCGCCCATCGCGGAAATTCACGGTGACAGACCGGCTTTGCCTGTTATAGTTCCTGCATCCCCTTGGATGCAGATATAAGGGCAGTGATGGCAGGTCTTGGCAATTTAATGTATTGGATGCGCCGATTGGGCGATCAATATGCGGCGCGCACGATGCGCAGCCCGCGTCAGGTGCCCGAATTTACCAACCGCCCCGAACCCCTGTCCATCGGCACGCTTAAGAAAGGCCAGCGTATCATTGCGGGCGACTTGGTTTTGGCGGGGCACTCTGTTTCAACGACAGGGGTTGATATTTGGTCCCTTTCCCCGCCCAGCCCGGCGTTCGACGCCGAATTGCATGGATTTGGCTGGTTGGATGATTTGGCCGCCCTTGGCGATAAACAGGCGCGCAACTTGGCCCAGGATTGGGTGTTTGGCTGGTTAAACCGCTATGACCAGGGGCGCGGCACGGGCTGGCGCGCAGATTTGGCGGGGCGGCGTGTTATTCGACTGCTGCATCATCATGCGTTGATTTGCCAAAATCGCAGCGCGGGGCATGTGAATCAATACTATATCAATTTATCCCGTCATGTGCAGTTTATGTCCAAACGTTGGCAGGCGGTACCGCGGGGTGTGCCCCGCCTTGAGGCGTTGACAGGGTTGATTTTGGGCGGGCTGGCGTTGAATGGGCACGATGATTTCGTACCACCCGCAACGGGCGCTTTGGTACGTGAATGTCGCCAATATGTGGATGCAGAGGGCGCGATTGCAACGCGCCAACCCTCGGAATTGTTAGATATCGCCGTGCTGTTGGTGTGGTCGGCGCAGGCGCTTGGCGCGGCGGGCTGGACGCCTGCGCCATCGCATCTGCAGACGATTGATGCGATTATTACAACCCTGCGAACACTGCGCCATGCGGATGGATCGTTGCCCCGATTCCACGGCGGATCGCGTGGGGTGTTGGGCCGTTTGGATTATGTGCTGGCCCAGTCGCGGCCTGGATCCCTGCCCGAATCGAATGGGGTCGCGATGGGGTTTGCCAAACTGTCTGCCGGGCGCACATCGGTGGTAATGGATGCCGCCCCGCCCCCCATCGGAATGGCGTCGCTGCAGGCGCATGCCAGCACGCTGGGCCTGGAACTGGTCAGTGGGCGGCGTCCGTTGATCGTAAATTGTGGGTCGGGCCATGATTTCGGCGTCAAATGGCGCAGCGCCAGTCGCGCGACCGCGGCGCATAGCACGGCCACGGTGCAGGGGCTGTCCAGTGCCAAGTTGGGCCAAACTCTGCGACAGGGTGCGCATGTGGGTCAGCTGTTGGTGAATGGCCCCACCGATGTGCCGACCGACTTCAACCATGATGGCGATATCGCGCGCGTGCAGGCCGCACATGATGGCTATGTCCGGCACTGTGGTTTGACGCATATCCGCGATATCGCCTTAACCTCAGACGGGCGCAGCCTGACGGGCGAAGACCTGTTTATGGCGATTTCGGACCGTGATAAAACAAAATGTGCCGGCGCGGGTCTGGCCCAGGGATTGGATGTTGCCATCAATTTCCATATGCACCCGCTTGTCGTGGTTACCGTTTTGCCTGCCCTGTCACAGGTTCAAATGACGCTGCCAAATGGGGAAACATGGATTTTCGCCCATGATGGCACACTGCAGCTGGGGTTGGACACCAGCGCCTATCTGGAAACGGGTTACGCCGACCCCCGCGCGACAAAACAGATCATGTTAAGTGGCAAAATAATCAACTATGCAACGCGCATCCGGTGGTCATTTTCGAAATCACATGATACAGCACTGGCAGTGCGCGATGTGACGGATTTGGATCGCCACCACCCTAAGAGTTGAGACAAAGGACACCCATGACCGACCTTGTACCCCTGCGCCGCGCGTTGATTTCTGTTTCTGATAAAACTGGCTTGATTGATCTGGCACGCGCCCTTGATGGCGCAGGCGTTGAACTGCTGTCCACCGGTGGCAGTGCCAAGGCCATTCGCGATGCGGGTATCCCTGTACGCGATGTGGCCGATGTCACGGGGTTCCCCGAAATGATGGACGGTCGCGTCAAAACATTGCATCCGATGGTGCATGGCGGTCTGTTGGCGCTGCGCGATAACGACGATCACGTGGCCGCAATGGAAACGCATGGGATCGGGGCAATCGATCTGTTGGTCGTCAACCTCTATCCATTCGAAGAGACGGTGGCCAAGGGCGCAGATTATGACACCTGTGTCGAAAACATTGATATCGGTGGCCCCGCAATGATCCGGGCGGCTGCGAAAAACCACGGGTTTGTGACAACCGTTGTCGATGTCGAAGATTACGAAGAATTATTGGGTGAAATCGCCGCGAACGAGGGGCAGACATCCCATGCGTTCCGCCAAAAAATGGCCCAACGCGCCTATGCGCGTACCGGGGCCTATGATGCGGCGGTATCTACATGGATGGCAAATGCGCTGAACAAATCCGCACCGCGTCGCCGTGTTGTTGCTGGCGAATTGGCACAATCGCTGCGCTATGGGGAAAATCCCCATCAATCGGCGGCATTCTATGTGGATGGGTCCGATCGCCCCGGTGTGGCAACCGCCATTCAGCATCAGGGCAAGGAATTGTCCTATAACAATATCAATGACACGGATGCCGCCTTTGAACTGGCCTGTGAATTTGACCCTGCGGCGGGTCCGGCCTGTGCGATTATCAAACATGCCAACCCCTGTGGTGTGGCGCGTGGGGCGACCTTGGTTGATGCCTATCGCGCGGCCTTTGATTGCGATCGCACATCGGCCTTTGGCGGGATCATCGCGCTAAACCATACCTTGGACAAGGATACCGCGCTGGAAATCAGCAACATCTTTACCGAAGTTGTCATTGCCCCCGATGCCACCCAAGAGGCGATGGAGATTTTTGCAGCCAAGAAAAACCTGCGCCTGTTGACCACAGGGGCCATGGCCGACCCGCGTCAGGCCGCGATGACCATTCGTCAGGTATCCGGCGGTTATTTGGTCCAGGACAAAGATAACGGCCATATCGGCATCGATGATTTGCAGGTCGTCACAAAACGCGCGCCCACTGATGCAGAAATGGCGGACCTGTTGTTCGCGTGGAAAGTGGCCAAGCACGTCAAATCAAACGCCATCGTTTACGTCAAAGACGGCGCAACCGTTGGTGTTGGTGCCGGCCAAATGAGCCGCGTTGACAGCTGTCGCATTGCCGCCCGCAAGGCCCAAGACATGGCCGAAACGCTGGGCTTGCCCGTGCCATTGACCCAAGGGTCGGTTGTCGCCTCGGACGCGTTTTTCCCCTTTGCCGATGGTCTGTTGACCGCAGCGCAGGCGGGGGCCACAGCCGTTATCCAACCCGGGGGGTCCATGCGTGACGCGGATGTGATTGCTGCGGCAGATGACGCAGGGTTGGCCATGGTATTTACCGGCATGCGCCATTTCCGGCATTAATCATGCGGGGTTTGGCCATCACTGCGCTGGGCGCATTTTTGATTGACCAGATCAGCAAATGGGCAATTCTGTATGTACTGGAATTGCCCGCAATCGGGTTTTATCCCGTCTATCCGCCGTTGTTGCAATTCAGCATGGCATGGAATTACGGGATTAACTTCGGCCTCTTTGCCCAAGACAGCGATGTCACGCGTTGGGTTTTGGTGGGTCTGTCCTGCGCCGTGTCGGCGTTTGTGGCGGGATGGGCCCATCGTCATCAGGTGGGATTATGGGCGCGTCTGTGTGCAGGGTTGTTGATTGGCGGGGCCTTGGGCAATGCGCTGGATCGTGTGATCCATGGGGCCGTCGTTGATTTCCTGAACATGTCCTGTTGCGGGATCAACAACCCATATGCCTTTAACGTGGCGGATATTTTCATATTCGCGGGGGCCATCGGATTGGCATTTTTTGGCGAGCAGAAAAAAGACGGGTGACCCGCGCGGATCTTTGCGCTATGGCTAAGGCACCGAATGGGCGGAGAGAGCATGAAACGGTTTATCGCGATTTTGTTAGGGGCGGCATTTGTGTTGTCCGCATGCACAGGCAAACCGGGGCGTTTGCGGGATTTATACGATCCCAAAGCAGGCCCCGAGGAATTCGCCGTTCTGCCAAATGAATCGCTGAAAATGCCGGAAAACCTGACAGCATTGCCCACACCGACGCCCGGTGGCCGCAATCTGGTGGACCCCACGCCCAAGGCGGATGCATTGGCCGCACTGGGCGCGCGCCCGGGGGCGGTGAAAACGGTTGCAGGTGATGCGGCCTTTGTGGCGCATGTGGGTCGTTATGGTACGGACCCCGATATTCGTCAGACATTGGCCGATGCGGACGAACAATTCCGCAAAACCCAAGCGCGGTTTTCGCGTCTGAAATTGTTCCGCGTCGATCGTTATTACCAAGCCTATCGGTTCCAAACGCTGGACGCCTATCGCGAAGTGCAGCGCTGGCGGTTACTGGGCGTGAAAACACCCACGATGCCGCTGGATCAGTGAATTCTGGATCAATAACTTGAAACTTGGGCAGGGCTGAATATTTATCCTGAGATAAGGGAGTTTCGTCATGCGCATGTTTGCATCACTGATTACGGTTCTATCATTCGCGGCCACGGCTGTTGTGGCGGACATATCTGATCAGGTCTTTGAAACACGACTGGACAACGGGATGCAGGTCGTTGTGATCCAAGACAACCGCGCCCCTGTCGTGACCCATATGGTGTGGTATCGCGCGGGATCTGCGGATGAAACCGCAGGCGTGTCCGGCGTTGCGCATTTCCTAGAACATTTGCTGTTCAAGAAAACCAAAAATCTGGCCGATGGGGAATTATCGCGGGTTGTGGCCGAAAACGGGGGCAGTGACAATGCCTTTACCAGTTATGATTATACGGCGTACTATCAACGGGTTGCATCGGATCGGCTGGAATTGATGATGTCGATGGAGGCAGACCGGATGGTCAATCTGGATCTGGACCCTGATGACATTTACACCGAACGCGATGTCATTATCGAGGAACGCAATCAGCGCACCGAAACAAACCCAAACGCGCTGTTTCGCGAACAGTTCAACGCAGCCCTGTATCAAAACCACCGCTATGGCGTACCGGTGATCGGCTGGCGCCACGAAATGTCGGCGTTGGAATTGGACGATGCACTGGCCTATTACCGTCAGTTTTATGCGCCCAATAACGCCATTTTGATTGTGGCGGGGGACGTCGATCCGCAGCAGGTGTTTGATCTGGCACAAACCCATTACGGGCCAATCCCTGCCAACCCGAATTTAGGTGATCGCACCCGCCCGCAAGAGCCGCCCCATTCCGCCGCACGGCGGTTGCAATTCTATGACGAACGTGTGGCACAGCCCTATGTTGTGCGCAGTTATTTGGCGCCCGAACGTGACAGCGGTGATCAACATCGGGCGGCGGCGCTGACGCTGTTGGCGGATGTTTTGGGGGGCAGTCAAACATCTGTTTTGGTGCAGAAATTACAGTTTGACGATCCGCAGGCGGTTTATGTTTCGGCATCCTATTCGGGGGTATCGCTGGATCGCACCACATTCGATCTGGTGATTGTGCCGGCCCAAGGTGTCAGTTTGCAACAGGCCGAGGATGCGTTGGATGCTGCGGTCGCCGATTTTATCGAAACGGGTGTCGATGCGGAACAACTGGCGCGGATCAAACGCCAATATGCGGCATCGCAAATCTATGGGCGCGATTCAGTG
The DNA here is from genome assembly GCA_913060475.1 of uncultured Paracoccaceae bacterium. Taxonomy (GTDB): domain Bacteria; phylum Pseudomonadota; class Alphaproteobacteria; order Rhodobacterales; family Rhodobacteraceae; genus CAJXSD01. The sequence continues at coordinate 38,860 of CAJXSD010000007.1, read as the reverse complement.
ACCGGTTTGGCGCAATCCTATGGGCGTGCACTGACATCGGGGCTGACCATTAAGGACGTGCATGATTGGCCTGATATCCTGCAATCTGTCACCGCCGCGGATATTATCGCCGCCGCACGGGACGTGTTTGCGATGAAACATTCAGTCACAGGTTGGATTATGGCCGAAAAACAGGGGGATGAATGATGCGGTTTTTAACCTTTGTTTTCGTTTTGGTCTGGGCCTTGCCTGCATGGGCGATGCCCAAGATCCAAGAATTTGAAACACCCGGCGGTGTGACCGCGTGGTTGGTGTCGGATCACAATATCCCCTTTGTTGCGCTGGAACTGCGGTTTTTGGGGGGTGCATCGACCGAACCGATGGACAAACGCGGTGTGTCAAATTTCATGACCGCCCTGATCGAAGAGGGCGCGGGTGATCTAGACGCCCAGGCCTTTGGCGCGGCCAAGGAAAATTTGGCCGCATCTTTCAGTTATGATGTGGGCCAAGACAGCCTGTCTGTCTCCGCGCGGATGTTGACCGAAAACCGGGGCCAAGCGGTGGATTTGTTGAAACTGTCCCTGACCCAGCCGCGGTTTGACGCAGATGCCATCGAACGGGTGCGTGGTCAGATCCTGTCTGTTTTGGCGTCCAGCCAACAGGATCCGGGCGATATTGCATCGCGTGCATTTTTTGCCCGCGCCTTTCCGGACCATCCCTATGGGTCAGAATACCAGGGCACGTCCGATATCGTGGCCCAGCTGACCCGCGATGATTTGCTGGCAGCACATCGGCGCATTTTGGTGCGCGATCGGCTGATTGTTTCTGCGGTTGGTGATATATCACAACGCGAATTGGCCGATTTGATCGATCATGTGGTGCGTGATTTACCTGCGACCAGTACGGCGGCTTTGCCCGAACCGACGACGGATGCATTGGTCGGTGGGGTATCGGTGACCGACTATCCAACGCCGCAATCTGTGATATTGTTTGGCCATCGTGGGATCAATCAGACCGACCCTGATTTTTTTGCCGCCTATGTGTTGAACCACATTCTAGGCGGCAGCGGTTTCGAAAGCCGTCTGATGACCGAGGTGCGTGAAAAACGTGGTCTGACCTATGGCATTGGCACATTCCTCTATGGGCGTGATTATGGTGATCTGGTACTGGGCCAAGTGGCCACCGCCAACGACAAGGCGGCCGAAACCATCGCCGTGATCCGCGATGAATGGCAATCGATCCAACAAAATGGGGTGACAGCTGCGGAATTGCAGGCGGCCAAAACCTATCTGACCGGGGCCTATCCGCTGCGGTTTGATGGAAATGCGCCGATTGCGCGCATTTTGGTGGGCATGCAGCGCATGGGATTGTCGCCCGATTATATCGAAACCCGCAATGATCGGATCAATGCACTGACCTTGGATGATGTAAACCGCGTGGCGGCCCAGCTGTTTTCACCGCAGGATTTGCATTTCACTGTGGTGGGTCAGCCTGTGGGTTTGGGCGACGAGTGACAGGTTATTTTCAAAAATAACAAGCGACTGCTTTCGGTTTTCGCCGGCTCGCAATGTTGCGGGGGCGTGCCTATATTTTTCAAAACTAATGAAAGAATTCTAATGACTGACGGTTCCTATTATTCCCCCAATGGCGGTTTGCCGCCCCAGACGCAAATTTTGACAGATCGCGCCATGTTCACCGATGCCTATGCGGTTATCCCCAAAGGCACATACAGTGATATTGTAACATCGTTTTTGCCCCATTGGACGGGGATGCGGATGTGGGTGATTGCCCGCCCTTTGTCAGGGTTTGCCGAAACATTCAGCCATTATATCGTCGAACTGGCCCCGCAAGGGGGCAGCCAGCGGCCGGAAACGGACGAAACGGCACAGGCGGTTTTGTTCGTGACTCAAGGTGGTATTGATATCACGATCGACGGCGTCGCACACAGTATGACCGAGGGCGGATATGCCTATATCCCGCCTGCGTCGCAGTGGACGGTGACCAATACATCTGACGCGGTGGCGACGTTCCATTGGATCCGCAAATCCTATGAACCGGTGGATGGGGTGGATCAGCCCACGGCCTTTGTGACCAATGAACGCGATATTGCGCCGACCCCGATGCCCGACACCAATGGGGCATGGGCAACAACACGCTTTGTCGATATGGCCGATATGCGCCACGATATGCATGTGACGATTGTCACCTTTCAGCCGGGCGGTGTGATCCCCTTTGCGGAAACGCATGTTATGGAACATGGGTTATATGTCCTGCAGGGCAAGGCCGTCTATCGCCTGAACCAAGACTGGGTCGAGGTCGAGGCAGGCGATTACATGTGGTTGCGGGCCTTTTGTCCGCAGGCCTGTTATGCAGGGGGACCGGGACCGTTTCGGTATTTGCTGTACAAAGATGTGAACCGTCATATGAAATTGCGCTGACACCACGTCGTTTGGGAAATACTTGAAATTTTTGGGCATCTGTCGTGCAATTGGGTATGACAGATCGCAAACCCGCCCTTGATGATGCCTATGCCCTGCAATCGCGGCAGGATAACCAGCGGCTATATGCGGCTTGGGCTGATACCTATGATACCGCTTTCGCAGCAGCGATGGATTATCAGTTACCCCTGCATGTGGTGCAGCGGTTTTTAACATTGGGGGGTCAGGGCCCTGTGTTGGATGTGGGCGCAGGCACAGGGATTGTGGGCCAATTGTTCCAAGAAAATGGGTCCGTGGTTGTCGATGGTACGGATATTTCGCGCGAAATGTTGGCCGTTGCACAGGCCAAGGGGTGTTATCGCAGCTGTTTTTGGGGCGATCTGACGGATGAATTGCCTGTGGCGGGCAATTTATACGGTGCTGTTGTCAGTTCGGGAACCTTTACCACCGGCCATGTGGGGCCGTCCGCGTTTCATGAATTGCTGCGCGTGACGGCGCGGGATGGATTGGTTTGTGTGTCCGTGAACGCCGCCCATTGGCAGGCGCGGGGATTTGCGGATATGGTGGATGAACTGGCCCCCGCGATTTACGATCTATCCGTGGTTGAGGTTCCGATTTACGGCCCCAAGGCTGATGGCCCGCACAAAGATGACATCAGCAAAATTTTAGCCTTTCGCAAAAAATAAATTTGCAGGCCGGCCTTGTGGCGGGATGGGAATTAGGATTGCATCCATTTATTGAACAGATTCGAGGTACCCCATGTCCCGCCCCATTCGTATTATGATCAACGGCTTTGGCCGTATCGGGCGCAGTGTTTTGCGGTTGGTCTTGGCCCAGCCGGATCAGTTTCAGGTGGTGCGCATTAACGATATCGCACCGCTCGACAGCTGTGTTTATCTGTTTCAGTACGACAGCGTCTTTGGGCCCTATCCCGATCCTGTTCGGGCCGCGTCAAACGGTTTGACGGTCAAGGACCAGCATATTCCTGTGACGCATCTGCGCGATATATCGCAGCTGGATTTATCCGATGTCGATATCGTGTTCGAATGTACCGGCCATATCGCGACGCGCGAACAGGCCGACAAAGGGTTGCAGGCCGGCGCGGGCAAGGTGTTGATTTCCGGTCCCGCCGATATTGCGGATTTGACGGTGGTTTTGGGGGCAAATGATCACCATCTGGCCGATCAGGTGGTGGTGTCTAATGCGTCTTGCACAACAAATGCCTTGGCGCCACTGTTGCGGGTGTTGGATGATGCCTTTGGCGTTCATAGCGGGCATATGACCACGGTCCATTGCTATACGGGCAGCCAGCCTACGGTGGATGCGCCCCGTGGTGATTTGGTGCGATCGCGGGCGGCGGCGTTGTCGATGGTGCCCACCACGACATCGGCGGGTAAATTGATTGGCATCGTTTTGCCCCATCTGGCCGGCCGGATCGAAGCGCGCGCCATTCGCGTCCCAACCGCCAGTGTGTCGGCCATTGATCTGGCGGTGCAGACGGTCAAACCCACCTCAACCGGTGAGGCCAATGATGTTTTGTTCCAAGCAACCCGTTCCAGCCCCTATCTGGGGTGGATCACAGATCCCTTGGTGTCCACCGATCTGCGCGCGCGGCCGGAATCCTTGGTGATCAGTGGGCGCGAAACATCTGTGTCCTTGGGGGGGACATTGCGGGTGTTTGGGTGGTATGACAATGAATGGGGATTTTCCAACCGTATGCTGGACGTGGCCAAATTGATGGTCCGCTAGGCGCGTTTATCCAAACCGACCATGGCAGAACCAGCCGCCAGATACCGTGCCGCCATGGGCATAGAACACCCATAACACATCGCCACTGTCACAGGTGATATGCCAATAATCGCGCACACCGCTGCGCCAATTGGGATCATCGACCCACCATTGCGGGGCAATGCGTTCTGGCCCACGGGCGAAACGCGTGGTCAAACTGCGTCCACGCCAGCGAAATGATTTGGGGGGGCGTTGCGCATCTGCGGGGTGCACGAATTCGGGCGGCCACAACAACAGGGGCCGCGGACGGGGGGCAGGGGGCCAATCGGGGCTGGGATCTGAATACAAGGCCATCTGCGTGACACAGTTGTTTTCGGGAATGTGGCTGTCGTTTGGATGCAATCGTATCACATTATCGCTGCCGACCCGTGTGGCCAGCCGGGCCAGTAAATCATCCAATGCATGCTGGTTTTTCAACCGCTGGGCCACTTGGCGTCCTGCCTCAAGGTGGCCCACGGCTTGGGTGCGGTGCAGGGGTTCGGTTTGCGTGGCCTCAAGCCGGATGATGTCAATGCCAAAGCCGGGATCAACATCGGGCAGGCGTACATCAAACAGGGGGCGGATGCGATCCGGGTCATCCGTCGCGCGCGCCAACCCTAGGGGAATGGTTTGCGATGTGTCGTCACAGCGCAAAAAATCAACGCGCAGGTGACGCGCCCCTTTGCCATGGCGGTTTAGCTGTTCGCACAATCGCTGCACCAGTTTATCAAAGGCGGCGGCAATGTCGGGCGCCAGACCAATGGGGTCGGGAAAACTGATGCGTACACCAAAATGGGGCACGGTTTTATTCGGGGAAATGGGTTCTGGTGTGGTTCCTAATGCCTGATCCAGTCGCAACACAACATCGCGCCCGAAACGGCGGGCCAGACCGGCCCTGGGTTGATCCCACAGATCCTCAATCCGGCGCAGGCCCAGTTTTGACAGCTGATCGCATATCCGGTCGGGCAGGCGCAGGGCCGAAATGGGCAGAGGGGCCAAGGCCTGCCGCGTTTGACCGGGCGGTGCAATGATACAGCGCCCCTTGGCATGATCCGTTTGGGGGGCTGTGTGCGCGCCCCGATCCCAATGTTTGCGTTTGGCGGCGCGGGATCGGGTGGCGCGGGCCTCTTGTGTGATGGCGTCGCCTGCGTGTTGCGGGCCTAGGCCGCCGGTGTCAAACCGCGCCAACCCCCATGCCGCGCCCAATGTGTCGGCCACGCCAATGTGCACGGTTAAATGCAGGGCCGCACAATCGTCGCGCAGGGTGTCAACCAACCCCTGTTCACCACCAAATAAATGGGCGCAGCCGGTAAAATCCATCGCAAACCCATCTGGTTTTGTGGGGGCAATCCATGGGCTGAATTTTTCGGCCCAGCGTGTCAGGGCCATGATAAACGCATCTTCGGCCTGTGCGGCACGGTGATGGGTGCGCAGATCGGGACAGATTGCCAAGGCATCGCGCAACGGTTGGCCCACATGCAGCCCCAGCCCCCGCGCCCGTGCATTCAGCGATGACACAACCTGCGTGTTGTGGTGATGATCCACAACAGCCAGGGCCACATCCGCATCATACGACCGCTGACGCAGAACACGTTCTGCGCCCAGATAGGGAAACCAAGCGTATAGAATTCGTTTGCGAGACATCATACATGTTCATGTTTTGTTCTAATGTAATCTGAGTCGCAAAATTTGAAAAGCCCCAGCGTATAGCCCGCGTGGCGGGCCACATCACCTGCCTTGGTCTGAGGGGGATAACCATTTATCCAAGGTCAGTTTCAGTGTATCGAGTGACACTGGTTTGGCCAAATAATCATCCATCCCTGCGTCATAACACATTTCGGCATCGCCCTTTAGGGCGTTCGCTGTGACGCCAATGATAATACTGCGGCCTTGGTCTTGGGTTTGTTCGTGTTGTCGGACAGTGCGGGTCATTTCATATCCGTCCATCACAGGCATTTGTCCATCGACCAAAACCGCGTCAAAGGGGTGATTTTGCCACATGTCCAAGCCATCTTTGCCATTTTCCGCAAAGCGCACATTATAACCCAGTTTTTCCAATTGCGCGCCGATTACCATGCGGTTGATTTCATTGTCTTCGACAACCAATAGGTTTTTGGCCGTTTGCGGCGTGTCTGCGGGGGCATCGGGCGGAACCGCGGTGGATTGTGGTCCCTGCCCGATCAGCAATCGCAACCCGCGGATCAATTCTGACGGCAACGCAGGATAGCGATACATCACAAAGGTATTCGGCGCGATCAATCCCTGGCGATCTGCAAGGCTGCTGGTGATGCATAGAAATGACGCCTTTGGGTTGGCCTGTGTCAGCGTGGTGATCGTATCCTTGAAGCTCTCGATATCGCCAAAGGCCAGAACGATAACGGGCGGCACAGCGGTATCGCGCGCCGCTGTGATTAAGGCATCCAGCGACGACACAGAGCGCATATTTGCCAGCGCAGGCAGGTTTTGATTGGGCGCAAGGATTGTTTTTTGTGCAGTTTCATCGACCATTGCAATCAGTGGAATGTGATCGGGGATGGTTTGTTTCAACGCGTCTTGCGTCACGGGGGCATAGGGCAGGCGGACGCAAAATTCCGATCCGATGCCCAGCGTGCTGTTGACCCAAATTTCGCCGCCCAACAAATCCACCAACCGCCGCACGATAGATAACCCCAACCCCGTGCCGCCAAAGCGTCGGTTGTTGTCCTGATCTGCCTGGGAAAATGGTAAAAACAGCTTTGGCAAATCGTCTTGGGCAATGCCGATACCGTTGTCACGAATGCTGATCAAAATGGTATCATCTTGGGCCGGTGTTAACGACAGGCATACATGCCCCGGTTTTTCGGATGTGCCTTGGGAAAATTTAATCGCATTCGACAACAGATTATTGATGATTTGCCGGACCCGCGCAGGGTCAGACTGGACTTGAGCCGAGACATCGGGCGAAATCTGTAATTCCAATATGCAATGACGCGCCACAGCCTCGGCGCCCATTTCAACCGACACGCTTTCGCAAATTTCGGCATAGGACATGGTGGTTTCGACCACGGAAAATTTACCAGCCTCAATTTTTGATAGATCCAAAATATCATCAATAATGCGCAACAGGGATCGGGCGGAATTAACGATCGAGGACACTTTGCGGCGATCATTTTCATCTAGGGGCTGTTGATACAACAGTTCCGACATGCCAATGATCCCATTCATGGGGGTGCGAATTTCATGGGACATATTGGCCAAAAACGCGGATTTCGCGGTATTTGCGGTCTCGGCCTTTTGTGCGGTTTGTTGCAGCACAGTTTCATAGCGCCGAAACATGGATGCGAAATAGAACATTTCAAACATCACAAAAATGAATGAAACGGTGGTCGTTGTGGGGGCGATAAATGTGCTGGTTGCGCTTATACTAAGTTCGTCAGGGCCCAGCAGGTTATGATCAAACAGTCTGCTGACCCACCAAATGATCATGGGAACTGGGCTTAGCATATAGCCGATAAACCGTTCATTGGGGCGTTGAAAAACCAAAAATGGAATCCCAGTCACTGCAATCAGCAAAAAATTCATACCCCCGAAATCGGGGATCAATTGTTTGACAATAAACAGATAGACGCAGCCAACGCCCATCCACAACGCTTTGGCCACGCGATGCCGCTGGATATGATGCAAACCATAGGCAATCAAAAACACAACAAACATAACAGCAGAGGATGCCGTTAAAATCGGGGCATTCAAAAACCAGTTCACCGGCCCCCAGATGCAAAGCACAATCAACCAGAACACAACCAGTGCTCTGGATACGCTGTCGCCGCGATCTTCGATCGAGAACGTATCATTTTGTAAGGTGTCATTCATGTGTTGCATCCCGGACGATGTCCAAGGTTCAGGATAGGCGGTGCCGCCACTTGAACATATATACCCCTATGGATAGTTATTTGAATAATTCGTATCGTTTCGTCCGTATTGCTGATAGATTTTCCCGTCACAAAGATGTCATCTGATATTTTTCAATTCAGGATTATATTCCACCTATAGCTAGTTAGGAGATTCGGATGACACTATTCAAGGCAAAGAACATGATGATAGCCGTTGGATTGATCGCGGCAATACCAGTTACGCAATCCATGGCGCATGAGGATACGGCTGGTCTGCCCGCAGACGTGGCCGCGCGCATGGCGGTCATGATCCAGATCAAAGAGGCGATGGCCCCATTGGGTGGCATGGCCAAGGGTGCGGTGGACTTTGATGCCGCGGTGGCCCAGGCCGCGGTCGCCAGTTTGCTGGATGCCAGCGAACGCACCGCCGCCGTGTTTGAGGCAAACGTTAGCGACCCCAAGTCAGAGGCCCTGCCTGCGATTTGGGAAAACTGGGATGACTTTGTGTCGAAATCCGATGATCTGACCTTTGCGGCCGAGGGATGGGATGTTTCATCCCTGGACAGTCTGCGGGCAGGAATGGGCAACATCGGTGCGGCCTGTTCGGCCTGCCACAAAGCGTATCGGATGAAAAAATAAACACCTGCGCAGGGCCGGGTTTGGCGTGATCCTGCGCAAATTGCACCTAATTTGCCGCGACCTGACTTGCGTCAGGGGGAAAATTGGCGCAGTCTGCCCCCATTAATTGGGAGATATATTATGCGGACACGTGCAGCAGTGGCCTTGCAGGCTGGCAAACCTCTTGAAGTTATGGAAGTGAACCTAGACGGCCCGAAAGAGGGCGAGGTTTTGGTGGAAATAAAGGCAACGGGCATCTGTCACACAGATGAATTTACCCTGTCGGGTGCTGACCCCGAAGGGATGTTTCCAGCCATTTTGGGCCACGAAGGGGCAGGCGTTGTGGTCGAGGTTGGCCCAGGTGTCAAAGATCTGAAAGTGGGCGACCATGTGATCCCGTTGTACACGCCTGAATGTCGTCAGTGCGAATATTGTTTGCATCCGAAAACAAACCTGTGTCAGGCCATTCGTGAAACCCAAGGTCGCGGTGTCATGCCCGATGGCACCAGCCGGTTTAGCATGTTGGATGGGACGCCGATCCTGCATTACATGGGATGTTCGACGTTTTCGAACCATACGGTTTTGCCCGAAATCGCACTGGCCAAAATTCGCCCCGATGCCCCCTTTGACAAGGTCTGTTATATCGGATGTGGCGTGACCACGGGTATTGGCGCGGTGATCAACACGGCCAAAGTTGAAATCGGCAGCCGCGCGATTGTGTTCGGTTTGGGGGGTATCGGTTTGAACGTGATCCAAGGTCTGCGTTTGGCGGGCGCCGATCAGATTGTTGGCGTTGATCTGAATAACGACAAAAAGGCGATGGCCGAGCGGTTCGGCATGACGCATTTTGTAAACCCATCCGAGGTTGAGGGCGATCTGGTTCCCTATCTGGTAAACCTGACCAAGGGTGGGGCAGATTACACGTTTGATGCCACTGGTAATGTGCAGGTCATGCGTGCCGCATTGGAATCGGCCCACAAGGGTTGGGGCGAAAGCATCATCATCGGCGTGGCCCCCGCAGGTGCGGAAATTTCAACCCGTCCGTTCCAATTGGTCACCGGCCGCGTTTGGCGCGGCACAGCCTTTGGCGGCGCGCGCGGGCGTACGGATGTGCCGCAGATTGTTGATTGGTACATGGACGGCAAGATTGAAATTGATCCAATGATCACCCACACGCTGTCGCTGGATGAGATCAACAAGGGGTTTGATTTGATGCACGCGGGCGAAAGCATTCGTTCTGTTGTGGTCTATTGATTGGTCGGAATGGTATTGGCGCTGACGCGCCAATGCCTTCGGCGAGGATATTTTTAGACAAAAAATGATGACAGGGCCTGTGATACGATCTGCTGCACCTGAGGATAGGGTGGCGGTATGGGAGATTTTAGAGCCCGTGTTTCGGGCAGGCGATACCTATACCGTGGATGCGGATATTTCGCGTGAGGATGCCTTGGCCTATTGGTTTGATGCTGCAAAACGGGTGTTTGTGGCGGAAGTGGCTGGCCGTGTTGTCGGGACATATTACATTCGTGCAAACCAAGCGGGCGGGGGCGCGCATGTGTGTAATTGTGGTTACATGACCCATCCCGACGCGCGCGGGATGGGGATTGCGCGGGGCATGTTGCAACATTCGTTGGAATTGGCGCCGAAATTAGGGTTTCGTGCCATGCAGTATAATTTTGTCGTCTCTACAAACGTGCGTGCGATTGCGATTTGGCAGGCCCATGGGTTTGATATTGTCGGACGGTTGCCTGCAGCGTTTGAGCACCCGAAGCAGGGGTTTGTGGATGCGTTGGTGATGTATCGCAGGTTATGATGTTGGGGCTGCGTATCGGGCCATAAAGGTTTCGACCGCGCCTGATGCAACGCGTTCGATTTCGGTGTCGTCAAATTCGGCCGTAATGCCCAAAATGCTGCGCGCCCAAAGGTCCGCTTTGCACAGTTCGATGAATTGATCTGCGGCTAGTGTTTTGTCCTTGATTGCCAATTCGCCGCGTTCGATGGCCGATTGGAACAGGGTGCAGAGGGTGCGTTGCCCAAGTTGTGGGCCGTTTTGATAGAAATGTTGGCCCAGTTCGGGAAAACGGTCAGCCTCGGCCACGCAAATGCGAAACACGCGTAGGGAAAAATCGGACAGCATAAAGCGGATGATGTGATTTGCTGCCTGGATTAGAACGCGTTCGATATGGGCGTTGTGGTTGATTGCCTCAAGCGCGAAATCGGTTTTCTGGGCGCATTCGTTTTTGACCACCTCGATAAAGAGGGACTGTTTGTCTGGAAAGTAACTGTAAACGGTGGCTTTGGACACTTGGGCCAATTTGGCGATGGCATCCATATTCGCGTTTGCAAACCCCTGCGTCAAAAATATATCACGCGCACCCTGCAACACTTGGTCGACTTTGCGGCCTTTTTTCTGGGTGGGGGGGGGTGCGTTCATGGACTGTCCTTTCAGCTAGGGACTATAGAACCTGATGCGGGGGATTGAAAGTTTTATCACAGGCGCCTATTATATTAGAATAATTCTAAACTAAGGAAGCCCTTATGCGATTTTCTATGGGACGACGGCGGTTTCGCGATTTGACCGAGCAGGAAATTTTGGCCTTGGCCATTTCCGCAGAAGAGGATGACGCCCGCATCTATCGCAGTTTTGCGCAGATGTTGCGTGTCGATTTTCCGCACACGGCCGAAATATTTGAAAAAATGGCCATCGAAGAGGATGGCCATCGCCGTCGATTGATTGATCAGCATGCTGCGCGATTTGGGGATGTGATTCCACTGATCCGCCGCGAACATGTGGCGGGATTTTATGCGCGCAAACCGATGTGGTTGGCCCACAATCTGACATTGGACCAAATCCGCGGCGAGGCGGCCCATATGGAACGCACGGCCGAAGCATTTTACCTGCAGGCTGCTGCGCGGACCCAAGATCCGCAGACGCGGAAATTATTGGGCGATTTGGCGGCGGCGGAAACCAATCATGCGACCCATGCCCAAGATATGGTGGATAGCCTGTCCACATCGCCCGATGCCGAGGCTGAGGATGCCGATGCCAAGCGGCAATTTGTGCTGACCTGGGTGCAGCCGGGGTTGGCCGGTTTAATGGATGGGTCTGTGTCCACATTGGCCCCCATTTTTGCGACCGCTTTTGCGACCCAGGATACATGGACCACATTTTTGGTGGGGCTTGCAGCGTCGGTTGGCGCGGGGATTTCGATGGGCTTTACCGAAGCGGCGTCGGATGATGGATCATTGTCGGGGCGCGGATCGCCCTGGAAACGGGGTGTTGCCTCGGGGGTTATGACAACCGTTGGCGGGTTGGGGCATGCGCTGCCATATTTGATACCGCATTTCTGGACCGCGACGATTACAGCATTTGTCATTGTATTCATTGAATTATGGGCGATTGCGTGGATCCAGAACAAATTCATGGACACCCCGTTTTTCCGTGCGGCGTTTCAGGTTGTGTTGGGTGGGGCCATGGTATTTGCCGCGGGTGTTTTGATTGGATCGGGTTAGATGCGAATATAGATTGACGGCAAATTTTTAGGTGATAAGCCTGTCTGCATGTATGATATTTTTCTGAAAACTGTGCCTTTCTTTGCGCTGATTGCCGTTGGGTATTGGGCGGGGCGCACGCGGTTTTTCACGCAAGAGGCGACCGCCTATCTGACGAAATTTATCTTTTACTTTGCGCTGTCGGCGATGTTGTTCAAATTTTCATCGAACCTGTCGCTGGGTGAATTGCTGGATTGGCAATTTATGCAGGCCTATCTGTATGGGTCTTTGGTCGTTTATGTTTTGGCCACGGCTGTTGCGGTGTTTCGCAAAAAACCGATGGCCGAGGCCGCGATTGAGGCGCAATGTTCCGTCATTGGCAATGTCGGGTTTCTGGGCATCCCGATGTTGGCCCTGTTGATGGGCGAGGCGGCTGTGGGCCATGTCATGATGGTGTTGGCCGTCGATTTGCTGGTCTTTGGATCGTTGGTCGTCATGATAATTGTGGGATCGCGCGATGGCCGGATGAGTATCGGGATTTTCCGCACCCTGTTTATGGGGTTGATCCGTAATCCGATGATTGTGTCCATCATTTTGGGACTGTCGTGGTCCGCGATGGAAATTCCCATTCCTGCACCGCTGAATGAATTTATGACGATGCTGGGATCGGCGGCCACACCGGGGGCGTTGTTTGCGATTGGGGCATCCTTGGCCAGTAAATCGGCCGAACGGGTGCAGGTTGCGGGGTGGTTGTCGTTTTGTAAACTGGTGCTGCATCCGCTGGTTGTTGCCTATTTCGCACTGGCCCTGTTCGATGTTGATCCCTATGCAGCTGCGGTGATGATTGCGGCCTGTTCCCTGCCGGTGGCGGGAAATATCTATATGATTGCGCAGCATTATGGCGTGGCCCCGCAACGGGTGTCGGCCAGTATTCTGATTTCAACCGCGCTGAGTATTGTTACCGTTTCGATGGTGATTGCTTGGGTCACGCCGCTTTATTCCTGAAAATGCCGTTTGATGGGTTGCGCGGGAAACCGGCTATGCGTTAGCCATGGGATAAATTCGCATCTGCGACACGAGAAAGGGATTTGATATGGAAACGATTTCAGAAAACAAGTGTTTTGACGGTGTGCAGGGCGTTTATCGCCACGCCTCCCAAACTACTAATTGTGACATGACCTTTGGTCTGTTTTTGCCATCACTGGCGCGGGATATGTCGGTTCCAGTTTTGTGGTATTTGTCGGGTCTGACATGCACCCACGAAAACGCCATGGTCAAGGCAGGCGCACAGGCCTGGGCCGAACAGGCGGGCATCGCATTGGTGTTTCCCGATACATCCCCGCGCGGCGATGGTGTGGCGGATGATGATGCCTATGATCTGGGTCAGGGGGCTGGGTTTTACGTCAATGCAACACAGGATCCTTGGGCCAAACATTTCCAAATGTGGGATTATATCGCAGAGGAACTGCCCAACCTGATTGGCGAACATTTCGCGGTTGATCTGGATCGTCAATCCATCACGGGCCATTCGATGGGCGGGCATGGCGCGCTGACCCTGGCGATGGGGTTGCCGGATCGGTTCAAATCTGTGTCAGCCTTTGCGCCGATTTCAAATCCAACGGGGGCCGATTGGGGCCGTAAACAGTTGGCGGCCTATCTGGGCGATGATGAAACCACTTGGCAGCGGCACGATGCCAGCGTGCAAATGCGGGCTGGTGGGTGCAATATTCCAATGTTGGTGGACTGGGGGACGAATGATCAATTTATCGACCTGCTGCGCCCCGAGGCCTTGATGCAGGCGGCCGCCGAACGCCGCCATCAGGGCACATTTAGATTGCAGCCGGGCTATGATCACAGCTACTTCTTTGTGTCCAGCTTTATGCAAGACCACATCACGTTCCACGCAGATGCGCTCTATAGTGATGAATGATTGCGCCGTTTGCCTGATGTAAACATAGGAACACGTAAATGACAGAAACACTGCCCCATTATGATTTGGTCGTGATCGGCAGCGGCCCATCGGGTCGCGCAGCCGCCATTCAGGCCGGTAAATTAAAACGCCGCGTGTTGGTTGTGGACCGCAAAGACCGCTTGGGCGGCGTATCGGTTCACACCGGCACGATCCCGTCAAAAACCCTGCGCGAAACGGTGTTGAACCTGACCGGTTGGCGCGAACGCAGTTTTTACGGCCGATCCTATCGCGTCAAGGATGCGATTGTCGCCGAAGATCTAAAGGCGCGGTTGCACAAGACACTGGATTACGAAGTGGACGTGCTGGAACACCAGTTCAACCGCAATTATGTCGAAACGCTGCTGGGATTGGCGCGGTTTGAGGGTCCAAACGAATTGTGCGTTTCCACCGAAGCCGGCGAAGCTACGCGCCTAACAGCGGATAAATTCCTGATCGCAACGGGCACAAAAACATTCCGCCCTGACTGGGTGCCATTCAACGGCACAACCATTCTGGACAGTGACGAATTTCTGGAAATTGATCATCTGCCACGATCGCTGACCGTGATTGGGGCGGGCGTCATTGGCGTTGAATATGCCACCATGTTCGCCGCGCTGGATATTCGTGTGACATTGATCGAACCGCGCGACAGTTTTCTGGATTTCATCGACACCGGTACCATTCGCGAATTTGCCCATCATATCGCGGAAAATGGCGTTGATCTGCGGTTGGGGTCGGGGGTCGAAAAAATCGAAGATGGCGGCACCCATGTTGAGGTATCGTTAGAAAATGGCCGCCATGTGCGATCTGAAATGTTGTTATTTGCCGCCGGTCGCATGGGGGCCACGCAAAAACTGAATTTGCAGTCGGTGGGTGTCGAAACGGACCACCGCGGCCGGATTGAGGTGGATCGCGCCACATATCAAACCAAGGTGCCGCATATCTATGCAACGGGTGATGTGATTGGCCACCCCAGTTTGGCGTCAACATCGCTGCAACAGGGCCGTATCGCCGCCTGTCATGCCTTGGACACCCCGACATTAAAAGAAAGCCCATGGTTCCCCTATGGCATTTATTCCGTTCCTGAAATTTCCACCTGCGGCATGTCAGAGGAGGAACTGAAAGAACGCGACATCGCCTACGAAGTGGGCGTGGCCCGGTTTCGGGAAACATCGCGCGGGCATATTATGGGCGTGGAACACGGCATGCTGAAAATGCTGGTCAGCCTGAAAACCCGCCGGTTGTTGGGCGTACAAATCGTCGGCGAAGGTGCCACCGAATTGATCCACATCGGGCAGGCCGTGATGAACCTAAAGGGGACGGTTGATTATTTCATCGAAAACACCTTTAACTATCCTACACTGGCCGAAGCCTATAAAATCGCGGGGTTAGATGCATTTAACCGAATGCCCATACCCCAAGAATTCAAGGTTGATGCCAAAAAGGCCAAGAAAAAATAACATCAATCCAAGGGGGACACATGGTCAAGGCGGTCGTATTTGATATTGGGAACGTTTTGATTTCGTGGAACCCCTTGGGGGTATACGATCGTTTGATCGGTGCACCGCGCAGACGTGCATTTTTCGATCGGGTGCCCGTCTTTGACTATAACAAAGAATTGGACCGCGGCGAAAGTTTGGATGCCGTGGTGCAGGCCATGATCCGCGATTATCCCCAATGGGCCGATGAATGTCGGATGTGGCGCGATCATTGGGCCGATATGGTCGAACCCGAAATCCCCCATTCGGTACGGTTGCTGCGGGCGTTACGGGCGCGGGGTATACCCGTGTTCGCCCTGTCGAATTTTGGCCGAGATACCTTTGACATTGCAGCGCAGAGGTATCCGTTTTTGTTGGAATTTGACCGTGCCTATATCTCGGGTCGTCTGGGGCTGATCAAGCCGGATCATGACATCTATGCCGCATTGGAAACCGACAGCGGATTGCAGGGGGCTGACCTGTTGTTTGCCGATGATTTGGCCGATAACATCGCAACAGCGCGGGATCGTGGCTGGCACACACACCTGTTTGAAACACCGCAGGGTTGGGCCGATTGCCTGATCCAACATGGATTATTAACACCGCAAGAGGCAGCATAATGGAACAGATTTCATTTCAAGACGGCGAACAGGTTATGGATTGGCTGGCCTTGGCCCAAGCTCTGCGCGATGGTCATACCCTGCCCAAGGCGGAAATTGCGGACACATTTTTATACCGCGGCAAAGATACGTTGTTAAACCGTGCGGCTTGGATTGACGGGTTGGGGTTGGCCGTGAAATCGGCCACCGTGTTCCCGGATAATCCGACCCAAGGGCGGCCCATGATCAATGGTGGCGTGACGCTTTATTCCAATGACACTGGCGAACTTGACGCATTGATCGATTTCCACCTGATCACCAAATGGAAAACCGCGGGCGACAGCCTGTGCGCGGCGCTGCGTTTGGCCCGTCGGGACAGCCGCACAATTCTGATCGTTGGGGCCGGCACAGTGGGCCGGTCGTTGCGTGCGGCCTATGGCGCGGGTTTTCCGGATGCTGAATTTTTGGTGTGGAACCGTTCGCCGGATGCGGCACAGCGCTTTGCCGCTGAATTTGACCGCACCACGGCCTGCACCGATCTGGAAACCGCCGTGGCCCAAGCGGATATCATAACCAGCGCTACGATGACCACAGATCCCCTGATCCAGGGCGCGTGGCTGCAGCCCGGTCAGCATTTGGACCTGATCGGCGCCTATCGCCCCGACATGCGCGAAGCGGACGATTTGGCGCTGCAGCGCGCGGATATTTTTGTCGACAGCCTGGACACCACGGTCGACCACATTGGCGAATTGAAAATCCCGATTGCGAATGGGGTGATTTCGGCCAATGATATCGTGGCAGATTATTATGCGCCCGACCTGTTTCATCGTGACAGTGATGATCAAATCACGCTGTTCAAAAATGGCGGGGGGGCGCATTTGGATTTGATGACTGCGGCCTATGTTCTGAACGCGTATCGGAAAAAACATGCTTGATATCATTCTAGGGGCCTGTTTGGCAGGTGTTGCGGGTTTGGCGGCCTATCCCAAATGGCGCGAATATCGGCGTTTGCCAATGGATGCGGCGGCGCGTGCGGACGCACCGGGTGAATTTGTAAACCTGCGCCATGGGACGGTACACTACCGGTTTTATGGCCCCGAAAATGGCCCCTTGGCCGTCTGCGTTCATGGGTTAACCACCCCGTCATTCGTGTTCGAAGGGGTGGCCGACCGTTTGGTCGCGCAGGGGTATCGGGTGCTGACCTATGATCATTTCGGACGGGGATATTCTGATCGTCCATCGGTCCCCCAAGGCCGCAGTTTTTTCACCCAGAACCTGTTGGAATTACTGGACGCGCTGGGGATTGAGGGCCAGTTTGATTTGGTGGGCTATTCCATGGGGGGATGGGTGGTGACGGCCTTTGCCGCGGATCACCCTGACCGGATCAAGACATTGGTGTTACTGGCGCCTGCGGGAATGGGGCATGAATTGGGGGCCTTGACCAAATTTTGTCTGCGCGTGCCGGTTGTTGGGCCATGGTTGTTTGCGCTTGGATATCCGCGTCAACACCTGCACGGCACCCAGGCCGAGCGTCCCTTGCCCAGTTCGGTTCCCTTTATCATTGATCGTCAACAGAGGGAATTGCTGTACCGTGGTTTCATCCCGTCGGTTTTGGCATCCATTCGCGGGGCCCTGTCGGCCACCACGGAACAGGACCATAACAGATTGCGGGATGCACACACCCGCGTGATCGCAGTGTGGGGCGAATGTGACGATGTCATCCCGTTGTCGTGCAAGGATCGGCTGTCTGCCTGGAACCCGAATGTCACCCATCACATTATGGCGGGTGCAGGGCATGGCGTGACCTATACCCATACCGATGATGTCGTGGCCGCGATGGATTTACGCGGGCGTTAAGGTCGCAGGCCGTTCACGCACGGGCAAATGGATCAGCGCACTGAACGCGCCGACACCCACGCCCACCCACCAAACGGCCGTATAGCTGCCGTAGATGTCGTACATTCTGCCGCCCAGCCAGACGCCCATGAAACTGCCCAGCTGGTGGGAAAAAAACACGATCCCGTACAGCGTCCCCATATAGCGCAGGCCATAGATATGCGCGATCAATCCGCTGGTCAGGGGAACGGTTGCCAACCACAATGACCCCATAAGGGCCGAAAATATCAAAACGGTTGTTGGCGTCATGGGCGTCGCGATAAACCACGCTGCAATCACCGTGCGCCCAAAATAAATCCCCGCCAGCAAATATTTCTTGGAATATCGTTTGCCCAAATATCCCGCGGTCAATGTGCCTGCGATATTGGCCAGACCGATCAGGGAAATGGCCACCGCCCCCAGCGCCGATGTGCTTCTGATACCGATACTGTCCAACATGCCGCCAGGCAGGATCGGCCCACACATTTCGGTGACAAAGGCGGGAAAATGCGCAGTGACAAAGGCCAGCTGATACCCGCAGCTAAAAAACCCAAGGAATATCATCGTATAGGTGGGATCTTTGATCGCGGTTTTCAGGATTTGGCCCATGCTGGCATCCAATTGCGATTTATCGGCCACCTGCGGGGCGCGCATGGCGGGCAACAGCATCAGCGTGGCCAATATCGCGGCGGCAAAGACCACAAAGACATTCTGCCAGGCCATAAAGGTCAGTAAATATTCCGCCGTCGGCGCACCAAAAACCTGCCCCGCACTGCCCGCGGCAGTGGCGATGGCCAGCGACATGGACCGGTTTTCATCGCTGCTGGCCCGTCCCACCACGGCCAAAATAACACCAAACCCCGTGCCAGCCACGCCAAATCCCACCAAGATTTCGTAAAACTGATGCGCGCTGGGCGTCACAGCAAAGGACGACAACACCAGCCCCGCCGCATAAATCAACGCACCAAAAATAATGGCGCGGCGATCGCCCATTTTTTCCGCCATTGCGCCGAACAGCGGCTGACCAATCCCCCAAGCCAAGTTCTGGATCGCAATCGCCAGCGAAAAATCAGCACGCAGCCAGCCAAATTCATGTGCAATCGGAATTTGAAACACCCCAAACGATGCACGAACGGCAAAGCTGACCATGATAATCACGCAGCCAACGATTAACACAGGCGTAAACAGAGGCGTTTTGGTCATTGGGGTATCCTTTCGCAGCCAGTATGTGTGTTCGCGCTGGTGCGTCAATTCAAATAATGTTTTCAATACACTCTTTTCTTGGGCAAGGGCACGGGGTATGCATCGGTTATGACGGATATTGTGGCGCTATATAATGATCGTGTCGCGCAAGGTATTTTGCGCGATGATCCCGTGCAGCGGGCCGTGTTGCCCGAATTTGAACGCATCCGCCAAGCGGTCGAAACCCCCGTTAAACGTGGATTGTTTCGCAAAGCGCCCCCACCGCCCAAGGGCCTGTATCTGTGGGGCGGAGTCGGGCGCGGCAAATCTATGTTGATGGATTTATTTGTCGACAGTCTGACAGTGCCCGTCCGCCGCGTGCATTTTCACGAATTCATGCAAGAAATCCAAAACGCCCTGCATCAGGCGCGCCAACGCGAAATTGCGGATGCCTTGGCCCCTGTGGCGCAGGCGGTTATTGATCAGGTGCGTGTCTTGGCCTTTGATGAAATGCAGATCAAGGATATCGCGGACGCCATGATCGTGGGGCGCCTGTTTGAAAAACTGTTCCAGGCGGGTGTGGTTGTCGTCACCACATCCAATCGCATCCCGCAAGACCTATACAAAGATGGCCTGAACCGGCAGCTGTTTTTACCCTTTATCGATTTGATCTGCGATAAATTGGTGGTGCATGAAATGCGCAGTGAAACAGATTACCGCCAAGATCGCCTATCTGGCGAAGACCGGTATTTCATGCCGCTAAACCCCGAAACCCGCCAAAAAATGCATGAAATTTGGCACGATTTGTCGGGTGGGCAGGGGCACGAATTCCGATTGGTGCACAAGGGCCGCGACCTGATTTTTCCGCAGTTCCACAATGGTGTGGCGCGGTTTTCGTTTTTTGATCTTTGCGGTCAAATGCTGGGGCCGGGGGATTATTTGGCGATTGCGCAGACCGTGCGTGTCATCATGATTGATGATATTCCCCAGATGGGGCGCAGCAATTTCAACGAATTAAAACGCTTTGTCACGCTGATTGATGCACTATATGAGGCCAAGACCAAGGTGATTTGTTCTGCCGCCGCGCGGCCCGAAATGCTGTACCTTGAGGGCGAGGGCGTGTTCGAATTTGAACGCACCGCCAGCCGTTTGCGCGAAATGCAGGCCGCCGATTGGGGCAATTAGACTAGCCAAGAAAATTATAAGGCCCAGTCCCGCTAGGAACTGGGCCAATTATGCCTGTATGCACCCGTAACCATAAGCCGTGATGCAAATACTGCTCGCATACATCACTGCTTGCGAATCACTATACGCAGGTGAATGCGAATCAGTCAAGAATCGCGATTCGTTTTCTATCGAAAATCCGGTTATTCGTGCGTTTTTAGGATATTTCCGGCCAAATATAGCGATCCACAGATCAAAATGCGTGCATTTGGATCAGTTGCGTTAATCTGTTTGACCGCATCTAGAACGGTGTCCGCACTGGTCGCGGGCAGGCCACAGGCCAGCGCGGCCTGCGCGGTTTGCTCTGCGGGCAGTGTGTTTGCCTCGCCCGGGATGGATACGGCAAACAGGTGACGGGCGCTGTCGGCCATGGGGCGCAGATAGCCTTGGATATCCTTGGTATTCAACATGCCACAGACCATATAGGTGGGGCGTTCGGGCAATGTTTTTAGATGATCGGCAATGGCCTGACCTGCGGCGGGGTTGTGCCCGCCATCCAACCAGATTTCACAATTTGGGGCGGCATCGATCACGGGGCCGTGGGCCAATTTTTGCATGCGCGCAGGCCAAAATGCACGGGTGACGGCCCCATCAAATGCGGTGTCATCAAATCCCAAATACCGCAGTGCCGCAATGGCCGCGCCTGCATTTTCATACTGATGTGCGCCTGGCAAATTGGGCAGGGCGACATCGACCAGCCCGGTTTCATCCTGGTACACCAAACGGTCGCCTTCGCGCCCGACGTGCCAGTGTTGGCCATAGGCCAAAATAGGGGCGCCCAACCGCGCGGCCGTTTGTTCGATGACCTCCATCGCTTCGGGCTGTTGCGGGCCAACGATCACGGGAACGCCGCGTTTGATGATGCCGGCCTTTTCCGATGCGATTTTGGCCAATGTGTCGCCCAAGAACCCTTCGTGATCCATGGAAACGGGGGTGATGATGGTCACAGCGGGTTTGTCCACCACATTCGTGGCGTCCAATCGCCCGCCCAGCCCCACCTCAAGCAGGGTATAGTCGGCGGGTGTGCGCGCCATAGCCAGCAGTGCGGCGCAGGTGGTGATTTCGAAATAGGTGATATTTTCGCGATTATTTTTTGCGTAGCATTCGTCCAGAATTTCCGTCAGATGCGATTCTGCAATCAAGTCACCCGCCAGTCGAATGCGTTCGTGAAATCGCGCCAAATGCGGTGATGTATAGGCGTGGACACGTTGTCCCGCCGCCTCAAGCCCGGCGCGGATCATCGCCTGGGTCGATCCTTTGCCATTGGTGCCGGCGATATGAATTACCGGAGGCAGGGCGTTTTGTGGGTGGTCCAATGCCCCCAGCAAACGCCAAACCCGATCCAAGGTCAAATCAATCACCTTGGGGTGCAGTGCCATCATGCGATCCAAAATGGCGTCAGATGTGATGTCAGTCATTTTTGTCCGTCTGTTCGGCCTGTTCGGTGGCAGGCTGTGATGCGGTTTCATCTGGCGCGGGCAGGTCGCCCTTGACCGCGGGGGGTTGGTTGGTCAGCATGCGGATGATTGTGATCAATTCGTCGCGCAATTGGGTGCGCGGTGTGACGCGATCCAACATCCCGTGATCTAGCAGATATTCAGCACGCTGGAACCCTTCGGGTAATTTTTCGCGGATGGTTTGTTCGATCACGCGCGGACCGGCAAAACAAATCAGCGCATTGGGTTCTGCGATTTGGACGTCGCCCAACATGGCATAGGATGCCGTGACGCCGCCCGTTGTTGGATGGGTTAGAACGACGATATAGGGCAGGCCCGCCTCTTTCAGCATTTGGACGGCAACGGTCGTGCGGGGCATTTGCATCAGGCTTAGAATGCCCTCTTGCATGCGCGCACCACCGGCTGCGGAAAACAAAACCAAGGGGCGTTTTAGGGCAACCGCGCGTTCGGCTGCTGCGATAATGGCATTGCCCACATACATGCCCATGGATCCGCCCATAAACCCGAAATCCTGGGCGGCGGCCACGATGGGGGTGCGGCCGATTTCGCCTTCGGCCACCAACATCGCCTCTTTCTCGGTGGTTTTTTTCTGGGCCGCTTTCATGCGTTCGGGATATTTTTTCTGATCCTTGAACTGCAAGGGGTCGGTGATGGGTTCGGGGACCTTGACCTCGACGAAAATGCCGCCATCGAACAAGGCATTAAACCGATCGCGCGGTGTGATCGCCATGTGATGATCGCAATGGGTGCAGACGTTCAGATTGTCCGACAATTCGCGGTGAAACAGCATGGTTCCGCATTCATCGCATTTCGTCCACAAATTTTCCGGCACCTCGCGGCGCGAAAAGATTGAGTTGATGCGGGGGCGGACATAGTTGGTGATCCAGTTCATAAACGTCGCTTTCTGTTTCCCGTGGCGTTTTATTCCAAATAAGGGGGTTGCGTTGAAATTGCAATTCTGAACCTGATGTAAAATGACCCAAATACACGGGAAATATCAAACAAAGGGCCGGATTTCGGGCAATTTTGATTGACCTTGTGGGGGGATGTTGTGATTACTGATGCTGTGACGCCGTTTGCCAAGGCTTGGGCGTTTCGCGGTCGTTTGTGTCCCGTTTCGGGAATTGGTGTTTGCCCGATACGCAGATTAAATTTGCGATGAACAACGAATTAGGGGTGGCGATACGATGTCATTTGGGATGCGCATTTTGTCAGGCATGGTCCTGATGGCCTCGATGGTCCTGGCGGGATGCGGGGGGATGTTGGATGGGGTCATCCCGAACGCCCAATCGCTGCCGCGCCAAATCACAGTGTCGAATGGGTTGGTGATTGATGCGCCCCGCGGATATTGCGCCCGACCCGAGTTGACAAAATCGCAATCCAGTTTGGTCTTTGCCGCGTTTTCGCCCTGTCAGGATACGGGAAAAACGGTTTTGACCGTCGCGTTGCGCCGCATGTCTGCGGTGTCTGTGGGGGCCTTGCCGGATCCCGAAACGCCAACGGATCAGGTGATCACGCGTCTGTCCGACGGTCAGATGAAATTGGTGCAGTTGAAAAATTCAGATTTACATTTGATGCAGCCCGTGGATCAAACTTTTTGGCGCATGGTCGCCTATGATCAGGGCTATCTGGTTTTGGCAAATTTATACAGCGCCCCTGGTAAGACCGTGTCGCAGACAACGGCGCAGCAGGTGTTTGGCGGATTGTCCTGGGGCATTGCCGACACTGGGCAACGCGCCGCATATCTGCCAATGACGCAGCCTTGGCCTAGGCCAAAATATAGGCCATAATCGGCCCGTTGTTTGATCAAGAAAGAAACCCGATGTCAGATGCAGTGTCACAGCCCCCCTATGGCATTTTCGATCTGGGGGAATTTGATGGTCAAAAATCATTGATGACCGCAGGTCAGGGTGCATTGCCGCTGAATTGCGATTGGGCATGGCGTGCGGCTGAATTTTACCGCGCCGGCGCAATTGCCGAAACATCCTCGCCCCGATCTGGTGTGGATATCGGGCCATCGGTCAAATTATATTTGGGCGGCGCGGGCGATCAGATCGGCGTTTTCGCGGATAGGCCTGTGACGGAATCGGGTCCGATTGGGCTGGGTTTGGCCATGACTGCAGTTGCGGGCGAATTTTTGTCGCTGTCTTTCGCCGCACCCGAAACTGCGGTGAAGGCGATGACCAAATACACGTTGTTTCAATGCGATCTTGTGGCAACTGTGGATGATCTGGTGACGTTTTATCTGCGGCTTAATGTGAAATATGGCGCATCGGTTGCGAAATTTACGCAAATGGTCGAAACTGGCGGGGGGCATCATTGTGTGATCTTTGATCTGGGGTTTCACGCCTTTGATGTGGGTGCGTTTTCAAAAATCTGGCTGGATATCATGATTGCAAACCCGCAAAAAAATCGCATTGTTTTGAACGATATGACCCTGCTGCGCCGCCCGCGGGGGCAATTTTGATCGGATGTGCCGCCGCGTTATCAATGACATCAGGGCGGCGTTTGTTCATAGTTGTGTGAAATTCGTGCAATAGGGTGAAATCGAATGACACATCAATATCCGACGCTGCTGCAACCTTTGGATTTGGGCCATACCACACTGAAAAACCGTGTGATGATGGGGTCCATGCACACAAATCTAGAGGAAACCAAAAACTGGGAACGCGTGGCGGAATTTTATGCAGCCCGCGCGCGTGGCGGTGTTGGGTTGATGGTGACAGGCGGCATTGCCCCCAACCCCGAAGGCGGCGTTTTCCCCGGTGCGGCGGGGCTGTATACGGATCAAGACGTGGCAAACCATGCGATTGTGACGTCGCGGGTGCATGAAAACGATGGTAAAATCGTGATGCAGATTTTGCACGCGGGCCGTTATGCCTATGGGCCTGACTGCGTGGCGCCATCGCCGATCAAATCGCCCATTTCCCCCTTTGTCCCGACTGAATTGGACGCGGCTGGTATTGAAAAACAAATCGCGGATATTGTGCAGACGGCCCAACAGGCGCAGCGCGCGGGCTATGACGGTGTCGAAATCATGGGGTCCGAGGGGTATTTTATCAACCAATTCTTGGTTAAACACACCAACCACCGCACGGATGACTGGGGCGGATCCTATGAAAACCGGATGCGGTTGCCTGTGGAAATCGTGCGCCGCACACGCGCGGCCGTGGGTGAAAATTTCATTATCATGTACCGTTTGTCGATGATTGATCTGATCCCGAACGGGTCCACCCATGATGAGGTGGTGCAGCTGGCCCAAGCGGTTGAACAGGCGGGTGCCACACTGATCAACACTGGCATCGGTTGGCACGAAGCGCGCATTCCCACCATCGCCACATCCGTGCCTCGCGCGGCCTTTGCTTGGGTTACAAAAAAATTGATGGGCAGGGTGTCGATCCCCCTGATCACATCAAACCGCATCAACACGCCTGAGGTCGCCGAACAGGTCCTGTCCGAAGGCTGCGCCGATATGGTCAGCATGGCGCGCCCGTTCTTGGCGGACGCAGATTTCGTGGCCAAAGCCGCCGCAGGTCAGTCCCATCTGATCGCCCCTTGTATTGCCTGTAACCAAGCGTGTTTGGATCATACGTTCAGCGGTAAAATCAGTTCCTGTCTGGTCAATCCACGGGCCTGTTATGAAACGGAATTGCCCCTAGCGCCCGTTGATACGCCGCGGCGCGTTGCGATTGTTGGTGCGGGTCCTGCCGGCGTGTCGGCGGCGATGACGGCGGCACAGATCGGCCATCAGGTCACCGTGTTTGAACAGTCTGACAAAATCGGCGGCCAGCTGAACATGGCCAAACAGGTCCCCGGCAAAGAAGAGTTCTGGGGCCTGGTCGATTGGTTCAAGGCGATGATTGATGACTTGGGCATAACGGTTCATCTGGGCCATGCGGCCACGGTTACGGATTTGCAGGGCTTTGATGATGTGATTGTCGCAACTGGCGTGCATCCCCGCGATCCGCAGATCTCGGGTCAGGATCACCCCAGTGTGTGTCACTATACCGATATTTTGCAGGGCCGTGTAACGGCAGGCAAACAGGTTGTCGTTGTGGGGGCCGGCGGCATCGGGTTCGATGTGTCGGAATTTTTGGTCCATGATGCGCCGGCCACGGCCCAGACCCCTGATTTGGAACATTGGCGTACGGAATGGGGTGTGGGTGATCCCGCCCAAGACCGCGGCGGATTGGTGGCCAGCGGCCCCGCGCCAACGCCGGCCGCACGATCGGTCACCCTGTTACAGCGCAAGGCGGAACGCCCCGGCAAACGTTTGGGTAAAACCACAGGGTGGATCCACCGGTCCACTTTGGCCATGAAAAATGTGCAGATGGCGGGTGGTGTGAATTATGAAAAGATTGATGATCAGGGGTTGCATGTCACCCATGGCCCGGATCGCCTTGACGCTAAAGTGTACCCCGCAGATACGATAATTCTATGTACAGGTCAGGTGTCAAACCGGACGCTGGCGGATCAGCTGGTCGCGGCAGGTATTGACCCCATTATCATTGGTGGTGCGGATGTGGCGGGGGAATTGGACGCCAAACGCGCCATTGATCAGGGCCTGCGCGTGGCGCTGGGGTTGGGTTAATCTTGATCTAAAATCGCCTCAACCCGACGGTTTTTGTCGCGGTTTTCATCGCTGGTATTTGGCGCAATTGGTGCCAAATACCCCACACCTTGGGCCACAATGCGGTCGGGATTGATCCCGTGATCCCCAACCAATCGACTGCGCACGGATGCGGCGCGTTTTTGCGACAGGGTGATATTACCCTGCAAACTGCCCACGGCATCTGAATGGCCAATCAGAATAATTTTGCTGTCTTGATGGGTTTTTAAATAATCAGCCAAGGCTGTCAGGCTGGCATAATCTTGATCCCCCAATTTGGCAGACCCACTGTCAAAGGTCAGATCCGATAGAATAATCGCCCCGCCCTGTTCCAGGGTTCTGGGGTAATCTAGGGGGTTGTCCGACCGATCCAATGTGGATTGCAAACGTAATGCAATATCCCTGGATGCACCGGAAATGTCGAATTGACGGGCGGTCATATAGTCAATTTGGATATATGTATCGGATGCAAAGTGGCTGACCACGCAAAAAATATGATCCCCCTGATCATCACGCAACGTCATCGCGACAAAGGATCTAAGATCAACAAAAATGGCAGGCGGGGCTGCCACGGGTGCGGCGGTGTGGAAATCAAACCCACCGCATTGCAGACCCTGACAGGAAAACACCAGATCAAATCCGGAAAGTTTTAGCGCATCGATCATAGGGGCGATGATTTGCTGTTCCGTCAGTCCCGATTTGGGCATTTTATAGATCTGTCGCTGCAACGCGCCCGACACGATACGGGTGGGCACGCCCGTGGATGCGGCCCAGATGCC
The DNA here is from genome assembly GCA_913060475.1 of uncultured Paracoccaceae bacterium. Classification (GTDB taxonomy): domain Bacteria; phylum Pseudomonadota; class Alphaproteobacteria; order Rhodobacterales; family Rhodobacteraceae; genus CAJXSD01. The sequence goes on along the minus strand of CAJXSD010000007.1, from coordinate 11,543 downwards.
GACAGGGATCACCGAATCCGTATTCGCAACAGACAGTGTGTCTGTTTGAACCGCACCCTCGGGGATGGGTAGGCTAAGCGATGTTTGGGCCTGTGCCGACGACGCGATCAACGCGATCACGCCCAAGGTCCCTAGAAACTTAGCGATGTTGTGCGTGATATTCTGCATTCGGTCGCATATCGACCGCACTGGCAACGCGATTGGTCATATTGAAAAATCCCGCGACATTGGCAATGTCCCAAATGTCCCGATCTTCCAAGCCCACATCCCTTAAAGCCTGACGATCCGATTCCGTTATTGTATGACTGGAAATTGTGATTTTTTCGGCAAATTCCAACATTGCCCGCTGCCGAGGGGTCAGATCGGCGACGCGATAGTTCATCACCATCATTTCACCCAAAACCGGATCCCCAGACAATTCGCGCACCGCCGCACCATGCGCTGTTAGGCAATAAAAACACTTGTTAACTGACGACACAACAACCGCGATCATTTCGCGTTCCAATTTGGACAGGCCGCTGTGGGCCAGCATCAAATTGTTATACAGACCCGTAAACGCATTCAGTTTATCAATGTCAAAGGCATGCGCCTGCAACACGTTCGGGATCATGCCCAATTTATCCTGACAAATATCGAAATATTTTTGCGTTTGTTCTGGCAATGGGTCAACCGCGGGTAAATTTAATGCGGTCACGCCCTTGGGGTCTGTCATGTCATGTCCTTTTGATACGATAATGGTAATGTTCCACAACTTTCATCCCTAGGGAAGAATAAAGACCGTTGGCCGCCAAATTTGTTTCCACACACAACACCGAAACCTTGGTCATGCCCTGATCCAGCGCCCAGAATGCGGCATGGTTCATCACGATGCGGCCCAACCCTTGGCGTTGATGGGCCGGTAATATTTCCAGCGCATGCAGCATCGCCGTTTGATCATGGCACGCGACATAGGCAGTACCCGCCGGTTTGTCATTCCAGCGCGCCAGAATGGTTGTTTTTGCGCCTTGGGCGCGGTCCATCACCGCCAAACGGGCGGGGCCAATGCCGGCGCGGGCCCAGATGTCCTCTTGTATGGCAAGGCGGGGCCAAACGGAAAACATGCACACCTTGGGCGGTCGGGTCTGGGCCAAATCTTGGGCGGGGATGGAGTATAGGTTTACGGGATCAATCACATCATACCCGCGCTGGGCCAAGGCTGTGTCTAATGCTGTGTCCGCGCTGCGGATCATGAACAGGGCATCTTGGCCCATGCGGGTCATGGCGGTTTCGGCATGATCAATATCGGGATCGCTGAAATCTGTTTCGACCAGACTGGCCGCGCTGACCCGTTTACCGCCGCCCTGTCCATTGCGCAGCACAAATGCCCCATCGCGGATCATCTGTGCCGCGGGCCAAGTGGCATCAACAACATCGAACAGCGACATGTTATAGATCCCCGGCAAAGGTTTTCAGTTCAGCCAATGCCGCGTTCAGGCGTTCGGGATCGGTACCACGCAATACGATATTTGTGCCGTAACGCCCATCTTGCTGAAAGGGATAGGACCCGATTTGCAAATCATCATATCGTGCGGCCAATTCGCCCAAAGGCGCGGCAATATCGCCTTCGCCCTTTAGAATGCGCAAGCTTTCGCTAATGAGTGGCTGACCGCCAGTCAGTTGGGGAAGGACGCTGGCAACCATGGCCTGAAACACCGATGGCACGCCCGCCATGACATAGACATTTTCCAACTGAAACCCGGGCGCGACAGACACAGGGTTATCGATCAAAACGGCATCATCCGGAATGCGCGCCATCCGCAAACGGGCATCATTTAATTCGCGTCCCGTTTCACGATAGAAATCGGCCAACAACTGGCGGGCATCGGCGCGCACATCGATATGGCGGTCAAATGCGGCGGCGATACAGTCGGCTGTAATGTCGTCATGCGTTGGCCCAATACCGCCGGATGTGAACACATGCGCATATCGGGCAGACAGCGCGCGCACGGCATCAATGATTGCAGGGGCATCATCGGACACAACGCGGACCTCTTTTAACGGGATGCCCTTGGCGGTTAATTGGCCTGCCAGATAATGCATATTCGCATCACGGGTGCGGCCCGATAGAATTTCGTCGCCAATGACCAACATAGCTGCGGTGGGGTGTGTCATGCTTTCGCCTTTTCTTTTCTTTGCTTAGGGTATAGGCCAGTTTTATGCAGTTTCAAACACCCCTTATCCCTGCGCGTTTGATCAAACGCTATAAACGGTTTCTGGCAGACGTCCAGTTGTCGGATGGATCTGTGGTCACCGCCCATTGCGCCAATCCCGGATCCATGATGGGCCTGATCCAGCCGGGCATGCGGGTCTGGGTGGAACCCAATGATGACCCGCGCAAGAAATTGAAATATGCTTGGCGGTTGATCGAACGTGACGATGGCACAATGATCGGCATTGATACCGCCGCCGCCAATCGTGTTGTCAAAGAGGCGTTGGAACGGGGTCACATTCCAATCCAGTGCGATCATTTTCAGGCGGAGGTGAAATATGCCGACGGATCGCGTGTTGATTTTCTGTTAACCGACGAACGAGGCGGCAAAATTTTCCTAGAGGTGAAATCCGTCACACTCAGCCGCCGTGCAGGCGTGGCCGAATTTCCGGACAGTGTGACAGCCCGTGGGGCAAAACATCTGGGCGCCTTGGCGGACCAGATCACCCAAGGGGATCGTGCGGTGTTGCTGTACCTGATCCAGCGGACCGATTGTACGTCCTGCTGTGTTGCCGCAGATATCGACCCAACCTATGCGGCAGCGATGGCCGCGGCCACAAAAAAGGGGCTTGAGGTTTTGTGCTTTGACACCCACATTACGGCTGAGCAGATAACACTGGGGACGGCTGTGCCATATGTCAGCCCCGCGCAGATCGACATTTGAAAAACAAGGACGGCTATCGTGTCACGAAAGATGAACGGAATACGAAAAACGCGCGACGGAATTGATATCTATGATACCTCTGATTTTCAGGGGATGCACAAGGCTGGGCAAGTGGCAGCACAGATCTTGGATGATATCGCGGCGCATGTATTTCCGGGCCAGACCACCGGCGAAATTGACCGTCTGATCGAAGAAAAGACAACCGAATATGGCGCGACATCTGCCACCATCGGATACCGCGGGTATCAACATGCCAGCTGTATCAGCGTGAACCATGTTGTGTGCCACGGCATTCCCGGCGACAAGAAATTGAAAGATGGTGACATTTTGAATATTGATGTCACGGTGATTGTAGACGGTTGGTTTGGCGATACATCGCGTATGTATGTGGCCGGCAAACTGTCACGCAAAGCGGAACGTTTGATCCAGGTGACCCATGACGCGTTGTTCAAAGGTATCGAAATTGTGCGCCCCGGGGCCACATTTGGCGATATCGGCCACGCCATTCAATCCTATGTCGAGGCGCAGCGTATGTCCGTTGTGCGTGATTTTTGTGGCCACGGGTTGGGGCGCGTGTTCCATGCGTCGCCCAATGTATTGCACTATGGTCGTCCCGGCACCGGCGCAGTGTTAGAAGAGGGGATGTTTTTCACCATCGAACCCATGGTGAATTTGGGTCGCCCCGAAACCAAGGTGCTGGCGGATGAATGGACAGCCGTGACGCGCGATAAATCCTTATCGGCCCAGTTTGAACATTCGATCGGGGTCACGGCAGACGGGTTTGAAATCTTTACCCTATCGCCCGGCGGCCGGTTCCATCCCACATACGACTAGGCGTTGAATTCCAGAAAATACGCACGGCTGTCGCCGTATTTGCGCATATCCAACTGGGTCAGTTCGGGGGGGCATGTGATGTCCCCGCCCTCTTCCCATAGGATTATGGCATTGGGGGCAATCCAACCGCCAGAAATGGCCCGCGCAATCGCGCGTTCGCCCATTTTTTTGCCATAGGGCGGATCTAGAAAAATCAGATCATAGGGCGCATCGGGATTTTCGGGCAGCTTGGTCGCGTCCATTTTCTTGATCGTGCACCGATCTGCCGCCTGACAAAGGGCGATGTTTTGGCGGATCAGGCCCAGCGATTTGTGGCCCGTGTCCACAAACGTTGCCTGACGTGCCCCACGCGACAGCGATTCCAGCGCCAGCGCACCGGTGCCTGCAAACAAATCCAGCACGCGCGCGCCATCAATCGGGTCGCCAAAACGCCCACCGGACAAAATGTTGAAAATGTTTTCGCGTACGCGGTCAGTGGTGGGGCGCAGATGCGCGCCTGCGTCCCCTTTGCCCAGGGCGGCCAATGCGCGGCCTTTGTATGTGCCGGCGATGATCCTCACGCTTTTAACAGGGCTTTCAGGTTGGTGTCTGGGTCTGCGATAACGGCGGGATCCGGGGATTTGCCCATTTCAATCAACCGTTTGCCCACCATATAGGATCGGCTGTCATTGATGGCATCCACCGCCAACAATTCACCATCACGGTAATACCAAAATGACGGCGCATCGGCATCCCCACGCGACACGACCCTGTCATAGCCGGTGTTTAATCCCGCAATCTGCAATTTCGTGTCATATTGATCCGACCAAAACCAGGGCATCGGCACATAGGTCACATTTTGCCCCATGATGTTCAGGGCAACATTTTCGGCCTGATCGATCGCGTTCTGCACGCTTTCCAATCGGATCCGCCCCGATTTATAGGGAAAGGACGCGCAATCGCCCGCAGACCAGATGGCAGGGTCAGATGTTTGGCCAAATTCATTGACGCGAATGCCGTTTTCGATGTCTAGGCCGGCGGCCTCGGCCAATTCGGATGCGGGGGCAATCCCCACGCCGACAACGGCGAAATCAATGTCCAATGTGCTGCCATCGGTCAATTGTGCCGCTGTCACGCGGCCATCGGTTTCGATCAAATGATCCAATCCCACGCCTTCGCGGATGTCGACGCCGTTTGCGGTATGCAAGGCGCGGAAATAATCGGATGTCTGAGGGGCGGCGACGCGTTGCAATATGCGATCGGCCATTTCGACCAATGTGACCTGCACGCCCTTGGATGCGGCCACGGCTGCGGCCTCAAGCCCGATATAGCCGCCACCAATGATCAAACACCGCGCGCCCTGTTGGATTTCAGGGGCCAAGGCATCCGCGTCACGCAAATCGCGCATGGCATAAACCCCCTGCAAGGCACCACCAATTTTTTCAGGCAGTTTGCGGGGCCATGATCCGGTGGTCAGAACCAAGTGATCATAGCCAACATCGCCCTGAGATGTCTGTACCACTTTGGTGTCGCGATCTATGGCGGTGACCTGCGTGTCCAGCATCAATGCAATATTGTGATCTGCGTAAAATTCCAGGGGCCGCAGGTAAAGGCGTTCTAGGTCCATATCGCCCATCATATATTTTTTCGACAATGGCGGGCGTTGATAGGGCGGGGCGGTTTCGCCGCCAATCAATGTAATATCGCCGGCATAGCCCGAATTGCGCAGTTTTGCGGCCACAGCTGATCCCGCTTGACCTGCGCCTATGATTACTGTTTTCGTCATATTTATACCCTGTCGCCTATGGATGCTTGTTCGACGCAGCCTATATTGTAATGACAGAAAAACGCAATTGCAGAGAAGGAAAATAAATGACGATTTCAGTCGGTGATCGCTTGCCAGAGGCAAGTTTGGTTCGTATCGGCGACAATGGCCCCGAGGCCGTCGCATTATCAGACAAATTGGCGGGCCGCCGTGTCGCCATTTTTGCAGTGCCGGGGGCCTATACACCCACCTGCCATTCCGCGCATGTGCCCAGCTTTATCCGGACCAAGGATCAATTTGCGGCCAAGGGTGTGGATGAAATCATCTGTATCAGCGTGAATGACCCGTTTGTGATGCAGGCCTGGGGCACTGCGACAGGGGCAACCGATGCCGGTATCACCATGCTGGCCGATGCCGAAAGCACATTGACCAAGGCCATCGGAATGGATTTCGACGCACCCCCCGCGGGGTTGATCGGGCGGTCCAAACGCTATGCCATGATGGTCGAAGACGGTGTTGTCACCGTGTTATTGCCCGAACCCAGCCCCGGTCAATGCGACGTATCCGGCGGCGAGGCGCTGTTGGCCGAAATCTAGCAAACCAATGCCAGCTGGTCCATTTTTTGGGCCAGCTTGACATCCAAATCGCTAAGGCCACCGGTGTCATGTGTGGTCAAAACCACCCGCACACGGTTATAGACGTTGAACCATTCGGGGTGGTGGTTTAATTTTTCCGCCCAGATCGCGCATTGCGTCATCCAGCCAAAGGCCGCGACAAAGGATGGAAATTTGAATTCCTTGTCGATCGCGGTTTGGGCATCGTTCAAGGTCCAGCCATTTTGCAACATTGCGACGATTTCGGGGGATGTGGCGTCTAGGGCGGTCATGGTTATTCCTGTTCTTGGATGTCTAGGGATTTGAACGGACCGTAACTGGTCAAAATTTCCATTTCTTCGGCGTTGGCGGATCGTTCTGCTTGCAGGTAATCGGCCACCGCTTGGGCAAATTTGGGATCATGGATCCAGTGCAGGGAATAGGTGGTCGCGGGCAAATAGCCGCGGGCCAATTTGTGTTCGCCTTGTGCGCCGGCCTCGACCCGTTGCAGGCCGTGGGCAATTGCGAAATCAATCGCCTGATAATAACACAGTTCGAAATGCAAACACGAATGATGTTCGACACAGCCCCAGTACCGGCCATAGATCGCATCGGACCCGACGAAATTTAACGCCCCTGCAATGGCCTGCCCGTCGCGTTCGGCCAGAACCAACATCACGTCATCCCGCATGGTTGCATGGACCTGATCAAAGAATTCGCGCGTCAGATAGGGTTGGCCCCATTTGCGTGCGCCCGTGTCCTGATAAAACAGCCAGAACTGGTCCCAATGATGCGGTTTGATGTCATTGCCGCACAATTGGCGGATGGTGCCGCCGAACTGCTGCGCGGTGTCGCGTTCTTTGCGGATGTTTTTGCGTTTGCGGGCGGATAGGGCCGACAGAAACTGGTCAAAGCTGTCATAGCCTTGGTTGATCCAATGAAATTGCTGGGTTTCGCGTTGCAACATTCCCAGACCCGACAGGCTGTCATATTCGTCGCGCGAACAGAATGTGGCATGCAGGGACGACAGGCCATTATTTGCGGTAATCTGAATTGCCGCTTTGGCCAGGGTTTCGGGAACGGTGTCGCGAAAATCGGGATGGGCCAAAAACCTGCGGCCCGTGACAGGGGTAAAGGGTGGGGCAATTTGCAGTTTGGGGTAATACTGCCCCCCCGCGCGTTCATAGGCATGTGCCCAGGAATGGTCGAAAATATATTCCCCTTGGCTGTGCAGTTTCAGATAGAGGGGGGCCGCACCAACGACCTGCCCCTGCAGGCGGGCAATCAGGTAATGCGGCATCCATCCGGTGTCTTGGCCCACCGATCCGCTGCGTTCTAGGGCCAGCAAAAACCTGTGCGTTAGAAACGGGTTTTCGGGCGCTTGGCCCGCATCGGCCCAATTGGCGCAGGCATCCCAATCGGACGGCGATATTTCCGTCAGGGAATGGATAATGTCCAGTTTTATTTCGTGCGTTGCCATGGTGCCCCTGCCTTTGTCCTAGATGTGTCGCAGACCGGCCCAAGATCAAGGGGCAATCAGGCCAAGAAACCTTCGAATGTGATGTTGTCCGTCACATCCGTGACCAACTTTGCCTGTTCGCGGGACACAACCGTCCAACACAAAACGGGCAAGCCCCGTTGCCGTATCGGCGTCAGCGCGGGGTTTGTCAGATCTGCCACATCATGCGACACAAATTGCCCGCCGATGGCGTCCAGATCTGTCAGGGTCGCCAAATGTTTCAACCGATCCGGTGCGACATCTGGCCATTCGGTTTCGCAAAAATCACAGGTCGTCAGCCCGCATATAATGTCGGCCTTGGCCGCCGCGACATGGTGCATCGCATGGGGATTAAACGACATGACGGCAGCCGGCCCGTGATAATCGGCAACCGCCTGGGCCACGGCGCGTTCCAATATGCCGTCGGTTTCGGTTAGGGTCAGGCTTTGATCCTTGATTTCGATCAGCACGGGCACGCGTCCGGCAATCAGGGCCAAAACATCGCGCAGTGGTTCGATGGTATCGGCAGATGTGCCAAGGGTGATCCGGGATAACTCATCCGCATCCCATGCGCGAATGGGGCCGGTGCGATCGGTCAACCGATCCAGCGTATCATCATGAAACACAACCGCCTGACCATCGCGCGACATTTGCACGTCCAGTTCGATACCATAGCCCTGGTCAATCGCCGCGACAAAGGCGGCGCGGCTGTTTTCATAGATACCCCGCCCCGTGTCATGCAGGCCGCGATGTGCAAACGGCCTGTTGATCAGAAAATTCAAATCACGCATCTGCTATTTGATCTGGAAAATGCCTTCGATTTCAACGGCAACCCCCAAGGGCAGCGCTGGTGCAGACACAGCCGCACGGGCGTGTTTGCCCGCATCGCCCAAGGCATCGCCCAGGAAATTCGATGCGCCGTTGATGACCTGAGGTTGTTCGGTATAATCGGGCGTTGAATTGACAAAACCGGTCAGTTTCACGACCCGCACCAAACGATCCAAATCACCATCGCAGGCCGCCTTGACCTGTGACAACAGGCTGATGGCGCAACATTTTGCCGCCTCGGCGCCCTGTTCGGTGGTTAGGGTGTCGCCCAGTTTGCCCAAAATCAACCCATCTGCATTTTGCGAAATTTGGCCGGACACATATACAAGATCCCCGACAATGACATAGGGCACATAATTCGCCGCTGGCATTGGTGCATCTGGCAGGGTGACGCCCATTTCCTTTAGGTTTTCTTCGTATGACGCGTTCATCTGGGATCCTTTCGTTGAAATCGTCTGGAAATTACATCCTATTTTCGATGATGGAAAGTCCTAGTTTTCGCGGAACGCCTTGGCGAAATAATCGGCCAATGGTTTGATCAGATAGGCCAGTGGTGTGCGGTCGGTGGTGCGGATAAATGCTTCGACCGGCATGCCGGGGATCAAGGTGACATTTGCGGGCAACCGATCAATTTCACCGTCGTTCAATATGATTTCTGCGCGGTAAAACGCAGATTGCGATGCCTCATCCTGGAATGCATCTGGCGATACTTTGGTCACTTGGCCGAATAATTCGGGGGTTGTGCGTTGGTCCAATGCGGAAAACCGCAAAATTGTGTCTTGTCCAACATAGACCTGATCGATATCCGTGGTGGGTACCCGCGCGGTGATGACCAATGGCCTGTCCTGGGGGATCAGAAACAAAATGGGTTCGGCCGCGCGAATGACCGACCGCGGGGTGAACACCGTCAGGCCATAGACAATGCCCGACACCGGCGCGCTGATATCCATGCGCGATAATTTCTCGGTCAGGGCGTTGTACCGCTCTTCTAGCTCAAGCGCGCGGAATTGCTGATCGCGCAGGCGGGAAATGGCGTCTTCGCGCTGGCTGCTGTCCAGCGTTTCGATTTCGATGTTGATTTCGGTAATTCGGCCTTCGGCTTCGGCCTGACGGGCGGTCAGGTCGCCCAAATCACCAGACAGCTCTGCCTGAGACCGCTGCAGCGCCAAGACGCGCGATGCCTGTGCCAATCCACGATCCAACAGCTTTTGTTGATCTGCCAATTCCTGGGACAATAAATCCAACTGGATGTCCAGCGCCGCTTTTTGTGCGGTGATCCCGTCAATCTGGTTTTGGATTTGGCCTAACCGTTTTGACAGCTGTTCCTTTTGTTTTGCGATCGACACCTGGCGCGCCCGGAACAGGTTTTCCTGACCCTGGACCAGCTCGGCAATGTCGGCGGATTGTTGCGCGCGGGCCAACAGACGCGGATCAAAGGTGATCGTGTCCCTGCCATCCCGTTCCGCAATCAAACGGCCGCGGCGGGCCATTAATTCGAACAGCTGTCCTTCGATAATGTTCAGTTCGGATTTTTCCAATGTCGGGTCCAGCCGGATCAAAATATCACCCGCTTGGACTGTGTCGCCCTCGTCGACAATAATGTCCTGGATCACGCCACCATCGGGGTGTTGGACCACCTGGCGGTTTTGTTCAACCTCGATCTGGCCGCTGGCAATCACCGCCCCTGACAGTTCCGTCATTACAGCCCAACCGCCAAAGCCGCCGATTAACACGAATGTGGACACCAACCCGATGGTCAAAGCGCGTCGCGCGGAAAACTGGGTCATTTCAGGCCCCCCGATTTTGTTTGGGCAATATCGCGATAGTTCTGAACATGTTTGCGCAGGACCTCATCCTTGGGGCCATAGGCGACACACATGCCATTTTCCAAAATCAGCAACATATCACATTCCAAAACCGCGGCAGGGCGATGGGCCATGATCAGCACGGATTTGCCGTCTTGCTTCATCGTGCGAATGGCTAGGTTTAGGGCGTCCGTTCCGATGTTGTCCAGATTTGAATTGGGTTCATCCAGCACCAAAATCACCGGGTCATCATACATCGCACGGGCCAGCCCGATGCGTTGGATTTGCCCCCCTGACAGGCGGCCACCGGCGATGGACACGCGTGTATCGTACCCATCTGGCAATTGCAAAATCATATCATGTGCGGCCGCTTTCTTGGCGGCGGTTACGATTTTTTCTGGATCGGGGTTGGTGGACAGGCGCGCGATATTTTCCGCGATTGTGCCATCAAACAGCTGCACCCTTTGGGGCAGATAGCCAATATATTTCCCCAAAACATTGGGCGCGTAATTATCCAGCGATGCGCCATCTAGGCGAATTTTGCCACCAGCCGGGCGCCAAACGCCAGTAATGGCGCGGGCCAATGTGGATTTACCGGCACCTGATAGGCCCACAACACCAACCGCCACGCCGGGTTCGATGACAAAATTCACCGCCTTTAATGCCGCCTGTTGTTGGCCGGGGGGAATAACCGTCAGATTTTGTGCGGCAAGCCGTGCCTTGGGCGCGGGCAGGGGGGTGCGTTCGGGCTCTGGTGGAACCTCGCCCAGCAGCTCGGCCAAACTGTGCCACCCTTTGTGGGCGCGGGTAACCAGCGCCCATTGGCCAATGGCCATTTCAATCGGGGCCAATGCACGCCCCAACAAGATGGACCCTGCAATCATGGCGCCCGCCGTCAGTTCATTTTGCAGCACCAGGTAGGCCCCCAATCCCAACATAGCAGATTGCAAAAACAGACGTAGCGTTTTGGTCATTGATGAAAATAACCCACCTTTATCGGCCGCCTTTAGGTGGTTGACCAAGGCTTGGGACCGGGCCATTTGCCAGCGCTGAAAGGCCGCGTCTGACATGCCCAATGATCTGATCATTTCCGCCTCGGTCCGCAGTTGGTCCGACATCAATTCCGATTGAAACCCTGTTTGCGTTGCTTTCGCTTGGGGGGTTTTGGTGGTGATCTGGTTCAAAATGGCCACCAAAATCAACACAAACCCACCGCCAACGGCCAAGGCCCCCAGCCAGGGATGGAAAATCGCGATGCCAAACAGGAACAGGGGCGTCCAGGGTAAATCGAACAGCGCGGTAAAAACCGGCGAGGTCAGCAATTTCTGC
>CAJXSD010000006.1 GCA_913060475.1 uncultured Paracoccaceae bacterium | reverse complement strand
TCCCGCCTACACACTTTCCAGGCGTGCGCCTTCGACCACTCGGCCACCGCTCCGTATGGGGGTGTTTAGACGGTTTATAGGACCAAGCGCAAGGGGTTTTTTGGGCAAAGTGAGGATTTTTTAATCCGCAAAAATCAGGTTCACGCGGCGGTTTTGTTTGCCTTTTTTCTCGATCTTGCCCAGACGGATTGCGCCAATTTCGCCGGTTTTCGCCACATGGGTTCCACCGCAAGGCTGCAGATCAATTTGATCCGTAGCGCTGGCAATTTTGACCAGACGAATTTTACCTGTTCCACGGGGCGGCTGAACAGACATGGTTTTGACCAAATCTGGGTTTGCGTCCAGTTCTGCGTCCGTGATCCATGTCTCGGATACAGATAAATCCTGCGCGATCAAATCATTTAGGGCGCGCTCGATCGCCTCTTTGTCTGCGGGGGCCTCGGGCATATCGAAATCAAGGCGCGCCTTGGCATCGGTAATTGCGCCCCCTGTCACAGGCCGCGGGATCACAACCGATAGCAAATGAAGCGCCGTGTGATAGCGCATATGCGCATAGCGCCGCGTCCAATCAATATTTTGCGTCACCTCGGTTCCGACAGACAGTGCATCGACCTGCGCCGGATCGGGATAGATGACGATGTCGCGATTGTCGCCTTTGCGCACATCAAGGACGGCAATCGTGTGTCCTGCAACCTCAAGCGTGCCCAGATCGCAGGCCTGGCCGCCTGATGTTGCATAAAACAGCGATTGATCAAGGATAATACCGCCATCAGACGTATGGGCCACAACACGGCCCTGCGCCGTTTTTTGATAGGCATCTTGCAAAAATAGGGGTTCGGTCATTTTTTCAATTCGTCAATGTTTTTGATATAGATATCGCGCTGCGCAAACGGGATTTCAATCCCCTCTTGGACAAAGCGTTCGGCGATTTGATGATTGATTTCGGATTTTACGCTGTTCATGTAATTCACGTCGCGCAAAATGGCGCGAATATCAAAATCCAGGCTGTCGGCCCCAAACCCTTGGAACACCACGGCTGGGGGTGGATCCTGAACGACCATGGGTTGTTGCGATGCGATTTCGGCCAATATCTGTTCGACTTTGCGGGTGTCGGTGCCATAGGCCACGCCGACGGGCACAATCAAACGGCCCACGGTATTGCCGCGGGTCCAGTTGGTGACCACCCCTGAAACCAAATCGGCATTTGGGATGATCACATCCGTACGGTCAAAGGTTTCAATTCGGGTGGACCGCACAGAAATATCGCGCACATAGCCCATTTTGCCGCCAACTTCGATCCAATCGCCCTGACTGACAGGGCGTTCGATCAGCAAAATGATCCCAGAGACAAAGTTTGACACAATGTTTTGCAAACCAAAACCGATGCCAACGGACAAGGCCCCTGCAACGATGGCCAGCGACGACAGATCCAAACCCGTCGAGGAAATCGCAGCCATTGCCGCCAAAAACACACCGACATAGCCAAAGCCGGACACAACCGCATTTTGTGCACCCAGATCCAGTTTGGTTTTGGGCAGAACGGTGCCCTTTAGCGCGGATTGGATCAGTCGTGTTGCGCCATACCCGATGGTAAAGACCATGACAAAGGTCATGAAATCCAAGGGTGAAATTTGCGTGCCACCGATGGAAATGCCATCTTTGAACTGGGTCCAAATTTCGGTCAAATTCGCAACGCGCGCGCCCCAGATCAGGGCAAAGACCGGCAGAGACGCCATAACAACCGAAAAATTGATCAAGACGGGCAATAACCCGTCGGATGCCGTTTGGGACCCGCCTGAGATGGTTTTATAAACCTCGATCAGCAGGTCTTGGGCGATGAATATCGCAAAGACCAAGCCGATCGTTGCAATCATCGGAAAGACGAAAACAATCGACAGATTGGTAAAGCCCACCAAGGCCAAGACCGGCGCAACAAAGCTGGCAAATCGTAAGAACCGGCCAATGACACGCGACAATGCACCGCCAACATTTGACGGGCGTGCGGTGGCGTCGCGGGGTACGGCCCGCAGATGACCGGCAAACTGATACAGTACCAAAGCCCCCAAACAGACCAAAACAAAGGACGCAACCGCGGTCACCTGACTGTCCAATGCAAAGACGTCGATGATCTGCCGATCAATCAAGGCGATTGCAAAAATGATTGCGCCAAATGTGACCAGCGACGATACGCCCAGCCGATCGGCACTGGGGAAATTTTGCAATGTCGAACTGGTTGCGATCGCACGCATGGCCAAAATAAACTGGGCCATCAAAAGGACCATGACAACCGTTGGGACCACACCCAACATCTGTGCGCCTCGCAGGCCCCAAATGGGCAAATCTGACAGGCGTTGCACCAGCATCCAGACAACAGCGTAACGGGCCACACCCACCGATGCAGCCGCCACAAAGCCACAGAGGAATTCTGATTTTAACAGGGGCCGCGCCGCGGATGAAATTTTCCGCGCCGCCCATGTGCCCCATAAAAAGACGCCTAATACCAACAAGACGACCAGCGCCAAACTAGGCAGAGATGACCGGATTTCGGCCTGAACCGTGGGCAGGGCCAATTTCGCCGTTGTTTCCCCAACGATGGCCGCCGCAGCCCCCAGATAGGCCGTCACCGCCATCCCCCAATGGTCCGGAACCATGGCAGATGGCCCCATTTCCAATACGGTGTCGGTGCGGCGCTCTAATACTTTGCGGTCGATTTCGCGCACAATTGAATCTGCACGGCTATAGGCCTCTTCTGCGCGCAGGACGGGGGCCATTAATGTGGTGATCTGTGTGTTCAATTCCGCGCGGCGATCCGCCAAGGGGTCGGGCGTCCCCTCGCCTTCGGGCACGGGCGGCAATGCGGCCAGCTGGGTCCTAAGCGCTGTAATCCGATCTTTGTTCGTGGATTGGGCCGCTAAAAATTGATCCCGCCAACCTGCGACTTGGGTACGCAAGGCATCCAGTGCCGTTTCGGATGCCCGATCCGTTTCCAGCACACTTTCTGCGCGGGTCGCGGTTGTGACCCATGTTGCATAGTCGTCATCCGACAAGCCCTGCGCAGAAACGGCCGTCGCCAAAACCAACCAGATTAGAAAGCCACGCCAAAGCGACATGTTCAGACCTCTTCAAATACTGTGGGGATATGGGATGTATCCTGTTCGATCCATGCGGGAACCGGCAGGTTTTTCGACCGCAAAAATTCAGGGTTGAACAGTTTGGATTGATAGCGCGTGCCATAGTCGCATAGGATCGTTACTATCGTATGCCCTGGGCCCATTTCGCGGGCCATTTCAATGGCACCGGCGACATTGACGCCCGATGATCCCCCCAGACACAACCCTTCGTTTTGTAACAGATCAAACACGATGGGCAATGCGGTATCATCGCTGATTTGATAGCTGTAATCCGGCTTTAACCCGTCCAGATTGGCGGTGATACGGCCCTGCCCGATCCCTTCGCTGATGGATCCGCCTTCGGATTTCAGTTCACCGGTGGTATAGAACGAATGCAGCGCCGCGCCCATTGGGTCGGCCAAACCGATTTTCACACCTTTGGGCTGCAAATATTCGGCCATACCCGCCAAGGTCCCGCCAGATCCAACGGCGCAGATAAACCCATCCACTTTGCCGCCTGTTTGTTCCCAAACCTCGGGGCCGGTGGTTTCGATATGCGCCTGACGGTTGGCGACATTGTCAAACTGGTTCGCCCAGATCGCACCATTTGGTTCAGTTTTGGCCAATTCCGCCGCCAAACGCCCCGAATAACGCACATAGTTATTGGGGTTTTTATAGGGGGCGGCGGGCACCTCGACCAGCTGAGCGCCGGCCAGCCGCAGCATGTCTTTTTTCTCTTGGCTTTGGGTTTCGGGGATCACAATCACGGTCTTGAACCCCATCGATGCCCCAACCAACGCCAGACCGATACCGGTGTTGCCTGCTGTCCCCTCGACAATGGTGCCGCCGGGTTTCAACAGGCCCTCGGCAATGGCATCCTTGATGATGAACAGCGCGGCGCGATCCTTGACCGACTGACCGGGGTTCATAAATTCAGCCTTGCCTAATATGGTGCAACCCGTTTCCGCACTGGCACGGCGCAATTTGATCAGGGGTGTATTTCCAACGGCCGCGGCCAGATCTGAGGCATACTGCATATTCGAATTCCTTATATTGTTGAACAACATCTAAGCAGAATATCGCAGACTGACAATCCCTGCCCCGCGCGAAACCGCTGGATCAGCCAGCTGCCTGCGTGCGACGATAGTGATCCAGCCATAAAACCGCCGCCGTTAACGGGACGACGCGGCATTTGCCTGACATCACAAAATCAAACGCCCAATCAAAGGAAACCACCACAGGGCGGATATCTTCGCCCTCATCCGCGTGGCCATGTGCGCCGGTGCCGACACCAGACAGATCGCACAGACCCAAATATTGATAAAAAAACGTGCTGGACCCGCCCGGGCTGGGATAGCCGTTATACATCGGGATCAATGCGCTTAGCGCAAGCCCCGCCTCCTCCATCGTTTCGCGGTGGGCGGTTAGTTCGGGGGTTTCGCCCTGATCAACCATGCCCGCGATGGGTTCATAAAGCCAAGGGTTGTGATCGCCGCGGCCAAAGGGGCCCATGCGGAACTGTTCAATCAACAAAACCTTGTCGCGCGCAGGATCATAGGGCAATACCAAACTGGCGTCTGTGCCCACAAAAACCGCACGTTCCAACACGGGCGACATGTCCCCGTTAAATTTACGGTGACTGATTTGATAATCCTTGACCGCAAAGAAATTGGTATAGGCGGGGGTTTTTGAAATCACCTCGATCTGACGATCGCCCGCGCCCTGTTCAACGGATGTATCCGCCGCCTGTGTCGCCAGTTGCAGGGAATAGGCGCGCGCCTCAATCATCGGGTATTTGGGGTCGATTTCATCGGCGGATTTATACCCGAAATGTTCCATCAATTCGGCGCCTGCTGCCCGCATCATAATGCCATACCGCACCTGCCAATCGGCCAAATCCCAGACCCGGTCCGATACATAATTCATGTCGGAACAGGCATAGACAGATACGGTATGTTCGCTCAATTCTGTCGTGATTACAACATCTTGGGGTTCATAGACGAACCCGCTTTCGTAATAATCCAACCGGCTGACATCGCGCACGGACAAATCGGTAACATAGATCCCGCGCGCGACAGACCCCGTTTGCGGCACGATCACCGGGTAATTTTGCCCGACGGCCCAATACACCGCATGATCGGCCAATTCGGCATCGACAACATCGATCGTATCGCGTGACCGACCCAGCACAATTTCCAACATTTCAATGTCGCACAATGTGCCATAAAAAAACATCGCTGCCATGGCCGGACCCTTTCGTAAATATTGGCCCTGCCATAGCGGTTTTGCCGGTCTTTGAACAGGCCCAATCTGGCCTTGTTAACCGGGTTTTTTGATGGTGATCTGGGTCACGTCACAGTTGCCATATTCAAATGTGGACGCACATGACGTCAGATAGAAATTCCACATTCTGCGGAACCGATCGTCAAAGCCCATTTTTTCGATCTGGTCCCAGCGATTGTTAAAGGTCTCATGCCACATCCGCAGGGTTTGCGCATAGCTTTTGCCAAATTCGATGGATTTTTCCACCTCAAGCCCCGCTTTGACCACCTCTTGTCGTAGGACGGTTGGGCTGGGCAGCATGCCACCGGGAAAGATGTATTTTTGGATGAAATCCACGGTATTGCGATAGACATCCCACCGCGCGTCCTGGATCGTGATAATCTGCAATGTGGCGTTTTTACCCGGTTTTAGGCATTGCTTGACCTTGTCGAAATAAATGGGCCAATATTTCTGGCCCACAGCTTCGAACATTTCGATACTGGCGATGCCATCATAGGTGCCGGTTTCGTCGCGGTAATCCTGTAATTTCAGTTCAACAAGGTCCTGTAACCCATTGCGTTTCATACGATCTTGGGCATATTTCAACTGTTCCTTGGAAATGGTCAAACCGGTCACTTTCAACCCGCGTTCCTTGGCGGCATATTCGGCAAACCCGCCCCAGCCGCAACCAATTTCCAAAATATGATCGCCCGGCTGTGCGCCCATTTGATCGACCATGGACGCGTATTTTGCCCGCTGCGCCATTTCCAAACTGTTGTCACCCTGTTCAAAAATAGCCGAGGAATAGGTCATGCTATCATCCAGCCAAAGACCATAGAAATCATTGCCCAGATCATAATGATGGCTGATGTTTTTGCGCGCCTGTTTTTTCGAATTGGATTGCAGCCAAAACCGGAACTGTTCCCATTTCCGCACCAACCCCATTCCGGGAAAACCATCATATAGATCCCCGTTATCCGCATGCACGAAATCCATAAACGCCTGCAAATCAGGGGTTTCCCATGCGCCATCCATATAGGCTTCGCTAAAGCCAAGGTCGCCATCACGGATCAGGCGGGCGAATATGTCGTTATCATTGATTTTGACATAGGCCACGGGCCCCGGTTTGGTACCTTGGACGCGGAACACGCGACCATCGGGCAATTCAAAATCCAAACGTCCCGTATTCAATTTCGAACACAGCTTAAAGACCGGATGAAAATAGCGTGGCAGATTTTTCTGCCCTGTCACAGTCGTATAGATCATGGTCTCTCCCTAGAAATCGCGCGCTTGATACGCGTCCAGCGCGCGGGCCCGTCCTTCAGACGGTGTTATGATTGGTGCAGGATACGACATATTTGGCCGTAAATTCCAGTCTTTCGGTATCGCATCAAAATAGGACAGCGCCGTGGCGGTCGGTTGATGATGTAATTCGGCAATCCATTGGCGGGCGTAACGCCCTGCGGGGTCAAATTTCTGCAACTGTGTCACAGGGTTGAACACCCGAAAATAGGGCGCTGCATCCGGCCCCGACCCAGATGCCCATTGCCAGCCCATCGCATTTGACGCCGGATCCCAGTCGATCAGGCAATCTGCAAACCAGTTCAGGCCGATTTTCCAATGCGACATCAGATGTTTCGTCAGATAGGATGCCACAATCATACGGCCACGGTTGTGCATGGTCCCCGTGACGTATAATTCGCGCATGGCCGCATCCACGAATGGAATGCCTGTGCGCCCCTGTTTCCACGCAATCACATGGGGGTGTGTTTCGTCCGTATTCCACGGAAATTTATCCCAATCGGGTTTCCAGTTGTCCGTCACGATATTCGGGGTGTGATGCATCAAATGATAGGCAAATTCGCGCCAAACCAATTCTTTTAGGAATGTCTCGGCCCCAGCGGAACCGCGCATCATGGCCGCATAGCCCATATGCCAACATTGCAGCGGGCTGATTTCCCCCAGTGCCAAATTTTGCGACAATCCAGAGGTGCCGAGTTCATACGGCGCATCACGCCGATCATTGTAGTGATCAATGGGGCCTGCACAAAATTCCACCAAACGGGTCATCGCCGCCGCTTCGCCGATGCGGGCGTATTTTGCGACATGGGGCAAACCGCGCCGCATGGCTGCGCCCAAATTCCAATCCGACAGGTGTTCGGTGGCAACCCGCCCGTCAAACGGCGCGATTGCGCGTGGTGCGTCCACCACCTGTGGCAGGTCACGCGATTTAACCGCATTCCAAAACGGGGTATAGACGCGGTATGGACCGCCTGTTTTGGTTTCAACCGTCCAGGGTTCAAATAACAAATGCCCGCCAAAGCTTTGGGCGTGGATGCCTTGCGCCTTTAGTTGTGATTTCACCTGTGTGTCGCGTGCGACAGACTGCGGATCATAGGACCGCGTCCAATAAACCGTATCGGCCCCCGTTTCGCGCAGCATATCCGTCAGAACATCCAATGCAGGCCCCGTGCGCAACACAACCGCCACGCCAATGGATGTCAGCTGGGACATAAAATGATCCAACCCCACACCCAGCCGCCATTTCGGGGCCGCACCCAAACCATCCACCTGCGCATCGCGAATAAACACCGCAATAACGGGCCGTCCGCTGCCCGCAGCTGCGGCCAAGGCGGGGTTATCGGCCAGCCGAAAATCGCGGCGGATCCAATAGAGTATCGGGGGGGTGTTTGTCACCGTCTGCCTGTCCTGTATGTTGTTTTAATGGCTTACGCGACACACACCGGTTTGGATCAAAGAAAATCGTCCAAAGCGTTCAAAAGTTTATCAATTTCCGCCTGCCGTGTGTAATGCACGAAACTTAACCGCAAAACACCGCGTTCGGGATCGACGCCCATCGCACTTAGCGGTCGCACCGCGTAAAAATCGCTGGACCCGGCCATAATGCCCTGGGTTGCCAATTTTTCCGCCAAATCCGCTGGATTTGATTGTGGCACCACCGCAACCGTGGGCGCGCGGTCTGCGGCATCCGCTGGGCCCAACAGCCGCACACTGTTTTTATCGCGCAAATAATCTAGCAGGGGCTGTAACAACTGCGCTTCGTAGGTGCGGATCGTATCATGCATCCGCTGCCCACGTTGTACCAAGCTGTCGTCGGACGCGCCAAAATGGTGGGTATCGAAATCGACCAAATAATCCACCATACCTGCACAGGCGGCCACCTGGGCATGATCGGGCCCTGCGGGGGTGAACCGTTTATACAGGCAATCTGCGTTGAAATAATGCGCCTGATTGGGCAACATTTCCCCCAAGGTGCGCCGGATCACCATGATCCCCTGATGTGGCCCATAGGTTTTATAGGACGAAAACAGATAAATATCGGCCCCCAAATCGCCGACATTGGGGATCCCGTGGGGCGCATAGCTGACCCCATCCACACAGACAAAGGCCCCCGCAGTATGGGCCATCGCGGTGATTTCGGCCACAGGGTTAATATGCCCCACAACGTTTGAACAATGTGGGCACACCACCAACCGAACGGTATCATCCAACATCTCGGCCAAATCATTCGGGTCCAACAGACCGGTGTCCGGATTTATCGCCCATTCGCGCAGATTTATGCCGCGATCGGCCAATCGCCGCCATGCGCCGCTGTTGGCTTCGTGGTCCTGATTGGTGACGATGATACTGTCACCTGCGGTCATCCATTCGCCAAAGGCCTGGGATAAAACATAGGTGTTTTGCGTGGTCGAGGGGCCAAAGCTGACCTCATCCGTGTCAACACCCATCACTTGGGCCAGACCACTGCGGGCCAGATCCATTTCTTCGCCCGCCAGACGGCTGGCCTCATAGGGGGCATAGGGTTGCACCTTGCGTTCGTGATAGAACCGAAACAGGCGATCAATCACCGCGCGGCAGGTATAGCTGCCGCCTGCATTTTCAAAAAACGCCTGATTTTGCAGTGATGGTTCGGCAAATGCGGGAAATTGATCGCGCACGAAATCAATGTCTAAAGTCATGGAAACCCCTGATAAAATCCTATTTTTTTCAGACTTGACCACGGTTGCGCGCCAAGCGCAAGAGAAAAGCCAAGGAGTTTCCCCCTTGGCCCAAAGATCATGATAGTTCGCGATTAAGAATTCACATCAACGACAACGCGACCCTTAACCTGACCTTTCAAAATATCGCTGCCCAATTGGGGCAGATCCGACAAAGTGGCCGGATGGATCATCGCCTCAAGCTTATCCATAGGCAGGTCTGATGCAATGCGTTGCCATGCGCGCAGACGATTGTCATAGGGCTGCATCACACTGTCGATCCCCAATAGGTTCACACCACGCAGCAGGAACGGAATAACCGTGGCAGGCAACCCTGCCCCGCCGGCCAAACCGACAGCCGAAACCGAGGCGCCATATTTCATCTGCCCCAATACGCGCGCCAACATCGCGCCGCCCACGGCGTCAACACATCCCGCCCAATTTTCTGATTCCAATGGGCGTTTGACGGTTTCATTGATCTCTTCGCGTGCGACGATCTGGGTGGCCCCCAGCGATTTCAGATAATCGGCCGTGTCTGGGCGCCCCGTGACGGCTGCAACCTCATAGCCCAGATTGGCCAGAATTGCGGTGGCGACGGAACCCACGCCCCCCGCGGCACCGGTGACCAACACAGGACCCTGATCAGATTTTAACCCGTGATCCTCAAGCGCCATAACAGCCAGCATCGCGGTAAACCCTGCGGTCCCCACAGCCATCGCCTGACGCGTTGTCAGACCTGCGGGCAATGGCACAAGCCAATCGGCATTGACGCGCGCTTTTTGCGCATAGCCGCCCCAATGCACCTCGCCCACGCGCCAACCGGTCAGAACCACACGATCACCTGCGGCATAGCGTGGATCATCCGATGCCTCGACTGTGCCGGCGAAATCGATGCCGGGGACATGGGGATAATTGCGCACCAAACCGCCGCCTGGGCCGATGCACAGACCATCTTTGTAGTTCACGGTGGAATAATCGACCGCGACAGTTACATTGCCCTCGGGCAAGGCATCCAATGCGATTTGCTGAACACTTGCGTTTGTTTTTCCGTCTTCGTTTTTTTCGACAACCAATGCGTTGAACATGGGGTCTCTCCTATTTCCAGAATTTTTCGCGAACCACGGCATCACGCACACCGTCGGGTGTGTGCACCTGAACCGCAGTTCCATCTTCCCAATGCGTCATACGGATCATGCCCACCGCCACATTGGTTTCATAATCAGGCGAATAGGCCGCAGAACTGACGCGGCCCACGCGTTTGCCATTGGCCGTCACATCCCACCAGCGATCACACAGGCCCACCGCAGGGCCGTCAATATCAATCGCACGGATTTGTTGCACTGGCCCCTCTTTGGCGACGCGCAACAACGCATCACGCCCGATACATCCCAAGGCATCATGGGTATCACAGAATTTGCCCAACCCACATTCATGTGGGGTATTATCGTCTGTCATATCATTACCATAGGACAGCAATCCGCCCTCGATACGTTCGATCAGGTTGGGGCAACCGGCGTGGACATCGTATTTCTTGCCCGCCTCAAACAGGGCATTCCACAATGCCATAGGAATTCCATCGTGACCCGGCACATAGATTTCAAATCCGCCCTGTTTGGAATATCCCGAACGCGCGATGACCAAGGGTGTTCCGTTGAAATCCAGTTTTTTATAGCGGAAAAACCGAATATTGCGTACCGCATCGCCAAACACGTCAGCCATCAAATCATCCGATTTTGGCCCCTGAATGGCCAAGGGGCTGATATCGGGTTCATCGACCAAAACATCCAAACGCCACCCATTTGCAATGCCTTTGATCCAATACAGCAAATCACTGTCGGCAATGGACACCCACCAGTGATCGTCGCCCAGTTTGACGGCAACAGGGTCATTCAACATGCCCCCCGTTTCGTCAACGATAGGCACATAGAAACACTGTTCCGTCAACATACCGCGCAAATCGCGCGGTGTTAACATTTGCATCAAACGGCCCGCATCTGGCCCACGCAATTCGATCTGACGTTCGCAGGCCACATCCCAGATTTGCACCGCCTCTTTTAGGTGGTGGTAATCCTCTTGCACGCTGCGAAACACAGTGGGCAACAGCATGTGGTTATAGACGGTATAGGCCTTGACGCCCGCCGCCTCGACCCCATCGGAAAATACAGTGCGCCGCAACCGACGCGAAGGTGACAATACTGCCATGGTTTTTCCCCAAAACTAACGCTGACTTAGCGTGGACCTTTCCAGTCGATTTGACAGATTTCCGCCGAACGGCCATCAAAATCCCACACACGACCAAAGGCACGCACGCGGCCCTGGGTTGCGGTTGCAACTGTGATATCTGGGCCCATCCAATATTCGGTGTTTGTGACAACCTGATCCGCGCCGCCCTTGCCCGGCACAGGGACAACTTCGCCTTGGATTTTCTTGCCCACCATCAAACGGCGTGCCTTGCCTTCGGTGGTAAATTCAACGGGGGCACGTTCGGCACCTAGGAATTCAGACACCAAAACCTTGAACAGGCCGGTTGTACCGCGCGCTTTGCCGCTGAAAATATTGACCAAACCGTCATAGGCCGCGTCATTTGCGCGTTCGTCGATATAGGCCGCCGCTTTCCAGTTGCCGCGCGCCATCAGACCCGGAATTTCCAAAACCAAACCGATGTTTAGACCGCTTAGATCCTGATCACCATAGTGGCCGCTGTCGATGCGGACACCTGCCCATGCCTGACAATACCCTTCGGTTGGCGCATGTTTTCCCAGTGAAATCACACAGGGGCAAAACACCGTACAGTTGCAGTTCAGGATCAATTCACCCTTGATCGCCCAAGGCACCTCGCCCACGGGCAGATCTGTGTTTGTGGTTGCAATGTCCATTGTATCATTTGCCATCTGTCTTCTCCTCTCAGATGAAATGTGTCAGCTGCCATAAACCGGATGCGATCAGAATATACCCAACCGGCTTTGTGACATACCGCCCAATGTCGGGCAGTTTTTCGAAAATCATTAAAATTGTTGCCAGCGCCATGAATGCCAAATTCATCGTCCCCCCGACAAAGGCCAAGGCCATTAACGCCCAACA
Organism: uncultured Paracoccaceae bacterium; assembly: GCA_913060475.1. GTDB lineage: Bacteria > Pseudomonadota > Alphaproteobacteria > Rhodobacterales > Rhodobacteraceae > CAJXSD01. The sequence goes on along the minus strand of CAJXSD010000006.1, from coordinate 109,130 downwards.
GCACCCCAAACAGACCAAACCCAGCCGAACCCCGTTGCGAAAGGGTCCTTCGGCAAAATGCTGCATGAAAAACGTCAAGGGCGCGCGGCATTTGGACAAACAGGCCTCTTTCAGGTTTGAAAACTGATAGGCCCCCGCAATCAACAACAACACGGCCGTCAACCCTGATGACAAGCTTTGCCCAAATTGGTCAATCAAATTCAGCTGGAACAGGAACAGTTGCAATCCGGCTGCGATGGCCGAATAGCCAAACCAAACCACGCCATACCCCAGAACCAAGGGGGCAAAACGGACCTTGGTCGATGATCCCAATTCTTCATAGGTGGCAAAGGCTGGCAAAGCCGTAGGTGCCATCATCGCCGCCGACATCAACACCCACATGGCAAAGATCCCGAAATATCCCGCGGCATCTGGCGTGACAACACATAGGCTCTGCCAAAATCCTAATCCGTACACCTGCGACAATGACCGCATGTCCGATGGGATCGCCATAGCATACAGCCCCATCCACGCCACCAAAATGGCGCAAAACAAAACCAACCAATGTATGCCCGTCATCCGACGGTAGTGTTGCGAAAACATTTTACGCGGTCCATTGCGAATCTCTCTTGCTTTTTAAATGTCAGACTTTTAAATGTCTGACAAATGAAAATTAACACAAACGATCCCGCAGACCTCTCGGCCCAAATTGCCAAAGCGATCCGTGATGCCATCATCGCGGGCCAGTTAATCATTGATGAACGCCTGCCTTCGGAACAGGAATTGGCCGAACAATTTCAGGTCTCTCGCCCCACTGTGCGCGAGGCACTGAAACGACTGGCCGCGCAATCGCTGATCCGGACCCAACGCGGGGCCTTTGGTGGGGCCTTTGTGAACCGCATCCAATATCAAGACGCCTATAGCCAGCATGTGACCACATCCACCCTGCTGTTGTCGATGAATGACGTCAGCTTTGATGTCGCCTGCGAAGCACGCTTTGCCATGGAACGCGCCTGCGCCCCCATGGCCTGCGCGCGCCGCACCGCCGATCATCTGGCGACCATGCGCGCCGAAATCCACCGCCAATCGCAGCCGGGCCTTTCTGACGAAAGCTGGTGCGCCTCTGACGTAACCTTTCACCGGGCCTTTGTGGATGCGGCTGGCAACCCTGTTATGTCTTACCAGTTGGCCGGCGCGGTCGAGGCGATGCAACCCCTGATGAATATGATTACCTTCACCGCGCGCTCGCGTGAAAAAATCATCGACCTGCACGGGCGGATCGCAGATGCCGTCGAAACACAATCGCCTGACACCTGTGATCAACTATTGGACGAATTGGCAACCTATACCGCAGAACTTGCCGCAAATGTCCTAACAGCCCGCGCCAATCGCGATGCCGAACGCTAGGCCGGTGGATATGAATGACCGCGACCGCCAAGGTTAGAAAATCGACGCTAAAAACGCACCGATAGGGCATTAAAAATCCCTGCTTTCATTTTTGCAAAAAATACTCTCGCCGAAGGCGAAATTCTGATTCCCTACCGCGATCGCCGCTTTCAGGCCCTGGGCAAATGCATTGAAAAACAAAAGTTGACTTCGCCCTTGATGGGCGAGCACTCTGGCAACTTAACGACCATGAACGCCTATTTCGTCATCAGCAAGACGTTCACGGGTGACATATCTCTCTGTGGCATCGTAGCACCCGATGGCAGCTTGACCGCCGCCTATAATGCCACGTTAACCCCAACACAGGGCGACGTATCGGCCATTGTGGCCCAAGATACCTTAGAGGGCGGCGTGTTTGACACAGACGCCACCAATGGCACCTTGGTCTTGGACAGCGGATATGACAGTGCCGCAGGCGCAGACCAAACCGCACAGCCGGGTACAATGTCATCACAAAATCCAGCCTACAATTTCTTGGAAGTCGAAACGATAATCATCGCCGAATAAATCATTCCAATTAAAACCCAATGCCCCCCTTTTCATTTTGAATTGGGGGGCTTATATTTGGCGTGTCCTTCGGGACTATGGACATAAACGCGCGCGAAATAAGCGGATCGGACCCGGGGGCGGTACCCGGCAGCTCCACCAAACACCCGTTCATTTGGCGGTCTTGGGGCTGAAATAGGATCGACGAACGTCTAAAGGTGTTAGCTTTGTCTCGGCTGTCTGCCACCGTTATCGGCGAAAACTGTACAATTGCAAATGACAATCGTGCTCCAGTAGCAATGGCTGCGTAAGCAGTCGGAGATACTGAAATCTTAAGTCCTATTGCCTAGCCGCGATAGGCGGGGTTCGCAGGTTCCTGGCAACAGAATACCTGCACTTAATCCCATTCATCGGTTGTTCTGTTTCGCATACCTTGGCTAACAAGGTGTGTCGCCTGTCACGACACGCTGTTGATCAGGGCCCCAAAACAATCTATGCTTGTTTCAAGTGCGTCCTATTCGTCATAAGTTTATTTGGAGAAGGTCCGAGAGATGATGAAATATTTCTATCTGCTATGCCTAAGTGTGCTTATTGCCTGTTCCGCCGAAAGCGACAGTGCGAACGACGAAACCAAATCACCCAACGCCCACACCCAATTGACGGCGCGTGCCATAAGTAATGAGCAAGCGCTGGCCAAGCGAAAATTATTTTTGCAACGTGATTATGATAGCAGTGACGCCCCCACTGAAAACCGCATTGTTGATGTTGCGAATTATCCCAAAACATCTGTGCATTTTTCTGGTCAGGTTTTGCTGGTGCTTGGTGAATATACGAAAAATGGACGGAAATATCTAAGAGAGGCCCTGGGCGATAGCGACATCACAATTGATTTTTCCGCACGATCCCCCAAAATATCAGGCCGCGCCAGTAATTTTGTTTTGATCGAGAGCGAATATACCGGAAATTTTCGTAATCGGAATGTGGGCCTTAGGTCGTCAAAAATTGTGGCGACGATCACCGGCGAAGTGAAGGCAAGCGGAACCCTTGGGTCGCGGTCCACACCCTTTCGGTATTACGGTCAACTGGAAATTATCGACCAAATGGGCAAAATCGCAACTGCCACAGTCCAATCCACCGCGACCGATGGGTTTATTTTCACGACAGATGTCGGGGATTTGGGCGCCTATGGTGTGTTGAAAACCGTCGTCATTTCAGATGTGCCCGCATTTTCGGGGTCGGATTTCAAGGCAATTGCGATCGGTCAATCGGCCAGACATGAATGAAGACTGGCGCGGTCTCGTCATGCTCTGGGTCCCTAACACGGCGCCTAGGTGCCTGATCCTTTGATTGCGAAGCGAGTAATCTGTTCACTGCAGCGTTTAAACCGCAGATGTTTGGTCTGCTTGATAAGGTGCGATTGAGTATTTTTGCAAAAATGAAAGATCGGTGGTGCGTCGGCTGTATAGGGTTGTTTTAGCGATCTATTCCTGGATGTAGAACCAAAAATAGAATTGACGTTAATCAACTTATACGCGAGCCTCTTTAGTACAGAATATAACTAACGAATTAATAGTAATCCATATATTTACATCGCCGTTAACGGTTATGGCATTGGGCATTACACTGTCCGCGTGTGGCGGCGGCGGGACGGAGGATCCTCTGTCCACATTAAGTTTTGGGAAAGTGTCGGCGACGGAGCCGTCGGTTAATGAAAAACTGCAGATGCCATTGATTTGGTATATATTTTAGAAGACGAAGACCAAATCGATTTTTTGACTGTGGATAAATTACCGGCATCGAATATCAAGGTTGAAGGCAACGTATTGGTCGATTTGAGCAATTATAGCCAAGACCGTGTCGCCGTGGGTGATACGACATTGAATATTGATTTGTCAAAATCCGATAGTCAAATTTCGGGGACGGCCAGTAACTTTGTCGTGGCTGATGTAAAGGGCACAGGGACGATTGACAACAAGGACCTTGAAATGACGGTAGACCAGGTTGTTTTCACAACGTCCGGCAGGTTGACCGCATCGGGCCAAATGAGTGCGGAGTCTGTTGCGCAATTTGGCTATAACGGTGACCTGCAGGTTTTGGAAAACGGCGCGTCTGTCGATACAGTGACGATCAATTCTGATGGGGTCGGTGGATTTGTATCGGTGGATGGGTCACGCCTGTTTTTGGGCGTCCTTTCGTCGGATGTAACGGCCCAAACACAAACGCAATTGAATGTGGTGGGCGGAACAACGATTGTCTGGGCTAAATAGCGATCCCATTTGACATCAAAGCCCATCGCACCCCAAGGGGAGAGCCAAACGAATTTACCAATTTGTTTTGGTTTTCCCCTTTCGTTTTACTCCGAATCTTCTATGGTTGGAAAAAACTGCAGGAGTTCCCATGTCCAACGGCCTAGATTACGGTTCCATGATGCACCGCGCGATGCGGGGCCTGATTAAAGAGGTTTTGGAACAGGTCGCCGACAGTGGTCTGCCGGGCGAACATCATTTTTTCATTACCTTTGATACGGGTCATCCAGACGTGCAATTGGCGCAATGGCTGCATGATCGCTATCCCGAGGATATGACAGTGGTCGTGCAGCATTGGTTTGATGATCTGCGCGTTTTGATGGATGGGTTTCACATCACGCTGAATTTCGGCGATGCGCCCGAGCCGATGTATATTCCCTATGATGCAATTATCACATTTGTCGATCCATCTGTCGAATTCGGGTTGCGGTTTGAAACCCATGATATCGATGACGACGAGGATGAGGCCGAATTGGATGACACCCCAACGGAAACCAAGGGCGATGCCGAGGTTGTGTCACTGGATCAGTTCCGCAAATAAACGGCCCCTTTGGGATCGAATGACGCATTGATTTTCGGTCCGCAATTTCGTATTGCGTATACAAATGCATACCAATGGAGTTTACCATGGCAGATATCCGTATTGAAACCGACAGCTTTGGCCCGCTAGAGGTCCCCGCCGACAAATACTGGGGCGCGCAAACACAGCGGTCCATCATGAATTTCCCGATTGGCTGGGAACGCCAGCCTGTTGCGATTATTCGCGCGCTGGGCGTGATCAAGAAAGCCTGTGCTATGGCAAACGTGGCCCAAGGGGATATGGACCCGGATCTGGGCCACGCGATCCAAGCTGCGGCCCAAGAGGTGATAGACGGCAAATTCGACGACAATTTCCCATTGGTTGTGTGGCAAACAGGGTCAGGCACCCAATCGAACATGAACGCGAACGAGGTCATTTCAAACCGAGCGATTGAAATGTTGGGCGGGGAAATGGGGTCTAAAAAACCGGTACACCCCAATGACCATTGCAACATGGGGCAATCGTCGAACGACACATTTCCCACCGCGATGCATGTCGCCATCGGCATGATGGCGCGCGACACCCTGATCCCGGGTCTGCAAAAATTGCACGCCGCCTTGGTCGAGAAATCAGAAGAATTCAAAGACATCATCAAAATCGGCCGGACACATACGCAGGATGCAACGCCGCTGACTTTGGGTCAGGAATTTGGCGGTTACGCCCATCAGGTGGCCCAAGGGATCAAGCGGATCGAAAAAATCCTGCCCGAAATCTATGAATTGGCCCAAGGGGGCACAGCCGTGGGCACCGGCCTGAATACCAAAAAGGGATGGGACGTCCGTGTGGCGGCAAATATTGCTGACATCACCGGCCTGCCCTTTGTCACTGCGCCGAATAAATTCGAAGCCTTGGCCGCCCATGATGCGATGGTCATGTTTTCGGGCGCGTTAAAAACCGTTGCGGCGTCATTGTTCAAGATTGCCAATGACATGCGTTTGTTGGGCTCGGGCCCGCGGTCGGGTCTGGGCGAATTGATCCTGCCAGAAAATGAACCTGGATCATCCATTATGCCGGGCAAAGTAAACCCAACCCAGGCCGAGGCATTAACCATGGTTTGCGCCCATGTGATGGGCAATGATGCGGCGGTGGGATTTGCGGGTTCCCAAGGGCATTTCGAATTGAACGTGTATAATCCGATGATGTCCTATAACGTGTTGCAATCCATGCAGTTGTTGGGCGATGCGGCCGGATCATTCACCGATAACATGGTCAAAGGCACCCAAGCCAACACAGCCCGCATTGAAAAATTGATGCAGGAATCGCTGATGCTGGTCACCGCTTTGGCGCCCACGATTGGCTATGACAATGCGACCAAGGTGGCCAAAACCGCCCACAAAAACGGCACAACCCTGCGCGAAGAAGCGATCGCACTGGGATTTGTCGATGGCGAAACATTTGATCGCATCGTGATCCCCGCCGATATGATCGGCCCAAAATAATGACTACGCCGGTCAATCTTAACCGGTTTAGGAAAGAAAAAGCGCGGGCCGAAAAAAAGGCCCGTGCAAACGAAAATGCGGTGAAATTTGGTCGAACACGGGCCGAAAAATCACGCGACAGCGCCGTCACAGCATTGGATAAAAAACGCCTAGATGGTCATAAGCGCGATGACCAGACTTAAACCCAAAAAACGATCCTTGACCTTAAACGGCCATCGCACATCCGTGTCGATCGAGGATCGGTTTTGGACGGCATTTTTAGCAATCGCAAAACACCGCGGCATGGGCATCAATGAACTGGCTGCCGAAATTGATACAATGCGCGATCCCTTAGATGGGGGGCTGGCTTCGGCCATTCGCGATTATGTGCTGCAGTGGTATATGGTTCGGGTGGACGCAGGATCACATCACGATTGATTGCGCGGCGTTACATTTAGCCAGATGCCATTTTTGGATCGAACCGTCAGCCGCGCCACGGGCTGTGGCAGGCGATCTGGGCATAATTCAAACCGATACTGCCCAACCAACATGGCCAGCGCCAACACGCCTTCGGCCATGGCAAACCCGGCCCCCGGACAAACCCGCGCGCCCGCCGAAAACGGGATAAAGGCATCGCGTTGACACCGCCGCCCGTTATCCGTGGCCCAACGGGTTGGATCAAAATCATCAGGATTGTCCCACAACCGTTGATGGCGGTGCAGGTGCCATGGGCTGATCACTACCTGCAACCCGCGCGCATATACACGATCCCGCAGGGTTTCGGATTGACAGGTTTCGCGCACCATCATGGGCACGGGTGGGTACAGGCGCAGTGCCTCGCGGAATACGGCGCGGGTTGATTGCAGCTGGGATAGGCCTGAAAAATCGCCTGTAACAAATTGACTTTCTTTGTATATTTCCTCTTGCCACTCTGGATGCGCGGCCAAAAGGTACAGGGTCCAGGCCAAGGCGGATGCGCTGGTTTCATGACCGGCCAAGAAAAATATCGCCACCTGGTCAACCATTTCGTTCCAATCAAAACACTGGCCTGTTTCGGGATCAGGGGTTGTCATGATCTTGGTTGCCAAATCCTGTGGCGCTGTGCCATCGGCAATGGCGCGGGCACGATCACGCGTCAATTCGGTGATCAACGCACGGATCCGCCGTGCCGATTTTCGCGCCGCGGGACGATAAAACCGCGGCATCCAGCGGGGCAATCGCAGTATTCCACCAAGATTTACGATGGGTTGTGCCGCCTGGTGTTTGCGAAATTCCTGAAAAATATCGCGGGCAATGTCGCTGTCGATAGGCACAGAAAACAGCGTTCGAAAAATGACATCGGCGGCATAGGCGCTGGCCAGTTCTTCGAATTCATGGGACCCTGCGGTCAGTCGATCCAACAGGCCCTGCGCTGCATCGTGCATCTGCGGATAACTGTGGCGCAGTCGGCCCCCTTCGAATGCGGGGTCAATAATCCGCCGCTGGCGTTGCCATATGGGGCCATTGGTTAAAAAAACGCTGTCGCCCAGCAGGGGCCGCAATCCATCCCCCAAATAATCCGATTTTGGGAAATCAAGGGGGCGGTGTTTTAACACCAATTTGACCAAGGCGGGGTCATTGGCCACGATTGATTTGAAAAACGGCGTCTTAAATTCTGCCATCCAGGCGCGGTATAGTTTTTCAGGCAAGGCCGACAGGATATCGGATCGAAATCCGCGGGCCAACCGCAGGACGCCCGCGCGTCCCTGTCGTGATTTGGGTTTCACCGGTTTCATCGCCGACCCCTATCCCTATGACGTGTCGCAGCACGGGTGATCCGTTGGGGCGACGGGGATCGGCCCGCAAAATAATCGCCCAAAGTCCATGGACCCGCCGTTATGCCAAAATAATCAAACCCTTGCGGATAATCAAAGGCGCAGAGATACTGAAAATGCCGTTGAAAAAACCGAAACCGCAAATACGACAACCGCTGTTTCGACAGTGTGTTGCGAAAGGCGGCTGAGATAACAAGGGGCCATTTTTGATCCTGCCCACCCTGCCCCGACACCGCCACAGGATCGCACAGCCCAAAGGAACAGGCATCGCCCGGCGCCGTGACATCGACCCACACCAATCCATCCCTGCGCGCCAGATCATGCAAATCGGCGCGTAACTGCTGCGCTTGGGGTAGGAACGCGACCATAGGCACCACATGCCCTAAACTGAGGAATGACAAACGCCCCTGCAGCGCGGTGTCAATCTGTGCCAAAACGCTGACCCCCAAATGCACACCCGAGGAATGGCCAACCACCAATACCTCGTCCCAGTGGGGATCAGACAGGGCCTGTTCGATATCGCTGCGGAATTCGGCCAAACGCTGTTGCAATGCAGGGTCATAGGCCCCACGCCCCTGCGCGGTATGTGCATAGTCATGCATCAGATAATAGGCAAATAATCGTCCGTCACTGCGTTGAAACAGCGCCAGGATCGGCCAAACCAACCCTATGGCCACCCCCGCAAATGCCCCTGCCCACGGATATATCGCAGACGCCACGCCATAGGCCACCGCAAGGGCCAAGACCAATCGTACCACCAACATCGCCACCGGATAAAGTGCCGCCAAAACCGGCCCACGCCGCAGCCGCATGATATCAAACAACGCCCCCGATGTTCCATAAATCAGGGCGGTTTTGACCAATTGCCGATAGGTAGCAAAAATCCCGTTCGACATGGATGATTTGACCAAATCCGACCATTCCAGCACTGTAAAGTCACTGATCACATGATGTTCGCCAAATACGCCCTGAACGGACCACCCGAAGCGATGCCCGTCCGCGCGCTGCGCAGACAATGTGACCTGATATCCCGAAATCTGTGCCTGTGCGCGCGATTGTGTGCGATACAATTCACGATATCGCCGCGGCGGGAACGGATCAAATCCAGGGATATAAAACACTTTGCGGTGTTTTACGGGTGTGTCTATGCGATGCATACCAACGTGACCTTGGGCGGTTTTTATCAACTATGCCCAAGGTTGCAGATCATTACTAGCCCAAGCTGCCCAGTGCAGGAAATTTTTCCAGCAACCAAAACGACATCGATGCAAATCCACCCGTCAGCATCATTAACCCAATCGTCCACAGCAGCAGGCCCATAACCCGTTCGATCTGATCCAAATGCCGCTTCATCCAGGTCAAAACCCCACCCAGACGGGATAAAAACGCAGCCACGATCAAAAAAGGAATGCCCAATCCCATGGCATAGACGGCCAATAACACCATGCCACGGGGCACGGACCCCTCGGAGGCGGCCAAGCTTAGGATTGCGCCCAGCTGCGGGCCAATACAGGGTGTCCAGCCAAAGGCAAAGGCCAAACCAAGGATATAGGCACCAAAGGCCGATCCGCCCCGTTCGCCTGCGTCAAGACGCGCCTCTTGGTTTAGGAATGAAATGCGGTATATGCCCAGAAAGTGGATGCCAAAAATCATAACAATGATGGCTGCGGCCGTGTTGAACCAATCTTGATAGGCCAAAAACACCGATCCAACCGCCGATGCTGCAAAGCCCAATATCAAAAACACGGTAGACAAACCCATGACAAAAAACAGCGCAGGCACAATCGCGGTCGCGCGTGACTTACCGCTGTTCAGGTCGGTAATGCTGACCCCGCTCATATAGGCCAGATAGGGCGGCACAATGGGCAACACACAGGGGCTGAGAAATGAAATCAGCCCCGCAAACAGGGCCACCAGCATGGCGGGCAACAAACCCGCATCTATCACATCGATTCCGAACATAGGCTTGGTGTAATCTATTCCGCTGCCCACGTCACCTAGATCCAGATCACAAGTTTGTGGACATTTTGTCACCCAAGCCCTAAGCACAGCGCCATGACACATGAAATTGACGCCATTGGTATGATCTGCCCCCTGCCCGTTTTGAAACTGCGCAAGGTCCTGAAATCGCTGCCTGCGGGTGATCGGGTCTGTATTTTGGCCGATGACCCCGTGGCCGTGATCGACATTCCGCATTATTGCCAAACCAATGGACACAAACATGTGGAAACGCAGGATATGGATCATGGTGTGAAACGGTTTACCATTATCGTTGGCAGTTAAATCCTGTAACCACCCCATAATCCGCAGGCTAAAAAAAACCCCGCCTAAGCGGGGTTTTTTTTATCATCCAGTTTGTGGTCCCGATTTAGCGTCCCAAAGACCACCATCCGCGCCGTTTGGGCTTGGCCGGTTCTGCCGGGGCCGTCTGAGCGGTTGGGGTGTCCTGTACTGCGGGTTCAGGTGCAGGTTCTGGTTCAGCTTGGGCGACAACTGGTTCCGCAGCTGGGGTCGCCTCGGGCTGAACCGGTGCAACCTCGGCAGGCTCACTCGCGACAGTCTCAGCCTGCGCTGGCTCGGCCGTTTCCATACCTGTGTCCGCCTGCGTGCTTGCGCCATCCGCTTGCGCCTCGGCTTGCATCTCAGCCTCTTTTTGCGCCTTGGTTTTGCGCGGTGCGCGTTTGCGCTTGGGCTTGTCCTCGGCGGTGGGTTCGGCATCCGATTGGTCAGCTGCTTCTGCCGCTTCGGTCTCTGGCACCTTCTTTTTGCGGGTCCGACGTGGTTTTTTCACCTCTTGGGCCGGTGGCGTTTCTGCATCTGGCGTATCATCACCGGAGGCAACCGCCTGGTCCGCCGCAACGGGCGTTTCAGGCGCAGGGTCCGCATCTGTGCTGACCACCTCATCCGCCGTCTTGGCAGATTTCCGGCGGGTCCGCGTACGTTTTTTGGGCTTGCTGGGCGTATCACCATTGGCATCGGTATCGCCAACGGCTAGCGCACCTGCATCCGCTGCTACATCCTCGGACGGGCTGTCTGCGGCGTCTGTATTTGCGGCCTCTTGTTGCGGTGCGTCCGAGCTGTCAGATCCCGTTTCAGCTGATCCCTCATCCGATCCACCGCCCTTGCGACGACGCCGACGGCGACGGCGTTTTTTGGGTTTCCGCTCTTCTTCGGTTTCATCCGGCAAAATCTCGGCGTCCTCGATCTCATCCATCAATTCATCGACCTGATCCATCACGATGGTATCGGCGGACACCACCGGTGACGCCTCGGCAACGATACGGGTCGCGGTTTTGAATTTTTCGATGGTGAAATCGGGGCTGACCAACATTGGGTCCCCTTCGACACGGACAGACAGGCCATAGCGGGATTCGATATGGGCCACATGATCGCGTTTCTGGTTCATGATGAAATTGGCGATCCCGACGGGGCATTGGACCAAAACCTCACGTGATCGGCGGCGCACGCCTTCTTCTTCGATTTGGCGCAGGATCGACAGGGCCAGGTTGTCGTCTGAACGGATCAAACCGGTGCCATGGCAATGGGCACAGGCCTGTGTTGTCGCCTCGATCATACCGGGGCGCAAACGCTGGCGCGACATTTCCATCAGACCAAATCCGGAAATACGGCCCACCTGAATGCGCGCGCGATCTGTTTTCAGCTTATCCTTGATCCGTTTTTCAACGGCCGCATTGTTGCGGCGTTCGTCCATATCGATAAAGTCGATCACGATCAAACCGGCCAAATCGCGCAGGCGCAGTTGGCGGGCCACCTCTTCTGCGGCCTCAAGGTTGGTTTTCAACGCGGTCTCTTCGATCGAACCCTCTTTGGTCGCACGACCCGAGTTGACGTCAATGGCAACCAGTGCCTCGGTCACGCCAATCACCAGATAGCCCCCGGACTTCAACTGAACCACGGGGTTAAACATTGATGACAGATAGCTTTCGACCTGATAGCGGGCAAACAACGGCAAACCATCTTGGTAATGTTTGACGTTTTTCGCATGGCTGGGCATGATCATTTTCATGAAATCTTTGGCATTGCGGTAACCGCGTTCGCCCTCGACCAAGACTTCTTCGATATCGCGATTGTACAAATCACGGATCGAGCGTTTGATCAAATCGCCCTCTTCATAGATTTTTGCGGGCGCGATTGATTTCAATGTCAATTCACGGATCTGTTCCCACAGACGCTGCAAATATTCATAATCGCGTTTGATTTCCGTTTTGGTGCGTTTTGCACCGGCGGTGCGCACGATCAAACCCGCACCATTGGGCACGTCGATTGAATTTGCAATTTCTTTCAGTTTTTTGCGATCAACCGCATTGGTGATTTTGCGGCTAATCCCGCCACCACGTGCGGTATTGGGCATCAACACGCAATAGCGACCGGCCAATGACAGATAAGTGGTCAGCGCGGCCCCTTTGTTGCCGCGTTCTTCTTTTACAACCTGCACCAACATGATTTGGCGCACCTTGATCACTTCTTGAATTTTATAGCGGCGCGGACGTGGCGCACGTTTGGGGCGCAGATCCATCGCATCATCGTCATCGGCGACAGATTCGATGCCGTCGTCTTGCAGCGCGGCGTCATCCGCATCGCTGTCATCAGTATCCGCGTCATCCGCATCGCTTTCCGCGTCATCGACAATGATGTCTGACGACACTTCTGGATCGTCGCTGTCAACCTCGGCCGCCATTGTTGTGGGCGGGGTATCGTCTGATTGCCCATCGTCCGACGCGGTATCATTGCCTGCATCATCTGCCGCGGGCTGGCCCTGATCGAGGTCTGCAACCGTGTCTTGACCCGCATCTTGCGTATCTGCTTGGGTATCTGTGGTTTCGTCTGATGACACATCGCCTGTATCAACAGATGCAGCATCCGGTTGCGCAGCAGCTGCGGCATCCGTCGCACTGTCGGCTGCGGGATTTTCGTCATCCGCAACCGCCAGTGTCAAATCGGCCTGACCCTCTGACTCAGAGGGATCCTCATCAAAATCGATGGTTTCCATACCGGATACATCGGTTGCCACGTCTACTGCAGGGGCCGCCTGTGTTTTCCCGGATGACCGTCCACGCCCGCGGCCACGACGGCTGCGGGTTTTCTTGGTGGGTTCTTCGTCCTCATCCTCGCTTTGGGATTGGGCGTAGGCGCGTTCCTCTTCCATCAAGGCTTCGCGATCTGCGACCGGGATCTGGTAATAATCGGGGTGAATTTCCGAGAACGCCAAAAACCCATGGCGATTCCCGCCATAGTCCACAAAGGCCGCCTGCAAAGACGGTTCAACGCGCGTAACTTTTGCTAGATAGATGTTGCCAGCAAGCTGGCGTTTATTTTCGGATTCAAAATCGAATTCCTCGACCTTGTTTCCATCAACCACAACCACGCGCGTTTCCTCGGCGTGGGTGGCGTCGATAAGCATTTTCTTAACCATAGTGTCCATTTACACACATACGCAATTGCGCCGTCTAACACGGTCTGAAATTGGTTGTGCGGATTTGTTTGGGCGATCATAGGCGCGCGGCAACATAGGCCTGTCGGGCCTGTTGCTAGGACAAAATTCTGCCTCGTGCGCGTCATCGCGTTACCTTCTGAAGGGGCGCAATATTTCAGCCGCCGCCTCCTGTTTATTGGCCCGTCGCTTGCGCGATCTAAGCTAAGTTCTGGCCCCTTGGGGCCCAATCAATCTGTTTGCCGGGCGTCAGGTGATTACATCTGGCTCGTCGGGAAACAGCGAAACTGTTGGGTGTGTCTCGCGTTACGCGCACCACCGTACAATCACTTAAATGGAATTTTTGCGAAATTACAATGGCCAAAATCAGTTTGATCCAGTTTTGGTCCCAGTTTTGGCCATTGTTTTCAGATTTAACGAACCCCCAAACGGGGCCCGCGCTAGTCCAGCGCGCGCAGACGTTTCAGCAGGCTGGATGTATCCCAACGCCCGCCGCCCATTTTTTGAACGTCTTTATAGAACTGATCAACCAAAGCCGTCACGGGCAAACTGGCCCCTGTTTCATTGGCCGCATCCAAACAGATCCCCAGATCCTTGCGCATCCAATCAACGGCGAACCCGTGATTGTATTCATCCTTTAACATCGTTTCATACCGGTTTGACATTTGCCAGCTACCGGCAGCCCCTTGACTGATCACCTCGACGACGGCCGCGCCGTCCAGCCCCGCCTTTTGCGCGAAATGTAAGGCCTCGGACAGGCCTTGGACCAGACCAGCAATGGCGATCTGGTTGCACATTTTGGTTTTTTGACCGGCACCGCTGTCGCCAATGCGGCGACAGATGCGGGCATAGGCGGCCATTATGGGTTCGGCGGCTGCATAGGCCGCGACATCGCCGCCGCACATAATTGACAGCACCCCATTTTCCGCGCCCGCCTGACCGCCCGAAATCGGTGCATCCACAAACGACAAACCCGCCGCGTGCGCCGCCTGATACAGTTCGGCCGTAACCTTGGCCGAAACCGTGGTGTGATCAACAAAAATCGCGCCCTCTTTCATTGCAGAGAATGCCCCGTTTTCCGCGATGGTCACCGCGCGTAGATCATCATCATTGCCCACGCAGGCCATGACAAAGTCAGCGCCCTGCGCCGCTTGGGCCGGGGTGGCGGCGACCTGCCCGCCATAGGTATCGGCCCAGGCCTGCGCTTTGGCCTGTGTTCTGTTATAAACGGTCACGTCATGTCCCGCGCGTTGCAAATGCCCCGCCATTGGGTATCCCATCACGCCAAGTCCTAAAAAAGCAACCTTTGCCACTGCAATTCCTCCTGTTATCGGTTTTCTAGTTGTGTCCCTTTGTGTAACAGGATGCAAGGGTTTGCAAAACGGCGAGGTGACTCGGATGAAAAAATTGTTCCAGTGGATGCTGCGGATCACAACCGCGGCGATTGTCTTGGCAACACTGGCAACCGGTTTTGCATTCTATCTGGCCTGGCGGTCCTTGCCGGACTATGACAAAACCCTGCAGGTCGTGGGCCTGACGGACACCGTAGAAATCGTGCGCGATACGGCCAATGTTCCGCATATTTTCGGCACATCCGACGCGGATGTTTTTTTCGGCCTTGGCTATGCCCATGCGCAGGATCGTTTGTGGCAAATGACCATCCTGCGGCGCAGCGCACAGGGGCGTTTGTCTGAAATTTTCGGACCGCGCACCCTGAACACCGATATTTTATTGCGCAGCCTTGATTTGAACGGGTTGGCGAAAACATCGCTTGGTGCACAAACCCCTGACACCATGGCCGCGCTGACGGCCTATGCACAGGGCATAAACGCCCGTATTCAGGAAATTAATGACACGGCACTGGGTCGTGGGGCGCCAGAGATGTTTCTGTTTGATGTCCCCTTTGCCCCGTGGCAGCCCGCCGATTCCATCGCCATTCAAAAATTGATGGCCTTGCAGCTGTCCGGTCAGGCCGCGCGTGACATCCTATATGCGAAAACGTCGCTGACGCTGCCCTTTCCCGACCGGATTGACGATATTTTCCCCGCCTTTCCCGGTGCGCCCATTCTGGATTTACCGGAATACAGCAGCATTGTCCCGCAGGCCATTGAACGTCAGTTTGCCGCTCTGACCCCTATGCAGGGGGCGGACGAATTCGATTTTCTGTCCCCCATCACGGATTACGCGCTGGCGGGGGCATCAAACGCCTTTGCAGCAGCCCCTGCGCGGTCGGCGGCGGGGGGCAGTTTGCTGGCCAATGATCCGCATTTGGGTTTGGCAGCACCGGGCGTGTTTTATCTGGCACGGCTTGAACTGGCAACCGGTGGGGTGATTGGCGGCACCATCCCCGGATTGCCCTTTGTTTTGGTGGGACGCAACCATGATCTGGCCTGGGGCATGACCAGCAGCTATCTTGATGACCAAGACATCGTGATGGAGGAAATCAACCCCGCCCGCCCCAATGAATACCGCACGCAAACCGGCTGGGCCCCGTTTGAAACCACGCCCTCGATCATTCAGGTCAAAGGCCAGGCGCCTGTCACACTGGACATTCGCAAATCGAAAAACGGCCCCGTTTTACCGGACACATTTCATCAAATTGACCAAATCACACCGCCCAACCATGTGCCCGTGTTGCAATGGACGGCACTGCGCGGCGATGACCCATCGGTTTCGGCGGGACTGGCGTTAATGCGGGCAAAAACCGTGGAACAGGGCATTGCCGCCTTTGACACCTATCAGGCGCCGTCGCAGAATGTGACATTCGCGGATGTCACGTCGATTGCCCTGAAAACCGTGGGGATCATGCCCATTCGCGATCAAAACCACACCAGTCAGGGCAAAATGCCATCGCTGGGGTGGATGGTTGAAAATCAATGGGCGGGGTTCAAACCCTATGGTGACACGCCCCAAACGATCAACCCCGCAGGCGGCATATTGGGAAACACCAACAACAAAATCGCGGATGGGGATTTTCCGGATCACATGTCGTATTACTGGGGCGACAGCCAACGGATCAAACGCTGGGAACGGTTGATGCAAAACCGTCAGGTTCATACGCGTGAAAGTTTCATTGAAACGCAACTGGACACCGTCAGCTTTGCCGCGCGTGGGTTGTTGCCGCTGATTGGGGCCGAACTTTGGTTTACGGGTGATCCCGCCCCCGCCGGCACATTAGAACGCAGCCGCCAAGAGGCGCTGCAGCTGTTGGCCAGCTGGAACGGAGAGATGAACGAACACCTGCCCGAACCGCTGATATACATGGCCTGGATGCGCGCGCTGCAAGACCGGTTGATCCGCGATGATTTGGGGCCGCTGGCCCGTCAATTCCGCCATGTTGATCCCCTGTTCATCGAAAAGGTGTATCGCAACATCGATGGCGCGGGGGACTGGTGTGATGTGGTGCAATCCACGGTCGTTGAAACCTGTGTGGATATGGCACGATTGGCCTTGGATGATGCCTTGGTCTGGTTGGCAGAAAATTTTGACCGCGATCCCAAGGCACTGCGCTGGGGCGATGCGCATCAGGCCACCCATGATCACCCCACATTGGGCGCGGTGCCGGTCCTGAATTATTTTGTCAACATCCGCCAATCGACATCGGGGGGCGACAACACATTGATGCGTGGAAAAACGGGGGGGCGCGATCCCAATCCGTTTTTGAACGTGCATGCGGCCGCCTATCGCGGGGTCTATGATTTTGCGGATCCTGACAGTTCGGTGTTTATCATCGCAACCGGACAATCGGGCCATTTCCTGTCGCGCCATTATGACGATATGGGTCAGCTGTGGCGGCGGGGCGAATATGTACAAATGTCGCTGGACCCGGCGCTGGCCCGCGCGGCGGCCACAGGGATCACCACATTGCAGCCCGCGTCTGCGACATCCGACAATTAACATTTGCGGTCGTTAAAGTTTGCGGTACTGGGCCTGCTGTTTCGGGGTCCAAGACACGGTAAATTCAGTGCCATCCTCGCCTTGGGTTTCGGTTTCGATGATCCCCTGATCATAAAGCCACGCGCGTTTTTTACCATCCGCATAGGGCACGAACAGGGTGTCACGGGATTTGTCCAATCCCAACCCTTGGGCGATGGCAGACAGCAGATCATCCAATCCCTGCCCCGTTACGGCCGAGATAGAACACAGATTTTCATGCCGTGCGGCCGTGTTATCCATCGCGGCGATTTCGTCAGGGGACAGTTGATCGATTTTATTCCACACCTCGATCAATGGGGTTTCCCCTTTGACACCTAGGGTGTTTAGAATCTCTAAAACATCATCAGATTGTTCCTGCGTGGCGGGATGGGAAATATCACGCACATGCAAAATCAGATCTGCGGACAGCACCTCTTCTAATGTGGCACGAAAGGCGGCGACCAATTCCGTGGGCAGATCCGAAATAAAGCCCACCGTGTCGGACAAAATCACATCAATCCCGTTTTCCAACCGCACCGAGCGCATCGTGGGATCCAATGTGGCAAAGAGCATATCCTTGGCCATCACATCCGCGCCGGTCAGACGGTTAAACAGGGTCGATTTGCCGGCGTTGGTATAGCCCACCAGCGCCACAATCGGATAGGGAATTTTTGCCCGCGCGGCCCGATGCAGTGTGCGGGTTTTGACCACCTTGGCCAATTGACGGCGCAGGCGGACCAGTTGTTCATCAATTGCGCGGCGGTCTGCCTCGATCTGGGTTTCGCCGGGACCGCCCACAAACCCCAATCCGCCCCGCTGACGTTCAAGGTGTGTCCAGGCCCGTACCAATCGGGTCCGTTGATAACTCAGCGCTGCCATTTCCACCTGTAACACACCTTCGCGGGTGGCGGCACGGTCGGAAAAGATTTCCAAAATCAACCCCGTGCGGTCCAAAATTTTGACGCCCCAATCCTTCTCCAGATTGCGCTGTTGTACGGGCGTCAATGGACCATCGATCATCACCAGTTCGATGTCATTTGATTTGAACACCTGCGCCAATTCATCAACCTTGCCCGTACCAAACAAACGCCCTGGCTGGGGTTTGGGCAGGGGCACAATGGTTTGTCCAATGATATCAAGGCTGGGCAGCGCTTTGGCCAAGGAAACCGCCTCATCCAGGGCGGGCCCGGATGCGCGGCGATCACGATCGGATTTTATATCAGGATGCAACACCCAAACACGGGTGGCACCCTTGTCATGGGTCATCAATTGGCGTCTTCGCCTTCGTACAATGAAATGTTTTGCGATGGCATAATAGTTGAAATCGCGTGTTTATAAACCAATTGCGATTGCCCGTCGCGACGCAGCAGAATGCAAAAGCTGTCAAACCAGGTGATCACGCCCTGCAATTTGACACCATTGATCAAAAACACCGTGACCGGTATTTTTTCTTTGCGAACATGGTTTAAAAACGCGTCTTGCAGATTTTGCCGGTCGGAAGCCATTGGCGCACCCTACTCTTATAGTTATTTTTATCGTCAAACCCAAAGCTATCAGCAGAATTTGTAAAATACAATAGGTTGCAAGGGTGGCCCAAAAATTATCTGCGCCAGGCAGACGGCGATATCAGCGCCAAGACCACCAAAATTTCCAAGCGTCCCAAAATCATGGCAACACTGGCCGCCAAGGTGGACCAGACCGACAATTCGGTCAAAACCCAATCGCCCAAGGCAGACATCTGCAAAATTGGGCCCGTGGTGGTCAGCGTCGCAATGGCAAAGGTGATCGCATGTTCAAATTCCTGCCCTAGCCACGAAAAAATCATCGTAAACAGCGCAATCGCCACCACGAACAACATAAAGAATACCCAAGCGATAAAACCGCCTTTGCGCAATTCTTTGCGCGACACACCACGCGATTGTCCGACCGAGGACGGGTGTTCCATGCGGTCATATTCGCGCAACACGGATTGATACAGCGCATAAACACGGATTAATTTCACGCCGCCCGCGGTGGTCGCAAAACCACCCCCAATCAGGGCCATGCCCATAAAAACAATCCCCGGCGTGTCCAATCCCGACCAGTGTTGCGCCGTGGTCCAAAATTCCGACACATACCCGGTGGTGGTCAGAAACGATGCGACCGTAAACAGCCCCCCCCAAAGGGCCTGTAACGCCTGCACAATATCGCCGCCGCCGGTATCGCCCAAGGTGGCAAACCAATGTCGCGCGAACAAGGCACCCGACACCAACCCCACCAAAACGCAAGCCATGCGAAATTCGGGATCCTGCAGGATGCGGCGTTTGTGCAGGCTGAACCGTTCATGCTGATAGACGACATGGGATATCGCAAAAACCCAGAACACCAGCACGACAGCTTCGCCCAGAAATCCGCTGTCGGCCTGCGAAAACGGAACGGTTCCGGTAATGCCAGATGTGGAAATCACAGAAAGCGCGTGCAAAAAGGACGACAGCCCCGCACTGCCCGTCAGCGTCAAAGACGACCACAGCATAAGCGTCAAAAATACATAAGGCGGCACCATCATTGCCACCGATCGCCCAAACAAACGCGCGCGGTCGCGATCGGACAGGCCGCGCGATAAACCGATGTTGCGGCCGGCCTGCGATACCTCATACCCGCCCAAATTCAGGGGCGCCAATACGGATGCGGCGATGACCCAGATCAATCCACCGCCAATCCACGCCACCAAGGCGCGCCACAAATGCACCGTGTCGGGCACCGAATTGGGATCAAAGACCACCAAACCGGTGGTGGTCAAGGCGCTGACCATATCCAGATAGGCTGCGCGATAGGCCATTGATCCGCCCAATTCGAACACAGGCATGGCCAAATAGGCAGGCAATATCGCAAAGACCGCACCAATTTGGATCAACTGATCAAATCCACTGTTTTCAATGCGTTGATTGGACAAGGCAAGCGCCAGCAACCCAAACCCGAATGCCCCCAAAAGCGCAGAATAAAAAAACATACGAAACGAAAAATAATCCCCCTGCACCGCCCCATAGGCCGCAGGGATCAACATGGCGCCCGCCAATACAAAACCCATTCTTAGGAAAAACGGGGTTCTCAGGAACGCGCGTCGCATTAGAAAAAATCGATCGATACTTGTAACAGGCGTTCGACCTCGGGGACATCTTTGGTCAGGGTAAACAGCGCCACCACATCGCCGTCATCAATGCGCAACCCGCCCGAGGGTTTGACCATTTTCCCATTTTTCAAAACGCCACCGATCAGCACACCTTCGGGAAAGGCGATATCGCGAATTTTTTGGCCGGCCATGGGGGAGGTGTTCAGAACCTGTGCCTCGATGATTTCGGCCTCGGCATCGCCGATGGAATAGACATCGCGCACCCGTCCGTGACGAATATGGCGCAGGATCGAACTGACCGTCGTGGCCCGCGGATTGATATAGGCATCAATCCCCAGCGGTTCCATCATTGGCACCATGGTCGGATCATTGACCAAGGCAATCGCCATTTTACAGCCTTCAGCCTTGGCGCGCACGGCGGCCAGCAGGTTGGTTTTATCGTCGTCTGTCACCACCAAAATGGCGTCCGCCCGCGAAATATGCGCTTCGTTCAGCAGGGCGCTGTCCAGACCGTCGCCATTTAACACGATGGTGCGTTCCAGCGCATCGGCCGCACGTTCGGCCACCGCGCGATTGCGTTCGATCACCTTCATCCGCAAACGGCGGTGGTCTTGTTCCAGGGCTTGCGCCACGCGCAGACCCACATTGCCGCCCCCCACGATGACAATACGTTCCTGGGACTGGTCGGTTTTGCCAAACACCTCCATCGTGCGGGACACATCGTCTTTGTGGCACATGACGTAACAATCATCGCCCGCAAACAATTGATCGCCTGCCTCGGGCGCAAACAACACGCCCTTGCGGCGCACGCCCACCACGATGGTTCGCAATGTGGAAAACAGATCGGTCAACTGACGCAACGGGGTGTTTAGCACGGGGCAGTTTTCATCCAGACGCAGGCCCAAAAATTGGGTTGTGCCATCCAAAAATTCCTCGGAATCAAAGGCGGTGGGAACTGAGAGGCGTTTCAACGCAGCCTCGGCCACTTCGCGTTCGGGGCTGATGACCACATCGATGGGCAAATGTTCGCGGCGATATAGATCAGAATAAATCGCATCCAGATAGGATTGCGACCGCAGGCGGGCAATTTTACGCGGAACGGAAAATACCGAATGCGCCACCTGACAGGTGACCATGTTGACTTCGTCCGAATGGGTGGCCGCGATGATCATATCGGCATCCGCCGCCCCCGCCTGATCCAGGACATCGGGATAGGATGCAAATCCGCAAATCCCGCGCACGTCCAATGTATCGGTCGCGCGGCGCACCAGATCGGGGTTGCTGTCAACCACGGTCACGTCATTGCGTTCCCCCGAGAGATGGCGTGCAATCTGCCAGCCCACCTGACCTGCACCACAAATCACAACCTTCATCTGCGTCCCCTTTTAGATGTGTGCAGGCAAGCTATAGCGCATGTCAGATCCAACTGCCACACTCAATCATCCTGATCATCGCCGGCGTTTTTGTGCCCTGATACAATGCCCAGAGATTTCAGTTTGCGGTGCAAGGCGCTGCGCTCCATCCCCACGAAATGCGCGGTCTTGGAAATATTGCCGCCAAAGCGGTTGATTTGTGTCAGCAGGTATTCGCGTTCGAACTCCTCGCGCGCGTCGCGCAGGGGCATGGCCGCCCATGCCGCCGATACAGCGCCCGATGCGTCATCTGCGTTGGCTTGGCGATCGGCCGGAATATCTTCGGCCGTGATATTGCGCGATCCTTCGGTCAAAATCAAAATCCGTTCCACCACATTTTTCAACTGGCGCACATTGCCCGGCCAGGCCATGGTTTGCAACAACGCCAGGGCATCATCCTGGAATGTGCGGGCCACAAAACCTTGGGTTTTATGGAAATGATCGACAAAATGATCCACCAGCATCGGGATATCATCGCGCCGCTCGGCCAAACTGGGCACGGTGACAGGGACCACATTCAATCGGTGATACAGCTCTTCGCGAAACCGTCCGGCCTGAATTTCGGCCAGCAAATCACGACTGGTGGACGATAGGACGCGCAGATCCACTTTGACATTTTCGCTGCCGCCCACGCGTTGGAATTTCTGATCCACCAAAAACCGCAGGATTTTTGATTGGGTCATGAAGGGCATATCGGCAATTTCATCGAAATAAATCACGCCGCCATTGGCCTGTTCCAACAGGCCCAACCCCGCATTTGTCCCGTTTTCGCGACCAAACAGGACATCCTCCATCCGGTCGGGTTCAATCGTCGCGCAGTTGACCACCACAAAGGGACGATTTGCCCGATCCGAATTGGCATGAATATAGCGCGCCGCCGTTTCTTTGCCCACACCCGATCCGCCGCGCAGCATCACACGGCTGTTGGATTTCGTGACCTTATTCAAAGCACTGACAAAATTGCGAAACGCGGCCGATTGGCCCAGCATCTGCGCGCCGTCGCTGCCCTGTTGTTTCAATGCCGTATTTTCACGCCGTAGCCGCGATGTTTCCATGGCACGGCGAATGACGACCATCAGTTGATCAATATTGAACGGCTTTTCAATGAAATCATAGGCCCCCTGTTTGATCGCCGCGACCGCGATTTCGATATTGCCATGGCCCGAAATGATCACCACGGGCACCTGCGGAAAATCGGTTTTGACCTTTTTAAGGATGTCGATCCCGTCCATGTCGCTGTCTTTCAGCCAGATGTCCAAAATCAACAAACCGGGGGGCTGTGATGTGACCTGTCGCATCGCCTCGTCCGATGTGCCAGCGATGCGGGTGCTGTACCCTTCGTCGATCAAAATTTCTGAAATCAATTCGCGAATATCGCGTTCATCATCTACGATTAAAATATCACTCATCGGCGCAGTCCCCTGTCGTCGTGTTTTGCATTTCCTGATCGGATCGCCCAATTGGCAGATCCAAAATCACACAGGCCCCCTGCCGCGCAGGGTCCCCAAATGGGTCGGAATCGTCCAATCTTAACGATCCGCCATGTTCTTCGATAATTTTCTTAACAATCGGCAGCCCCAGGCCCGTCCCCTTGTCCCGGGTGGTGACATAGGGTTCGAACAAACGGCTGCGATCTTGGGGCAAACCAATGCCATTATCGGCAATCCGGATTTGCACCGTTTGATCCGTGCGCAGCAAATGCACAGAAATCACACCGCCGATCTGGGGACAGATGTCGCGGTCCAGACGGGTCTGGATGGCCTCGCCTGCGTTTTTCATCAGATTGATCAGCGCCTGATTGATCATGGTGGCATCGACCATCACCGGATAATTCCCCTCGGCGATCGTCACGTCAAAGCGGACGTCTGGCTGGCCCGCATCCTGTAATGTGACCGCCTGCGCCAATAAATCGCGCAGATCCTCGGGGCGTTTTTCGGGTTCCGGCATGCGTGCGAATTTTGAAAATTCGTCAACAATGCGACGTAAATCATTGGTTTGACGCACAATTACGCTGGTCAACTGTTCCAAAACATCCTGATCCTCGACCAGTTTGGGGCTGAATTTACGTTTAATCCGTTCGGCCGATAGCTGGATTGGCGTCAGCGGGTTTTTGATTTCATGCGCAATGCGGCGCGCCACATCCCCCCATGCGGCCGATCGCTGTGCAGACACCAAATCCGTCACATCGTCAAAGGCCAAAACATAGCCCTGCAATTCACCATTGGCGTTTCGGCGCACGGACATCCGGACCAACAGATGTTCCAACCGGCCTGCGCGGACCATGCGCACCTCGTCCTGGACGCTTTCGGCGCCGGTGTCGGTGATGCGGTCAAACAGCGGCGCAAATTCGGGAACGGCCAAAGCCAGGGGTTGCGATGGGTGATCGGCGTCCCAATCCAACAGGCGTTCTGCAGACCGGTTGGCAAATGAAATATCCCCGTTCGCATCCAACCCCAAGACGCCAGACGTGACCGAACTGAGAACCGAATCAAACAGCCTGCGGCGTTCTTCGATCTGGGCGGTGTTTTCCAGCAATGTGTCGCGCTGGGTTTTCAGCTGGCGGGTCATTTGGTTGAAATAAACGCTCAGCTGCGCGATTTCGTCATCGCCCTCTTCTTCGATCACTTGGGTGTTTAACTGCCCCTCGCCCACACGGCGCGCGGCCCCTGCCAACCGGCCAATGGGCCGCGACAGACGTTCCGCAAACCACAGCGCCAACAGGACCGATGACATCATCATCAAAACCGCAAAGGCCAGATAAATCAGACCAAAGTTAAACAGCAGCTGCCCGCGATCATTTTCCAACTGTTGATAAAGCCGCGCCGTTTGTTGGGTTTGATCCAACAATGCCAACAGGTTGCCGTTCACTTCACGCGTGACATAGAGGTAATGATCACGAAAACCCGCCAAATAATACAGGGCCCGCAATTCGTTTTCTGCATAATCCTCGATGAAAATCACCGATTGCACCGCATCTAACAATTCCTGCGCACGCGGTTCGACCAGATCAAATTTATAGGACCGTTCCCCACGCAACAGCAGCTCGCCAGTGCTGTTGATAATAAACGCTTTCTTTAACCCCCGCTGAACGCCCTGTTGCGCGCGTTCTAGGGCAAGACGGATGTTTTCAGGTTCGTAGCTGCCGTCTTGGCGTTTTTGGTCAAAGAGTTTTTCTGCAATCACCAATGTATCTTGGCGCAGGGCATCCTTTTGTTCGACCTCATAGGCTTGGGCTGCGGACAGCGAGACGCCGATCACATTTTGCACGCGGTCGGAAAACCATGCCTCAAACCCCATGTTGATGGAAACGGTGGCAAATATGGCCACCATGATCGTCGGAATCAGCGCCATCATGCTGAAAAAACCGGTCAACCGCAGGTGCAGTTTCGATCCGGATGATTTTTGCCGCCGCTGCGTGATGATCTGCAAAATGCGCTCAATGACCAGACCGATGATCAACAGCACATAGATCAAATCCGACATCAACACGAATTGCAACGCACGCGACCGCGATCCTTGATCCAATGGACCAAACACCAGATAGGTCATGACCGCCAAAATCGGGCCCAACAAAACCAACCCAATGGTCACGCCCGATTGAATGCGTTTTTGCCGCCTAAGCTGGTTCAGTTTCGCCAAAGTTGCGCGGCGTGTCGCTGATGCCACCGGTCCCCCAAAGGGCCAAATCTGGCCCAACTGTTGCGTTATTACATCAGTTTTCGTCGACGTGTGACCTTAATGTCAAGCTCTGATATTTTCTTGCGCAAAGTATTGCGATTTATTCCCAGCAAATCCGCGCATTTCGCCTGATTTCCTGCGGTCGCATCCAGTGCGATTTCAATCAACGGCACCTCAATTTCGCGCAATATCCGCCCATATAACCCTGCGGGCGGCAAATCAGACCCATGCAAATCGAAATACCGGCGCAAATGGCGTTCCACATCCCCCGACAGGGTTTCACGCCCGCCGTTGTCCAACACTTGGGAAATTTGCGGCTGACTGCCTAGGGATTGTTCGACCTCGGTCAGGGAAATTTCCGCTTCGCGGGCGGTCAGGCCCAATCGTTTCACAACATTTTCCAATTGCCGTACATTCCCGGGCCAGGAATATTTGCGCATAAAATCCAGCGCCGCAGACCCAAACCGCCGCCGTGGCCCCCCGTCGCGTTCGATTTTTTCCAAAAAACTCTGTGCCAATAATTCGATATCATCGACGCGGTCGCGCAATGCGGGCACCTTGATCATTGCGCCGCCTAGGCGGTAAAACAAATCGCTGCGCACACGGCCATCGTCTACGGCCTCGGCCATGCTGCCGATGATGGTGGCCACAAACCGCGGGGAAAATTCGCCGGGGTGATCAATCATTCGGACCAAACGGGCCTGCGCCTCTATCGGGAAATCGGACACCTCTTCGATCAAAATGGTACCGCCCTTGGCGCGGGCCAGAATGCGCGCGGGCCCGTCCAGTTCCACCAAATCCGATGCAGTCACCGTGACACAGGGTAAATTGCGACGATCCGAAAAATCATGCAGCAAACGCGCGATCAAACTTTTGCCGGTGCCCGATTCCCCGGACACCAAAATGGGCAGATCGGCGTTCATGACCCCCGCAATCACACGGTACACCGATTGCATGGCCGGTGTTTTGCCGATCAATGGCAAATGATCCTCGGCATCTGCGCCCGCAACGGACGCCGTATCCGGTTTGCGCGATGGGGATTTGCGTTGCTCTAAAGCTTTGGCCACGCGTTTCATCAGGTCCGGCAAATCAAACGGTTTGGGCAGATAATCAAAGGCCTTGGCCTCGGCCGCCTGGATCGCGGTCATGATGGTGTTTTGCGCCGAAATCACAATCACCGGCAAACCGGGGCGATCCTGGGCGATTTTGGGCAACATTTCCAACCCATTTCCGTCGGGCATCATCACGTCGGTGATGATCGCATCGCCCTTGCCTTCGGCCACCCAGCGCATCAGGGTGGTCAGGCTGGATGTGGCATGCACACGACACCCCGCACGGGTCAGGGCCTGTGTCAAAACGGTGCGGATCGTGCGATCGTCATCGGCGACCAGAACGGTTCCATCCATGGTTATGTCCTTTCACGTGATGTGCTGCGCGGAACCAAAGGGAGCGATATGCGAAACACCGTCCGACCCGGAACCGAATTTACCGATATCCAACCGTCATGGTCTGATATGATTTTTGACGCCAGCGCCAAACCCAGTCCGGTGCCGTTTTCCCGCCCCGACACAAAGGGATCGAAAATGTCATCCTTGATTTCAGGGGGCAGACCGGGACCATCATCGATAATCTCCAGTTGCAGCGGCAATGCCTGGCCCGACCCATCAGACCGGCGCAAGCGAAATGAATGCTCGTAGAACGTGCGCAGCCGAATTGTACCACCCGCTGGGTTCGCCTCGGATGCGTTTTTGATCAGGTTCAACAGAACCTGCAACAGCTGATCCCCATCCCCAAAGGCCGGCGGCAGGGATGGATCGTAATCCTCGATGATGGTCATATGCGCGCCAAAGCCCAATACGGCTGACCGCCGCGCACGATCCAAAATATCGTGAATGTTCACAGGGCCGCGATTGGGCGCACGCAGATTGCCGAATTGTTCCACCTGTTCCAGCAATTTTACAATGCGACGGGTTTCGGCCACGATCAAATCGGTTAATTCCAAATCCTTAGGCTCCAGCCCCATCGACAACAGCTGCGCCGCACCTGTGATCCCGGCCAGTGGGTTTTTGATTTCATGGGCCAGCATTTCCGCCATTCCGATTGCGGATTTCGCGGCCGATTTGACCGAATGTGTTTGCGTCATCCGGCCCGCCAATTCGCGCGGTGCGATCAGCAACACCATAAACCCAGCCGCGCCGTTCACAGGGGCAAATTTCAGATTGCATTGCAACGGCGCACGATCGCCCGTGCCCACATCCACGTCATTTACAAACAGCGGCGTTTGATGGGATTTCGCGCGGGCATAGCTTTCCTCTAGCGGGGCATCGACCATGATTTTGTCAAACACCGGCTGGCCCTGTATCGATTTGTTCGAGGCGTTCAAAAACCCCTCGGCAGCGGAATTGATTTCTGCGATGCGGTCTTGATCATCCAACAAAATGGCCGGCACAGGCAAGGACGCCCAAATATGATCCAACGCCGGATGTGTCATGCGGCATACCTCTCGGTTAGGGCAGATGGGATTTGGGACAAAACAATATCGGGGTCGGATTGCGTCAAAATTTCGGTGCGCAACGCCTTGGGTGTTTGGGCGTCATCCATGTACCATCCCAGATGTTTGCGCGCTACGCGCTGGCCGAAATCACGGCCATAAAACGAAATCATGTCGCTGTAATGCTGCAACACCATATCAACCAGATCCGCGCCTTGGGGGATGGTTGGTGCGGGCGTGTCAAACAGATTATGCGCAATCTGCGCCAAAACCCACGGCCGCCCCTGCGCCCCACGGCCCACCATGACACCATCTGCGCCCGATGCCTGCATCGCGTCCCGCGCTGTGGTGGGATCGGTGATATCGCCGTTGGCAATTACAGGGACCGACACGGCCTGTTTTACCCGCGCAATTGCGGACCAGTTAGCGGCGCCTTTGTAAAATTGACACCGCGTGCGCCCGTGCACCGTCACCATGCGCACGCCCGCCTGTTCCGCACGGCGCGCCAGTTCGGGCGCGTTTTGTGTGTCCTCATCCCAGCCCAAGCGCATTTTCAGCGTCACGGGGATATCAACCGCCGCGACGACCGCATCAACCAGCGATACGGCATGATCCAGATCGCGCATCAAGGCTGACCCCGAATACCCGCTGGTTACCTTTTTCGCGGGGCAGCCCATGTTGATGTCAATGATACTGGCGCCATTGTCTGCGATCAATTTGGCCGCCTCGGCCATCCAATAGGCGTCGCGCCCTGCGATTTGAACGGATGTATTTTCCGCATCAAACCCCAATTCGGCGCGTTCACGGGCCGCGGGTTTGTTTTGCACCATTTCTTGGCTGGCCACCATTTCACTGACCACCAGACCCGCGCCAAAGCGTGACACCAGATTGCGAAACGGCAAATCTGTGATCCCCGCCAGCGGGGCCAAAAACACAGGGGGCGACAACACCGTTGAGCCAAGCGAAATGGACACAAAAACTCCTCTTTTTTTGCAGTGATACGGGCAGCGTGGCCCAAGAACAAGGGGTATTGCCCCTTTTTTAACCAGAAGCATATATTTTGCCTAATTTTTAATCAAATTACAAGGGTGGTTGTCATCACCCCGCCCGCCCGCTAAAACATTGGCAACGCACAACACGAGATTTCAACATGAAAATTGCCGCAATCATTGTCGCAGCGGGCCGCGGGTTGCGGGCCGGCGGGGACATACCCAAACAATGGCAATCCCTGTGCGACAAACGTGTGATTGATTGGACGATTGATGCCTTTCGCAGCCATCCCGGCATTGGACAAATCGTGGTCGTGCTGCATGCCGATGATTTCGCCCAATTGACCGATCCCACCCTGATCCTGACCCAAGGCGGGGCCACACGGGCCGCATCGGTGCGCGCAGGATTGGCCGCCCTAGCCGACAGTGCCCCAGATTATGTGTTGATCCATGATGCGGCACGCGCCTGTGTGACCCATGATGTGATCGATCGCGTGATTGCGGCCCTGCAGGACGGACCAGCCGCCGCCCCCGGCATTGCGGTGGTCGATGCCCTGTGGACAACGCAGGGCGACCATGTGACGGGCACCACACCCCGCGATGGATTGATGCGCGCGCAAACCCCCCAAGGGTTTCATTACGCCCCCATCCGCGATGCCCATACCCAGATCCAAGACGCCCAAGCGGCCGATGACGTCGACATTGCCCGCCGCGCGGGATTAGCCGTTCGGGTTGTCGCCGGATCCGAGGATAACATAAAAATAACGACACCACAGGATTTCACCCGTGCTGCGCATATACTAAGGACACGACAGTAAAATGGATATCAGACTAGGAAACGGATACGATGTGCATGCCTTTGAACAGGGCGATCATGTCATCCTGTGCGGCGTGAAAATCCCGCATACCGCCGCGCTAAAGGGTCATTCAGACGCCGATGTGGGCATGCATGCCATTACCGATGCGATCTATGGCGCCTTGGCACAGGGCGATATCGGGCGTCATTTCTCCCCCAGTGATCCCCAATGGAAAGGCGCGGCCAGTGACATTTTCCTGCGCCATGCCGGTCAGCTAGCCCAAACCATGGGGTTTCAGATTTCCAACGTCGACTGCACATTGGTCTGTGAACTGCCCAAGATCGGGCCACATGCGGATGCAATGGGCCAAAGGATCGCCGATATCTTGGGAATTGAGACCAGCCGTGTCAGCGTAAAGGCGACCACATCGGAACAACTGGGCTTTACCGGTCGCCAAGAAGGCATCGCAAGCATCGCCACCTGCGCCTTGGTGAAACCATGATTGGCGTGATCACAACATTTTTCGGCGCAGGCCGCCTGCGCCCCGCCCCAGGCACATGGGGATCATTGGCCGCCCTGCCCGCGGCACTGGGCGTTTTTTATGCCATTGGGGTCTGGGGATTTCTGGCCGCAACGGTTGCGGTTTTTTTCATCGGCTGGTGGGCCACATCTGTCCACACCCAAGGGGCCGAGGATCACGACCCATCCTATATCGTCATTGACGAGGTTGCAGGCCAATGGATCGCGCTGTGGCCCGTGATGATCGGGGCGCATCAGGTTGGGGCCGATGTCACCGCATTATGGCCCGGCTGGGTCGCGGCATTTGTTCTGTTTCGGCTGTTTGACATCACCAAACCCGGGCCCATTGGCTGGGCCGATCGGCGCGGTGATGCGCTGGGCGTGATGTTGGATGACGTGATTGCAGGCGTATTTGCCGCCGTGGGTGTGGTTATCTTGGCTGGCCTCTCGCATGCGGTGATGTGATGGCACAGAGTACACCCCCAATAACCACATCCCCAGTGGCCGAAATTTTACACCTTGCCCGCGCGGCAGGTCACATGATCGCCACAGCAGAAAGCTGCACGGGCGGCATGGTATCGGCCGCGATCACCGATGTTGCGGGATCCTCGGCCATCTTTGATCGCGGGTTTGTCACCTACTCCAATGCGGCAAAAATGGCGATGCTGGGGGTACCGGGCGACACCTTGGCCGAATTTGGGGCTGTGTCCGAAGAAACGGCACAGCACATGGCCCGCGGCGCACTGGCGCAATCGGATGCGACCTTGGCCATTGCCACCACGGGCATTGCCGGTCCCGGCGGATCAGATCACAAACCTGAAGGGCGCGTATGCTTTGCCCTTGCAACAAACGTCACGCTGATCAGCGAAACCATCGAATTCACCGCACTGGGCCGTGACACGGTGCGCCGCGCGGCAACCCGGCATGCGTTGGGTTTGATTTTGGACCATCTGCGTAAACACGAAACGCATGATAAATAGCCAGACGTAAAAAATTGTGACTAAATTTTAGGCGCTTCGATAAAGCGTCGGAATTTATGTGCCTTAAAATTCAGCAAACGCTTTGTTTTTCATCCCAATTCGATCAAACCGCGGGCAAACAGATAAGAGGATGAAAAAATGAACCCAGCAGATACCGCATGGATCATCGTCGCCACAGCACTGGTGCTGTTTATGTCACTGCCCGGACTGGCATTGTTTTACGGCGGCTTGGTGCGTGGACGCAACGTGTTGTCCGTCTTTATGCAGGTCTATTCCATCGCCGCCTTGATGAGCGTTCTTTGGCTGGCCTTTGGCTATACCATCGCCTTTGGGCCCGGCGCATCAGGATATTGGGGCGGATTGGACAAAGCGTTTTTGATGGGCGTCGATGTCGACAGCCTGTCTGGCACCCTACCCGAAATCCTGTTTTTTGCGTTCCAGATGACATTCGCGGTCATCACGCCCGCCTTGATTGTGGGCGCCTATGTGGAACGGGTTGGATTTGGGTTTGTTCTGGTGTTTTCGGGGCTGTGGATGCTGCTGTGCTATGCGCCGGTGGTGCATTGGATTTGGGGCGGCGGATTTTTGGCCGATGGTGGTATTTTTGGTGACACGGGTACGCGCGATTTTGCGGGCGGCATCGTTGTTCACGAAACCGCAGGTTTGGCCGCGTTGCTGATCGCGATGTTCCTAGGCCCCCGCAAAAACCGTACCGTGCCCCCGCACAACCCCGGCTATGTCATGATTGGCGCAGGGATGCTGTGGGTTGGCTGGTTCGGGTTCAACGGTGGATCGCAGCTGGCCGCAGATGGCGGGGCGGCGATGGCGCTGACCGTGACCCATATTTCAGCGGCAACCGCATCGCTGACATGGGCGGCATGGGAAAAATTCAAATATGGCAAGGCATCCTTGGTGGGCATCGTCACAGGAACCATTGCCGGTTTGGCCTCCATCACCCCCGCATCCGGTTTCGTTGGCCCCATTGAGGCATTGATCATCGGCGCCATCGCCGGGGTATTGTGCCAAGAGGCGGTCAACCTGATCCGCAACAAATTGAAAATCGACGACACATTGGACGTATTCGCGGTCCATGGTGTGGGCGGTATTTTCGGCACGCTGATGATCGCGGCCTTTGGCCAAGGCACATGGACCGCGCAGATTGGGGCATTGCTGATTGTGGGCGTCTTTACCGCCGTGGTCACAGTCGTGTTGATCAAACTGGTATCGGCCATCACGCCGCTGCGTGTGGATTTGGAAACCGAAACCAACGGTCTGGATTTATCCGTACATGGCGAACGTGCCTATGATCTGAACAGCTGATCCAACAGATATATACCAAATGGCCCCACCCGCGGGGCCATTTTTTATGGGTTAGCCAGATAATCTAGCCATACAGTGCCGCGGCCCGTTGTTCGAACGCACGCACAATACGCTGCATCGCCTCATTAAAAACGACGCCAATAATGCCCTGCAACACGGCATTTTTGAATTCGAAATCCACGAAAAAACTGACATCACAGCCTGTGTCTGTGTCGTCGAATTTCCAATAGGATTTCATATATTTGAAAGGGCCATCCAGATATTCGGTGTCAATTTTACGATCCTCGGGCCACAAAACCACGCGGCTGCCAAAGCGTTCGCGAAACACCTTGAACGAAATGACCAGATCGGCCTCCATCACCTGTGCGTCGCCTTGGGGGGTGACAGACCGGATCCGCGCCGCCGCGCACCATGGCAGAAATTGGGGATAGCTGGCCACATCACTGACCAGATCGTACATTTGCTGCGCGCTATAGGGCAAGGGACGGGTTTCTGAATGTGTGGGCATATCGCGATACTGGTTTCTTTTTGCGTGACACTTGCCCCTCAATAGGGTTTAGTGCCACCGAAAATCAAGGGGGTCCCATGTCGCAGCGTCCATATGTTATTGATGAATTAATCTCGGCCAAGGCGATTGCCGCCCGGATCGAAGCGCTTAGCAAAGAGATTCAGGCCGAATTTGCCGATACCGATAAATTGGTGGTCGTGGGGCTGTTGCGCGGGTCATTTGTGTTTATCGCCGATCTGGTGCGCGAATTGCCCCTGCCCGTCGAGGTCGATTTCCTTGAGGCATCATCTTATGGGAACGGCATGGAATCATCGCGCGAGGTGCGCATCCTTAAGGATCTGCGCGGCGCGATTGAGGGGCGCGATGTACTGGTGGTTGAGGATATCGTTGATACCGGTTTCACCCTAAGCCACGTGTTGCATTTGCTGCATTCGCGCAATCCTGCGCGTCTGAAAACCATTGCCCTGCTGGATAAACCCACCCGCCGCGAAGTGGACGTCAAGGCCGACTGGACCGGATTTGAAATTCCCGATGAATTTGTCGTCGGATACGGCATTGATTTCGCACAACGAAACCGCAATCTGGACCACATTGGCAAGGTCCGGTTTACCGACACGGACGCGCAATCCTAAAAATGCCGCCAATCGGCTAAATTATGACGGATCACGCCTTTCATTGGTCCGCAATCCCGCTATGTTATTGCAAAATAAACCTTTGGGAATTCATCCATCATGAGCAAAGATCCGTTGGTCGTCTTTACCCCGTCAGGCAAGCGGGGACATTTTCCGGTTGGCACGCCAGTTCTGACCGCTGCCCGTCAGTTGGGCGTTGATCTAGACAGTGTTTGCGGCGGGCGCGGCATTTGCAGCAAATGCCAAATCACGCCGTCCTATGGCGAATTTTCCAAACACGGCGTCACAGTGGCCGATACGGCCCTGTCGGAATGGAATGCGGTCGAACAACGCTATGACGATAAACGCGGGCTAAAACCAGGTCGGCGTTTGGGATGCCAAGCCACCATCCAAAGCGATGTGGTCATCGATGTCCCCCCCGAAAGCCAGGTCCACAAACAGGTGGTCCGCAAAGCGGCCAGCGCGCGTGTCATCGAAATGGACCCAGCCACACGGCTGTTTTTCATCGAAGTCGAGGAACCCGACATGCATTCGCCCACCGGCGATTTTGAACGGGTCAAACGCGCGCTTGCGGATCAGTGGGATATCACGGGTGTGACCGCCGATTTGCCAATTTTGACCAAATTGCAGCCCGTTTTGCGCAAAGGCAATTGGCAGATTACCGTCGCCCTTTATCGCGATCATGCGTCTGATCAGTCGAAAATCATTAACCTATGGCCCGGATTATACGAGGATGGCATCTATGGTCTGGCCATTGATCTGGGGTCCACCACGGTTGCGGCGCATTTGACCAATCTGGTCACCGGCGAAGTGGTCGAAAGTTCGGGGCTAATGAACCCGCAGATCCGATTTGGCGAAGATTTAATGAGCCGCGTCAGCTATGCCATGATGAACAAAAATGGCGATCAGGAAATGACCCGCGCGGTGCGTGATGCGATCAACACCTTGGCCGTGGATATTGCGCAATCGGCAGAATTGTCGCCCCATCAAATTCTGGAAATCGTGTTTGTGTGTAACCCCGTGATGCACCACCTGTTGGTGGGGGTCGATCCGGTGGAATTGGGTCAGGCGCCCTTTGCCCTGGCAACGTCAGATGCGATGCATCTGAGTGCGCGTGATCTGGATTTGACCGATCTGTTGGCCACAACCCAATGCTATATCCTGCCCTGTATCGCGGGGCATGTGGGCGCAGATGCCGCCGCCGTTGCATTGTCTGAGGAACCCGATAAATCCGATGATCTGGTGTTGATCGTCGATGTGGGCACCAATGCCGAATTGCTGTTGGGCAATAAAACGCGCGTTCTGGCCTGTTCATCGCCCACCGGCCCCGCGTTTGAGGGCGCACAGATCAGTTCCGGTCAACGCGCCGCCCCCGGTGCCATTGAACGCATCGAAATCGACCCAACCACCAAAGAACCGCGGTTCCGCGTCATCGGATGCGACCTATGGTCGGATGAGGACGGATTTGACGCGGCAACCGCCAGCACAGGAATCACCGGTATCTGTGGGTCCGGCATCATCGAGGCAGTGGCAGAACTGCGCATCGCAGGATTGATGGATGAAAACGGCCTGATCGGATCGCCCGAGGCCACAGGCACCCCGCGCAGTGTCGCCGAGGGGCGCACATATTCCTATGTCATCCATGATGCATCTGCCCAAGGTGGTCCCAAAATCACCGTCACCCAAGGCGACATTCGCGCCATTCAGCTGGCGAAATCCGCGCTTTATGCGGGGGCGCGTTTGTTGATGGATGAAATGGACATCGACGCAGTCGATCGGGTTGTGCTGGCCGGTGCCTTTGGGGCACATATTTCGGCAAAACACGCATTGGTGCTGGGCATGATCCCCGACGTGACATTGGACAAGGTGCAATCGGCGGGCAACGCCGCAGGCACGGGCGCACGAATTGCCCTGTGCAACGTGGCCGCACGCACACGCATCGAACAAACTGTGCGCAATATCACCAAGGTCGAAACCGCGATTGAGCCAAAATTTCAGGACCATTTCGTGGCCGCCAATGCCATTCCGCATAAAACCGCGCCCTTTGCCCATCTGCGCAGCATCGTTGAATTACCGCAGGTGTCGTTTAACACCGGCGGCGGGGATGATGGCGCGCGCCGCAGACGTCGTCGCGGATAATCGTGGATAATCAAACCAAAGGGGCCCTTTGGCCCCTTTTTACGTTTAGCGGCCTTTCCAGACCGGATCGCGTTTTTCGGCAAAGGCACGCGCGCCTTCCAATTGATCCTCGGACCGGTACAGGGTTTCAACGGTTTTATACTGCGACCGTGTGATTTTATTCATGCTGTCCTGGAATTTCTGATCCTCGGATTCGCGCACGATTTCCTTGATTGCGGCGTAAACCAAGGGCGGGCCAGAAGCCAGCAAAGCCGCCATTTCACGCGCCTTGGTCATCAAATCGGCCGCGGGATGGATTTGGTTGATCATTCCCCAACGCGCGGCCTCTTCTGCGGTGATCCAACGGCCCGTTAGCAGCATTTCCATGGCGATATGATAGGGAATGCGTTTGGGCAATTTCACGCTGGCGGCATCGGCGACCGTACCTGATCGGATTTCCGGCAGGGCAAAGGACGCATGATCCGCCGCCAAAATAATATCGGCCGACAGCGCCCATTCCAACCCACCGCCGCAGCAAATGCCATTGACGGCCGCAATGATCGGTTTGTTCAGATGCGGCATTTCCTGGATCCCGCCAAATCCCCCCATGCCGTAATCCCCATCGACCGCATCACCATCGGCGGCCGCCTTAAGATCCCAACCGGGGCAGAAAAATTTGTCACCCGCCCCCGTAATAATCGCGACACGCAAATCGGGATTATCGCGAAAATTCGCAAACACCTGACCCAAGGCACGCGATGTGGCCAGATCAATGGCATTCGCCTTGGGGCGGTTCAGGGTTACCGTCAGTACATGGTTTTCGATATGCGTTTCAACTGCATCTGTCATTCTAAATCCTTTCGTATCAAGGCATCCACAGCGACGGCGCCATGGGTCTGCGCAATCAATGGGTTAATTTCAACCTCGGCCAATCGGGTCAAATTGGCCCCAACATAATCCTGCACCGCCATAATGGCCGCCACCACCGACCCCAAATCTGCGCCCGCCTTGCCGCGATATCCACTCAGAATGGGATAGAGCTTGAGGCGCGCCAAAGTGGTGCGGATATCATGTTCATTCACAGGCAATGTCACACTGACCGTATCGCGTAAAATTTCGGTGTAAATCCCGCCTGCCCCCAAGGTCAGAGTATAGCCATGCACCTGATCATTTTGCACCGCGACCAGAATTTCAGCAACGCCACCGGATGCCATGGGTTCCATCAACAGCGGCCATGTGCCGATTTCATGCGCCGCCGCATGCAAATCATCAAAAGTATCAATTCCAACAACCACCCCGCCCGTTTCTGTTTTATGCGCCGCCTGCGATGTTTTCAAAACAACGGGTTTTTCCATATCGGCAAAGGCTGCGGTTAAGGCATCGAAATCCGTACACACCACCGAACGTGGTACCGGTACGCCAAACTGCGCCAGCGCCGATTTGGCCGGCATTTCCAGCAATGTCACCGGATCGTGCAATATCTGCGATTTCCACGGACGCGGCCCAATGGGTGCAGGACGCTGGGCCGCCATGACCGCATTCAGCGCATCAGATAACCCGCGCAAACACAATACGCCCACCGCTTGTAAACGGTGCTCGGTCGCCTCGTCGATCCCCTCTGGCAGGGTGGATAACAGGGCAAGGGGCGTGGATGTGTTTTGCTTGGCAATTGCGGCGGCATCGATCACGCAATTCCATGCAGCCGGATCACAGCGATCGGCCAATGGGAAATCGACAATAACCACCCCCAGCCCCAAATCATCGCCCGATAGCATAGCACTGAAACACTGCGCCATGGCCCCGGTGTCGCCCCAGATATAGGTGTGATAATCTAATGGATTGGCCAAGGCGACCTTGGGCCCCAAGGCATCGCGCAATCCCGCCCGCTGGGTGTCGGATAGGATCGGAAATTCAATCCCGATGGCCTGACCCAGATCCGCGATCAAGCTGGCTTCGCCACCTGAACAGGACATCGACACAATGCGCCGATTGGCCAAGGGGCCGTAGTGATGCAATATTTTCAACGCCTCAAGGAAACAGGGTAAATCGTCAACCAACCCGATCCCCAAACGATCAAACAACGCCCGCGCCGCAACGGCCGACCCCGCCATGGATGCGGTGTGCGAAATGGTTGCGGTTTGCGACTG
The DNA here is from genome assembly GCA_913060475.1 of uncultured Paracoccaceae bacterium. GTDB lineage: Bacteria > Pseudomonadota > Alphaproteobacteria > Rhodobacterales > Rhodobacteraceae > CAJXSD01. The sequence continues at coordinate 71,034 of CAJXSD010000006.1, read as the reverse complement.
TTCTGATGTGCCCACCTTGATTGCAACGATGCCTTTGCCCAGACCCTGCGCGCGCAAGGCCAGATCATACAATTTGTCTGTGTCGGACACCCCTTCTATATGCAGGCCGATGGCGCTGACACGGGGGTCATTTAGCGCATGCATTGCCAGATCGACCAGATCAACCCGCGCCTGATTGCCCGCGGTCAAGGCATATGCAATGGGCAGGCCACGCCGCTGCATGGTCAAGTTGATCATCATATTCGAACTTTGCGTGACAATCGCCACCCCGCGGTCCGTCGGCGTCATGCCATGTTGATCAGGCCAGACACAAACACCGTCTAGGCCATTGATAAATCCGTAACAGTTCGGCCCCAAAATGGGCATTGACCCTGCGGCAGTGATCAAATCGGTTTGCAGCTGCGCCCCGTCCGATGTTTCTGCGGCCGCCTCAGAAAACCCCGAGGCAAAGCAAACCGCGCCGCCCGCGCCCATCTGCGACAAGTGACGGATAATATCAATCGTGGCATGGCGATTTACCGCGACATAGGCCACATCGGGGACAAACCCCAGATCATCCAAGGCGGGCACCGTTTGATCGGCCCCCACGATTTCTTTGCTGGGATGAATGGCCCATATCGGCCCGTCAAAGCCGAATTTGCGCGCCTGTTCAATCACCGCCTGCCCCCATGCACCACCGCCAATCACAACCATGTTGCGGGGCGACAGAACACGGGCCAAGGGCGCATTTGCCGGATTTTGGTGCATAATCGCGCGCGCCCCGTCTAGGCCCCCAAGGGGCGCAATAAATCACGGCTGATGATGTGGCGCTGAATTTCGGACGTGCCATCCCAAATCCGTTCGACCCGTGCATCGCGCCAGAACCGTTCGATGGGGTAATCATCCATCAACCCCATACCGCCGTGAATCTGCAGCGTCACATCTGTGACACGGGCCAACATTTCGGTGGCGTATAGCTTTGCACTGGCAATTTCGCGGTTTGCCGGCAACCCCTGATCCAGCCGCCATGCCGCCGACAATGTCAGCCAATCAGCCGCATCAATTTCGGTGATCATATCGGCCAGCTGAAAACTAACCCCCTGGAATTTACCGATTTGCTGACCAAATTGCTGACGTTCCGCGGAATAATTCAGCGCATAATCAAAACACCGTCGCGCGCGTCCCACCGACATGGTCGCCACCGTGATCCGCGTGGCATAGAGCCATGTGTTCATCACATCAAACCCGCCATCGACCTCGCCCAGAACCTGCGCATCGGGCAAACGGCATTCATCAAATTCCAAAATCATATTCTTGTAACCGCGATGGCTGACCGATTTGTATCCATCGCGAATGGTGAACCCAGGCGTGCCGCGATCGACCAAAAATGCAGTGATCCGTTTTTTGGGGCCTTTGGGTGTTTGATCCTCGCCCGTGGCGATGAAAACAATAATGAAATCAGCATGATCCGCACCCGAGATAAAGTGTTTGGTGCCATTGATCACCCAATCCCCGCCGTCGCGCACCGCGCTGCATTTCATGCCGCGCACGTCTGAGCCCGCTTGGGGTTCGGTCATGGCCAGCGCGTCCATACGTTCGCCGCGCACAGCCGGTAACAGATAGCGTTCCACCTGATCCCCTGTACAGGCCATCAGGATATTTTGTGGACGACCAAAGAAATGGTTCAGCGCCATAGACCCACGTCCCAATTCGCGTTCGACCAGCGCAAATTCCAAATGGTTCAGGCCCGCACCGCCGACCGATTGCGGGAAATTGCAGGCATAAAACCCCAGATCAATACATTTTTGTTTGATGTCTTGGGCGATTTCATGGGGCACCTCGCCGGTGCGTTCGACCAGATCTTCGTGTGGGTAAATTTCATTTTCGACAAAGTCACGTACCGTGGACACGATCATGTCCTGTTCTTGGGTCAATCCAAATTGCATCTCGGGATCCTTTATGAAAACTGCTGCAGCGCTGTGGCAACGGGGCCCACGGGCGGGCATGATTTGCGGGTGTCCAGGCTGACGTGCAACATAAATTGCGACGCTGTCGCCAAAACGGTGCCATCGGCCCGTTTCATTTCATGGGCCAGCTTTAATTTTTTGCCCTCGGACAATTCGACGGTGCTGTCCACCACGATATGATCGCCGGCATGGGTTTCGTTCAGGAATTTGATCGATGTTTCCACGGTGAAATAACTGTGTCCCCCCGCCAGATAGGCATCATCAACGCCCACAGCCAACAAAAACCCATCGGCTGCGTCGCTGAACACCTGACCATAGCGGCCTTCGTTCATGTGGCCATTGCTGTCGGTCCAGTCGACGGGCACAATACGCGTCTGCGTGCGCAGGGTTTTGGCGGGTGCCTGTTGCGGGATCATGGATTTTTCATGATCCTTGATCAAGGTGCCGGCCGCCTTGCCCTGTTGTTTCAGCGCACGCATCATGGCCACCAAATTGTTGTCGCGAATACGTTCCAATTCGCGGATTGAATGCGCCCCTGATTGCGCATCGGATTGATCGGCAATCATTTTGACCAAGTCATCCGTTAATTCCGGCACATCCATCAATTTCGTCCAAGGCCATTCCAAACAGGGGCCGAATTGCGCGATGAAATGCGCCATGCCGGCTTCTCCTCCGGCGATGCGATAAGTTTCAAATAAACCCATCTGCGCCCACCGCAGGCCAAAGCCATAGCGAATGGCGTTATCGATTTCTTCGGTCGTGGCAATGCCGTCTTTGATCAACCACAGGCCTTCGCGCCAGACAGCTTCAAGGAAACGATCGGCGATATGGGCATCAATTTCCTTGCGCACATGCAGGGGATATAGGCCAACGCTGGTCAACATATCCTTGGCGCGGGCCAGATGGTCGGCGCCGGTCTGTACGCTTGGGACAACCTCGATCAGGGGTAACAGATAGACGGGGTTGAATGGATGACAGACCATGATCTGATCGGGCCGTTCCGATTTTTCCTGTAATTCCGATGGCTTAAACCCTGATGTTGATGAACCTATAATGGCATCTGCGCGACAATGCGCCTGGATTTCGGCCAAGACCTTGTGTTTGATGTCCAAACGCTCTGGCACGCTTTCCTGGATCCAATCGGCCTGTGCGACGGCCTGTTCCATGGTGTCGCACAGGGTAATCGTGCCTTCGGATGGCATGGCCGTGTCGTATAGCATGGGCAATGCGTGGCGCGCGTTTTTCAACACCTCCTCGATTTTGCGTGTCGCCTGCGGATCGGGGTCGAACAGGTTGACATTCCATCCATTTAATACAAACCGCGCAAGCCAGCCACCGCCGATTACGCCCCCGCCAATAATTGCCGCTGTTTTTGTCATTTTATCGTTTCCAATCTGTGTTTTGCGCGATTACCTTAATCCACGCAAAGTGTTGCAATTTGCCCATTTTCATAGGTGTCATAACATCCAAAATAGGGCATGCTTGGCGTGCAGACCTGACCGTCAGCCAAACAATGCCCCGTACAGTCCGCCGAACTGGTGCAATCGGCGCCCGCGTCCGGTGTCGGCATTTGGCACACAAACTGGCCAAATCCCCCGACAACAGGCTGCCCGCCCTGCGATTGACAGGTCTGATCCTGTTGCCCCAACGCCGGCAAATCGGGTTGTGGTGCATCCTCGGGCTGGCACCCCAGCAAAACAGCACAGGCCGCGATTATGATCCAACGCATAGCTAAACCATCCTTTCAGTATTGCCATCGACGGCAATGGCCTGACCCGACACCGACCGCGCTGCATCTGACGCCAAAAACACCGCCATATCCGCGATTTCATCGGCCGTGACAAAGCGTTTCAGCGACACACCATCGGTATAGGTGGCGCGCATATCATCCATGCTGACGCCAGCGGCCGAACTTTCAATCGATAAAACGCGTTCCATGCGTGGACCTGCAACCGCACCGGGACAAATGGCATTGACCCGTATCCCCTGCGGACCCAATTCCATGGCCAAGGTTTTCACCAACCCCACCAATCCCCATTTTGCCGCGACATAGGGCGACCGGTTCGGCACCCCCCACAGACCCGATGTCGAGGACATTACAATGATACTGCCCTGCCTCTGCACACGCATCCGCTGCGCCGCATTGCGACAGCATATAAACGCGCCATGCAGATTGACCGACACACAATCGGCCCAGTCTTGATAATCCATCTGATCCATGGGACCTGCGGGACCGCCCGTGCCTGCATTCGATATCGCCACATCGATGGCACCAAAACGGTCATCCACACGGGCGAAAAAATCGTCCATCGCGCGTTCATCACGCACATCCACCTGCGTGACCAGGGCTGCGGGCATCGACTGTGATGCCTGCGCAACCGCTGCCCCGTCGGCATCACAAATGGCGATCTGATCCCCCAGCGCGGCAAAGCGTTGGGCCATGACCCAACCGATGCCACTGGCCCCACCCGTGATGACAACTGTCCGCGCCACGCCCTAGCCCCGCGGTGCGCGTTTGGTCAGGCCCAATTTGTCGCGAACCTCTTGCGGGCCGATCACACGCGCGCCCAGATTTTCAATGATGACTTTGGCGCGGGCAACCAATTGTTCGTTCGTGGCCAACACGCCCTTGTCCAACCACAGGTTATCCTCTAGCCCGACGCGCACATTGCCACCGGCCAAAACCGATGCCGCGACATAGGCCATTTGATTGCGCCCAAGGCTGAACGCGCTGAACGTCCAGTTGTCTGGCACGTTATTCACCATAGCCATAAAGGTATTCAAATCGTCCGGCGCGCCCCACGGCACGCCCATGCACAGCTGAACCAGAACATCAGGGTCCAACACCCCATCGGCCACCAACTGCTTGGCATACCACAGATGGCCCGTATCGAATGCCTCGACCTCGGGTTTGACACCCGCTTCGGTCATCATACGGCCCATCGCTTGCAACATGCCGGGCGTGTTGGTCATCACATAATCGGCCTCGGCGAAATTCATGGTACCACAATCCAGCGTGCAAATTTCGGGCAGACATTCCAGAACATGGGCCATACGTTCGGCCGCGCCAATCATGTCGGTGCCCTCGGCCACGGGAAATGGGGCCTCGGTCCCACCAAAGATAATATCACCCCCCATCCCCGCGGTCAGGTTTAACACCACATCCACATCCGCATCCCGAATGCGGTCGGTGACTTCGCGGTAATATTCCAATTTACGGCTGGGCTTGCCCGTTTCAGGATCGCGCACATGGCAATGCACCACGGCAGCACCTGCCTTGGCGGCTGCAATCGCGCTGTCTGCAATTTCTTTGGGGCTGCGCGGCACATGGGGGCTGCGATCCTGCGTGCCCCCGGATCCGGTGACCGCGCAGGTAATAAAGACATCTCTGTTCATCGCTAATGGCATCTCATCGCTCCTTTTGTTGGGATCAGCCTAGGCCTAGACATAAATAATATTTTGCCGTATCCGTCATTTATCATGCAGAAATGGTCAATTACACCCACGCAGCCCCTTCGGATCGCCTTTGTCCTGTTCGATCAGTTTTCAAACCTGTGTCTGGCCAACTGCCTGGAACCCCTGCGGGCCGCAAATGGATTTGCCAAACACCAAATTTTTGACTGGAGCTTTCACACACCCGACGGGCAGCCCGTGCAATCATCCTCGGGTCTGCCCATTTTGCCCAACGGGGCAGCCGCCGATTGCCCGCCCTGCGACTATATCTTTATCTTGGCCAGCTATGGCCACCTTGCTCTGGACACCGCAGCCCATCGCCGCGCCCTGCGCCAATTGGCCACCCGTGGCACCGTTTTGATCGGTCTGGATACAGGGCCATGGCTGATGGCAGCGGCAGGTTTGCTGCATGGGCGTCGCGCCACGCTGCATTGGGATGTGCTAAACGATTTTTCCGAAAAATTCTTAACGACTGATGCCCTGCGTCATCGGGTGGTTTGGGATGGCACCCGCGTCACCTGTGCGGGTGCAATGTCGGCATTTGATTTGACCCGTGACCTGATCCAACGCCACCTGGGCATGGCCATGGCCTTGGACGTGGATGCCCTGTTTTTGCGCGATGATCCGACCGCGCCCACACCCCGACGCTATGACACGGCACGCCCGACCTCGGTGCAGCGCGCCATTGCGTTGATGCATGAAAACATTGAATCACCGCTGCCCCTGACGACCATCAGCGACAAAATTGCCTGCCCCCCAAAAACATTGGCGCGCCGCTTTGACAAAACAATGGGCGCCAGCCCGGGAACGGTCTATCGCCATATCCGCCTGACCCATGCCCGTCATTTGGTCGAAACAACAGGGCTTAGCATCTATGAAATCGCACTGCGCTGCGGCTACGACAGCCCCGCCGCCCTGACGCGTGCCTATAAATCCCGCTTTGGCCAGCCACCACGCGTGACCCGATCCCCCTGATTAACCGCGCATCAGCCCCGAAACCCCGTTGCCACCACAAATTTTTCGGAACTGTCCGACCGGCTACTGGGCGGTTTCACATTCATGACCTTGGTGAATTTCTGTTTTAACAAAACCTGCAAATCCCCCTCGGCCCCACCGGCCAAAACCTTGGCAACAAATGTCCCGCCCGGGGTCAAGACATCAAACGCAAAATAGGCCGCAGCCTCGCACAGCGCGATGATGCGCAAATGGTCCGTTTGCTTATGCCCGGAACTGGCCGCCGCCATATCTGACATCACAACATCGGCCGGCCCGTTCAACCACTCTTTGACGCGCAGATCCGCATCATCAGACATAAAATCCAACTGATGCACCTGCGCACCGGCGATGGGGTCTACCTCTTGCAAATCAACCCCCAAAACGGTGCCGATCGCCTTATCCGATTTCTCGCCTAGTGCATTAACGCGCTTGACCGCAACCTGACACCATCCCCCGGGCGCACAGCCTAAATCAACAACCCGCGCACCGGGCACCAAAAACCGAAACTTCTCGTCCAATTCCAATATCTTGAACGCAGCACGCCCACGGTACCCCTCGGCCTTGGCCCGCTTGACATAGGGGTCGTTCAACTGCCGCTGTAACCACTTGACCTGACTAGTTGTCCGACCGCGCGCAGATTTCACACGCACGGTCAAATCACGCTGCCCACGTCCCGACGAATTCTTAGTCTTTTTTACCATCTGTCTTTCATTTTTGTAATAATACTCACATCCCAACGGCTGCAATAAACGCAACGCCTAGAATGGACCATCCTCCAAAACCCCATCCGCGCTCATCTGCGCGTATAACAATCCTTCCCGCAGGCCACGATCAGCCACCGACAACCGATCCGTCGGCCATGACCGCAACAGCGCTTGCAAAATCGCCGACCCCGACATGATCAAGGCCTGCCGGTCATGTCCGATACGCGGGTCCGCTTTGCGTCCCTGCGGGCCCAGATCCAGATAACTGTTGATCACCCGATCAATCTGGTCCGATGTCATGCGCAACCCGTCCACCTTGGTCCGGTCATAGCGCTTTAACCCCAGATGGCTGGCCGCCACCGTGGTCACAGTGCCCGAGGTCCCGATAATCTGAAACCCTTCGCGGCTTTGCTCATCCCGATAGGGCGCAAAATCAGCCAGCTTTTCTTCAAAATGACAGCTCATCAGCGCATAGCGTGCCGCATCATCCTCCACATCGTTAAAATGATCGCGCAACGTGGCAACGCCCAAAGGCACCGAAATCCAATCGACCACCTTGGCCGCGGGAAATGGCGAATGTGTTGGATGAAATCCCGCATGCAACCGCATAATCGCGCGTGGTCGTTCGAACCGCGGGACCGAGGATAAATCAATCCAGACCAATTCGGTCGACCCGCCACCAATATCAACCACCAACAGCTGCTCTGTCTTGGTACTGACCAGGGGCGCGCAGGAAATCACCGCCAACCGCGCCTCTTCCTCGGGGGAAATGATTTCCAACCGAATGCCCGCTTCGCGTTCGACCTGTTTGATGAACTCTTTGGCGTTGCTTGCACGGCGACAGGCTTCTGTTGCGACCAAACGCATATGTTTGACACGATGCCGTTTCAATTTCTGTTGGCAGACCCGCAATGCCTGAATGGTGCGCTGCATCGATCCACGATGCAGACGGCCATATTTTTCCAAACCCGCCCCCAATTGGACGGATTTCGAAAAACTGTCTACAACATGAAACTGACTGCCCTTGGGTTGGGCAATCAACATGCGACAGCTATTGGTTCCCAGATCCAACGCGGCATACAGCTCGGTTGAATTCGGGGTATGGGGCACGGGGCTCTCTACCGGTTTCGGGAATGCGCCCGTACCTTTTGGACGCTTGGGCGCCATGACGTCACGCCCTCCTATGTTTAAGTTACCCTTAGGATACGCCGCATTGCCCGCCACCGCAAGACATCTGTTTCAAAATTACCCGCCCAAGCGCAATTCATATTCATCATGAAACCTTTGATCTGATGGCGCCCTGTTCAGCCAAGGATCGATCAGTTAATTTACCAAAGGTCGCGGAATGTCGCGCACCTGTCGAAAATCGACACAAGCAGAACCATAACCTGCCGTAAATCCCACTGTAGCATTGAGAGGGAATCAAACATGCCAGAGGTCACAATCATTTATTGGCGCGATATGCCCGCACAGGTCATTGTCGGCCGTGGTCGCAAAGGGTCAAAACGCCTGTTGGCCGAACGTTTCGAACAGGCCATCGATCGTGCCGCCATGAAAGGCGGCATGGACAGCACCGATGATTACCTGTCCGAATGGCGCAAATCCGATCCCTATACAATCGACGGTGACCCCGATGAAATCGCCGAGGCCGAGGCACAGCGCATCGAGGCAGAATATGATCAAGAACGCCTAAAAACCTTGATCGCAAATGACGGCTGGGACTAAGGCCCCGTTCAACCTATGGGAGGCCACAATGGCTTTGTTTAATTTCAAAAAGAAAGACGAGACGCAAACTGCCACCCCCGAGATGGAGGCGTTTTTACAGGGATTTTCAATCGAAGTCATGCCACGCACCGCTGAAAAGGTGGCAGATTTTCGCGACATCCTGCCCACAGGCACCCGCGTCTATATCGCCCATATCGAAGGCACCCCCATCGACGAAATGGTCGCCACCGCCAAACGCATAAATGCCGAAGGCTTTGACGTAATGCCCCACTTCCCCGCCCGCATCATCAAAGATGCGAACACCTTGGGCGATTGGATTGCGCGCTATCAAGGCGAGGCAAACGTAAACCAGGCCCTGTTATTGGCCGGTGGCGTCGCAAACCCGCATGGTGATTTCGACAGTTCAATGCAGCTGATGGAAACCGGCCTGTTCGACAAAGCCGGGTTCAAACGCCTGCACGTGGCCGGCCACCCCGAAGGCAACAAAGACATCGACCCCGATGGATCGCATAAAAACGTCGATGCAGCTCTGCAGTGGAAACAGAAATTTTCCGACACAACAGACGCTGACATGGCACTGGCGACCCAATTCTGTTTCGATGCAAAACCCATCATCAACTGGGCAAACGATTTGTCTGCAGCGGGCATCACACTGCCCATCCATATCGGCATCGCCGGCCCTGCAAAATTGCAAACCCTGATCAAATTTGCCATCGCATGCGGCGTTGGCCCATCGCTTAAGGTTTTGCAAAAACGCGCCATGGACGTGTCCAAACTGTTGCTGCCTTATGAACCAACCGAGGTTTTGGCAGAATTGGCCGCACACAAGGCCGCAAATCCGAATTTTAACATCGAACATGTGCATTTCTTCCCTCTGGGCGGAATCAAAACCAATGCAACATGGGTCACAGAAAACGGCGGCGCTGCAGGCGTGCCGGCAAATGCAGCGTAAGGACTGAAAATAATGGTAAAAACTGTCGTCGAATCCAAAACCAAAACCGCAATCCTGGGCTTTGACCAGCCCTTTTGCGTGATCGGTGAACGGATCAACCCAACGGGCCGTAAAAAATTGGCCGCCGAACTTGAGGCGGGTGATTTTTCAACCGTGGAAAAGGACGCCTTGGCACAGGTTCTGGCGGGCGCTGATATCTTGGACATCAACGCAGGCGTTGTTTACAATTCCAACCCGAACCCGAATGAAACAGAACCGCCCCTGATGACGGCAATCGTAAACCTGGTCCAGGGTCTGGTTGATGTGCCACTCTGTATCGACAGTTCCGTCCCCGAAGCCCTAGAAGCAGGCCTGCAAGCGGCCGAAGGCCGCCCGCTGCTGAACTCGGTCACTGGCGAAGAAGACCGCTTGGAATTCGTCCTGCCCTTGGTCAAAAAATATAATGTCCCCGTTGTCGCCATCTCAAACGATGACACAGGCATCTCAGAAGATCCCGATGTCCGCTTTGCCGTGGCGAAAAAAATCGTGGAACGTGCTGCCGATTTTGGCATCCCTGCGCATGATATCGTGGTCGATCCTCTGGTTATGCCAATCGGCGCAATGGCAACCGCAGGCCAACAGGTCTTTACACTTGTGCGGCGCCTGCGCGAAGAATTGGGCGTAAACACCACTTGCGGCGCCTCTAACATCTCATTCGGCTTGCCAAACCGCCACGGCATCAACAACGCATTCTTGCCTATGGCAATGGGCGCGGGCATGACATCTGCAATTATGAACCCCGTCGCACTGCCCATTTCACAAACCAAAATCTCCGAGAAAAAGGCCGAAGTAGAAGCAGCTGGCATTATCATTCCCGCCGATATGGACGATGAAACATTCGTAACCGTCTTTGGTATGGGCAGCACCAAACCACGCGCGGGCAAAGAAATGGAAGCGATCCGTGCCGCGAACCTGTTGACAAACAACGATCCCCACGGCGGCGCATGGATCAACTTTAACAAACCGAACGGTGGCTCTGCAGATGGTGGACGTGGCGGGCGTCGTGGTGGACGCCGCCGCGGGTAATTCACATAGTTCAGGGGGCGCTGCCCCCTGGGCCTTCGGCCCACCCCCGGAATATTTATCGACAAAAAATGTAACGATTTTTTAATATTTTTACGGGATCGTTTATATACGGTACAGGCGGGGACGCCGATGACCGTGACAAGAAATGACCCTCTGCTTCACATCAGAAGCAGAGGGTTTTTCATTTTTTGTCTAAAAATATCCCCGCCGGAGGCACCGCGCGTTAGCGCGCAAAATAGAGGATGCACCCGACAGGGTGCATTCCATCTGCGATGTTACATGTGAACCGCGCGGCCGTAGGCGTCCAAGACGCTTTCATGCATCATTTCGGACAGGGTGGGATGTGGGAACACCGTGTGCATGAGGTCTTCCTCTGTGGTTTCCAATTGTCGACCGATGACATAGCCTTGGATCATTTCGGTGACCTCGGCGCCAATCATATGGGCGCCCAAGAGTTCGCCAGTTTTTGCATCAAAGACCGTTTTCACCAGGCCTTCAGCTTCGCCAAGGGCGATCGCTTTGCCATTGCCGATAAATGGAAAACGCCCCACTTTGACGTCATATCCCGCCTCTTTCGCTTTGGCTTCGGTTAAACCGACGCTTGCCACTTGGGGGTGGCAATAGGTACAGCCTGCGATGGTGTTTGGTTTGATCGGGTGCACGGTTTTTCCAGCGATGTGTTCGGCGACCATCATGCCTTCGTGGCTGGCTTTGTGCGCTAACCATGGTGCGCCGGCGATATCGCCAATGGCATAGAGGCCGGTTACGCCCGTGCGGCAGTATTCATCAACGACCACATGGGTGCGATCAATTTTAACGCCAAGGGATTCAAGCCCGAGATTTTCGACGTTACCAACAATTCCGACGGCCGAAATGACGGTGTCAAACTCTTGCTGTGTGACTTGGCCACCTGTTTCTATATGGGCCACCACTTTGTCCGCCGCGCGATCAAGCTGTTTGACCATGGTTTTTTCCATGATTTTCATGCCCTGCTTTTCGAACTGCTTTTTCGCAAAGGCGGAAATTTCGGCATCCTCGACAGGCAGGACACGGTCCATGACCTCGACCACGGTCGTATCGGCCCCCATCGTGTTATAAAAACTGGCAAATTCAATCCCGATCGCGCCAGATCCGATCACCAAGAGTTTTTTGGGCATGCGTTTGGGGGTCAGCGCATGTTTATAGGTCCAGACGCGATCGCCATCGGCCTCAAGCCCGGGTAATTCACGCGCGCGCGCACCGGTGGCCAGTACGATGTTTTTCGCGTTTAGGGTTTCGCTGCCCTTGTCCGAGGTGACCACAACCTGTCCTGCCTTGGCGATTTTGGCCGATCCCATGAAAACCGCAATTTTGTTTTTCTTCATCAGGTGGCCAATCCCCTGATTCAACTGTTTGGACACAGCCCGAGACCGCGCCACGACGGCATCCAGATCAAAGCCCAGGCTTTGTGCAGACAGGCCGAATTCCTTGGCGCGGTGCATCAGATGAAACACATCCGCAGAGCGCAACAGCGCCTTGGTCGGAATGCAGCCCCAGTTCAAACAAATCCCACCCATGTGTTCGCGTTCGACAATCGCGGTTTTCAACCCCAACTGCGCAGCGCGAATTGCGGCCACGTATCCCCCGGGACCTGCGCCAATAACAACTACATCAAAAGACTGTGCGGACATGTTCAACCTCAGAAAATTAAATTCTGTTTAACGTTAAACTATTTTTTTCCGCGATTCAATCACCTAGCTATGCAGAGAGTGCAGCCGTCATTTGTTGATAGGTCAAACCATAGCCACCCTCCGCCAGATAGGCGATTTCAGGTTGGGTGTCCTTGCGGCCAAGTGCTTGATTACGATAAGGAAAACGGCCAAACTGACGGATCACCTGACGATGCACCTGTGCGTGGGTCAGATTTGACGGATCTTGTGACAGACGCGATTTCATCAGGCGGACACAGCGATCCTGATCCGACAGGTTTTCCGAATGCATCAAAGGCAGATAGAAAAACTGCCGCGCTGGGGGATCAATTTTCAAATCCCAATCCTGCCCGATGCTGGATTTCGCCGCGCAAAGCGCGATGCGATCACTGGCAAAGGATTGCGCAGACCCGCGAAACATGTTGCGCGAAAACTGATCGGTCACGATAATATACGCCAAGGCACCCGAAGGGTACGTCAACCACATGCCGTGTTTGCCCTGCATAATCTCGGACCAGAGCCCATGGAATTGATCGTGAATTTGTTGATCCAGTTCCGTACTGGAATGATACCACCCCTCTGGTCCCACCTCGTCCAACCAGAATTTCAACACTTGCTCGACTGACATGCGCCCCTCCCACGTCGTTATGCGATGTGGAGAGGGTGACACAGAATGTCAGGCACCTTAAGTCATATTTTGTTACAATACTGTTACGATGCCATCACATGTTGCGGTTATGTCGCAGCCTCTTCTTCGGCGGCGGTTTCGATTGCATATTCTTGTGCAATTTCAACGGCCATCATGGATGCAGTGGGTGATACATTGGCATAGCTCATCGTATCTTCGACCGCAGGGCGGCGTGTGCGGCGATAGGCGGAATATGCCCCCAGCATGCCCAGCAGCACAAGAATGATTACAAAGAACCCTTGCGCGCCCATCAGGTCCATCACCTGCCCCACCACGATTGGGCCCAAAATGGCCCCTAACCCGTTGATAAACAACAACCCGCTTGAGGATGCGGCCATGTCCTCAACCTCGACAAAGTCGTTCGTATGCGCAATCAACAGCGAATAGAGCGGGTTGGACATTCCACCGATCACAAAGGCAGACACCAAAAGCAGATAAAAATAGGTCCCCACGATCAGAGGCAACAGGGCCGCAACCGCGCCCGCCGTTGCAACGATACAAATCAACGCGCGGCGATCCATGCGATCAGACAGCCAACCGATGGGGTATTGCAGGATCAGCCCGCCCACATAAAACGCAGCAACGAATGCCGACAACTGCCCCAGGCCCAACCCAATCTTGGTGGCAAACACGGCCGACATCCCGAATTGCGCGGCAAAAATGCCCCCCATCAAAAACATGCCCACACAGCCCAGGGGCGATGTTTTCAACAATTTTGTCAGCTGCATTGGGGCTGTGCTGTCAAAGGCCGGTGTCGGGCTGATCGACAATAAAATGGGCGCAAAAGACACCGAGACCAGTACAGATATGATAATAAACAACATATATCCGCCCGGGTCGGCCAATAACAACAGGCCTTGCGCCACAATGATCCCCAAGGTGGTTGCGATCATATAGGCCGACAGCGCCTGACCGCGCGTTTCGTTGGTAGCGGCGTTGTTCAGCCAGCTTTCGGCAGTGACATACACCCCGCAATAGGCAAATCCGATCACTACGCGCCCCACCGCCCAGGCCCAGGGATTGGCCCAGGCAGGATAAAGGATCAGCACCGCCGAAATAAACGACGCTAGTGCAGCAAAGACGCGCACATGGCCAACACGGCGGATCAGATCAGGGACGACACGACTGGCGCCAAGGAACCCCACGAAATAGGACGACATCACAATGGACATTTCCATTGTGGAAAACCCCTCCAATTCGCCGCGCACCCCCAGCAAGGTGCCCTGCAAACCATTGCCCACCATCAACAGCAAAATTCCGAATAATAAGGCCCAAGAATTTTTTAAAACCAGAATCATGCCAATGTCCTTAATGGTGTGTCGCCCCTAGGTATCGCGACGTTATTTTCCCTGAGGGATCAAAAGCGACGAATCGCCATACGAAAAAAACCTATAACGGTTTAAGATAGCATGATTATACAGGTTTTGTGTGACCTCTTGGCCCATTAATGCGGCGACCAACATGACAAGCGTGCTTTTGGGCAGGTGGAAATTGGTCATTAGGGCATCGGCTACATTAAATTTGAAACCGGGATAGATAAATATATCCGTATCCCCTGACCATTCCTGAATGGTCCCGGTGTCGCGGGCGGCCGTTTCAATCAATCGCAATGCGGTTGTGCCCACCGGGATCACGCGGCCGCCTTGGGACTTGGTGTCCCTAATCTCTTGGGCGGCAACAGGCGAAACCGCCCCCCATTCTGCGTGCATTTTGTGCGTGGTGATGTCATCAACCTTGACCGGTAAAAACGTGCCCGCCCCGACGTGCAAGGTGACATAGGAAAACTGCACCCCCCGTGCCTGCAGTGCCTGCAACAGGGGGGCATCGAAATGCAGCGATGCCGTAGGGGCCGCAACCGATCCCCGTTCGGTGGCAAAAACCGTCTGGTAATCGGTTTTGTCCTGTTCATCCGCGGCGCGTTTTGATGCGATATAGGGCGGTAATGGCATCGCCCCGCAGGCATCCAGCGCCTGATCAAAATCATCCCCCGCAAGATTGAACATCAACCGCGCCTGGCCATCGTGTTTTCCGACCAATTCCGCCGATAATCCTGCATCAAATTGTATTGTTTCGCCTATCTCCACTTTGCGCAGGGGTTTGATCAATGCCGACCATGCGCCTGTGGCGTCAGGTTCCAGCAAGGTGACCTCAATCTTGGCCGTGCCGGTCCCGCCCGATGACGGCGCACGTTTGCGCAGGCCAAACAGGCGCGCGGGGATCACCTTGGTCGTGTTGATGACCAATCGGTCCTGCGGGGTCAAAATATCCGGCAAATCGGACACCGAATGATCGTAAAAATCACCCCCCCGTGCCAACAGCATCCGCGCCGAGGATCGCGGTGATACGGGGCGCGTGGCGATTAATTCTTCGGGCAGGTCAAAATCAAAATCTGACAGGTTCATATCATTCCAACACAGGCGGGGGACGTCGAAACAGGTTGCGAAACATTGCAGGGGTAAAAATCGACATCGGATTCACAGACACGCGCGGGGTATCAACATTTCCCGTCAGGTTAAAGTTAAAACCCAACAGGCCTTCGCCTTTTTGGGTGAAAATCGATCCGATCCCGTTTAGGACATAAAGCGGTGACAAAACCCCCTGCATGTCCAGCGACCTGTCTTGGCCGTTATAATATCCATTCAAACTGATCCCCACGGATGGGCCAAGGGCGGTGGCGTTTTCGATGATCACACGGTCATTGGCCAGACGAAATTTCGCCTCAATTTCATTCATGAACACGCCCGCGCCGCGCAGTTGATCCAACAATCCCACAACGCTTAGCGTGTTTAGCAATTCCAATAAAACGGGCGCTTTGTAGATGTTGACATTTTTCATCACCGCGTCGCCATCAAATCCACCGCCCTTGCGCGGGATCAGCGTTACATCCATGGCCCCGCCCGAGGCATCCTTGACCAACCCAAGGGTGTCCAGAACGCGGCCTGCGTTTTGTGATGTCACCGTCACACGGCGCGCCCCGTTTTGCGATGAAATACGCCCATCGACACGCACACGGTCGTTTAACACACCCCGGAATGTGCCGGATCCATTCGCCGCAAAATCACCCGAAAACTGGGTCAAAAAATAATCCTGACTTAGGTCCAGCCGATCCAGCCGCACGGTCAAATCCCGTCCCTGCGATCCTGTGGCCGCCGCATCCTGTGACGCCGCGGGTGGCAAACTGGCACGGCCGCCCAATATTTTTATGGGCCCCGCTGCGGGCACCACAACCGGTGCATCCAATATCGCCCCATAAGCCACGCGATCAAAATTCAACGATTGGAACCGCGCCCCATCAAACACCCCGCGTCCATTGGCCACCAATCCCGCGGCCGACAACGACAGGGTGTCCAAGGCCCGGCCCGTGGCAAATGCGCCGGAAATATCCAACTGCCCTGCTGTGTTTTTGCCCTTGGACCAACCCAGTGCACCCAACCGTGCCGATACCCCCACCAGATCGGTCGTCACCTTGAATTCAGGCGCGGCGCCCTTGGGGAATGTGATGTCCATATTGGCCCGGGTTTTTCCGGCAAATAACCCGTCGGGTGTCGCGATCCCCAACTGCGATAATTCGGCCTGCCCGACAGTGGCGCGCACCTGTGCCACGGGGTCAAATTTCGGCGCCACCCCAACGCTGGCCCGAAACGCACCGGACAGGTCCACCTGGTTCACCGACGCATCGCCTGAAATCACCAATTCGCGATTTTCCAATTCCAATGTCAGGGCGGGGGCGGCAAATTGCCGATAAGGGATCAGAACCGTTGAACGCACGTCCCGCAAATCTGCGCTGACCGAATATTCAAGGTCGGGTTCCTTTAATCCCGGACGCAAGGTGAAATTCAGACCCGCCTGCCCCGTTGCATGCCCCATGACAAAATCGGCATCGCGTTTCAAACGGGTTGGCAATTTGATCGGATCATGATCCAGCAACCACATCACATCAGGGATCGCGCCATCATAATTCAGAACCACCTGCGCCGGACTGGGTTTGATACGCGTGTCTGGTATGACAAAGGTGCTGCCCGCCAGCTGGATCACATCCCCCCCAGGGACAGGGATATGGCCCTGGTCCAGGACAACCGTTGTGCGATAATCATAGGCCTGGAATTTTCCCGATGCATCGATGATCGCGGGAAAGGTTTTCAGGGCCTTGAACTGGGCCTGGTCAAACCAAAAACTGGTCAACGCGGTGGGCGTTTCCTGCCCCGCGGCCCGCAACGAAAATTGCACATCATGCAAAACGGCGGTGGTGATATTGTTGGCCACCCATTTGCGGGGCTTGGGTTTGAAATCCACAGGCCAAAACCGTAACACAGTGTCCAAATCGGTTTGTCGGGTCGTGGCATCGACGGCCACATCCCACCCCGATTGGGGCGCGCGCACGCGGGATGTGGCAATGACTTGGGCCCCTGACGCGGCATCTTGCAGATAGAAATTGCGAATTTCCAGATCAAAGGGGGCCAACCCCAGTTTAAAATCCAGACTGGCCTGTGACACAGACAAAGCCTGTTCAAACAATCCCATGGGGTTTGCGGTCACGTTGGAAAATTGGAATTGTCCGATGAACCCCTGCGGATCGACCTGTGTTCCCAATAAATCGGCATAGCCTGTGGCGGCCAGGTTCAGATCAGGGGCCTGAACGGAAATTTCCGCAAATTCAATGGATTGCTGTTCAGGATCATAGGTAAAATAGGTCCGCGCCCGATCAAAGGGAATGGGGCGCACCTGATCTGCGGGCTGCACCTGCCCCGCACCGATTTGCAAGGTGGCGTTTAATGGCAACACGGCCGCATCATCATCCCATCCGCCCCGAAACGACCCTGATATTGGCGCATCCAAGGGCGACAACCACGCCAAGGCAGGCGATTGATCGGCAATATCACGCGCCGGCATATCGGCCAGCGTTACACCGAATTCCGCGCGGCGGTGACCTATGGGGCTTTCGTAATTCAACTCTAGCGTGGCAATATCAGCGCCGCCCGACAATAAGGCCAAATCGGCACGAATACGCAATAAATCGGCTTGCCGCGCCAGATTAAAACGCGCCCCATCCACGACAAAGCGACGATCAGCGCGCGCATCATCGAATTGGACGGTCAGGCCAGATAAATCAATGCTAGAAAACCGATCGAAACTGGGATCGGCCAGTGTGGTGTCAATCAGGGCAAGCGCGGTAAATAAATCGACCCCGGCGGCCGCATCGGGGCCCGTGTTCGTAAACCGCAAACGGATTGACCCGTCTTGGGCACGTTTCAACGCCACACCTGCACCCGCTAGGCTGATGTTGGTCAACAACAGATCACCTGCCAGCAGGCTTTCGGGGGCAAATTCGATTTGGATATCGCTAAGCTGTAAAAATGGCGCACGCTCGGGTTGGGACACGGCCACATTTTGCAAAATCAGCTGGGGATGCCAGTCATCGGCCAACCCCAAACGCAGTTGGTCATAATCAATCACCACATCTGGCAGGGTCTGGGCCAATTGCTGCGCGACATAATTGCGAATACCGGCAGGCACGACAACATCGCGTGATTTCAACGTCACAACAAATCCCAGCACGATCACGCAGGCGGTCAGGGTCAGGATGCTGACCGCCGCAACTGTGAAACGCAACACGGGATGACGGCGCAACCACTTGAAAAATGACAAACCTTTTTTTATCAAACGATGCACGCGCCTCTTTTAACTTGCGGTTTGAACACTACCTTGGTCGGCAGGTCACCGCAAATCATTTTAACCATGCAAAGGATTATAGAATGCCAGATCTGCCATATCCAGCACCCGTTGTCGAATTGCCCCGCGATGGCGGTGATACGTTGAACATTGCGTCCCTGCGCCCCAAAGCGGTTGTTTTATTTTTCTATCCCAAAGACAACACCCCTGGCTGCACCAAAGAAGCAATTGGATTTACCGAGGCAGCGCAAGAGTTTGAGCAGGCCAATGTATGTGTGATTGGTGTGTCCAAAGACAGCGTGAAATCGCATGACAAATTTGTCGAGAAACAAAATCTTGGCGTTATTTTGCTGTCCGATGAAAACGGCACAACCTGCGAGGATTTTGGCGTTTGGAAAGAAAAATCCATGTATGGCAAAACCTATATGGGGATCGAACGGTCCACATTTTTGATTGATGGCACGGGTCAGGTGGTGCGCGAATGGCGCAAAGTCAAAGTGCCCGGCCATGTCCAAGAGGTATTGGAGGCCGCGACATCCCTGTGACACAATCATTGACGAAACCGCTGGCCGAAATGGCCGTTGACGTTTTGCGCACTGCAGATGGGCGCGAAAAAACGGCCCTGTCCAAATCCTATGCCGAGGCCTGGTTTGCCGCGCGTGACCGCGGTGAACGCCCCGCGGTTGGCACCGCAACGCCCCCCGATCATCCTGCGCGCCCCGATAAACCGGAATTGCTGTCGCCGCGCGACGTGCCCAAACGCAAACCCGGGTCCGCGGCGGGGCGCATTGCGCTGTTACATGCGGTGGCGCATATCGAATTGAACGCGGTTGATCTGCATTGGGATATTATCGCCCGCTTTGGCCATATCGACATGCCCATCGGATTTTACGATGATTGGGTGAAATCCGCCGCCGAGGAAAGCAAACATTTCAATCTGGTCTGCGATTGTCTGGAACAGATGGGGTCGTATTATGGCGCCCTGCCCGCCCATGCCTATATGTGGCAGGCCGCGTCCGACACCGCCGATGACCTGATGGGCCGTTTGGCCGTGGTTCCCATGGTGCTTGAGGCACGCGGCCTAGATGTTACGCCCGGCATGATCGCCCTGTTCGACAAGGCCGGCGCAGATGATGCGGTTGCGGCGCTGAACATCATCTATTCCGAAGAGGTGGCCCATGTGGCCTATGGATCCAAATGGTTCAATTACCTCTGCGGGCGGCACGCGCTGGACCCCAAGGATGTGTTTCATGAACTGGTGCGCAAATATTTCCGCGGCGGGCTAAAACCCCCCTTTAACGAAGAAAAACGCGCAGACGCAGGCTTGCCCCCCGATTTTTATTGGCCCTTGGCCGATCAGATGGGGGTCAAACTGTGACTAAGGGCTTGACCTAACGAAACTTTATGCGCCAAAATCCGCGCACTTTGGTGGGATGGCTTGATCCACCATGTCTAGGTCGTTAAGACCGATCACCAGAATGACCAGCGATTAAACAGGGATGTAGCGTTGAAACTTGGGCTTGTGCAGCGATTGGATCGGTTTTGCGGCAGGTTTCTGCCTGAACGTCGTGTATTTTTGAAATCTGACACAGACACACGCTTTGTCCGGCTCAGCCCCACGGCACAGGTCATGGGCATTGGCGTGACGGGGGCCGTGTTGGCCTGGACCTGTATTGCCACGGCCGTTTTGGTCATCGACGCAATCGGGGCCGGTAATTTCCGCGAACAGGCAAAACGCGACCAAGAAAGTTATCAGCTGCGCCTGAACACCATGGCGCAGGCCCGACAGGATTCTATCACCCTCGCCACTCTGGCTCAGGAACGCTATGACATCGCCCTGAAACAGGTGGCCGCCATGCAGCAGGAATTGTTAAACTCTGAGGTCCGGCGCAATGAATTGGCCGCTGGCTTGGATGTGTTGCAAAACCGTCTGCGTGACACATTGATCAGCAAACGCAAATTGGATCAAGACATCGAAAAATTGCGTTTGGCGCTTGCCGGTGAGGGTCAGGCGGTATCCCCGATGGGGGCCGCAGACCAGGATATGGTTGCATTTTTGACAACCGCATTGAATGACACCGCCGCCGAGCGGGACCAATTGATCAAATCGGCACAATCCGCACAAGCATACAGTCAGGAACTGGAACTGGAACTGCGCCTGACCCAGGAACGCAACGAACAGATTTTTCGCCAAATCGAAGAGGCGATGGTTGTTTCCATCGAACCGTTGAACAAATTGTTCAAGGCCGCAGGCATGAACCCCGATCGCATTCTGGATGCGGTGCGCAGCGGATATTCTGGATATGGTGGCCCCTTGGCGGCCCTGTCGTCGCGCGGCACGCCCCCCACCGCCGAAGAATTGCGGGCCATGAATATCATGCAAAGTTTGGATGAAATGAACCTCTATCGGTTGGCGGTCGATAAAATCCCGTTCTATCATCCTGTGCAAAGCAGCCATCGTTTTACATCCGGTTATGGAAAACGCTGGGGTCGCAAGCACGAAGGCGCAGATTTCGCTGCAGCTCATGGCACACCAATCTATGCCACCGCTGATGGCACCATCGTTCATGCCGGTTGGTCATCGGGCTATGGACGCCTTATCAAGATCAAACATGCCTTTGGCATCGAAACCCGCTATGCCCATCTGTCCAAAATTCGTGTCAAAGTCGGACAAAAGGTCTCGCGTGGCGAGCGTATTGGTGATATGGGCAATACAGGACGATCAACAGGTACGCATTTACACTATGAAATCCGCAACAACGGAACCGCGGTGAACCCTATGAACTATCTTAAGGCTGCAAATGATGTTTTCTAAAAGTAAAATCAACGATCCCGCCCCCAAAGAAGAGGCAACAAAACCCGCACCCGCGACCCCCAGCACATTTGGTGGCGCGGCCCCGGCTGCATCCGCCAAACCAAAACCCGCGGCATCTGTGTTATCGGCAGATTTGCACGTCGTGGGCAATGTTAAAACATCCGGCGACATCCAAGTCGAAGGCACCGTCGAAGGCGACATTCGTGCGCATTTGCTGACCATCGGCGAAACCGCAACCATCAAAGGCGAAGTCGTGGCAGATGATATCGTGGTCAACGGCCGCGTCATCGGTCGCGTTCGTGGATTGAAAGTGCGCCTAACCGCAACCGCGCGTGTCGAAGGTGACATCATTCACAAAACCATCGCCATCGAATCCGGCGCCCATTTCGAAGGGTCCGTCCAACGCCAGGATGATCCATTGGCAAATGGTGCGTCCAAGCCAGCCGCCGCCCCTGCCGCGGCAAAGCCTGCGGAAAAACCCGCAAGCTAAGCTAAGAGGCAAAAAATTAACGAAACAGGCCCGTTTTGCGGGCCTTTTTATTGGACTGTTCCCGCCTAATCCTTGGGCGGGATCGAATAGGTCAGTGACGCCCGCGCCACCGGTTTCGTTTGCCCATCCGAAAAAATCAGCGCATCGCCCACGACCAACGCGCGGCCCAGTTTCAAAATCCGGCATTGGGCAATAATATCGGTATTTGCCTGTGGTTTGCGCATGAAATCAATCGAACAATTCGTCGTCACGGCCAAGGCCTTGGGCCCCAGCTGCGCCAGAACGGCCATATACATCGCACAATCGGCCAGTGCAAACATCGACGGCCCCGACACCGTACCCCCCGGGCGCAAATGCGCGTCGCCAATTTTCATGCGCACAATCGTTTCATCGTCACTTAGATGTTCGATGACAAAGTCATCTTTGACCTGCGGAAAGATCTGCGCCAGATAGGCCCGCAGTTCAGGGATCGTAAATTTCAAAGACATATTCGCTCCTGTGGGTTTCCCAGCGGAAATTATCTGCTAGTGTTTGCCAAAATCCATCGGAGGACAAGATGCCAATTCTAGAACGTAACGACACAAATGCCATTGCACATCTGACACTGAATTCACCTGAACGGCTGAATGCCTTGTCAGACGAAATGTTGGCCGCCTTGCAAACCGAATTTGACGCGCTGAAACACGACAGTTCCGTGCGCGCGGTCATTATATCAGGCGCGGGCAAGGCATTTTGCGCGGGCCACGATTTGAAACAGATGACCGCGGGCCGTCAGGCCGAAGATGGCGGCAAAGCCTATTTCCAGGATTTGTTCACGCGCTGCGCCACGATGATGACATCCATCCGCGCCCTGCCCCAGCCGGTCATCGCCCAGGTCCATGGCATTGCCACGGCCGCGGGGTGCCAAATGGTGGCCAGCTGCGATATGGCCGTGGCGGCCACGGGCACGCGGTTTGGCGTGAATGGCGTCAACATTGGCCTGTTTTGTTCCACGCCCATGGTCGCACTGTCGCGCAATATTCCGCGCAAACAGGCGTTTGAAATGCTGACAACCGGTGAATTTATCGACACCGATACGGCCAAATCATTGGGTTTGATCAACCGCGCCGTCGACCCGGAAAATTTGGCATCTGAAACACGTAAACTGGCCGAAACCGTTGCGGCCAAACTGGGCGTCGCGGTCAAAATCGGCAAAGAGGCATTTTACAATCAGCTGGAAATGGATGTCGATGCGGCCTATGCCTATACGGGCGAAGTTATGGCGCAAAATATGCTCTATCGTGATACCGCCGAAGGCATCAGCGCATTTTTGGAAAAACGCGCCCCCGACTGGGACCAATAATGTGACACCATCTTGGGGGCGATCAGCCCCCGAATTTTGCCATCAGCTGTTTATTGACATGGGGTGACACAAATTTTGACACATCCCCATGCAGCCGCGCAATTTCCTTGACCAATTTTGATGCAATCGCCTGGTGACGCGCCTCGGCCATCAGAAATACGGTTTCAATACTGTCATCCAAGGCGCGGTTCATGCCAACCATTTGAAATTCATATTCGAAATCGGCAACCGCGCGCAGGCCACGCACGATCACCTGTGCGCCGACCTCTTTGGCGCAATCAATCAACAGATTTTCAAAGGGGTGCGCGATAATTTCCGTCCCCGTTTCTTGGGACAATGCCGCGCATTCCTGTTCAATCATGGCCACCCGCTCTTCGAGCGTGAACAGCGGACCTTTGTCACGGTTGATGGCAACGCCGATCACCAACCGATCAACCAACATCGCGCCACGTCGAATGATGTCAATGTGACCCTTGGTGATCGGATCAAACGTTCCAGGATATAAACCGACGCGCATGGCAAACTCCTTATCGTGCGTGGGCCCACGCAACAATATTACCCAACGGATTGCAAGGGCAAAGACGCGTTAATATCCTGCAATCATTCCTTGCAGCGCATCTTTTTCCATTTCCAGTTCCGTTAACTGTGCTTTGACAGCATCGCCAAGCGTGATAATGCCAACCATTACGCCATTCTCGACAACGGGCATATGGCGGAACCGTTTTTCGGTCATTGTTGCAAGGATTTGCTGGACAGTGTTGTCGCGTTCACAGGTAACCAGACGTTTGGTCATGTGATCTGCGACACTGTCTTGTAATACGCTCGCACCTTTGGCGGCGATGATACGAACCACATCGCGTTCTGACAAAATACCCAGCGGGACCTGACCATCGTCAGAGATCACAACCGTCCCGATCCGCCGTTCGCCCAGAATTTTCACCGCATCCGCGATTGTCGCGGACGATGGCACGCTTAACACCCCATCGTCACCTTTGGATTGTAGGATCTTGGACACGAGCATGGGGACCTCCTTGAAATAAAATTACATAATTTCAATCGTGCGCGTCATTTTCTTTTCTGTCAAGCATTTGCTTCTAGATGGTCAATTTCCTTGCGCAGTTCGGTTTGCAATTGCGCGGCAAACCTGTTCATCCGATCCAGACGCGCGTCATCCACATGGCGCACCAGATAAAAACTGCGATTTAGGGAAAACTGAGACCGCAATATGCGTTGAACATCAGGGGCAAAGGGCAGCGCAAAATCATGCACAATCCCAAATCCCGCCCCCGCACGCAGCCAATTAAACTGAACAGATACCGAATTGGATGCCAAGGCCACCCGATCCAGCCCAAGCTGGGTCAGATAATCCAATTCCTTGTCAAAAATCATATCCGCGATATAGCCCACACAACGCAAACGCGCCAAATCGGTGATGGTGTTTATCGGCCCCACACGCGCCAAATAATCACGCGATGCGGCTAAATGCAATTTATAGTCGCTCAGCTTTTGCACCTTTAACCGGCCCGAGGTCGGCGGGCTGACCGTTATGGCCATATCCGCTTCGCGCTTGGACAGGTTGACCACCCGCGGCAATGCCACGATCTGGATATCCAAATCAGGGTTATCATCGGCAATACGCGCACAGACCTGCGGCAAAATAAAATTCGCGCAGCCATCGGGCGCGCCAATCCGAATTTGCCCGCTCAGCTGTCCGGCCGTTCCTGATAGATCCCGCGTGACCGCCGCGGTTGCCTGTTCCACGCGTTCAGCATGGAACAGAATCTGCGCGCCCGCATTGGTCAGCGCATATCCGTTGGGTGATTTGGCAAATAATGGCATCCCCAAGACCTGTTCAATGCGCCCCACCCGCCGGCCAACCGTTGCCGGATCAATCCGCAGCTGTTTTCCCGCCGCCGACAATGTTTCGTGCCGGGCCACGGCCAAAAACACACGTAAATCATCCCAATTCAAATCCACCACAAAACCTTTGCATTTTTGCAAGCCTTTTTTGAAAACTTACCTCTATTGCCGATAAAAATGCAAGGCTATACTAACCCCGAACTCAGGAGGATTCGTGATGCAAGAACTAACCCACTATATCAACGGCGAACACGTCAAAGGCACATCGGGCCGCTTTGCCGATGTCTATAACCCCGCAACCGGTGACGTACAGGCCAAAGTACCGCTGGCATCCGCTGCCGAATTGGCCCATGCGGTGGATATCGCCGCGGCTGCGCAACCTGCCTGGGCGGCCGTAAACCCACAACGCCGCGCGCGCGTGATGATGAAATTCGTCGACCTGCTGAACCGCGATATGGACAAATTGGCCGAGGCCCTGTCGCGCGAACATGGCAAAACATTTCCAGACGCCAAAGGCGATGTGCAGCGCGGGCTTGAGGTTGTCGAATACTGCATCGGCGCGCCTCAGATGCTGAAAGGTGAATTCACTGACAGCGCGGGCCCAGGCATCGACATGTATTCGATGAAACAGGCGCTCGGTGTGACAGCGGGGATCACCCCGTTCAACTTCCCTGCGATGATCCCGATGTGGATGTTTGCCCCCGCAATCGTCTGCGGCAACGCGTTTATCCTCAAACCCTCCGAACGTGACCCCTCCGTCCCCTTGATGCTGGCCGAACTGATGGAAGAAGCGGGCCTGCCCAAAGGCATCCTTCAGGTCGTCAATGGCGACAAAGAGGCGGTTGATGCCATCCTGGACCATGAGGTCATTCAATCGATCGGTTTCGTGGGATCCACCCCAATTGCCGAATATATCTATGGCCGCGGCTGTTCAAACGGCAAACGCGTTCAGTGTTTCGGTGGCGCGAAAAACCACATGATCATCATGCCCGACGCCGATATGGATCAGGCCGCAGACGCCCTCATCGGCGCAGGCTATGGTGCCGCAGGCGAACGCTGCATGGCCATTTCGGTGGCGGTCCCAGTGGGCGACGAAACTGCCGATCGTTTGATCGAAAAACTGGTACCACGCATCGAAAAACTCAAAGTCGGCCCATATACCTCAGGCGATGATGTCGACTATGGCCCCGTTGTGACAGCGGCCGCCAAACAAAATATCCTGAACCTTGTCCAAACCGGCATCGACCAAGGGGCCACATTGGTGGTCGACGGGCGCGATTTCAGCCTACAGGGCTATGAAAACGGCTTCTTTGTGGGTCCACACCTCTTTGACAACGTCACACCCGACATGGATATCTACAAAAAGGAAATCTTTGGCCCCGTCCTCTCAACCGTGCGTGCCAAATCTTACGAAGAGGCAATCAATCTGGCGATTGACCACGAATACGGCAACGGCACCGCGATCTTTACCCGCGATGGTGACACCGCGCGCGATTTCGCAAACCGCATCAACATCGGCATGGTCGGCATCAACGTCCCCATCCCCGTGCCGCTCGCCTATCACACCTTCGGCGGCTGGAAAAAATCCGTGTTTGGTGATCTAAACCAACACGGGCCCGACGCGTTCAAATTCTACACGCGGACAAAAACGGTCACATCGCGTTGGCCATCTGGCCTGAAAGAGGGCGGCGAATTCAACTTCAAACCGATGGACTAATTTCCTCTTTCAGTTTTGCAAAAATACTCTGGGGGAATTGGGCCGCAGGCCCAAGGGGGCAACGCCCCCACCCCCCTCAAACAGGTCGGACCGTGAAAACACTCCGACCTGACCTCCCAAAATCCTGCCAACCGGACCCAACGAAATTTTTTGCGTCTTGAAACACCTCTGAAACATTTGCAAATTAAAACAGGTGTTCAATTCCTAAACCAGCAGAGGCTTGCACATGGATTTCGCCCTGACCGACGAACAAACAGCAATCTTTGACATGGCCTACGCCTTTGGCCAAGACCACATCGCCCCCCATGCTCAAACATGGGAAAAACAGGGCACAATCCCCAAAGATCTCTGGCCCAAGGTCGCCGAATTGGGATTGGGGGGCATTTATGTCTCGGATGACTTTGGCGGCTCAGGCCTCTCGCGCCTCGATGCCACCCTCGTGTTCGAAGCGCTCGCCATGGCCTGCCCCTCGGTTGGATCCTTTCTGTCAATCCACAATATGTGCGGCGGGATGATCGATAAATTCGGCTCGGATGCGGTACGCGCAAAATGGCTGCCCCGGATGTGCAGCATGGAAACCGTATTCAGCTATTGCCTAACCGAACCCGGATCAGGATCCGACGCCGCGGCCCTGCGCACCCGTGCAACACGCACCAATGATGGCTACACCCTAAACGGCACCAAGGCCTTCATCTCGGGCGGTGGATATTCAGACGCCTATATCGTGATGTGCCGCACCGGTGATGATAGCCCCAAAGGCATCTCGTCTCTCATCGTCGAAAACGGTACCCCGGGCCTCTCCTTTGGCGGGCTTGAGGATAAAATGGGCTGGCGCAGCCAACCCACAGCCCAGGTTCAATTCGATGATTGTACCGTCCCCGCCGAAAACCTGATCGGAGACGAGGGCCGCGGTTTTTCCTATGCCATGGCCGGCCTTGATGGCGGCCGCCTGAACATCGCGGCCAGCGCCTTGGGCGGCGCACAACAGGCATTGAACATGACCCTTGCCTATATGGGCGAACGCCGCGCCTTTGGGAAATCCATCGACCAATTCCAGGGGCTGCAATTTCGTTTAGCGGATTATGAAACCAAACTGCAATCTGCCCGCATCTTTTTGCGCCAAGCGGCTTGGAAATTGGACACTGGGGCGCCAGATGCAACCAAATTCTGCGCTATGGCCAAATTGATGGTCACAGATGCCGCCTTTGACGTGGCAAACGGGTGTTTGCAATTACACGGAGGCTATGGATATTTGGCGGATTACGGCATCGAAAAAATCGTCCGTGACCTGCGCGTGCACCAAATTCTGGAAGGCACCAACGAAATCATGCGCCTGATTGTTTCACGCCAATTGCTGACCGAAAGACAGTGATCCGAAAATGGCCGATATTGATATCCGCATCACGGGCCGCGCTGGTCGCATCACGTTAAACCGGCCCCAGGCCCTGAATGCGCTGACCTATGACATGTGCATCGCGATCTCGAACGCGCTAATCGCTTGGCGCGACGATCCTGCGGTGGATTTGGTGGTGATCGACGCCACCGGCGATCGTGCCTTTTGCGCAGGGGGCGACATCGCCGATCTTTATGCCAGCGGGAAACGGGGCGATTTCTCCTATGGGCAGAAATTCTGGGCCGATGAATATCGCCTGAACGCGATGATTGCCACCTATCCCAAACCCTATGTCGCCTTTATGCAGGGCTTTACCATGGGCGGCGGTGTTGGTGTATCATGCCACGGCAGCCACCGTATCGTGGGCGAAACCAGCCAGATCGCCATGCCTGAATGTGGCATCGGCTTGGTCCCGGATGTGGGGGGAACGCTGCTCTTGTCGCGTGCGCCTGCGGGCATGGGGGCCTACTTGGGGCTGACAGCCACGCGTATGGGGGCCTCTGACGCGATCTTTGCAGGCTTTGCGGACCTCTACATCCCGCAATCACTTTGGCCGGACCTCATTGCAACGCTGGAAACCACCGGATCGACCGATGCGCTCTGTCCACATGATGCGGGCCCTGCCCCTCTGGCTGCGCACTCAGGTATCATCGCCGACCTATTCGACCAAAACTCGCTTGCACAGTTGGTACACAAATTGAACCAAGACGGATCAGATTTTGCGCGCACCGCTGTCAAATCCATCTCACGAAATTCGCCTCTGGCCATGGCGGCAACGCTGCATATCTTGGCAAACTTGCCGAAATCGGCAACAATCTATGATGCTCTGCGCGCAGAATACCGCTTTACCGCGCGCGCAATCGAACATGGCGACTTCCTCGAAGGGATCCGCGCGGCCGTCATCGACAAAGACCGATCCCCAAAATGGCACCATACCCTCGATACGGTCACCCCCGAAACAGTAACGCTCATGACATCCCCCTTGGGCAACATGGATCTATTTACAGGAGAGTGAACATGAAAATTGGCTTCATTGGCTTGGGCAACATGGGTGCCCCGATGGCCGCGAACCTGGCCTCCGCAGGTCACACTGTCACAGGATTTGACACGGCCCATGTTTCGGTGGATGGCGTCAGCCCTGCACAAACCGCCGCACTGGCCGCAACAGGGGCGGATATCGTAATCACAATGCTGCCCAACGGCGAAATTCTGCGCCGCGTGGCCGACGAAATCCTGCCTGTTATGCCCGCAGGCACTGTTCTGACAGATTGTTCAACCGTTGATGTTGACAGCGCACGCGCCGTCGCAGAACAGGCACAGGCCGCAGGCGTTTTCGCCCTTGATGCCCCCGTCTCGGGGGGTGTCGGCGGTGCCGCGGCGGGCACTCTGACATTCATGGTCGGTGGCGATACCGAGGGCTATGAAAAAACCAAACCGCTCTTTGATATCATGGGCCAGAAATCTGTGCATTGCGGCCCATCGGGCAACGGCCAAGCCGCAAAAATCTGCAACAACATGATCCTCGGCGTCACCATGATCGCCACATGCGAAGCATTCGCACTCGCCGACAAACTCGGCCTGGATCGCCAATCCATGTTCGACGTGGTCTCCACCTCCTCCGGCTACAGCTGGACAATGAATGCCTATTGCCCCGCCCCTGGCATTGGCCCCAAATCGCCGGCCGACAACGATTACAAACCCGGCTTTGCCGCCGAACTCATGCTCAAGGATTTACGCCTCTCGCAAATGGCCGCAATTTCGGCAAATGCAGACACGCCAATGGGGCAGCTCGCACAATCGCTCTACGAAACATTTGTGGAAACTGAAAACGGCAGGGGCCAGGATTTCTCGGCCATGCTCCCCCGCTTTGAACACCGCAGCCGCAGCTAACGACCACACTCCAAACGGCTTTCATTTTTGCCAAAATACTCTCGGGGGGTCTGGGGGGCAGACAGCCCCCCGGCCGCTCAGCACGCCCTAACGCCGTTTGAACAATCCCCCCAAAACGCCGCGTATAATTCGCCGGCCCGTGGTGCCCGCCAATTCCTTGACCAATGTCCGTCCCAGCGCGTCGCCAATACTGCTGGGGTCATTGGGCCGTCCACGTGATGTCGACGATAACCGCCGTGCAGATCCCGCGCCCCCAATGCGGCGCGCAGAGTTATAAACCCGCCTGTCTGCGGGATCGTCCATATCCTCTGCAGGGCGTGCCTCTTCGGCCACCTCTGCCGCCGCTGCAGCCGCCGCTTCGGCGCGTTGGGTCAAGATCTCATAGGCAGAGACACGATCTAGCACCTGTCGGTACTTTTCCTCTAAATCAGTGGCTTGAATAATGCCAATGCGCTGTCCATCGGGGATGGGGCCCAATTGCGATTGCGGTGGCCGGATCAGGGTGCGGGTTGCGAACCCAGGAATACCCTTGTCCCCCAAAAATGATGTGACAGCCTCGCCCACGCCCACCTGCAAAATCGCCTCTTCTATGTTCATATCGGGGCCGACACGATAGGTCTGGGCCGCGCGGCGCAACGCTTGTTGATCGCGGGCTGTATAAGCGCGCAAGGCATGTTGCACACGGTTGCCCAACTGGCCCAAAATATCCTCGGGGATGTCATCGGGACTTTGGGTAACAAAATACACACCAACCCCTTTGGATCGGATCAAACGGGCCACCTGTTCCACCTTATCGACCAAGGCCTTGGGCGCGTCGTCAAACAACAAATGCGCTTCGTCAAAGAAAAACACCAGTTTGGGCTTTTCAGGGTCGCCCACCTCGGGCAGGGTTTCGAATAATTCTGACAACAGCCACAACAGGAATGTGGCATAGAGTTTCGGCGTGGCCATCAATTTATCAGCCGCCAGAATATTGACCTGCCCGCGCCCTGTGGCATCCACCCGCATCATGTCCGACAGATCCAGCGCCGGTTCACCAAAGAAATCCGCCGCCCCCTGGTTTTCCAAAATCAGCAACTGTCGTTGAATGCTGCCAATGGTGCTGGCTGCAATATTGCCATAGCGCAGGGTCAATTCACGGCTGTTTTCCCCCATCCAAACCAACATGCGTTGCAGATCTTTTAGGTCCAACAACGCCAGCCCCTCTTCGTCGGCCAGGCGATAGGCGATGTTGATCACGCCTTCTTGCGCGTCGCTCAGCTCAAGCAGGCGCGACAGGATCAGGGGGCCCATTTCAGCCAATGTGGTTCGAATCGGATGTCCCGATTCGCCAAACAAATCCCAAAATACCGTCGGGAATGCCTGATATTGAAAATCCGCGATCCCGATTGTGTCGACCCGTTTTTGAAAGACGTCATGCAGCTTGAATTCCGTTGACCCCGCGGCGGCCAGTCCGGCTAAATCGCCTTTGACATCGGCCATAAACACCGGAACCCCGCATTTTGAGAATTCCTCAGCCATGATTTGCAGGGTCACTGTTTTGCCGGTTCCGGTCGCGCCCGCAATCAGCCCATGCCGATTGGCATATTTTAACTTTATTTTCTGTGGCGTGGCATAATCCTGCGCACCGCCCCCGATCAAAATTTCTGACGCCATCCCTGTCATCCTTATCTCTGTAACGTATCAAACATACAATCTTAAGAGATAAGCGCTAGTCTAACTTTGCTCAGACCGTGAATTGGTTTGGGCGACGTCCTCCCTGTCAGACTGGTCGCGCGTTGCGCGGCCTTTTTTGTCTTTGCCGCAATTTTGCCCAGAAACGCAAAAACACTGTTGACCGATCGCAAATAGTTTCGTAGCGTCACGTTCATAAGTCGGCCAGTCCGACGGGGAGAGAAGCAAAGATAAGAGAGGGCCGCTTAAAAGGCCCTCTTTTTCGTTTGATACTCCATCAACTTAATGTGACACTGCCTGCCGATCGCGATTTAATACTGCGATTGCCTTGTGCTTGGTTCAATAAATTTGCATGCTGCGCCTATGGATTCTGATAACAAAGCGATCAAGACAATGTGGAAATTTTTTGGCCTAAATCTCTTGGCCCTTATTCTGGTTTTTGTGATGCCATCGGCATCATTCGCACAAGAGGCCTCGGGCCTGTCTCTGGGCAAGCCGTTGCAACCCAAACGCGAAATTGGCCAACCCTATATTGTCGAACGCCAAGACGATTGGGCCATTCGCTGTGTCACGACTGAAACAGGTAACGATCCTTGCGAAATGTTCCAACTGTTGGTCCGAGAGGAAGGCAACCCAATCGCCGAAATTTCAATGTTTCCCCTGCCCCCGAACGAACCGGCCGTTGCCGGTGCCACAATTCTGGTGCCGCTGGAAACCCTGCTGACCGCGCCGCTGATTATTGAATATAGCGATACCAAAGCCAAGGAATATCCCTATTCCTATTGCAATAAATCGGGATGTGTTGTGCGCGTCGGCTTTGATCAATCCGATCTGGATGATTTGAAACAGGGCCGCGAAATTACAATGGCGATCAGCCATATTTTGCAACCTGATCAGCAACTGATCCTGCCTGTGTCATTGATTGGGTTTACAGCCATGTTTAACAAACTGGCATCAGTTCAATAAATTCCAAGCGGCCATGGGGCCAGCCGCCGGTTATGGCCCCAGAAAATCCAACACGGACTTTGCGGCACGCGTGCCCGGGTCCATTCCATTGCGACCCAGAGCTTGCATGGTTTTGGCCATTGCGATGTCTTGATCAGCACTGTTGTGCAACACCTTGGACAGGGCTTCGGCGATGTAATCGGGGCGGCAGTTCTGGCCAATAAATTCCGGAATACTGCGATCACCGGACACCAGATTGACCAATGTGACCGTATCCGTTAACAACATGCGCCCAATGATCTGGCGCGACAACCAGCCCATGTTATAGGCGATGACCATCGGCGTCCCGTTCGCCGCCAATTCCAACGAAACCGTCCCCGAGGCCGCCAAGGCAATATCAGCGGTGCGAAAGGCCGCGCGTTTCATACGGCGGGCAAAATTGATATCAATGTCGCGCGGATCTATGATGATTGGCCTTTGTTCCCACCGTGCGGTCATTTGATGAACCAATCCGGCCACATGCTGGGTTGTGGGCAAAACCCATTGTAAATCGCGGTGTGTTTGGCTGGTTTGTACCATCGCCTTGTGGAACACTGGCAGCAGGCGTTTGACTTCGGATTTGCGCGACCCGGGCAGCACCAGGGCCACAGGCGCATCGCCCAAATCGAAATGGGTGCGAAAATCTGTGATGTCCTGATCTGTGGCCAAGGGTTCGTGGGTCACGGGATGGCCCACAAAATCACAGCTCATGTCTGCTTCGTGCATATAGGGGGGTTCAAAGGGGAACAGAGCCAACACATGGTCGATGAATTTGGCCATTTTTTCCGCACGTTTGGGCCGCCACGCCCAGACCGTGGGGGCCACATAGTGCACCGTGGGAATGTCGGATTTCGATTTAACGATTTCTGCCAGCCGCAATGAAAATTCGGGGGCATCGATGGTGATCAACACATCCGGTTGCTGTTCCAGAACAAACGCGGCGCATTGGTCTAAACGCTGTTTTAGATGGCGATATTGTTTAAGGATTTCAACAATCCCCATGACGGACAGTTCGGACATATCAAACAGGCTGTCCATGCCACGGTCCATCATCAACGGCCCGCCTACGCCGATGAAATCGGCAGGCTGATCCAGCAGCGCGTCAAACCCGTCAATCATGGCCGCGCCCAATTTATCGCCTGATGCTTCGCCTGCAATCATGGCGATTTTTAACATGTGGGATCCTTTGCCCAAATAAATACACCCTTATCCTTAGCCTTGGCCAATACAGTATCGCGGTCGACCACAACAACACGATCGGGTGCAATAACGATGCCAGCCAGACCAGCGTCGACCACCTGGTCAATGGTGGATGGGCCAATCGCGGGCATATCAACACGCAGATCCTGACCCGTTTTGGGCCGTTTAATCAACACACCGCGCGGATTGCGGCGCAGTTTCGGGTTTGAATGTGCGACAAAGTCCAGCAATGCCTTGGTGCCCTGCAATGTTTCTATGCCCAGGGTCAGCCCCCCTTCGATGACAACGGCCTGACCGATGTCAAAGGGTGCAAGCGTATCCAGGATCTTGTCGCCAATGGCGATATCGCGCAAATGCGCCTCAAGATGGGGATCACCGCTGTAAATACCGGCCGGCAGGGTCAGTTCGGGGATCAATTCATGCGCGCCGACGACCTTAAACCCCTGCCCTTCGATCATCTGGATCAAAAATCGCAACACGTTATCGTCGCCCTTGCTCATCGCTTGGGCCAAATTGGGCAACAGATTGGCGGTAAAGGTATCCAACCTGTCCGTGTCGAATTCAGGACGCGACATGGCCCCGGCCATCACAATATCGGTTACACCACGCCTGTGAAGATCGTCAAACAAATCGCCCATCCGTTCAAAGCGATGTTCCACCACAACGCCCGTATCACGGGATAATTTGTGATCCGCCCCGGCAAAGGTCACTCCAATTGCCCCCGCATAGCGTTGATGGATCATCACCGGCAGTTGGCCGGATCCCGATAGAATGGCAATGGTTTGGGGCATAATTTATCCAGGTGTTAGGAATGAACGATCACTATCTGCAAGTATGAATTTCACAATCTGTTTGACATAATCGCTGTCCGTGTCGTCCCCCAAACGACTGGCACGATTTTGGAATGTCCCCTCGCCCTGAGCCAGCATTTGAAACGCAGCCCGCAGCGCGGTGATATCACTGCGCGCAACGCCTTTGCGTTTCAAACCGACCAAGTTCAGACCATCCAATTCCCCACGTGGGGCCTGAACCAGACCAAAGGGGATCACATCATTCGTCACCATTGTCACAGCACCAATAATGGCCCCCTGTCCGATCCGCACAAATTGATGGATCCCTGACAGGCCACCAACAATTACGTCATCTTCTAGCACACAATGCCCAGCAACAGCAGCCGAGTTTACCAAAATGACACGATTTCCGATAATAACATCATGCGCCACATGGCAGCCCGCCATAAACAACCCGTCATCACCGATGCGTGTGACACCGCCGCCCCCTTGGGTGCCGGTGTTCATCGTCACATGTTCGCGGATGCGGTTGCGCTGGCCGATAATCAACCGCGTTTCTTCGCCGTTGAATTTTTTGTCCTGCGGGATTTCGCCCAACACGGCAAAGGAATACACTGTCGTGCCGGACCCAATTTCCGTCTGACCTGTGACAACAACATGGCTTTTCAATGTGACATTGTCGTGCAAAACAACGTTGGGCCCGATATGACAAAATGGCCCAATCGAACAGCCCTGTCCAATGACGGCACCCTGTTCGATCACAGCTGACGGATGAATGTCTGCGTTGTGCATATTATGCCCCTTGTGGCAAATCCATCATCGCGGTGAATTCGGCCTCGGCCGCCATTTCGCCATCAACGGTGGCCACGCCCTGGAATTTCCAAACCTTGCCACCGGGTTTGCCGCGCAGGGTTTCTAATTTCATTTCCAACACGTCGCCCGGAATGACCTTGCGGCGGAATTTGCATTTGTCGATGCCCATGAAATAAATCAACATTTCCTTGTCTGCCAGACCCAGAGATGTGCCAACCATGACAGCCGCTGTTTGCGCCATCGCCTCGACGATTGTGACACCGGGCATGATGGGCGTACCAGGGAAATGGCCCTGAAAATGGGGTTCGTTCATGGTCACGTTTTTGATCCCCGTGGCCGAGGCTGTACCATTGATATCAACCACACGGTCCACCAACAAAAACGGATACCGGTGGGGCAAGATGCGTTGGATCAACTGGATGTCAGCTGTCTTTAGGTCCTCGGTCATGAAACAGATCCTTTTGTATAGTTTGCACAGTCCCTAGCAAGCCTAGGCGCATGGCGCAAGCGGTTCATTCTGTGGTTGGGGTTTGTGTGCGACCATCCCCGATGCGGCGATCCATTTCCTCGATCGCTTGGCGTGTGACATCAACCGAGGATAAGTCCACCAAAACATTGCGTTTGTCGATCAAAACCGATGCCCCGTTTTGTTGCACCAGATCAAATAAAATCGGCCCAGCGGCTTGCAATAACGCGCGGCTATAGGCCATTTCCTTTTCGGGCAATTCCGCGCGGCGTTCGCGTTGTTCACGGCGCACGGCAATCACTTTCTGGTCAAAGGCCTTGGACAATGCGCGGAACTCTTCTGCGGACACGATTTGGCGCTGGCGTACCAACTCTTCTTCTTCTTGCGATAACTCTAATTCGATCCGATCCCATTCCGCCTGCAAGGCATCCTTTTCCGCCTGAAATTCGGCGGCCAGCCTGCGTCCGTATTGGGTTTCGCGCAAAAAGGTCAGCCAATCGATGGTCAAAACCGGCTTGGCCCCGTCCTGCGCCATCCCGCGCGGCGGGGCTGCAAACAGCCCCAGCGCCAGCGCGGCTATGATCACGAAACGGATCATTAGAACCCTGTCGCAAATGTCAGGTCAAAGGTTTGCTCTTCGTCCATCGACTGTTTTTTGACCGCATTGGTAAAGTTGAACCGCAATGGACCAATCGGGGTATTCCAGAAAATCGACGCCCCGACCACGTGCCGCCATGCACCATCGTCATACAAGATATCATTATCCGATGCCCCCGATGACCACAGGTTGCCGATGTCGTAAAATACACCGCCCGAAATCCCGTATTCCTCGGGCAGGCCGATGGGGAACTCGGCCTCTAGGCGGGCAACCGCGAACCGTTCGCCGCCCAAGGCATCATTGATTGCGCCGTACACTTCACGCGGGCCAACGCCGGCGGGGTAAAATCCGCGCAATTTGGATGGGCCTAGGAAAAACCGGTCCGTCACGCGGCTGGACCCGGTTTGATAGGACAATAACCCCGCCTCAACCGTGGCACGCAGGGTTAATTCTTCGTTCCACACTTTGTTCTGGGCGATCACACGGCCAGTGGTTTGGATGTGACGATCCCCGCCATCTAGCCCGCCAAAATCTTGGCCGATTTGAAACAATACGCCTGCTTTACTATCCAGCGCAGTCAGACGGGTATCATAGGTAAGGGTATATCCCAAAGACACATTGTTCACCCGCCCGCGCGCCACATCTGCGGCCACCACATCGCCCACGGTTCCCGCATCGCTCAATTCAGAATATTCGGCCGATGTGCGTACTGATAATTTCGACGCGGCACTGATTGGGAATGTCAAACTGGGTTGGAACCGCGCGACGCGGGTATCATAGGCCGCATTTTGATTGTCGGTTTCCTTGAACGACAAATCCAGACCAAAGCGCAAATCGTCATGCAAAAATGCAGGTTCTGCAAATTTCAATTCATACAGGCGGTTGTCCACGCCGCTGTTGACCGCAAAATTCAGCTGCTGACCACGGCCCAAGAAATTGCGTTCGGAATATTCCAACAACAACCCCGCGCCCGAGCTGACCGAATAGGTCGCCCCGAATGACAGGTTCCCTGTGGGCTGTTCTGACACCTTAACATCGACGATCACCTGTTCAGGCGACGACCCTTCGCGGGCGTTGACATCCGAGGATCCGAAAAATCCCAAGGCGCGAATGCGCTCAGCGGCCGCACGAATTTCGCGCGGGTTAAACGGGTCGCCTTCGGCCACGCGGAATTGGCGGCGGATCACCTGGTCCAATGTTGCGGTATTGCCAGAAATATCGATCCGTTCCACAAAAATGCGTTCGCCGCGTTCCAAAACGAAATCAACATCCAGCGTCAAATCGCGATCATTGCGGGTCACACGCGGTGTCACACGGACGAAATCCAGCCCATCCAACATCGCCTTGCGTTCCAGACGGGAAATGTTGTTTTCCAAGGCAAGGGGCGAATAAACATCGCCGCTGTCCAATTTCAATGCCGCCTGAAAATCGGCCGCATCCACGTCGCGCAGATCCGAGGTGACACGCACCGCGCCGAATTTGAATTGCTGACCTTCGCGGATGTTGAAATTCAGGAAATAAGCGTCTTTCTCTTGGGCCAGTTCCGCATTCACGTTATTGACGCGGAAATCAACATAACCGCGGGATTGGTAAAAATCGGTCAGAACCTGTTTATCAAATTCGATTCGATCCGCGATAAAGGTGTCAGATTTCACAAATGTACGAAACAATCCCGCCTGTTTGGTCCCCAAAACACGACGCAACCTGCCATCGGAATAGGCTTTGTTTCCGACAAACCCGATTTTTGCGATTTCAACAATACCGCCTTCGAACACTTCGAACACCAAATCCACACGGTTGTCAGATTGGCGAATAATTTTAGGGGTAATTTTTGCCGCCAAGCGGCCGCTGTCGGCATAGGCTTTGGCAATGGCGGCGCGGTCGGCCTCGGCTGTTTTGGGGTTAAACACCAAACGCGGGCGCGACTGGACCAAGCTGCTGAGCACTTCGTCGCCCAAACGTTGGTTGCCTTCGAAATTGATGCGGTTGATGGTTGGGTATTCTTTGACTTCAATCACAACCTGATTGCCGCGCGGGGTCATTTCAACGGTTTCAAACAGGCCGCTGTCCAAAATACGCTGATAGGCGGCGTTCAAATCCCCCATCGATACCGATTGGCCAGGTTCCAACCCCGCATAGGTTTGGATGGTCGATGTTTCAATGCGTTTGTTCCCGACAACATTGATCCCACCCAGGGTGAAATTTTGCGCCTGTGTCGCCTGCGCAAAGCTGACTGACGCGACCAAAGCCGCTGCCAAAATCTTGCCACGCCCTGTTCGATGAAACCGCTGTTTGAATTGCATCACGCACTCCTGCCAAAAACCTAAGATCTAGGTACCGCGTTCACGGGGCTTTGTCAAAATGCCAATGCCCCATATTGCAGGATTTGCCGCAGAATTACGGGCAGAAAATGTCGTTAAAGATGGCAAACAGCATGAATGACAAAATCAATGCCAATCCGGCAGACATTAAACCATTCATAAATTTGGCATTTGGCGGTTTTTTAAACACGGCCTCATAGGCATAAAACACCAGATGCCCCCCATCCAATACCGGGATCGGGAACAGATTGACCATGCCAATCGCGGTGGACAACATGGCAATGAACCATAACAAATCCATCCCGCTTTGCTGGGCCATTTGCCCCGTGGTTTCGGCAATCCCAATCGGACCAGACAGGTTACAACTGCTGATCGCACCTGAAAACACGTGATAGAGGCCAGACACCGAACCTTCCATGATGCGATAGGTATTTGCCAAGCTATAGTCAAAGGCATCCCAAACCCCAACGGCACCGTTTGCCGGTTCAAATGAATACACCGTGCCCACAATGCCAATCCGCCAGTAGGTCACGAATGAACCGTCCGCCTTTTGTTCATCGCTGCGTTTGGGTTGCAAAATGGTTTCAAAATTTTGCCCATTCCGCCAGATGTTTAACGTCAAGGGGTTGCCATCGGACCCTTCGACCAATTCCTTCAACCGCGAAAATGAATAAATCTCTTCGCCGTTGACGGTGGTGATCACATCCCCGATGTCCAACCCTGCCTCAATCGCGGCGGACCGTGGGATCAAACGATCCACACGCGCGGGATCCATGCTGGGTCCATCGACGGTCATCACCACCCCGTCGCGCACCACACGATAGGGCATCAGCGGGAAAGTCGTTGATTTACGGATGTCTGCAAAGAATTGCCCGACATCATCGCTTTGCGGTGCATCAATGCCATCCACCGCCAGCAATTGATCGCCCACCTGCAATTCGCCCATATGGGGCAGATCATATATTTTTCCAACACTTAGCGGTAATTTTACGGTTCCTTCGCTAAGCGACAGGGTAAAAAACAGCGCGATCGAGAATATGAAATTAAACACAGGGCCCGCGGCAACCGTGGCCGCCCGCGCCCACAGGGGCGCACCGTGCATGGTGTCGCGCAACTGCGATGGGTCCAGCGTTTCCAACATGTCGCCGTCCGGGGCGCTGGCCGCGGATTTATCGCCCTTGAACTTGACATACCCCCCGAAAGGCAACAGTGCGAATTGCCATTTCGTGCCGTGACGATCCACGCGCGACGCCAGAACCGGACCAAAGCCCAGTGAAAATACATCCGCCTTGATCCCAGACCAACGGCCCACGATGTAATGGCCAAATTCATGTACAAACACGATGACCGACAAACTGGCAACAAAGGCCAAAATCGTAAAGCCAAAGTTTCCGAACGCGGGTAATACAGACGCGAATTCCAAAGGGTGCCCTTACCTTAAATCTTATCAATTTCTTTGCCGGCAACGGTACGCGCCAAGGCGTCCATCGCCAAAATGTTTTCCAAATCCAACGGATCAGATTTGGCCGCTGTGTCTATAGATAGGCGGTCCAAGACCCGTTTGACAACCTGCGACATGGTTAAAAATCCAATTTGACCGGCAATAAAGGCATCCAGCGCCGTTTCCTTGGCCGCATTGAACGCAGCCCCCATCAAACCGCCCTGATCCATAACCTGATCGGCCAGATCCAGGGCAGGATATTTCGCGCGGTCGGGTTCCATAAAATCCAGACGTCCAATCTTGACCAGATCCAACCGCGCAAGCGGCAGCGCGGGGCGATTGGGGTAATACATCGCATAGGCAATCGCGTGGCGCATATCATGGGGCCCGATATGGGCCATCATGCCTGCATCGCAAAACCCGACAATCGAATGGATCAGGGATTGGGGATGAATGACCACCTCTATTTGGCCGGGCGACAAATCAAATAACTCTTTTGCCTCAATGACTTCTAGGGCTTTGTTAAACATAGACGCGCTGTCAATCGTGATGCGTTGCCCCATGTCCCAATTCGGATGGGTCTGCGCCTGGGCCGGTGTGGCCGATTGCAATTGCGCAAGCGACCAATCGCGAAACGCGCCGCCTGATGCGGTGATGATCACCCGCTCTACTGATTGTCTGGCTTCGCCCTGTAGGGCCTGAAAAATCGCGGAATGTTCGCTGTCAACGGGTAACAATTGTCCCCCGTGTTTGCGGGCGGTTTGTTTCATCAACTGACCGGCAGCGACCATGCTTTCTTTGTTGGCCAGGGCCAAATCAGCGCCCCGCGCCAGCGCACGATACCCCGGTTCCAACCCAGCGGCCCCAACGATTGCGGATACGCACAGATCAACAGGCAAATCACCCGCCTCAACCAAGGCGGCACGCCCCGCCATCACCGTCACACCGGTGCCCGCCAACAATTCCTTTAGCGGTTGGTACAGGTCGTCAACCGATGTGATGGCATAGCTTGCGCCAAATTCTATCGCATCTTGGGCCAGTTGGTGGATATTACGCGCCCCTGTCAATGCACAGACATCAAAACTGTCCCGATCATGGCGCAGGATATCCAAGGTGCTTTGTCCGATAGACCCCGTTGCGCCCAAGATGCTAATCCGTTTCATGTCACAACACCCAAGGCCCGACCAAGCCAAAGGCCAAGGCCGCCCCCACAATGCCATCCATACGGTCCAACACCCCACCATGACCGGGGATCAGGTTTGAACTGTCTTTCACGTCGCATTTGCGTTTTATCGCACTTTCGAAAATGTCGCCCATTTGGGAACAAAATGACAAGGCAATCGCCAAAATTACGATCGCAAACAGGCTTAGATCAGGCGCAATTCGCGGCAGCATCGCAACAGATAAACCCACCGCAGCCGCCCATCCGGCCACAGCGCCTGACCATGTTTTTTTTGGGCTAAACCGTGGCCAGAACTTTGGTCCACCAATGATGCGGCCCGCAAAATATCCCGCGATGTCAGTCACAACAACCAAGCCGGTCAACCAAAGGATCGCACGAACGCCGTAGGTTAAATCCAAACGGTAAAGCACCAAACCAGACAGAACAATCGCACAGGAATACAGCGCCGCGCGCGTAATCATGTTGCGAAACAAGACGGCCTGCAGCACCGCATTTAGACCCAAGATCACACCCTGTTGAACGGGGTCTGGGTAGATCACAATCCCAACCGATGCGATAGCCGCCACCCCGCCCGCGGCAAAGCCCTGCCAGCTGACATCGGGCACAATCATCCGTGCCAGTTCCCAATGCATCGCTGCGACCAGAACAAGAACGAACATTCCGAACCCAGCGGGCCCCAACCACAGGGACCCACCAGCGATTGCCAATAAAATTAGGGCCGAAAAAATGCGCGTACGCAGGTCGTTCCAGCGGCCCGACGTCATGATTTCACCGCGCCGAACCGACGATCGCGGTGTGCGAAATCCCCAACGATCTGGGCAAAAATTTCACGCGTAAAATCGGGCCAAAGGGTTTTGACAAATTCATATTCCGAATAGGCCGCCTGCCAGAGCAGGAAATTTGAAACCCGCGCCTCGCCGGAGGTGCGGATAACCAAATCGGGATCGGGCAAAACATGGGTGTCCAGATAACGGGTCAGGGTATTTTCGCTGACATCCTGGGCGCAGATTTTGCCAGCCTCGATATCCAGGGCCATGCGTTTGACGGCCCGCGCCACCTCGTCGCGGCCGCCATAGTTCAATGCAATGG
Source organism: uncultured Paracoccaceae bacterium (assembly GCA_913060475.1). Lineage (GTDB taxonomy): Bacteria > Pseudomonadota > Alphaproteobacteria > Rhodobacterales > Rhodobacteraceae > CAJXSD01. Next base: position 28,080 of record CAJXSD010000006.1, on the reverse strand, counting down.
TCAGATTAACCCGGGTATTATCTTGCGTAATCTGTTCCAATTCGCCCATCAGGGTGACCAATTTGGGTTCCAGCCGGTGGCGATCCCCGATGAAGCGCACACAAACGCCTGCCTCGGCAAGGGATCTTGCCTCTTTCAGGATATAGTGTTTGAACAGCGACATCAGGCCCGACACCTCGGTCTGGGTGCGTTTCCAATTTTCGGTGGAAAAGGCAAAGATCGTCAAATATTCCACGCCCAAATCCGGACAGGCCTCGACAATTTCGCGCACGCGCTTGGCCCCGGCGCGATGGCCAAACAACCGCGGACGGCCCCGCAACTGCGCCCACCGACCGTTGCCATCCATAATAATGGCAACATGGCGTGCGCATTTATCGGCTGATTTACCGTCCGCCATACCTGACATCAGACCTGCATAATTTCGGCTTGCTTTGTTTCCAAAGCGGCATCGACGGATTTGATCGATTTATCGGTCAATTCCTGGACCTCGGCTTCCCAGAATTTCTGGTCGTCTTCGGACATGCCGTCCTTGGCTTTCTTGATCTGGTCCATCCCGTCGCGGCGCACGTTTCGGATGGAAACACGCGCGCTTTCGGCGTATTGGGCCGCGACACGGGTTAATTCGCGACGGCGTTCTTCGTTCAGTTCGGGGATGGGCAGCATGATGATTGTGCCGTTCAGCTGTGGGTTAATGCCCAAACCGCTTTCGCGGATCGCCTTTTCCACGGCATTGACCATGGATTTATCCCACACATTAATGGTCACCATGCGCGGTTCGGGCACGTTCACGGTGCCCACCTGATTGATGGGGGTCCGCTGGCCATAGGCCTCGACCGTGATAGGTTCCAGCATGGATGCAGACGCGCGACCCGTCCGCAAGGATGCAAATTCCGTTTTTAAGGACGCCAAAGCGCCATCCATGCGCCGCTTTAGTCCATCTGTGTCTAACATAAATTCGTCTGACATTGTCCTGCCCTTTAGATCTGTTTTCGTGTTAATCCCTTGTAACCCTAGTCGGTCACAGTTGTATAGGTCCCTTGTCCTGCCAAAATGCCACGGAACCCACCCGGTTCGTCCAGTGAAAACACAATCAGCGGCATTTTATTGTCCCGCATCAGGGCAATTGCGCTGGCATCCATGACGCGCAGGTTGTCTTGTAACACCTGGGTATAGGTGATCGTGTCGAACCGCTGTGCATCGGGATTTGTTTTCGGATCACTGTCGTAAATACCATCGACCTGTTTGCCCATAAAGACCGCATCACAGGCCATTTCTGACGCCCGCAGCGCTGATGCGGTATCGGTCGTAAAGTATGGGTTGCCGGTGCCGGCTGCGAAAATGCACACACGCTTTTTCTCTAGATGGCGCACGGCGCGGCGGCGGATATAGGGTTCGCAGACCTGATCCATCGGAATGGCGCTGATCACGCGGGTAAAGACGCCCAATCCCTCAAGCGCGCTTTGCATCGCAAGGGCGTTCATTACGGTGGCTAGCATGCCCATGTAATCGGCTGTCGTGCGTTCCATCCCCTGTGCGCTGCCCTGCAGGCCACGGAAAATATTGCCGCCGCCGATCACCATACAGATTTCAACACCCATATCGTGGACTGTTTTGACCTCACGTGCGATTCTTTCGACTGTGGGGGGATGCAATCCAAATCCCTGATCGCCCATCAGGGCTTCGCCCGAAATTTTTAGCATAACACGTTTAAATGTGGTTTTCGGGCTGGGTGTTTCGGTCATATTGCACTCCTTGAACAACGCGATAGAATTGGGCGGTAAAATGTCGGAATTTAACGCAAACTTCAATGCACCAATTTACGTTTTCCCCCAGATCTGCGTAAAAAGCCCCATGCGCCCAACCCCATTACCACGACGGAGCCCTGCGTGACCACAGTCATTTCCCAAGATATCCGCGCCATTCCCGCCGATCAGCCGGTGTTGATCGCAGGTCCGACAGCATCGGGAAAATCGGCGCTGGCGCTAGATATTGCGGCCGCGCAAGGCGGTGTGGTCATCAATGCAGATGCCTTGCAGGTTTATGACAACTGGCGCGTTCTGTCAGCGCGCCCATCCCCGCAGGACGAAGCCATCGTGCAACATATGCTATACGGCCATTTGGGGCGCGACGCCCCCTATTCCGTGGGACATTGGCTGCGCGAAGTGGATGATCTGATTGCGACATTGTCCCAACAGGGACAGCGCCCGATCATTGTCGGGGGAACGGGCCTGTATTTTACCGCGCTGACGCAGGGTCTGGCCGAAATCCCCGCCACGCCCGCAGATATTCGCGCACGCGCCGATGCTCTGCGCATGACCCAGGGTTTGGACCCAATGATCGCCGATCTTGATCCCCAGACCCGGGACAAAATTGATTTGCAAAATCCCATGCGCGTCCAACGCGCCTGGGAGGTGCAGGCCAGTACAGGACGGTCGATTACCTGGTGGCAGGCGCGCACGCCTGCACCAAAATTGCCGCTGGATCAATGTTTCCCGATCCTATTTGATCTGGAAAAGGATGTTTTAGATCAACGCATTGCCCAGCGATTTTCACAAATGATCGATCTGGGGGCCTTGGATGAGGCGGCCGAAAATCTGCCCACATGGGACCCCACTGCCCTGTCGTCGAAAACAATCGGCGCGCCGGAACTGATCGCACATTTGCGCGGGGAAATATCATTGGAACAGGCCTGTGATTTGGCCACCATCGCCACACGACAGTTCGCCAAACGCCAACGCACATGGTTTCGCAGTAAAATGCGAAATTGGAGCGTTTATCGCCCAAACTATAAATAGTTTCATCGGCTTGATCCTCTGTGTTCACGAAAAATTTTTAGTTTCGGGTTGCAAACCGGATCCGAGTCGTTTTTGATGGGTTCATGTCGCGATTTGATGCAAATATGACGATTAATGACGTTGACGTCAGGGGTGTTTTCGGGCCTCATAGCGGAATGTGGGGCCACGCGGCGGGACGATTGCTGTCCTGTTTGACGAAACACCAGGTAAACCCACCAATACTATAATGTGTCACACAGGGAGATGACTATGACGCAATCAACCATCACAGATGGAAACATTCACCCAGTTGCAGAAATGTATGCCAGCGAATTCAAAAACGGCGATCTGAGCCGCCGCGAATTTTTGGCGCGCACAACTGCGCTTGGTCTGACGGCTTCTGCCGCGTACACTTTGGGCGGGCTGACGCAGCCGGCACAGGCGGCAGGTCACGCGCAAATGGGCGGGACATTGCGGTTCCAGATGGAAGTGCGCGCACTGAAAGACCCACGCACCTATGACTGGACACAGATTGCCGCCTTTACAGCAGGTTGGCTGGAATATCTGGTTGAATATAACAATGACGGTTCATTCCAGCCCATGTTGCTGGAAAGCTGGTCGGTCAATGACGACGCGACAGAATACACATTGAACGTCCGCAAAGGCGTGAAATGGAACAACGGCGACGATTTCACCGCCGAAGACGTGGCGCGCAACATCGAGGGATGGTGTGACAAATCCGTCGAAGGTAACTCAATGGCGGGTCGTATGGCGTCCTTGGTTGACCCAGACACAGGCAAAGCGGCCGCAGGCGCAATCACCGTTGTGGACAGCCACACAGTTGTGTTGAAATGCGCAACATCCGACATCACAATTATTGCAGGTATGGCTGATTACCCTGCTGCAATCACCCATGCCAGCCACACAGCAGAAACCATGCTGTCCAACCCAATCGGCACAGGTTACATGAAACCCGAAAGCCTAGAGGTTGGCGTAAAAGGCGTTGTTGTGCGCAACGAGGACCACGAATGGTGGGGCTATGCCGCAGGCAAAGGTGGCTATCTGGATCGTATCGAATTCATCGATTACGGCACAGACCCATCCGCATGGGTTGCCGCCGCTGACGCGGACGAAGTGGACGCGATTTGGGAAACCGTTGGCGATTTCGTGGACGTATTCGACAGCATCGGTTGGGTCAAATCCGAAGTGGCATCTGGCGCGACCATCGTTGTGCGTCCAAACCAGTTGGCCGAAGATGCAAATGGCGTAAAACCATTCGCTGACAAACGTGTCCGTCAGGCAATTGCAATGGCCGTTGACAACGAAGTCTGTCTGGAACTGGGGTACGCTGGTCTGGGATCGGCTGCAAACAACCACCACGCGGGCCCAATGCACCCCGAAACCGATCCAAATGTCGGTCGCCTGCCCTATGACCCCGCCAAAGCGAAAGCGTTGCTGGAAGAAGCCGGCATGGCAGATTACGAATTCGAACTGCATTCGATCGACGATGATTGGCGCAAAAACACCACCGACTCGGTTGCGGCACAGCTGCGTGATGCAGGGTTCAACATCAAACGGACCATTTTGCCAGGGTCAACATTCTGGAACGACTGGACAAAATATGCGTTCAGCTCGACCAACTGGAACCACCGTCCGCTGGCGACCCAAATCTGGGGTCTGGCCTATCGTTCGGGCGAGGCATGGAACGAATTTGGTTGGTCAAACCCAGAATTCGACGCGCTTCTGTCCGAGGCCAATTCAATCGCCGATGCAGCCAAGCGTCGTGAAGTGGCATCGAAATGTCAGGCCATCATCGCAGAAGAAGGCGTAACCATTCAGCCATACTGGCGGTCACTGTATCGTCACCACAAAGACAACGTTGTGGGCTGTGATATGCACATTGCATACCTGCCACAGGTTTATAAGTGGGCGCTGAAAGCGTAAATTCGCACTAAAAAAGACCGCATGCGCACGCGTATGCGGTCTTTTGCTATATAATGGGATGCAAAACCCCACAGTCGACAGGGAATGATATGGGACTGTTTATTCTTAAACGTTTCGGCGTAATGGTAATGACCGCGCTGTGTTTGACGTTTATCGTGTTTTTTCTAACCAACCTTTATCCAAATTTGGAAAAGCTCGCGAAATCCGAAGGCAATTTCCGGATGTCCGACGAAGAGGTTGCCAGTTACTTGGGCAACAACGGCTATCTGCGCCCCCTGCCCGTTAAATATGGCGAATGGTTGGGCGTTTGGCCCGGTTACGTCATCACAGGCAGCGATGGGAAAACACGCGCGCGCTGTGCAACGATCGATATCCCTGTGGATCAGGCCCCGACATTTTGCGGTGTTTTGCAAGGCGATTGGGGGTTTTCCAATGTGTTCAAAGACGAAGTGTCGTCAATCGTTGGCACCCGATTGGGCCTGACTGGCAAATTGATGTTCTGGGTCATGGTTCTGATGATCCCCTCTGCCCTGATCGTGGGTGTTCTGGCCGGTATGAAAGAGGGATCAAAGCTGGATCGCAGCCTGTCATCCTTTGCGATTACCACAACCGCCACGCCTGAATATGTATCGGGTGTGATCTTGATAACCGTGTTTGCATCATCGGCCTTTGGTCTAAAATGGTTCAAGGGCACGGCAACGCAGGCGGCAGATGCGGCTACGTTTGAAAACTTTTTCCTGCCCGTCCTGACCATCGCATTATACGGTATGGGCTATATCGCGCGGATGACCCGCGCGTCGATGGCCGAGGTGATGACCGCACAATATATCCGCACCGCCCGATTAAAGGGCGTGTCATTCCGCAATGTCGTTATGAAACATGCCCTGCGCAATGCGCTGATCGCCCCCTTTACGGTGATCATGCTGCAATTCCCTTGGCTGCTGAACGGCGTTGTGATTGTGGAAACGCTGTTCAACTATAAAGGTGTAGGTTGGACATTGGTCGCCGCCGCGGGCAACAACGATATCGAATTGTTGCTGGGCATTTCTGTTGTATCCGTGATGGTCGTTTTGATCACACAGCTGATTTCTGACATTGGCTATGTGTATCTGAACCCACGCATCAGCGTAAACTAGGGGGCGGTATCATGGAATTTTTGTCCTGGATTGAAATAACTCTGCGCGTTTTGACGCAATTTGCCCCTGTCTGGGTGGCGCTGATTGTGACATTTATCGTGTCTATCAAATACAAACGCAAACTGGGCCTTTATGGCAAACTGTTTGATTCATCCATCGGCATGATCGGCTTTGCCATTGTGATGTTCTGGGTCTTTACCGGCACCTTTGCGGGGCTGTTTGATATGATCATGACGCATGATCCGCTGTCACAGGTGTCCGGCATGAAAAACAAGGTGCCAGGTATCCCGCTGCGCGGGGCCGAGGATGGCGATTACGCCTATTACCTGCTGGGTGGCGATAATCTGGCCCGCGATGTGTTCAGCCGTATGGTTGCAGGATCGACAATCGTGATTGTGATTGCGCCGCTGGCCACGATGTTTGCCTTTATGGTGGGGATTACCTTGGGCTTGCCTGCGGGGTATTTCGGCGGTCGTTTGGATATCGGTCTATCATTTTTGGCAAACCTGATCTTGGCGTTCCCTGTCATTTTGCTGTTCTATCTGCTGGTGACACCTGAAATTCGCATGACCGGATTGCCGCAATATATGGCGGTGGTGCTGTTTTCATTCCCGCTGATATTCAGCACCGTGTTGATCAATTCGCGGTTCTATATCGTGCCACAACAACGCAACCTGTTTTTGGCCGTCACGCTGGTCATATTGGGGATGCTATATATTTCCCTGATCAACGAAGAGGGCAGCAAAATAACCCTGTTCAACGCGATTGATATGTTCGACGTTGATGCGGGATTGTTGACCGTCTTTGTGTCGGTGGTTTTTGTGAATTCGCCCACCGTATTCCGCATTGTGCGCGGTTTGGCGATGGACATCAAAACCCGCGATTACGTGGCCGCGGCACAAACCCGTGGCGAAGGTCCGTGGTACATCATGCTGTGGGAAATTCTGCCCAACGCGCGGGGGCCGCTGATTGTGGATTTCTGTTTGCGCATTGGATACACCACCATTCTTTTGGGAACATTGGGCTTTTTCGGTCTGGGTCTTGCACCCGAAGATCCGAACTGGGGTGCCACCATTAACGAGGGACGCAAACTGCTGTCCATCTATCCGCATCCCGCCCTAGTGCCATCCATCGCCCTGCTCAGCCTTGTTTTGGGGTTGAACCTGTTGGCCGATGGTCTGCGCGAAGAGAGCCTGAAAGATTAATTTAAGGGGCCCGCGTGCCCCATCCCAAAAGGGAGAGTTCGAATGTCAAAGATAGAGTATGACGGACCCATTTTAGAAATCGACAATCTGTCCATTTCATTTTTTACCCGCCTGCGTGAAATTCCCGCTGTGATGGATTTTTCCGTCACCGTCCAACCAGGCGAAGCGGTTGGATTGGTCGGTGAATCCGGTTGCGGTAAATCAACCGTCGCTTTGGGTGTGATGCAGGATTTGGGTGTAAACGGCCGCATCGTCGGTGGGTCCATTAAATTCAAGGGCCGCGACCTGAATACCATGGATGCGGACGAATTGCGCGCAATCCGCGGCAATGAAATCGCCATGATTTACCAAGAACCCATGGCATCGCTGAACCCGGCAATGAAAATCGGCAAACAACTGATGGAAGTGCCGATGATCCACGAGGGGATCAGCGAAGAGGATGCCTATAAACGTGCGCTTGAGGTGGTTGAGGATGTAAAACTGCCCGATCCAGAACGCATTTTGAAATCCTATCCGCATCAGCTGTCAGGCGGTCAACAACAACGTATCGTGATTGCGATGGCCTTGATGTCGAAACCGGCCCTGTTGATTTTGGATGAACCGACGACCGCGCTGGACGTCACGGTCGAGGCTGCGGTTGTCGAATTGGTCAAGGATCTGGGCAAAAAATACGGCACATCCATGCTGTTTATTTCGCACAATCTGGGATTGGTTCTGGAAACCTGCGACCGCATCTGTGTGATGTATTCGGGCGAGGCCGTGGAAACAGGGTCGATCGAGGATGTATTCGACAAAATGCAGCACCCCTATACGCAGGCGCTGTTCCGGTCGATCCCCCTGCCCGGTGCCGATAAAAACGCCCGCCCCCTGATCGCCATTCCAGGCAATTTCCCATTGCCGCACGAACGTCCGCAGGGCTGTAATTTCGGCCCCCGCTGCGATTATTTCCAAGACGGTCTGTGCAATGCGGGCGATATTCCGATGCACGCGATTGAGGGCGACGATCGTCACAACACCCGCTGTTTGCGGTTTGCCGATATCGATTGGAACGCCCCGATTGTCACCGACAAGGTGTTTGAAAAAACCGAACCGGGCCGCGTTGTGTTGAAAATGGACAACCTGAAAAAATATTACGAGGTTGCCGCAAACGCCCTGTTTGGCGGGTCCGGTGCCACCAAGGTGGTCAAGGCCAACGAAACCCTATCGTTTGAAGCCCGCGAAAGCGAAACATTGGCCATTGTGGGCGAATCGGGTTGTGGGAAATCCACATTCGCCAAGGTGTTGATGGGTCTGGAAACCGCGACCGAGGGTGCGATTTTGCTGGACGGTAAAAACATCGAAAGCACCGCCATTGAAAACCGCGATACGCAAACCGTGGCCGATGTGCAGATGGTGTTCCAAAACCCATTTGACACGTTGAACCCATCGATGACCGTGGGCCGCCAGATCATTCGGGCGCTGGAAATCTTTAAATACGGAAATTCCTATGCCGAGCGTGAAGCGCGCATGCTGGAATTGCTGGATCTGGTGAAACTGCCCCGCGCCTTTGCTGAACGGATGCCGCGTCAACTGTCTGGCGGACAAAAACAACGTGTTGGCATTGCACGCGCCTTTGCCGGTGGTGCGCGGATCGTTGTGGCGGATGAACCCGTATCCGCGCTGGATGTGTCCGTTCAGGCGGCTGTCACCGATTTGTTGATGGAAATTCAGCGCAAGGAAAAAACCACGCTGCTGTTCATCAGCCATGATTTGTCGATCGTGCGCTATCTGTCCGATCGTGTGATGGTGATGTATCTGGGCCATGTGGTGGAATTGGGCACAACCGATCAGGTATTCGCCCCCCCCTATCACCCCTATACCGAGGCGCTGCTATCGGCGGTTCCCATCGCCGACACCAGCATCGAGAAAGAGCACATCGTGCTAGAAGGGGACATTCCATCCGCAATGAACCCACCCACAGGTTGCCCATTCCAAACGCGCTGCCGCTGGAAATCCAAGGTGGCAGGCGGATTATGCGATCGCGATGTGCCGCCTGTGCGCGTCTTGGCCGATGGGCATCAAATCAAATGTCACCTGCCTGACGATGAACTGGCCAATATGCGCCCTGTCATCAAGGTCGCAGCCGAATAGGCGAACTTGAACTTGGTCCGTGGTTTCAATACGATCCTACGGACCAAACCAAGGGACCCTAATGTCACAATTTGCCCCCATGCCCGAACCGCCCTATTACGCGGTGATTTTTGCAAACCAAGCATCCGCAACGCCTCAGGGATATGCCGAAATGGTGCAAGCCATGTTGGATTGCGCCGCTGAAATCCCCGGATATATCGGTATTGAAAGCAGTGGCAACACAGATGGCTTTGCCGTGACGGTCAGTTATTGGGACAGCGAAGAGGCCATAAAAACATGGCGCAATCATTCCAAACACCAGGTGGCCCAAAAAATCGGGCGTGACCGGTGGTATGACAATTTCCAACTGCGCGTGGCCCGTGTGGAACGCCAATACGACATGAAAGCGCATGGATAGCCTGTTTTTTATCGCGTCCAAGGTGTTTTGGGCCATTGCACAGCCTGACAGTCTGATTGTGATACTATTGGCGCTTGCGGCTGCTATGTTGCTGTTGAACCGGATAAAATGGGCCAAAATCACGATCACAGCATTGGCCCTGTTTTTGGCGGGTCTCGGGATTTATCCCTTGGGCGATTTTGTTTTGGCCCCCTTGGAAAACAGCTATGCCCTGCCCACCGATGTCGCCCCAACGCGCATTATCGTGTTAGGTGGCGGCGAAGACAGCTATCCCAGTGGTCTGTCCCAAACCCAAAATCTGAATGAGGCGGGCGAGCGTTTTTTAACAGCCATATCGCTGGCACATCAATTTCCCAATGCCACCCTAATTTTCACAGGGGGCAGCGGGAATATGTTAGATCAAGCCATTTCAGGCACAGATATTGCCGAACCGATTTTTGACCAATTTCCCGGCCTATCTGGCCGAACACTGCTAGAGGGATTGTCAAGAAACACATACGAGAATGCAAAAAACACGGCGCAATCGCTGCAGGCTATGGGGGCTGATCCGGCGCAGGGGCAAACGGTTTTGGTCACATCGGCCTATCACATGCGCCGCAGTATGGGGGTATTTTGCGCCGCAGGATACCGCAACATAATCCCCTATCCCACCGATTATCGCGTGACATACAGATGGGATTGGGATTTGGCCAACCATTTGCATGACCTCAATAACGGGTTGCGCGAATGGATCGGGATTTTGGCCTATCGCGTGACGGGCAAAATTCACACCCTGTCGCCTGCGTCGTGTTAGCGTAAAATCGCACGCACATAGTCGCGCGTTTCTGCAAATGGTGGCACGCCGCCATATTTCTGCACGGCCCCCGGCCCCGCATTATAGGCCGCCAGCGCCAATCGCCAATTGCGAAATGTTTGATATTGCTGCGCTAAATACCGTGCACCGCCATCAATGTTTTGATCTGGATCATAGGGATCGACCCCCAAAATGCGCGCCGTGTCTGGCATCAATTGGGTCAAACCAATGGCCCCCTTGTGCGACACGGCGCGCGGGTTCCATCCGCTTTCCTGTTCAATCAGGCGCAAAAATAAATCCTGGGGGATCGCATATTTTGCCGCCGCACGTTGGGCCATTTCCATATGGGGACCTTGATAGGTGAACCCTTGGGGCGCCTCGCCGGGACGGGGCGGGATAAACAAGGGTGCCGCGTCGATTGATACCGAAAAACTTGGGGCGCTGCGGTCCTCTAACACCTGGAACTGGTCCAAACGGTCCGATGCGCCGACCTGAACCGGAACTGCGCCCACCAGCGCAAGCATTGCAATATGATATCGACCAAACATACCCCCAAGATGGCGGGTGATAAATAATTTGCAAGGGTTTTACGTCAGACATTGGCGGCATTTCGCGCAGAATATTTCAAAGTTTAATCTTTTATTCATTCTCATAGAATGGTGTAAGGTTGACGCAAGACACAAGATTCGTAGGAGCGTAGAGAATGGCAGGATCCGTAAACAAGGTAATTTTGATCGGGAATTTGGGCCGCGACCCAGAAGTTCGCAATTTCCCGAATGGGGGCAAAGTGTGCAACCTGCGGATCGCAACATCTGAGACATGGAAAGACCGCAACACAGGCGAACGCCGCGAACGCACTGAATGGCATTCTGTGGCCATTTTTTCCGAACCGCTGGTGCGCGTGGCAGAACAATACCTGCGCAAAGGGTCAAAAATATATATCGAAGGCCAGCTGGAAACACGCAAATGGCAGGATCAATCCGGTGCGGATCGCTACTCGACCGAGGTCGTTTTGCGCCCCTATACATCCACGCTGACCATGCTGGACGGCCGCGGTGATGGTGGTGGCCAAGGTGGCGGCGGTGGCTATGGCGGTCCATCCGATGGCGGCTATGGCGGCGGTTATGACAATGGGCCGTCGGATGGCGGCTTTGGCGGCGGGTCATCGTCGGGCGGCGCCCCGTCGCGTGATCTGGATGATGAAATCCCGTTCTAAGATTTGGCCCCGCTCTTGCGGGGCCTTATTTTTCGGGCTGTGACAGTTCGATGTTCTGCCCGTTCCGCACGGCCCGATAAAAACAGCTGCGCCGGTTTGTATGACAGGCGGGGCCCGTTTGATGGATCAACACCAAAATACAATCCGCATCACAGTCATAGCGCAAATCGACCAATTCCTGAACATGACCAGATGTTTCCCCTTTGACCCACAAGGCCTGACGCGAGCGTGAAAAATAGGTCACCCGCCCCGTTGCCAATGTTTTTTCGACAGCCTCTTGGTTCATCCAGGCCATCATCAGGACATCATGACTATCAGCATCTTGGGCAATCGCAGGGATTAGTCCATCGTTATTGTATCTAAGCGTTGCAGCGTCAAAGTGTTCCATTATATATGCCTTTATTAATGCGATCTCGCACCCTATCTATGGGGAAACAGCAGAAAGGGAAAGCCATGTCGAACGACAGTGATCTAATCAGCCTGTATTCGTCCCGTATTTTGGGGCTGGCGGCGGATATGCCCCATACAGATCGTCTGGCATCCCCACAGGCCACGGTGAAAAAACGCGCACCACTGTGCGGGTCAACCGTGACGATTGATCTGGATATCGAAAATGGCCGCGTCAGCGCCTATGCCCAAGATGTAAAAGCCTGCGCCCTAGGCCAGGCGGCCGCAGCGGTTGTGGGACAGGCCATTTTGGGCAGAACCCCAGACGAGGTGCGCCGCGCGCGCGATGAATTGGCCGCCATGCTGAAATCGGATGGTCCGGTCCCCGCTGCCCCCTTTGACGGGCTAGAGGTGCTGTTGCCAGCCAAGGATTACAAAAATCGCCACGCCTCAATCATGCTGACCCTGGATGCGGCCGTTGCGGCGATTGACGAAATTCAAACCCGCCATACCGCATAAAAAACCGCCACACGATTTTCATCGGTGGCGGAGACAGGCCTGTGTGACCGGATGGATGGTCAGGGGTCTGGGACGATCCCCTGAATTTAGGGTCGGCACGCCATCCGAGGGACATTTCCAATCAACACAAACCGGGCAGACTGGTCAGATCGGGCAGATCTGAACGGGCAGAGGTTACACGAAACTGGGCAAATGTAATGCGCTGACCAGCATCACGATCAATGCGGTGGCCCCCACCATATCCTGGATAAAATTGCGTGATGCCGTGGCGCTAAGCGTTTTCAATTCTGTGAACATTGCATTAACCCTTCCTGCTTGTTTTCTCTTTGTTCTCATGATTCTCGCGCCAAGTAAAGAACTTTTTAAGAACATTTAATAAACAATGAACGAATGCAGGCCTAACCCACTGAAATTAAACGAATTGCTTTTTCGCGTTCCATCAACCACAACAGAACACGCGCAGCGCGGCCCCGCGGGGATGTCAAACCCGGATCCTGCGCCAACAGGGTCCGCGCATCGGTTTGCGCCGTGGCCATCAGGCCTGTCATCGCCTCTAGGTCTGCGATTTGAAACCGTGGCAATCCCGATTGCGCCGTGCCAATCATGTCGCCTGCCCCGCGCATTTCCAAATCGGTCTGCGCAATCAAAAACCCATCTTCGCTGTCGCGCAGAACGCTCAGACGTTTTTGTCCGCTTTCCGACAGCGGGGCTTGATACAACAACAAACAGGTCGATTGCGCATCGCCACGCCCGACCCGACCGCGCAGCTGGTGCAATTGGGCCAGCCCAAATATTTCGGATCGTTCAATCACCATAATTGTGGCATTTGGCACATTCACGCCCACCTCAATCACGGTCGTGGCGACCAACACCTTGGATTGACCCGATTGAAATCGCGCCATTGCGGCGTCTTTTTCGGTGGGGTGCATTTGTCCGTGTACCAGATCCACCACCCCATCGCCCAAGACCGCACGCAACCGTTTGAACCGTTCTTCGGCCGAGGCATAGTCCGACACCTCGCTCTCTTCGACCAAGGGACACACCCAATAGGCCTGACGCCCCTGTTCAATAGCCCGACGCAGTTTTTCAACCACCTCGTCCATGCGCGACGTCGGGATGACAGCCGTGATGATCGGTTTACGGCCCGGGGGTTTTTCATCCAGGATCGACACATCCATATCGCCATATTGCGCCAGCGACAGCGACCGCGGAATGGGGGTTGCCGTCATGACCAGAACGTCCACCGCATCGCCTTTTTCGCCCAAGGCCATGCGTTGGCGCACCCCGAACCGGTGCTGTTCGTCGATAACGGCAACGCGCAAATCACAAAATGCAACGTCTTGTTGGAATACGGCATGCGTGCCGACCAAAATATCAATGTCCCCCTTGGCCAGCGATTGCAACTTTTCCGCCCGTGCTTTGCCTTTGTCGCGTCCGGTCAGAATTTCGATCCGAATGCCGGCCGAGCGTGCCAAAGGCTGCAATCCCTCAAGGTGCTGGCGGGCCAAAATTTCTGTTGGGGCCATGAACACGCCCTGCCCGCCGGCCTCGACGGCGATCAGCAGGGTTTGAAACGCGACCAGCGTTTTGCCGGCGCCAACATCGCCCTGCAACAAACGGTTCATTTTGACGGGCGCGGCCAGATCTGCCGTTATTTCGGCAATGGCCCGCGATTGTGCGCCCGTGGGTTTATAGGGCAGCGCAGCCAGCACGCGTGTTTGCAACTGGCCTGTGCCTTGGGTGGAAATGCCGGCGGTTTTGCGCAGCGCTTGGCGTGCTAGGGCCAACGTCAATTGATGCGCCATCAATTCATCATAGGCCAACCGCACCCGCGCCTTGGCCGTCAGGGCCGTGTCGTCCGCATTTTTGGGGTGATGCGCCTGACGCAGGGCATCGGCCCAGTCCGGCCATTGGGATGCGCGTTTTTGCTCTGGGTCAATCCATTCGTCCAACGGGGGCAGTAATTCCAACGCGGCCCGCGTGGCCTTGTGCATCGTTTTTTGGGTCACCCCTGCGGTCAGCGGATAGACCGGTTCAAACGGGGGAATATCCCCGCCCTGATCCGCGGGCACAATGTGATCGGGATGCACCATTTGTGCGATTCCATCGAACAATTCCACCTTGCCCGATACGATGCGATCTTGGCCCACGGGTAAAATTTTCTGCAAATAGTCACCACGCGCGTGAAAAAACACCAATTGCAATGTGGTGGCGCTGTCTTGTACCGTGATGCGATAGGCGCCTGATTTCGTGCGCGGGGCCTGGTGGGATAAAATATGGACGCGCACCGTCACAACGGCCGGCAAAACCGTATTTTGCACGCTGGCCACCAAACGCCGATCAATCCCGCTATGGGGTAAAACAAACAATAAATCGCGGGGTTTTTCCACGCCCAGCCCCGCGAAATTTTGCGCCACCTTGGGCCCGACGCCAGCCAGCGACGTCAGGTTTCCAAACAGGGGATACAGAATTTCCGGGCGTGATTTTGTCATAGCCCCTCAATCAGGCGCAGCCATCCCTCTTCGTCGATGGTTTCAATGCCTAGATCAGCCGCCTTTTTCGCTTTGCTGCCGGCACCAGGGCCCGCCACCAATAAATCGGTCCTGGCCGAAACGGATCCGGCGACTTTGGCGCCCAAACTTTCGGCCTTGGCTTTGGCCTCGGACCGGCTCATCCGTTCTAAGGTGCCGGTGAATACGATGGTTTTACCGGCCACGGGGCTGCCATCAGTTTTGGGGCGTTGAGCGGGCGCGATGGTCAAATGTGCCGTCAGCCGATCAATGCCATCGCGTTCAGCCCCCGGCGCAAAGGCCGCAAGCAAGGACTGCGCCATGACCTGACCAAAGCCATCAATTGCAATCAAATCCTGATAGGCGGCGCTGTCTGCGTCCTGTGCATCCTGCATCGCCATAACAAAACTGTCCCAATCGCCATAATGCAGGGCAATCAGGTTTGCCGCGACTTCGCCCACATGGCGGATCCCCAGCGCAAAGAGACATTTCCCAAACGGGATTTGTTTTTTATCCTCAATGGCTTGAAATAGGTTTTTCGCGCTTTTATCACCCCAACCATCGCGGTTTTTCAGCCGCGCCAGATTGGCAGCATCGCGCGTTTCCAGCGTGAATATATCGGCCGGTTCCCGAATGGGCAAAACATCATCACCAAAAAACATTTCAATCTGTTTTGCGCCCAAGCCATCAATATCGAACGCCTTGCGCGATACAAAATGTTTCAACCGTTCCACCGCCTGGGCGGGGCAAATCATACCGCCAGTGCAGCGGCGTACGGCGTCGCCCTCTTCACGGATCGCGGGGGATCCGCATTCGGGGCACTGATCGGGAAACACAAACGGCTGCGCCGCGTCGGGACGTTTGGACAGATCAACATCGGCAATCTTGGGAATGACGTCGCCTGCGCGATAGACCTGCACCCAATCGCCCACACGGATATCTTTGCCATCGCGAATGGGATTGCCGTTTCCGTCGCGGCCCAAAATGTAATCTTCGTTGTGTAATGTGGCGTTTGACACCACCACGCCCCCCACCGTCACCGGTGTCAACCGTGCGACGGGCGACAAGGCCCCAGTGCGCCCCACCTGAATGTCGATGCCTGCCAGTGTGGTCCAGGCCAATTCGGCGGGAAATTTATGCGCAATCGCCCAACGCGGCGTGGTGGCCCGAAACCCTAGGCGGGATTGCAGGGATAGATCGTTGACCTTGTAGACCACGCCATCAATGTCATAGCCCAAGGTGGACCGTTGTGTTTCGATCGTACGATAGTGATCCAACAGATCCTCGACGCTGTCACACAATCGGGTCAGCGGATTGGTTTTGAACCCCATCGCGGCCAAGCGTTCAATCGCGCCCATTTGCGTATCCGCCAGAGGGTGCGACAATTCCCCCCAGGAATAGGCGAAAAAACACAACGGGCGATCGGCCGTAATACTGGCATCCAACTGGCGCAACGACCCTGCCGCGGCATTGCGTGGGTTGGCAAAGACTTTGCCGCCGCGACTGCTGTGACGTGCGTTTAGATCGGCGAAATCACGATGCGACATATACACTTCGCCGCGCACCTCTAGGATATCGGGGGCATTTTCAATGCTGTGCGGGATGTCGGCAATCGTGCGTGCGTTTGCGGTGACATTTTCGCCCACCTGCCCATCCCCGCGTGTGGCGGCAGAGACCAGCTGACCCTGTTCATAACGCAGGCTGAGCGACAGGCCGTCGATTTTCGGTTCGGCCGTAAAGGCGATGGGATGCCCGTCCGCTTGGCCCAGATAGCGGTTGATGCGGTCGCGAAAATCGAACAATTCATCATCGTCAAAGGCATTGGCCAGCGACATCATGCGCACGCTATGGGTTATTTTGGAAAACCCATCCGCTGCGGGCGCGCCCACCATCAGGCTGGGGCTGTCGTCACGGACCAGATCGGGAAAGGCCGCCTCAATCGCGGCATTGCGTTGCTTTAGCCGGTCATAGTCTGCATCGCTGATCTCTGGTGCGTCATTTTGGTGATACGCTAGGTTTGCGTCCCCCAAAAGCACGGCCAAGCGCGCCAATTCCTGCCGCGCCTGTTCTGGTGTCAAATCACTGGGTTCGGTTGCCTCTGTCACGCGTTGCTGTCCTATCACTATCGTTTATCCCAGTGATAGTTCCCGCACCCCGTTGCGTCCAGTGACAAATCGCACTTTAACGCGATATCCGCGCCTTAGGCTGAGACTGCGAATGTATCAACGCCCGACCCCATTGGCATTGGGTCCTTTAACACATACCCACGGCCCCAAACGGTTTGAATATAGGTGTCATCCCCCGTCGCCACAGCCAGTTTTTTGCGCAATTTGCAGATAAACACATCGATAATTTTTAGCTCAGGTTCATCCATACCGCCGTAAAGGTGGTTTAAAAACATTTCCTTGGTCAGTGTCGTGCCCTTGCGCAGGGACAGCAATTCCAACATCTGATATTCCTTGCCCGTCAAATGCACGGGCGCGCCGTCCACTTCGACCGTCTTGGCATCCAAGTTTACCGAAATCCGGCCCGTTTTGATGATCGATTGCGAATGCCCCTTACTGCGACGGATAATGGCATGAATACGGGCCACCAATTCTTCGCGGTGGAACGGCTTGGTCAAATAATCATCCGCCCCAAACCCAAAGCCGCGGATTTTCGCCTCGGTATCGTCGTTGCCCGATAATATCAGAATTGGTGTCGAAATCCGCGCCAACCGCAGTTGCCGCAACACGTCATAGCCCGTCATATCGGGCAGGTTCAAATCCAATAAAATCAGATCGTAATCATATAGTTTCGCTAAATCGATACCCTCTTCGCCCAGATCGGTGGAATAGACATTCAGATTCGCATGGGTCAGCATCATTTCAATGCTTTTCGCTGTGTTTGGATCATCCTCTACCAATAATACACGCATTCAAGCCTCCTGCTTTACACTCTTGCCCTACTTTGAACCGAATTGGTTAACGCAAAGTTACCGCTTGATCAGTTTTAGCAAAACAATCTAAGGTTGTCTTTACTCTTTCAACTTGGTACATTTCAAACCATTATGGCCGTGCTCCAGGAAATGTTTGATCCAACTGGTGAATTCTTCTTCACTTAGGCCATAGCGCTCAATCGCTTCGCGCTGAGTTAGCAGGCCATAGACAACGGATCGCACCACAACCAATTTCCGCGACGCGGTCCAGCGCGATAGATTGACCTGCGGCAGATCGGCGACAGATAAAATTTGCCCATCTGGCAACTTGGCCACCCTAGGCCGATTTGATTGCGCCTTCATTGTTACCCTCATACTTGTTACTTGGGTAAAAATGCGGCGATCGGGTTAACGCCCCCTTAAATCGTGGGGTTGTGAATGTTTCAAATTTTCCTATATTTCAGCAAAACTTATCATCAAAGGCCAACGACATGGATCACCCCGTCAATTCACTGGGATTTGCAAAACCCCCCGCCGACACGCGTGTCGTTGTCGCAATGTCGGGCGGGGTCGACAGTTCGGTCGTTGCGGCCCAGCTGAAATCCGAAGGATATGACGTCATTGGCGTGACATTGCAGCTGTATGATCACGGGGCAGCGTTGGCCAAGAAAGGCGCGTGCTGCGCGGGCATCGACATTCACGATGCGCGCCGCGTGGCCGAAGATATGGGGTTTCCCCATTATGTATTGGATTATGAAAACATTTTCCGCGATGCCGTGATCGAGGAATTCGCCGACAGCTATCTGGCGGGGGCAACCCCTGTGCCCTGCATTCGGTGTAATGAACGGGTGAAATTCAAGGATCTGTTGGAAACCGCCAAGGATCTGGATGCCGATTGCATGGCAACCGGCCACTATATCCAACGCAAATCCGGCCCCAACGGGTCCGAATTGCATTGCGCCACAGATGCCAACCGTGATCAAAGCTATTTCTTGTTTTCCACCACCCAAGACCAACTGGATTTCCTGCGCTTTCCTTTGGGGCATTTGGCGTCCAAGGCAGAAACGCGCGAATTGGCGGCAAAATACGGGCTGGTCGTCGCGGATAAACCCGACAGCCAAGACATTTGTTTCGTACCCGATGGAAATTACGCAGGCGTCATTGAAAAATTGCGCCCAGGTGCGGTTGAACCGGGTGATATCGTGGATATGGAGGGCACCGTTTTAGGCCAACACAATGGTGTGATCCATTATACCATCGGCCAGCGGCGTGGTTTGGGGATTGGCGGTTTGGCCACGCCCCTTTATGTTGTGGGGCTGGATGTTGACAAAAAACATGTGATCGTTGGTGGTAAAGAGCATCTGAAAACACGCCATGTTCCCATTCAGCAGGTCAATTGGCTGGGCGATACCCACCTGACATCGCAAAGCGAATGGCATATCTCGGTCAAGGTGCGATCCACCCGTCCCCCGCGCGAAGCGATTTTGCGCCCCATCAACGACAGCGAGGCGGTGGTTGAACTGCTAAATCCAGAAGAGGGCGTGGCCCCCGGTCAGGCCTGTGTATTCTATGAAACAGGCGGCAGCCGCATTTTTGGGGGCGGTTGGATCACCAAACGCGCCTAGGGTTTGTCCGCCAAAAACGCGTCAAAGGCGGCCAAGGTTGCCTTGGACACGTGATGTTCGATACCTTCGGCATCCAATTCGGCGGTTTCTGGGGGAACGCCCACCGCGATCAACAATTGCACCACGGTGCGATGGCGCGCACGCACCCGATCCGCCAGTGCCGCGCCTTGGTCTGTTAAAAACACCCCACGATAGGGGCGCGATGTTGCCAAACCTTCGCGTTTTAGGCGGGCAATTGCCTTGGTCGCGGTGGGCTGGGCCACGCCCATGCGTTCGGCAATATCGGCAACGCGTGCTTCGCCCATGTCCGCGATCAGATCGCCAATCAGCTCGACATAATCCTCTAGCAGGGCAAGCGCCTGTTTTTCGCGTGCACGGGCAAATCGGTCGGCTTGATCTTGGGGCTGTTCGGGGTGGTCTGTCATTGATCTGTTGTTATGCCTTTGTTCGCATGGGCTGCCCGTCACAAGGGCCGGTGGTGTGCAAAATCACGGGTTATTGCGCCGCAAAAACGCCCCAAATTGTATACCCCAAACCATAGATGACCAAAATGGCCCCCAATACGACCAGATAGGGTTCCAGCCGTTTATCATTGAAAAACGGTGAAATCAGTGGCCATATGTATTTACGGATCATATTTGACACCCAATTGGTACGGTCTAGTTATCTGGTATCGTTACCTAAGGACAGCGCCATGTTCAAATGGTTTTGGAAAATTTTATGTGTTGTACTGTGCCTGGGCGCACCTGCCCATGCGCAAAACGTGGATGATCTGCTGGATCAATTGCAACAGGCCCCGACACCTGAGGTTGCCAACGCTTTGGTGGCTGAAATTTGGCCCCTGTGGTTATACCCTGATGCAAATTCCGACCAACGCCCCAAAATGGAACAGGCCCTGCGCGCCATGGATCGCAACAATTTCGCCAAAGCCGACCGGTTGCTAACAGATATCATCACCGCTGCCCCCGATTATACCGAGGCATGGAACAAACGTGCGACCATTCGGTTTTTGGCCGGCGACTTTGTCGGGTCCGAGGCGGATATTTTCGAAACCCTACAACGCGAACCCCGCCATTTTGGGGCAATATCGGGGTTGGGGTTGATCAACATGCATCTGAACGAATACGAAAAGGCGTTGAACGCATTCAAACACCTGCGTACCCTGCACCCCTATTCCCGCGATGCAGATGAATTTATTCCGATTTTGAACGATCTGCTGGGCCGGCAGGATCTATGATCCGATCCTAGCCCAACTTGGCCAAACGCGCGGCCCGCAGACGCGCGAAATCATCGCCTGCATGATAGCTTGATCGTGTCAGCGGCGTGGCAGAGACCATAAGGAACCCTTTGCCATAAGCCGCCTTTTCATAGGATGCGAATTCGTCAGGATGGACAAAGCGATCCACCGCATGGTGTTTCGGCGTTGGCTGCAGGTATTGACCAATGGTCAGAAAATCAACATCAGCGGCGCGCATATCATCCATGATCTGCATAACGGCCTGACGGGTTTCGCCCAGACCAACCATGATACCCGATTTGGTAAACATGGTTGGGTCCAATTCCTTGACCCGCTGCAACAGACGCAGCGAATGGAAATAGCGCGCGCCTGGCCGCACCTCGGGGTATAGGCCGGGCACAGTTTCCAAATTGTGGTTGAACACATCGGGTTTGGCCGCAACCACGGTTTCCAGTGCCGATGGATCACATTTCAAAAAATCAGGCGTCAGAATCTCGATCGTGGTATCAGGGCTGCGATGGCGAATGGCGCGAATGGTTTGGGCAAAATGTTCTGCCCCCCCATCGTCCAAATCATCGCGATCCACGGATGTAATCACCACATGATTCAGCCCCAGTTTTTGAACCGCATCCGCCACGCGACCCGGTTCGAATTGATCCAAGGTGTCGGGCCGGCCTGTGGCCACGTTGCAAAATGTGCAGCCACGCGTACAGATTTCGCCCATGATCATCATGGTCGCATGCCCTTGCGACCAACATTCCCCTGCGTTTGGGCAGCCGGCCTCTTCGCAGACGGTGACCAATTTATGTTCGCGCACGATGTCGCGCGTGCGTTTGTACCCTTCGCTGCCGGGGGCCTTGACCCGGATCCAGTCCGGTTTGCGGGGCTGGGCATTATCGGGGCGATGCGCCTTTTCTGGGTGGCGGCTTTGAGGGATTTTTAGATCACGCACGACAGAGTTCCTTGTTCCTATGGGGGTTACATACCATAGAAATTGCAGCATGTAAGTATCTGGATCAGAATTCTGTTTTGCGCATTGTGCATAGCTGCCATCAACGTCCCGCTAGATGTGCGACCTGCATTTTGCGACAACAGAATTGCCCGCATCTTGGATCAGTTTGGCCAATGTCGAAAACCACTCGCCGGCAGGCGTGCTGGTGCGCCGCACCAATCCGATGCGCCGCGCCGGTTCAACCCCGTCAAAGCGGCGCAACTCTAACCCGTCTGCCGCCGCACGTTCGGCCAATGCCGCCAGTTCAGGCACCAAGGTCACCCCAAACCCCGCAGCCACCATCCGCGTCAGCGTGGCCATTGACGACGCCCCCATATTGATTTGGGGATGCGCACGCGTTCGGCCGCAAATATCCAACGCTTGGTCCGTTAAACAATTCCCATCCTCAAGCAACAATAACTGGCCCTGTGACATCTGTGATGCCGCCAAGTTTTGCGGATAACGGGACAGATGCCCATGTGTGCCCGCCAGTAAAAACCGATCCTGAAACAAAAATTCATCCTGCAAATCATCGCATAAAGACGGCAGCGCCATCACGGCGGCGTCCAGATCACCCGACCGCAGCCCTGCGATCAGAATTTCTGTTTTTGCTTCGTGGATCTGAATGTCCAAGGCCACATCTTGCGACCGCAGATCGGCCAGAACATTGGGCAACAGATAGGGCGCAATCGTCGGGATCATGCCGATTGACAATCGCGCGCTGCGTCCCGCAAATAATTTGGCCTGTTGTTCCATTTCATGGGCCGCTTGCAAAATGGATTTGCAATGCCCCAAAATCATCTGGCCAAAGGATGTGACAATCACATCACGCGCCTGTCGTTCGACCAACTGCCCCCCCAGGCGATCCTCCATCTCTTTGATTTGGATGGATAACGCAGGCTGGCTGATATTGACCACATCGGCCGCACGGCGGAAATTGCGTTGTGCGGCCAAGGTGACGAAATATTGCATTTGACGCAGAGTGATATTCATAAGGTGAAATTATGAAATGCGACCAAAAATTGCAATTCAATTTATCCGATTTGGCCACCCCCCGCCCCATAGAGCGTATCGTAATGCCGCTTTAGGCGCAGCAAGGCGATCCGTAACACAACCTTGCCCGAGCGTGCGGACCAGCCCAATGCCGCCTCACTCCGCTCCAGCCCTTCGTTCAGGCAACAACTGCGCAGGGCAATATCGGCCAACCCCGGGCCCAGATCGCGCAGCGCTGCGATGAAACGGTCCCACGCGGCTGGGTCCCCAGACACGGGACATTGGGTCGCGGCATCCAAAACCGCGGGCACATCATTTATAGTGTCTTGGACAAACCGGCTGGCCGCTGCCAAAACGAAATCTTCGGACAGGCGCAGGCCCGCCTGAACCAAATCACGCGACAAAAATGCATCGCCCTGACCATCGCGGCGGCGCGCCAGTATGGTCAACGGCGCTTCGCCACGGACGGGCAGAACAGTGGTTTGATCGGTCGTATCATCGATGTGATCACGCCATTTTGCACGATGGGTTGGATTGGGATGACAATAGCGTGACACGCGCCCGCGCGACACAGATTTCAAATGTAGCCTGACCAACAAAATATGCGCTGCATCTTGGGAAATGGCATCCAGTTGATGGAAGTTGGCATCCCCTGATTTGCCAATGACCAGCGCCCGATCCATATCCGTTGCCACAACCAGCAATGTGTCGGCCTGTTTCAACAGTTTGGCCGCGCGATTAAATTCATCCTCGACCCCTGCCCCAAGGGTTCCGGACTGGCCTGCGATCGATGTGATCAACGCACGCACATCCGGATCATCGCGGTGATCGGCAATGCGCTGGATATGGCGCATGACGGTCGTCGCGTGACAGCCCGTTTTCCGCGCAATTTCGCGCAGTGATTTTCCCTCAATATGATTCCAAACATAAAATTGCGCGGCCTGTCCCAGTTTCGCGTCGCCCCCACGGGCCATCGGTAATGTGTGCTGTGTCATTCTTACGTCCCTCTACATCTGTCGATGCGATTTCTACCTATGCGTGTTTTTGTTACCCAAAGGTTAACCATAACCGGGATCCAAGATCTAACCGAGAGTTTAAATTTCCTTAATGCAACCGCACGTTGCAATTACAGGTTGCAAACCATTTGCAACCAACTTGGGTCAAAACACATGAAAGGATACAAAATGACCCAAGATTTGATCGCCCGCCTAGAAACCGCGAAACGTCCCCGTTTATTGATGCGTGCGGCCCGCCATGGCCGGCATTTGTATGATCGCAATCGTGATTTGGCGCGGATCATCCCGATGCACACCCCCAAGGCGCAGGGCGAGATTGTGAAATCGCTGATGATGATCGAGGACGCGCACGAAGAAAAGCGGCGCCAGAATGACGCCGCCTATTTCGTGACAGATCATGTCGAATGCCTCAGCGCGCTGTTGGCAGAATGTGTTCTATATCTGCAATGCGCTGATCAAACAGCCTAGGTAAAGCTGTCTGGCATCGATGCCTTTTTGTTTTCGACATAGGCGACTAGGGCTGCCTCAATTTCGGGATCTATGGCGGGTTTTTCATAGGTCTCAAGCATTGTTTTTACCTTGGCCGCGGCCAGGGTCATGCTGTCGCGTGCGCCCTCTTCGTCCCATGTTTCAAAGGGTTTGTAATCCAACACATTGGTGCGCCAGAATGCGTCTTTGAAATTGGCTTGGGTATGCGCACAACCCAAATAATGCCCGCCCGGTCCCACTTCGCGGATGGCATCCATCGCTTGGGCGTTTTCGTCATAGGCGACACCGCGGGCCATATGGTGCAATACACCCAATTGATCCGCGTCCAGCACGAATTTTTCAAAAGAGGACACCAGACCGCCTTCGAGCCAGCCACAGGAATGTAACATAAAGTTCACACCACCCAACAAGGCCGTATTCAAAGTGTTCGCTGTTTCATAGGCCGCCTGCGCATCAGGCAGTTTGGATCCGCACAGACCACCGCCCGACCGGAACGGCAATCCCAAACGACGTGCCAACTGACCCGCACCGTACAGGATATGCGATGCCTCGGGTGTACCGAATGTCGGCGCACCCGAATTCATGTCGATCGATGTCACAAAGGCCCCGAAAATCACCGGCGCACCGGGACGGATCATCTGGTTATAGGAAATACCGGCCAGAACCTCGGCCAACACTTGGGTCAATGTCCCTGCCACAGACACAGGCGCCATGGCCCCGCCCACGATAAAGGGCGACACGATGCAGGCCTGGTTATTGGCGGCATAAACCTCCATCGCGCCCATCATCACGTCATCAAAGGTCAGCGGCGAATTGACGTTGATCAGTGATGTCATGACGGTGTTTTCTTGTACGAATTCCTTACCAAACAAGATTTCGCACATCTCAACACTGTCCTGGGCCCGGCTGGGTTCGGTGACAGACCCCATAAACGGTTTGTCCGACAGCGTCATATGCGCCAACAACATATCCAGGTGGCGTTTATTCACGGCAACATCGGTGGGTTCGCAAACGGTCCCGCCAGAATGGTGCAGCCATTTCGACATATAGCCCAATTTCACAAATTTCTGGAAATCGTCCATGGTCGCATAGCGACGGCCACCCTCAAGATCACGGACAAAGGGGGGACCATACACAGGTGCCAGCACCAGGTTTTTACCGCCAATTTCCACGTTACGTTCTGGGTTGCGGGCATGTTGGGTAAATTTTGACGGGGCTGTCGCGATCAGTTTGCGCGCCAAACCACGTGGAATGCGCACGCGTTCACCGTCAACAGTTGCGCCAACCGCGCGCCAACGGTCCAACGCGGCGGGGTTGTTGACGAAATTTACGCCGACCTCTTCCAGGATCGTTTCCGCGTTATATTCGATAATGTCCAACGCCTCTTCGGTCAGAACCTCAAAGTTTGGGATATTGCGTTCGATATATTTCGCGACCTCGATTTTAACCGATGTGCGTTCTGCCCGACGTGCTGCGCCGCCACCGCCGCGTCCGCGTCTGCGTGCTGTTGCCTCTGTCATGATGTGCCCTTTCGTGAAAAGACGGGATTAAGATGTGGCATGCACTATCCCAAAGCAAATCAGAGTCGCGATAGAATTGCGGCGATTGAGGTGCGAAAGCGACATTGACGCAAATATTCGCGCCAAATCTGTTCAAGATCGCCCTCAAAGTGCGGCCTGGCAGATGAAAGCGTCAAGTCAGGCGCAAATAATTCCCGCCGCAGGGTTTATCAGACTTGCGCAAAAACCAAGGACGATTTACACGGCTATCATGGAAAACATGACCCACGACCGCCTCTTAATCATAGACTTTGGCAGCCAGGTGACGCAGCTGATTGCGCGGCGTTTGCGCGAATTGAATGTCTATTGCGAAATTCACCCCTATCAGAATGTGACGGATGCGTTTTTGGCCGATTTTGCGCCCAAAGCGATCATTTTCTCGGGTGGCCCCGACAGTGTGACCCGCGATGGCAGCCCCCGCGCGCCACAATCCGCATTTACGCTGGGTGTTCCGATTTTAGGCATCTGTTACGGCCAACAGGTCATGATGCACCAGCTTGGTGGCCAAGTCGAAAGCGGCCATGGCACGGCCGAGTTCGGGCGCGCGTTCGTGACCCCCAAGGGCAGCTTGGACATGTTGGATGGCTGGTTTGATCAGGGCGACGAACAAGTCTGGATGAGCCACGGCGATCATGTCAGCAAAATCGCCCCCGGATTTGAGGTCTATGGCACATCGCCCAACGCGCCTTACGCGATTACTGCGGATGTGTCGCGCAAATTCTATGCCGTGCAATTCCACCCCGAGGTGCATCACACCCCCAAGGGTGCGAAATTGTACGAAAACTTTGTGCGATTGGCTGGGTTTACGGGCGATTGGACTATGGGGGCCTATCGCGAACAGGCGATTGCCAAAATTCGCGAACAGGTGGGCGACAAACAGGTGATTTGCGGTCTGTCCGGTGGCGTCGACAGTTCCGTTGCGGCCGTGTTGATCCACGAAGCGATCGGCGATCACCTGACCTGTGTGTTTGTCGATCACGGTCTGCTGCGCCAAGGCGAAGCGGACGAAGTGGTCACCATGTTCCGAGACAATTACAACATCCCACTGATTCACGCAGACGAAAGCGAATTGTTTTTGGGCGAATTAGAGGGCCAATCCGACCCCGAGACCAAGCGGAAAATTATCGGCCGTTTGTTTATCGACGTGTTCCAGAAATACGCCAATCAGATTGAGGGCGCGGAATTTTTGGCCCAAGGGACGCTGTACCCAGACGTGATCGAAAGCGTATCGTTCAGCGGCGGTCCATCCGTGACCATCAAATCGCACCACAATGTGGGCGGCCTGCCTGAAAAAATGGGGCTAAAACTGGTCGAACCCCTGCGTGAATTGTTCAAGGACGAAGTGCGTGCGCTGGGTCGTGAATTGGGCCTGCCCGACAGCTTTATCGGGCGTCATCCGTTCCCGGGACCTGGCCTGGCCATTCGCTGCCCTGGTGAAATCACGCGCGAGAAATTGGAAATTCTGCGCAAAGCGGATGCGATTTACATCGACCAGATCCGCAAACACGGGCTCTATGATGAAATTTGGCAGGCCTTTGTTGCGATCCTGCCGGTGCGCACCGTTGGCGTGATGGGCGATGGGCGCACATATGATTACGCCTGCGCGCTGCGTGCGGTAACATCCGTTGACGGTATGACTGCGGATTATTACCCGTTCACCCACGAATTTTTGGGCGAAACCGCAACCCGTATCATCAACGAAGTCAAGGGCATCAATCGCTGCACCTATGACATCACATCCAAACCCCCCGGCACGATCGAGTGGGAGTAGTTTCTCTAGTGTAAGTAATAGATCTTAACGGTCTATCGACTTACACTTTTGATTAATACTGACCAATCAGTCATTGAATACGCGTAAATTTTTTATAGTTACAACTGATGCTACGGAAAGTTTTAGCTATTCAAAATCCAATGTTTAAATTTATGCTTGATTAAAAGTAAATTCGAAATACCGAAGGGACAAAATGAAAAGTTATTTCTATAGGATCAAACCTCATTGGGATCTGGAAATTAGCGCTTCTAAAGAGGCGGCGTCCATTGGCGATAAAGAAGCTGAGTTCAAGCATCTCGAACGTGCCCATGTCTTAGGGCAGTATTCAACTTTCCTGCATACCAAAACGCACATCTTGATGATGTTCTGGCGGATTCGTAATCGCAATTACCAAGAAATAGCCGGGCAGATTTTTCGAATCTTAGGCGCTGTGACAAAAACCATCTTCGGTTTAATTCCGTCGGGTAATAC
>CAJXSD010000005.1 GCA_913060475.1 uncultured Paracoccaceae bacterium | reverse complement strand
GGTGGCGTTATTTTGAGTATTTTTGCAAAAATGAAAGACTTTGGGCGAGAATTGTGTGGATGGTGTGAGCGCTTGGTGGGGTTGGGGATTTGCGATTTTGGCAGTGGAGACAAGGAAAGCAATGATAAGCAGGGACTTTGGAGAGACCATTTGCGGATGGCGGTACAATTTTACCTTATGGGAGTAATGGGGCCTCAATTTTAGCCAACACTTACTTTGCAGCGCGAAGACGATGATCGTGAAAGCTGAGATGGAAAAGCGGTTCTAACGAAGACCGCAGTAACCTGACAAATGACCAAGGCAGATACACCGTCGACAGGGGGGCGTGATTCCCCCTACCCCTTTGGTCAGAGTTGGTGCATAAAGCGGCCATTGATTCATCGAAAAAAGGACCTGTGCCATGCATGATATTCGTGCCATCCGAGACAACCCCGCCGATTTTGATGCCGCCTTGGCGCGGCGTGGGGTGGTTTCGGCGTCTGCCGAGGTTTTGGCATTGGATGAAAAGCGGCGGGCTGCGATTTTGGCAGCCGAAACAGCGCAGGCAGAGCAGAACAAGGCCAGTAAAGAGGTGGGCGCCGCCAAGGGCCGTGGGGATGAGGCCGAGTTTGAGCGGCTGCGCGCGCTGGTGGCCGAGAAAAAGGCCGAAGTTGCGGCCATGACGGCAGAAGCCAAAGCCCTGGATGAGGCGTTAAGTGCGGCCCTAGCGCAATTGCCAAACCTGCCGGATGCGTCCGTTCCCGATGGGGCGGATGAAAACGATAATGTCGAGATCCGCCGTTGGGGCGAACCGCGCCAGATGAATGATGCCAAAGAGCATTATGAATTGGCGGGCGTGCAAGCGGGCATGGATTTCGAGACGGCGGCCAAGCTGTCTGGATCGCGGTTTGTGTTGTTGCGCGGTGGCGTGGCGCGGATCCACCGTGCGCTGGCGCAATTTATGCTGGACACGCATGTGACTGAGCATGGGTTGGAGGAAACAATGACCCCCGTTTTGGTGCGCGATGAGGCGATGTATGGCACCGGTCAGTTGCCGAAATTTTCCGAGGACAGTTATCAGACCACGAATGGATGGTGGTTGATCCCCACATCCGAGGTCACATTGACCAATACGGTCGCGGGTGAAATTCTAAGCGAGGCGGATTTGCCGCGACGGATGACGTCACACACCCTGTGTTTTAGATCCGAGGCGGGGTCTGCGGGTAAAGATACCGCAGGCATGCTGCGTCAGCACCAGTTTGAAAAGGTGGAGATGGTGAGCATCACCCATCCCGATCAGTCTATGGCAGAGCATGAGCGCATGACAGGCTGTGCCGAGGCGATTTTGCAAAAGCTTGGGCTGGCCTATCGCACGGTTGTGTTGTGCACCGGTGACATGGGATTTGGCGCGGTCAAGACGCATGACATCGAGGTGTGGTTGCCGGGACAAAACACATATCGCGAGATTTCGTCTGTTTCGAGTTGTGGGGCGTTTCAGGCGCGTCGTATGAATGCACGGTTCAAGCCGGCGGATGGAGGTAAGCCCGAGTTCGTGCATACGCTAAACGGGTCTGGTTTGGCCGTGGGGCGGTGTTTGATCGCCGTTTTGGAAAACGGGCAGCAAGCGGATGGATCGGTTGATTTGCCTGCGGTTTTGCACCCCTATCTAGGTGGCAAAACGCGATTGGCGGCGGATGGGTCGCTGATCTAAGCGAAATTTCTGGATTGGGTCGGTGATTGGGGGGCTTTGCCCCCCTTTTGCTGTGCAAAATTCCCCCCAGAGTATTTTTGCAAAACTGAAAGTTTATCTGTTTTGCGGCACGATCAGTCGAGGTGTTTTTTCAAGCGACTGCCGCCTGCGGCATTGGGGTTTTTGCGATTTTTATAGGGGTTTTTATCGCCCTGGCCACGCATGGTCAGGCGAATGGGTGTGCCAGGCATATCAAAATCGGTGCGCAGGCCATTGACCAGATAGCGGGTGTAGCTGGCAGGCATTTTATCGGGCAGCGAGCACATCACCACGAACCCCGGAGGGCGTGATTTGGCTTGGGTCATATAGCGCAGTTTGATGCGGCGACCATTTGGTGCGGGGGGGGGATGCATTTCGACCATGCCCTGTAGCCAGCGGTTGAGTTGTGATGTCGGGACGCGGCGGTTCCAGATCCGGTGGGCGGACAGGATTGCGGCCTGAAGGCGGTCCAGGCCTTTGCCCGTTTTGGCAGAGATTGTGACCAAAGGAGCGCCACGCAGCTGCGGTAACAGACGACCGAACGCTTCGCGCAGTTCGTTGATTTTTTTGTTTTTTTCGTCCTCAATATCCCATTTATTGACGGCGACTACGACCGCGCGGCCTTCGCGTTCGGCAAGATCGGCGATGCGCAGATCTTGGGTTTCAAAGGGGATTGCAGCGTCGAGCAGAACGACGACCACCTCGGCAAAGCGGACGGCGCGCAGGCCATCGGAGACAGAGAGTTTTTCAACTTTGTCCTGCACTTTGGCGCGTTTGCGCATGCCGGCGGTGTCAAAGATCCGCATAGGTGTGCCGTCCCAATCGATGTTTAGGGAAATGGCATCGCGGGTAATGCCCGCCTCGGGGCCGGTCAGCAGGCGGTCTTCGCCCAGAATTTTGTTGATCAGAGTTGATTTGCCTGCGTTGGGACGCCCCACAACCGCGACCTGCAATGGTTTCTGTAGGGTCGGGGCCGCATAGCTGATGTCATCGTCGTCCCCGATTTCACCATCGATATCGACATCGAAATCGGCGTTAAATTCGGCCTCTGCCTCGGCCTGTTCCTGAAAGGCCTGGGCGATGGGATCAAGGACGGCCAGCAGATCGCCCATGCCTTCGCCATGTTCGGCAGACAGGCGCAGGGGTTCGCCCAGACCCAAATTCCACGCCTCAATCACGCCAGCATCGGCGGCGCGGCCTTCGCCTTTGTTCGCGGCAAGGATGACATGTTTGGCGCGTTTGCGCAAAATATCGGCGAAAATTTCGTCAACGGGGGTGACGCCCACGCGGGCGTCGATCATGAACAGGCACACGTCGGCCATATCCACCGCGCGTTCGGTCAGGCGGCGCATGCGGCCTTGCAGGCTGTCGTCGGTCGCATCCTCAAGCCCTGCGGTGTCGATCACCGTGAATTTCAGATGCGCCAGACGCGCGTCCCCTTCGCGTAGGTCGCGGGTGACGCCGGGTTGATCATCCACCAGTGCCAAGCGTTTTCCGACAAGGCGGTTGAATAAAGTCGATTTCCCAACATTGGGACGGCCCACAATGGCCAAAGAGAAAGTCATAGAACGCTCCGAACGGGTTAGTGACGGGTCACATACACCAGTTTTGTGTCAACGCAAAGCATACAGTGTGCCATCGGTCGAAACAACAAAGAGTGTTGCATTTGCGACGATGGGTTGGGTTGTTGCCCCTTGGGGGATATCAACGCTGTTTTGCAATTGTCCCGACGCTGGATCGAAAAACCGGATTTTCCCGTCATTTGACGCCAAAACCAGCTGGCCACCTGCCAAAATTGGGCCGTGATGGGCATAGGTTTGGGCCGATTTGGTTGGTTTTTCGGTGGTAAAGCCTGCCAACTGCTGTGTCCAGATCACGGATCCATCTGATGCGTTCAGGCGCACCAATTGGTTCAAATCATTGACAAAAAACAGAGCATTGCCCGCGGCCCACATAGGGCCAGTTGCCCCTTGGGGGGTGGTCCAGATGCGATCCCCGTTGTCCAGATCAATGGCCGCTGTGGCCCCTGACCCGTTGGCCACATAAACGCGCGAACCTGACACCAAGGGCGGTGTTGCGATATCATCCACGACCCCCACCGCGCGCCCATCGCGGGCCCCAGATAAAACGGTTGTCCAATAAACCAACCCACCCCTGCGAAAGGCAGCCTGAATTTCGCCGCTGCCGTAGCTGAACAGGGCAAATTTGTCGGTGACGCTGGGTGCCAGTGCGCCGGACAGGTTGTTCACGTCTGACTGTCCATCGATTTGCCAACGTACGCGGCCTGTGTCGGCCTCAACAGCCCAAGCGGTGGCATCGTTTGATACCAAATAGACCAAGCCTGCGTGATAGGTGGGCGCCGTATTGCCCGCGCCCAGCAGCTGTTGGGTCCAAATCACAGCACCGCTTTCAGGGTCAAGCGCATGCAATTCGCCATACCCCGTTGTGACGTACAAACGCCCCTGACCATGGGCCAAGCCACCGCCGATCACATCGCCCACCGTTTCCGATGCGGGTGTCAAATTCCGCTGCCACAAAATTGCGCCTTGGTCCGATACGGCGGTGACCTGCATATCGGCATCCATGGCGAAAACGCGATTTTTCGCGAAAATGGGATCTGCCACGATGCGTTTGCGTTTATCGTCCCCTGCCCCGATATCAATGGCCCAGACCACGGATGGCTGTTGTGATAACATGGCATGGGTGGTGCGGGTGATTTGCGTGCCCGCGGCCTGCGACCAATCGGTGTTGCGCACCGCGCGCGGGGCGGCAAAGGGCGCCGCGCCATTGGTTTGCGTTGCCCCGTCACGCGTGTCGGCATAGGATACACCAGACCACAGGGCATCGCGTTTGCCGGGCAAGATCACTTCGCGTTGGGTGCAGCTGGCAAGCAGGGCTGACACGACACACAGGGCAGTCAGTGTTGTTTTTGTCATCTTGCACCTTTTCGATAGAGGGGGGGCGATCATGGGGCGCAGGTTTCATCCGCCCCACGGCATGCCCGCCTAGTTTGTGACATCTTGGCCTAGGGCGATCATGACCTGTGTGACCCGCTGGCGCAAGCCTTGGGTAATTTCGGCATCATTCAAAATCGCGTTAAACCGTTCGATCGCGGCATCGCGATCACCATTTTCCAGATCGATCACGGCCAGCTGTTCGGTGGCCAGCAACCGCAATGGATTACCCGGTGTGGCCAAGGCATTAAACCCTGCCGCGCGATCATAGGCATCCAAGCCACTGTCTGCACGCATCAAACGTTTGAAATTGACCAGATCACGATAGCTTTGATCCACATTTGTGTCCAATGCGGCCTGTTCCAGACGCGCGATGGCCGCGGCGGATTGGTTGTCGGACACCAATTCGGCAGATTGCATCATGGCCACAATCGCGGCGGTCGCACCATTGGGGGCCTGAACCGTATCCAATGCCGCAACGCGGGACTGTGCATCATCTTGCTCAAGCGCGGCCAAGACGCTGGATCCGAACGCTTGGGCCGCGGCTGTGCGCTGTGCTTTGTAATATTCGCGGTATGCTGCACCGCCAACAATGACAACAACCCCTGCAATCGCTATCCATCCGTATTTACGAATCAATCCGAACAAACGGTCGCGGCGGACCTCTTCTGTTACTTCTTCGATAAAGCTGTCTGTATTGCTCACATCTGCCCCCGTTGATAGACGCCCAATTCTTAATCGCAAATCACACAAAGGCCAAGAGCAAAGCCCCAAGTTGATGCGAATTTGCAAGAAATTGCTGCACCTGCAAGAAAAAGTGGAAAAACATTAATCTAAACTGGCGGGTTTAGCGTATAGGTGGTAGGTTCACGCACCAGACCACGGCGGCGTGGTCCGTGCTAAATCGCCATGGCGGAAAAATAAGGAATATTAAGAACGATGCGCATTGTTCCAATTATCACAGCTGTTTTGGTTTCTACGGCCCTGTATGGTGTCGTGTTTGAACGGGATCGGTTGCTTTCATTTGCCCAAGGCGATGGGACAGCCGTACCCGAACAGGCCACGACACAAAACGAAACAACGCCGCAGTCACCACCTGCTGATCCGACATCCGCAATCGTGAAAGTGGTGGCCCAGCCGTCACAGGCACGCATGATCGACAGCGCGGTCATATTGCGCGGCGAAACGCAGGCGGCGCGATCCGTGACCGTGCGCGCGGAAACATCGGGGCAAATCATCAATGATCCCCTGCGCAAGGGTCGCATGGTCGCCGCGGGTGATGTGCTCTGCCAGATTGATCCCGGTGTGCGCAGTTCCGCACTGGCCGATGCGCGGGCGCGACTGGCATCCGCACAGGCCCGCATCCCCGAAACCGCCGCCCGCGTGGCCGAGGCCAACGCGCGTCTGGATGAGGCGCGGATCAATTTCAACGCCGCAAATAAATTGTCTGAAACCGGATTTGCATCGGAAACCCGTGTCGCCGCAGCCCAAGCGGGCGTACGCGCCGCCGAAGCCGCGGTTGCCACTGCGACCAGCGGCCTAGAGGCCACAAAATCCGCCATCCAATCCGCCGAAG
This sequence comes from uncultured Paracoccaceae bacterium, assembly GCA_913060475.1. Lineage (GTDB taxonomy): Bacteria > Pseudomonadota > Alphaproteobacteria > Rhodobacterales > Rhodobacteraceae > CAJXSD01. The sequence goes on along the minus strand of CAJXSD010000005.1, from coordinate 127,418 downwards.
CTGCCGTTGAAAACGCGCAAAAGGAATTGGACCGCGTGACCATCACCGCGCCCTTTGGCGGATTGTTGGAAACCGACACGGCTGAATTGGGCAGCCTGATGCAACCCGGTGCCGCCTGTGCCACGATTGTGCAGCTGGACCCCATCAAGGTGGTCGGGTTCGCTCCGGAAACAGAATTATCGCGCGTTACCATCGGCGCACCGGCCCGCGCGAAATTGACCGGTGGCCGTATGGTCCAAGGTTTGGTGACCTTTATTTCACGATCAGCCGATCCCGTGACACGCACATTCCGCATTGAAATCGATGTGGACAATGCGGATCAATCGATTTCAGACGGCCAAACCGCCGAAATCGTCATCGCCGCCGAAGGCAATGATGCGCATCTGTTGCCGCAATCTTCGCTGACCCTGAATGATGCGGGGGCCTTGGGCGTGCGGATCGTGGTTGACAATACGGCCCGATTTGTGCCGGTCACATTGGTGCGCGACACCATTGACGGTGTTTGGGTCACGGGTCTGCCTGCGCAGGCGGATGTGATCGTCATCGGTCAGGAATATGTCCGTGATGGTGTGCCTGTGGCACCAACCCTGCGGGAGGCGATGTAATGGTTGGTATCGTCGATTGGGCGTCACAACGCGCCCGAATGATTTTGGCAATGATTGCCGCGTCCCTCTTGGCCGGTATATTCAGCTATACGGGCCTGCCCAAAGAGGGCGAGCCTGACATCGAAATCCCCGCCCTGTTCATATCTGTCCCCTTTCCCGGCATTTCCGCCATCGACAGCGAAGCGTTGTTGGTTCAGCCCATGGAAACAGAATTGGGCGATATTGACGGTTTGAAAAAAATGACCGCGACAGCGGCCGAAAACTATGCCGGTGTGGCGTTGGAATTCGAATTCGGCTGGGACAAAACCAAAACCATGGCCGATGTGCGCGATGCCATGAATTCGGCCGAGGCTAAATTTCCGGCAGGGGCCGAAAAATATTCGATCAACGAACTGAACTTTTCCGAATTTCCCATCATTATTGTCAGCCTGACAGGTCAGGTGCCTGAACGCACTATGACCCGCGTGGCCCAATCCCTGCAGGAAAAAATCGAAGGCATGGATGCCGTCCTAGAGGCCGCGATCACAGGCAACCGCGAAGAAATGGTCGAAGTCACCATCGACCCGCTGCGGTTGGAATCCTATAATGTGACCGCGGGCGAATTGATCAATGTGGTGCGCAACAACAACCAGTTGATCGCCGCAGGCGAAGTGGACAGCGCGCAGGGCAGCTTTGCCGTGAAAATCCCGTCCAGCTTCGATGAAACCCAAGATATCTATCGCTTGCCCGTCAAAACCAATGGCGACCGCGTAGTCACATTGGGCGATTTGGCCGATATTAAATTGACGTTCCAAGACCGCGAAGGCGTGGCCCGTTTCAACGGCGAACCCACCGTGGCCCTGCAGGTGGTCAAACGCAAAGGGTTCAACCTGATCGACACCGCCGCCGAAGTGCGCAAACTGGTCGAGGCCGAAACACAAAACTGGCCCGAGGATCTGCGCGCGGCCGTTCATGCCACCCCATCCAATGACCAATCGCGTACCGTCGAATCCATGGTCAGCCAGCTAGAAGGATCGGTTTTGACCGCCATCGCATTGGTGATGATCGTTGTTCTGGCGTCCCTTGGCACACGGGCTGCATTGTTGGTGGGCTTTGCCATTCCGACATCGTTTTTGTTGTGTTTCGTTCTGCTGGGATTGATGGATATTACCATTTCCAACATCGTGATGTTCGGATTGATTCTGGCCGTGGGGATGTTGGTGGATGGTGCCATCGTTGTTGTGGAATATGCCGACACCCGTATCAAACAGGGCACCGGTCCCATGACCGCCTATGTCGAGGCGGCCAAGCGGATGTTCTGGCCTGTGATCAGTTCCACCGCAACCACGCTTTGTGCGTTTTTGCCGATGCTGTTCTGGCCCGGTGTTGCAGGACAGTTCATGGGTATGTTGCCGGTCACCTTGATTTTCGTTCTGTCCGCATCGCTGATCGTGGCGCTGGTGTATCTGCCTATTTTGGGCGGTATTTCAGGACGCCTGAGCCGTGTGTTTGAAACGGCGGCGGCCGTGTTGAAACATCGCCTGCCTTGGGTGGTGCGCGCGGTTTTGGTTGTTGCGGCCTTGGCATTTATGTTTGCCTCGGCCATGCAATTCCTAAACCCTGCCTATCTGTTGGGGCTGGACCGCGCCGAAATGGGCCGGATGGCGCATGTCCCGGGCATGATTATGTTCCTGACGGCGGCATTCATGGCATCAATCACCATGACCGCGGCCAAAATCGAACGGCGCAAAATGCGGGTGGATTATGGTTATAAACGCACAGTCTTTGGGCATTTCATCAAACTGATTGCGGGCAATCCGGTAATGCCCTTGGTGGCGATTGCGGGCGTGATTGGTTTTGCGGTCATGGTCTTTGGCTATTACGGCGAAAACAACCGCGGGGTTGATTTTTTCGTTGAATCCGAACCGGAACAAGCCATCGTTTACGTCAAGGCGCGCGGCAACCTATCTCTGCACGAAAAGGATATGTTGGTCGCCCAAGCCGAAGACATCGTTCTGGCCCATCCCGGTGTGCAATCGGCCTTTGCCTTTGCGGGGGCTGGCGGGTTAAACCAGAACACCGCCGGCGCCAGTTCGCCCAAGGATACGATCGGCCAAATTCAGTTGGAAACAATCCCTTGGGAAAACCGCTCCGATCGCCCCGATCTGGACGGTAATCTGGTCATGGCGGAATTGTCGGCCGCGTTAAACGAAATCCCCGGTATCCAGACCGAGGTGTTGGAATTATCACGCGGCCCTGCATCGGCGAAGCCTGTGCATCTGCGATTGGCGGGCGATAATCTGGATCAGCTGATCGAAACCACGGCCGCCGTGCGCGCCATATTCGATCAAACCCCGGGCCTGACCCAAATCGAAGACACCCGCCCCCTGCCCGGCATTGATTGGCAAATCAACGTCGATGTCGAAAAGGCCGGACGCTATGGCGCGGATGTGGCCACAGTGGGGGCCATGATCCAATTGGTGACACGCGGCATATTGTTGGACACCATGCGCGTTGACACCAGCGACGAAGAAATCGAAATTCGCGTGCGCCTGCCCGCTGAATATCGGTTGCTGTCGACGCTCGACACGCTCAAGGTGCGCACGCGCGACGGGTTGGTGCCACTGTCGAATTTCATCACCCGTGAACCGGTTGCCAAATTGGCCGAAATCAACCGCATCGATCAGAAACGGTATTTCGACGTCAAGGCAGGCGTGGACGCGGATGTCATGGTCACAACCACTGCACCGGATGGAACCGTCAGCGAGGTCAAAGCCAATGCAAACGAACGCATCGAATATTTGACTCAATATTTGCAGGACAACCCCCTGCCCGCCGGGATCAACTGGGAATGGACGGGCGACCAAGAGGACCAGAAAGAAAGCCAGGAATTCCTGTCCTCTGCTTTCTCGGCCGCTTTGGGGTTGATGTTCATCATCCTGTTGGCGCAGTTCAACAGCTTTTATAACTCGGTCGTGGTTTTGTTGGCGGTTGTGCTGTCCACTGTGGGCGTTTTGATCGGGATGCTGGTGATGGAACAATCGTTTTCGGTCATCATGACCGGCACGGGCATCGTCGCACTAGCGGGGATTGTGGTGAACAACAACATTGTTCTGATCGATACCTATCAGGAATTTTCGCGCACCATGCCCCGGATTGAGGCGATCATTCGCACCGCTGAACAACGGATCCGGCCCGTGTTGCTGACAACCATCACGACAATGGCGGGTCTGGCCCCGATGATGTACGGGCTTAGCCTTGATTTCATTGGCGGCGGGTATTCTGTCGACAGCCCCACGGCGCTGTGGTGGAAACAGCTGGCGACTGCGGTGGTGTTCGGTTTGGGCGTTGCAACGGTTCTGACCCTGATTTTCACCCCGGCCCTGTTGGCCCTACGGGTCTGGTTTTGGGTCTATATCGCGGCCATCGGACGTGGGTTGGTGCGGTTGGGCGCATCGCGCAGGGGCCGCATTGCCCAAGACTGGGCGCTGCGCCGTGCCGCACGCCGCACCAAGGTGGGCGATCTGATCTGGGATGATGCAGGACAGTCACGCGACACACCTGATCAGCCGGATCCAGTCGAAACAGACATTGATCCAACTGATCCTGATCTGAACGAACCGAATTTGATAAAGGCCGCGGAATAGGTCCAAAAATTATCCAAAGGTAAAACACAAAAAGCCCTGCAGATTTTGCAGGGCTTTTCATTTGGGGCCGCTTAGGCCGCGGCGTCGCTGTTTTGCTGCATCATCCACAGATCATAATATCGACCCCGTTTGGCCCATAGGTCATCATGCGTGCCCTGTTCGACGACGTGACCCTTTTCCAGCACAACGATATGATCGGCATCTGCAACCGTGGACAGACGGTGCGCAATGGTAATTACGGTGCGCCCCTCGGCTGCGCGTTCCAACGCATCCTGAATGCCCTGTTCTGTTTCTGTGTCCAAGGCGGATGTTGCCTCGTCCAGCAACAAAATAGGCGGGTTTTTCAACAGGGTGCGGGCAATGCCAACACGTTGTTTTTCACCGCCCGACAATTTCAACCCGCGTTCGCCCACCGTGGTGTCATAGCCCTGCGGCAGTGACAGGATAAAATCGTGGATACGGGCATCTCGGGCGGCCTGTTCGACCTGTTCGCGTGTCGCGTTGTCACGGCCGTAGGCGATGTTGTAATAAATCGTATCGTTAAACAACACCGTATCTTGGGGTACCACACCAATCGCGGCATGCAGACTGATTTGGGTCACATCGCGCACATCCTGTCCGTCGATTTTCAGCGATCCACCGATCACATCATAGAACCGGAACAACAGCCGCCCGATCGTGGATTTCCCCGACCCCGAGGATCCAACAATCGCCACGGTTTTTCCCGCAGGCACATCAACCGACACGTTTTTTAAAATAGGCCGCGCGGGATCATATCCGAAATCGACCCCATCCAATGTCACATGCCCCCCTGTGACCTGCAAATCACGCGCATTGGGTTTGTCGGTAATTTCCGAGGGCTGTTCCAGCAGATCAAACATTTCGCCCATATCCACCAAGGCTTGGCGAATTTCGCGGTATACCGTTCCCAAAAAATTCAACGGCAGTGTGATTTGGATCATAAACGCATTGACCATGACAAAATCGCCCACCGTCAATGTGCCCGCCTGCACCCCTTGGGCGGCCATGACCATCACGCCAATGATGCCCAATGAAATAATCACCGATTGGCCAAAATTCAAAAACGCCAGTGAATAATTGGTTTTCAATGCTGCCACTTCGTAGCCGCGCATCGCGCTGTCATAGCGGGCGGCTTCGCGCGCTTCGGCGCCAAAATATTTGACGGTTTCGAAATTTAACAGACTGTCGATCGCCTTTTGGTTGGCGTCCGTATCCTGATCGTTCATTTGACGGCGCAGTTTCACGCGCCATTCTGTGACGGCAAAGGTAAACCAGACGTAAAACCCAATGGTGACCAAGATCACAATGGTATATTCCCAGCCAAACCAGTAAAACAGAATGACCGCCACCATCAGCAATTCCAAAATCAGCGGTCCGACCGAAAACAACATAAAGCGCAACAAAAAATCGACGCCCTTGACGCCGCGTTCGATGATGCGGCTTAGCCCGCCGGTTTTGCGCGTGATGTGATAGCGCATGGACAGGCGGTGAATATGTTCAAAGGTTTCCAGCGCCAGCGTGCGCAACGCACGCTGTCCCACCTTGGCAAAAACCGCGTCGCGCAATTGTTGAAACCCGACGTTTGCCATGCGCGCAATCCCATAGGCCACCGTCAATCCAATCGCCCCCATCAACAGCGGATCGGTATTGTCACCGGTCAGCTGATCCACCGCGCCTTTGTATAAAAACGGGGTATAGGCCGATATGATTTTGGCCAGAACCAGCGACAACAATGCCGCCACAACGCGGAATTTCACCCAAGGTTTGTCATCTGGCCATAAATACGGGCCCACACGGGCAATGGTGCGCCATGCCGATTTGCGTTCAGCGGCGGCAGTTACATCGGGGGTTTGGGGTGCTGTCATTACGGGACGCCTTTGTTATCACATGCGTCTGACATATTCCTGTCAGGCCCAAGATGCTAGGCCTGACAGATGTTTTTATTCCAAATCCCTTATTCCGCCGTTGCCGGCAGGACAAAGACCTGACCCGGATAAATCAAATCGGGATCGCGAATTTTGTCGCGGTTCGCATCAAAGACACGCACATACAAAATGCCCTGCCCATAGCGTGCCCGCGAAATGCCCCACAACGTATTGCCCGGCTGCACGGTGATGGCCTGAACCGGTGCAATTGCCGTTGGTTGTGTGGCGATGGGGTCTGGTGTCGCCATGGTGCCGGTATCTGTTGGTTGTTCCTGCGCCGCGGCCGTGGCATCGGCCGCCTGCTGTGCGACCTGCGCAGCTGCGGCGGCAAGGGCTGCGCGATTTTCGCGCTTGAACGGGGTTTCAAAACGGGCCGTGACCTGACCGGCATCATCCAATTGATCCAACCGCAGGGTATAAACACCGGGTGCCACATCGGACATATCCTGGGCCCAATACCCCTGAGCATCGATCTGCGCGGTCTGGGTCAAGGCATTGTTTAGATAAAATTGCAATATGGCCCCGGGCTGACCACGGCCAGACATAACCACACCGCCCGCGGCATCATAGCTGATGGCATCCATGACAATTTGACCCGCAGGCAAGACGTCACCGCCCTGCAATACCTTAACCCCGCTGTCATCTGTGGCAAAGACGGTGGGTTCGGTGGGCTGCGCCTGAGGTTGGGACGGTTCGGGGGTCGCCGTGGTATTTTCCGCCGCCGGATCCAACTGGGCCAGTTGTGTGTCATCTTGTGCCACATTGGCCCCCGCGTCATCCAAAGTGGACAGGCGTGTTTGCGATTGGTCCGAAACGGCATCCGGGTCAGATTGCAGATTTCCCCCCCCATTTTCCGCGATCTGAACCGGTGATGTCACATCCGTGCCGGCCTCTTGTCCGGTCGCTTGTGCGATATCCTGACCTGTCCCCTGACCCAGGTCCTGACCCAGCGCATTGGATTGTTCATTGGACTGCGCGGCGGGTTGCATGGCGGATTGCACTGCGGATGCCGCCTCAGCCTGACCTGCGTCCAGCGCGGCTGTCACGGTTTGATCAGTGGTCTGATCCTCTGACACAGACTGTTCAGTCGTTGTTTGTTCAGTAGCTGTTTGTTCTGGCGCAGTTTGTTTGGTCACAGTTTGTTCGGGTACCGATTGAGCTGTGCTCTGTTCGGTTTTCTGTTCCGTGCCCTGTTCGCTGACTTCGGCGAAACTGGCAACGGCGGTTTGCCGTTCGCTTTGTGTCGCAGTCGATGCATCATCCGCGTCGGCCGTTGCGATCTGCGGTGTCGCCGCAGCTTCCGGGATCGCCTTGGCCGCCTTGATCTGGGATGGTGCAATGATGATATCCTGCGCGGCATAAACCACACTGTCGCCCGCCCCGACACGCAATGTCATTGATCGCGCAACAGTGGCATCAGGCAAATCAAACAACGCCACAAAATTCCCCATGGCGTCGGCATTGACCGTTTCCACAACCGCATCATCGACCAAGATTTCAACCTGCGCCCCTGCGCCTGCACGCCCCGCAATGATCACCGCGCCATCCGCATCAATACGCGCGGTTTCCAGCACAGGCACCACAGCGGCCTGTTCGGAGTCAGCATCTGCAGCGGTTTCTAAACCGGTTTCAGGGCCACTTTCTGCACCACTTTCTGGCAGATCCGCCTTGGCTGCGGAGACTGTCTGGTCCGCCGCATTGGGTGTCGGTGACGCCTTTGGCGCGGGTTGCTCTGGCGCGGTCTGAACAGGCGTTGACTGGGTTTCTGGCACATCATCCGCTGCGATTGCGACCGGATCGGCTGGCGCTGCATCGCGCCCCAAATACCATGTCCCCAATGCCGCGCCACCAAACAAAATGGCCAAAATCCAAGCGATATTTTTATTCATTCCAGCCCCCCAAGCGGCCATTCCCGTTTTCCCATTGCAGCCAGTGTTCCCCAAGGGTAGCATGCCTGCCATAACCCTTTAAAGAAAAGTAACAAAAATGCAAAACATATCTGTCTGTGTCTATTGCGGATCACGCGCCGGAACCAAACCTGAATATACGGATCAGGCGCAGGCTTTGGGCCGTGACATTGCCGATCGTGGCTGGCGTTTGGTCTATGGTGCGGGCGACGTGGGGTTAATGGGAACGGTCGCGCGCGCCACGCAATCTGCAGGTGGTGATACCTTTGGCGTCATCCCCACCCATTTGGTCCGCGCCGAAGCCGGCAAAACCGATTTGACCCGCTATGTCGTCACCGAAAACATGCATGAACGCAAAAAGGTGATGTTCATGAACGCAGACGCCATCGTCGTTATGCCCGGCGGGGCCGGATCCATGGACGAATTTTTCGAAGTCCTCACATGGGCGCAATTGGATCTGCATGCAAAACCCATCGTCTTGATGAATGTGTCAGGCTATTGGGACCCGCTGATCGCGCTGATTGATCACATGATCGAAATGGGATTTGCCGATGCGTCCCTGACGGGCCTGTTTCATGTCACCACCTCGGCCCAGATGACCCTAGAGACCCTGTCAAACGCGACCGCGTGATCCGTGCAAGGCGGCCCAGCTGTATAAAAATACCGCCACCCAAATCATCGAAAACACATATAGCTGACCCCGCCCAAAGGGTTCGGCCAAAATAAAAACAGCACAGAAAAATTGCAGCGTCGGGTTCAGATATTGCAACACACCGATGGTGGATAAATGCACCCGCTTGGTCGCATAGGAAAACAGGATCAAGGGCACGGCCGTCAACGGCCCCGACAGCATCAACAACACACTGGTGCACACTGTGTCGGCAAAATGCGCCTGCCCTGTCACAATGCCCCACCCAATAAACAGGGCTGCAAAGGGTGCCAGAACCAATACCTCGGTCGTGACGGATAATACTGGGCCAACACTCAGCCCCTTTTTCACAACGCCATACAATCCAAAACTTGCCGATATGGCCAAGGCCAACCAGGGCACCTGCCCCTGTGCCACGACCAAAATCGCAACCCCTGTCACCGCGCAGGCAATCGCCACCCATTGCAGCGGCTTTAACGTTTCGTGAAATATCAACAAACCAAACACCACCGAGACCAGCGGAAAAATATAATACCCCAAACTGGCCTGCATCGCCTGATCAATCTGGATCGAAAAAATAAAGAAAAACCAATTCGCAGCAATGAAAACCGATGCCGCAATCATGCGATTCAAATTGCCACGGTCGGACATGGCGGTCATCCAGACCCCAACGCGCCCCTGCAGTGCCAAAAGACATAGGAAAAACACCAATGACCACAGGGTGCGATGCGACAGCAACTCTAACGGGGGCACCTGATCCAACAACCTGTAATACAGGGCAGACACGCCCCAAACGACACAGGCCACCACCATGGCCACAATTCCCCTGGCTGCATCGCTCATTCTCTGCCCTCATTCATTTTTTACACACCACAAACGACGAAACACAGCGCAGGTCAATAAAAAAACCGGCCCCAATCGGGACCGGCTTCTCTGTCTCATGACCTGCGCGACTTACAGACGCGACGCAACATTTTCCCAATTTACCAGATTGTCCAGGAAATTGGTCAAATAGGCAGGGCGCTTATTGCGGAAATCGATGTAATAGGAATGTTCCCAAACGTCACAGCCCAACAATGCAGTCTGGCCAAAACACAATGGGTTCACGCCGTTTTCAGTATTGGTCACCTTCAAACCGCCGTCGGCCTCTTTGACCAACCAGCACCAACCCGACCCGAACTGGCCTGCACCCGCGGCACAGAATTCATCACGGAACGCATCAACTGAACCAAAGCTGTCAACAATCGCTTTTTCCAGCTCAGATGGCATCGCGCGCCCTGTTGGGCCCATCATTTCCCAAAACTGCATGTGGTTCCAATGCTGCGAGGCATTGTTAAAAATGCCGTTTTGCGCAACCGCACCCGCGGCATATGTCCCCTTCACAATCTCTTCCAGAGATTTATTTTCCCACTCGGTGCCCGCGATCAGCTTGTTGCCATTATCAACATAGGCTTTGTGGTGCAAATCATGGTGATATTCCAATGTCTCTTTGGACATCCCCAAATCCGCCAAGGCGTCATGTGCATACGGTAAATCAGGCAGTTCAAAAGCCATAAGGGCCCCCTTTTTCGATTAAATTACATTACCCTCTAAATGTTGCTTTATCCCCCCCAAGGTCAAGGGCCAAAGCAAAAAAACATCTTTCATTTTTGCAAAAATACTCAAACGCCCGCAGGGCAAAAATAAATGCGCCGCCCCAGGGGGCGGCACAATGTTGCGAACGCAGCGCTGGCCTACCAGCCACCGACCTCATATCCGGGTTGGCTGGCGTTTTTCAGCAGGTTGAACATATATTCTGCGAAAGACCGGAAACAGATGATCCGCGCGTGATCCTCGGCCTCTAGCCAGAATGCCGCTGCGATCTGGGCAAATCGTGTCCGACGGACCTCGCCCATTTCAAATTGGCTCATGTCAACAGGGGCCTCTTTGGCAATCACCTCGCGCAGCTGCGCCCCCGACAGGGTAAAGACGGCACGCGCATCAGACACATTGACCACCAAGGCATGTTCATCACCCAATTGCGCCGTGGCTTTGGCCACCAAATCTTGGGCCGCGGCATAGTCACAAACCACCATCAATTCATCGGGTGACATCCACAAAACGGTGGCCTCTGGTCCTTTGGATACCTTGCGCTGTTCGGGAATATCCGTGCCAAAAACGGACTTGACCATTTTGGCAAATCCCTTTGAGGCAAACGTACCACGCAGGGTGATCATTCCAGTCAGCGGCGCCTCTTTTACGGTGACATAACCGGTTGATTTCGCGCCGTTTAGGGCAGTCACAGCATTAGACATCTTGCTTGGTCCCTTCTTTATCATAAAACACTTGATCGACGATTTTGGCCGTTATGCTACCGCCGTCCACTTTGGGGAATTCGATGGTCTCGCCCATGCGGTCTGGCCCATCCAACACCAATCCCATCGCAATCCCACGGCCCAAGGTAGGAGAATAATAGGTCGATGTCACGCGCCCGATCATATTGCGTTGGCCATTGGCATTGACGCCTTCGCCCACGGCATAGGCCCCATCTGGAATGACGGAACCGTCGGTTGTTTCCAGACCCACCAATTTCCAACGCTTGGAATCCACCATAAACGTCCGCTCTTGCGCGCGTTTGCCGATATAGTCTTCTTTCTTTTTGGAAATGGCCCAGTTCAGGCCCAAATCCTGCGGAATGATCGTGCCATCGGTTTCATCTCCAATCATGATGAACCCTTTTTCTGCGCGCATCACGTGCAGGGCCTCGGTGCCATATGGCATGACGTTAAATTCTGCACCCGCTGCCAACAGCGCATCCCAGAATACGCGGCCCTGGCTGGCAGGCACGGCGATTTCATAGGACAATTCGCCAGAGAACGAAATGCGATAGACGCGTGCGTCAAACCCGCCCAGGGTGCCATCGGCCCATTCCATGAACCCCAGCGCCTCTTTGGACACATCCATGCCACCCAGTTTTTCCAACACTTTGCGGGCATTGGGGCCAACGACGGCCACTTGGGCAAATTGTTCGGTCACATTGGCGGTATAGACTTTCCAATCCCACCATTCGGTTTGCAGCCACTCTTCCATATGGGCGTGGATACGATCTGCGCCGCCTGTGGTGGTGTGGCACAAGAATGTGTTTTCGTCGATCCGCGCCACAACGCCATCGTCCGACAAAAACCCGTTTTCAGAACACATCAGGCCATAACGGCATTTGCCAACCTTTAGCGTGGACATCATGTTGGTGTAGAGCATGTCCATAAATTTGCCGGCATCCGGACCCTTGACGATGATTTTGCCCAAGGTGGACGCATCCAACAGACCCAGCGATTTGCGGGTTTGCAGAATTTCACGTTCCACGGCCTGCGCCTTGGTTTCGCCTGCGCGGGGGAAACAATAGGGGCGCCGCCAATGGCCCACGGGTTCAAAATCGGCCCCATTTGCCATGTGCCAGTCCTGCATGGGTGTTTTGCGGATGGGTTGGAACACTTCGTCCCGCGCGGACCCCGCAATGGACGCCAATGAAATCGGCGTATAGGGGGGGCGGAATGTGGTTGTGCCCACCTGTGGGATATCCGCATTCAACGCGCCAGACAGCGTGGCCAAGCCATTGATATTGGACAATTTACCCTGATCTGTCGCCATTCCCAATGTAGTATAGCGTTTGGTGTGCTCGACACTTTCATAGCCTTCGCGCGCGGCCAGTTGAACGTCAGACACCTTAACATCGTTTTGGTAATCCAGCCACGATTTCATGCGCAGTTTGATATTGGCGCCTTGCGGCATCATCCAAACGGGTTCGATGGCGGCTGCGTCCTCGGACGCGGCGGTGGGGGCGGTCAGCGTTGGTGCCGATTTGCCCAAGGCCGCAACCACATCCAGCGCCCGCGCTGTTGCATCGGCCAATGTGGCCGCCGTGGACATTTCCCCATTCGCCGTGCCCGCGGGCATGACAAAGCCCTGACCGTTTTGATTGGTTGGCATGCGGGTCAAATCGGGGCGGAACATGACCTGTTCGGCATCCCAATTCAATTTGCCACCGCAATGCGAATACAAATGCACCACAGGCGACCAACCGCCTGACATCGCCACCGCATCACAGCCGATGGTGTCTAGCACAACGCCTTCGCCAGCTTGGTCACAGATCGATACGGCCGTGACGCGTTTGCCGCCGTGAACCTTGGCAATCGCTTTGCCGTTTTCAACACGGATACCCATGTCGCGGGCCTGCTGCGCCAAGGCGCCACCGCCTGATTTGCGTGCATCCAAAATCATCGGCACCGACAATCCCGCCTGTTTCAGGGCGATTGCCGTGCGATAGGCATCATCGTTATTGGTGACAACGATCGTACGCTCCCCAATGGATACCCCCCAATTGACCAGATAATCGCGCACCGCTGAGGCCAGCAACACACCCGGAATATCATTGCCAGCAAAGGACAGCGGCCGTTCAATCGCGCCGGTCGCGGAAATGATCTGCGCGGTGCGGATGCGCCACAACCGATGACGCGGCCCCGCCAAGGATGGATCATGATCGCTGACGCGTTCATAGCCCAACAGATAACCGTGGTCATAGACCCCTGCGCCCATCATGCGGGTTTTCAGGGTCACATTATCCATGGCCTGTAACTCGGCAACGGTCGCCGCGACGAATGCATCTGCCGATGCGCCATCGATTTCGGCCCCATCGACAACGGCACGCCCGCCCCAATCAGCGGTTTGTTCCATAACCAACACTTTGGCCCCGGCGGCTGCGGCGGTTTTGGCCGCCTGCAAACCCGCGATACCGCCGCCAATGACGACCACATCATAAAAGGCATAGAAATGTTCGTAATCTGATCCGTCCTTTTGCTTGGGCGCTTTGCCCAGACCGGCGGATTGACGGATAAAGGGTTCATAGACATGTTTCCAAAACGCGCGTGGATACATGAACATTTTGTAATAAAACCCAGCCGGCAGGAACCGCGACAGATAGGTGTTGATCGCGCCTACGTCGAATTCCAATGTGGGCCAATGGTTTTGGCTGGTCGCGGTCAGGCCATCGAACACTTCGGTCGTGGTGGCGCGTTGGTTGGGTTCAAAAAACGCGCCCTCGCCCATATTGACCAAAGCGTTGGGTTCCTCTGCCCCTGATGCGACAACACCGCGGGGACGGTGGTATTTGAACGACCGGCCTACCAACATTTGATCATTGGCCAACAATGCGGATGCCAGCGTATCGCCCGCATAGCCCTGCAATTTGCGGCCATTGAATTTGAATGTGACAGATTTGGTGCGATCAATCAAACGACCGCCAGTTTGAATACGTGTGCTCATGACATCAACCCCTGTGTTGGGCGTAAGTGGCGCAAAATACTAGGCAAGCGGATCATTATGAAAAATTCCTCCAGCTCCATCCCGGACGCTTGGCCGAGATTTTGTCGCAAATATCTTTGGGCGGTTCTGTGGTCTGTGCGCTGTAGGTGCCAAACACCTCAAGCGTCATGGTGCAGCGTGCGGCATGAAACCATTTGCCACAGCCATTCACATGGCGCCAGCGTTCAAAATGCACGCCCTTGGGGTTTTCGCGCATAAACAGATAGTTTTCGAAATCATCATCCGACGACCCGGGGCCAAAGCGTTTCAGATGCGCTTCGCCACCTGCGTGCAGTTCGGTTTCTTCGGCGTGGACGCCGCAATAGGGGCATTCAAGGATTAGCATATCTGACCTCTTTAGTGTGCAACGCCAGCGGCGACGCTTTCGTCGATGAATTTACCTTCGCGGAATCGCCACATGCTGAATTCATCGGTCAGCGGCGATTGACCCTTGGCCATCAATTCGGCCATGGCCCAACCGGACCCTGGGATTGCCTTGAACCCGCCTGTCCCCCAGCCGCAGTTGACGAAAACGCCATCAACGGGTGTTTTGGACAAAATGGGCGACCGGTCGCCTGTCATATCCACGATACCGCCCCACTGGCGCAGCATTTTCAGGCGCGAAATCATCGGGAATGTTTCGACCAAGGCGCGCACGGTTTCTTCGATGTGGTGGAACGATCCACGCTGGGTATAGTTGTTAAACCCGTCCGTGCCGCCGCCGATGACCATTTCGCCCTTGTCGGATTGGGACATATAGCCGTGCACGGTATTGGCCATCACGACCACATCCATACAGGGTTTGATCGGTTCCGACACCAAGGCCTGCAGCGCCACAGATTCGATCGGCAACCGGAACCCAGCCATTTCCGCCAGATCAGATGTGTGGCCCGCAACCACAATACCCAATTTGTCGCAATCAATCGCACCCTTGGTCGTATCAACGCCAACCACGCGACCGTTTTCGCGGCGCACGCCGGTCACTTCGCATTTCTGGATGACATCCATACCCATATCGGAACAGGCCCGCGCATAGCCCCAGGCCACTGCATCGTGCCGCGCCGTGCCGCCACGCGCCTGCCACAGACCGCCCAATACGGGATAGCGGGGTCCATGAATATTGATGATCGGCACCAGTTTTTTCACCTGTTCGGGTCCGATGAATTCGGTGGCCACGCCCTGCTGCGCATTGGCATGCGCGGTTCGCAAATATCCGCGCACCTCGTGTTCGGTCTGGGCCAGCATGATGACGCCACGGGGGCTGAACATCACGTTATAGTTCAAATCCTGACTCATCGTTTCATAAAGCGAGCGGGATTTTTCATAAATGGCCGCTGACGGATCTTGTAAATAATTCGACCGGATGATGGTGGTGTTACGGCCCGTGTTGCCGCCGCCCAGCCATCCTTTTTCCAAGATAGCCACGTTTTTGATACCGTGGTTTTTGCCCAGATAATAGGCCGTAGCCAAACCGTGGCCCCCTGCCCCGATAATGATGGCATCGTACTTCTTCTTAGGCTCAGGAGAGGCCCACGCACGGTCCCATCCTGTGTGATAGCGCGCAGCTTCGCGGGCAACGGCAAATATAGAATAGCGTTTCATCTGGTCTCGAATCCGATAATTTAGGTGTGGATCACATATGCACCCAATGCGCATCCCCCCCACGTTCCAGTGCGTCACTTAGGCACCGCGTTGCGACATTCGCGCCGATCTGCTGCATTGGGGCTTTCTTATTTGATTATCAAACCTTAAATATAGCGCAACCACACCGGAGGCCCCATGACGTTTTGGATCATCGCAGCAGCAGTAACGCTTGTTCTGGCAGTCGCATTTTATCGGGCATTGGCGACCCCATCGCCGGATGCCACTGACCCCGTTGATATGGCCGTCTATAAGGACCAGCTGGCCGAGGTGGACCGCGATCTGGCCCGCGGCGTCATTTCATCGGACGAGGCAGACCGCCTGCGCACCGAAATATCACGCCGCATTTTGGCATTGGACAAGGCCGGGCGCACCAAATCACGCAGCCTGTCACCCACAGGTGCCCGGGCCGTCGGCGTAATTCTGTTTGTGGCGATTGCGGTCGGCGGATATGCCCTATACGCGCAATTGGGCCAAGTGGGATACAGTGACATCCCCCTGAAACTGCGCATTGAAAACGCCAATACCGCGCTGGACACGCGCCCATCCCAAGATGAATTTTGGGAAAAAATGCCGGCCCAAGTGCCCCTGAACACCCCGACCGGCGATTACGCCGCCTTGGTCGAAAAACTGCGCGCAACGGTGGCCGAACGCCCCAATGATCTGCAAGGCTATGTTTTGCTTGCCCAGATTGAGGCAGGTTTGGAAAATTACCGCGCCGCCGCACAGGCACAGGCCAAGGTTTTGTCAGTCAAGGGTGACGCAGCCACAGCGCAGGATTATTTCGAATACAGCGAACTGTTGATCCTGTCGTCAAACGGCTATGTGTCGCCCGAGGCGGAACGCGCCCTGCGTGCGGTTCTGGCACGCGACGACCAAAACGAACCGGCGCGTTATTACTTGGGCGTTTTGATGGCGCAAAATGATCGCCCTGATGTCGCGTTTCGGTTGTGGCGTCAGCTGTTGGCCGTTGGCGGCGCTGATGACCCATGGATCGCCCCCATTCGCGCGATGATCCCCGAAATTGCATTTCGTGCGGGCGTGACCGATTTCGAATTGCCCCCATTGCCCGAAACCAATGCCCTGCCCGGTCCCAGTCGCGATGATATCGCCGCCGCACAGGATATGTCGGCCGACGATCAACAGGCCATGATCCGCGGCATGGTGGCCCGCCTGTCCGATCGTTTGGCGACAGATGGGGGCACGCCGCAGGAATGGGCGCGTTTGATCAATGCCTTGGGCGTGTTGGGCGATCTGGACCAAGCGCGCGCAATCTATGCCAATGCGCAACAGGTCTTTGCTGATACGCCCGATGCCTTGGCCCCCATTCAGGCCGCGGCGGCACAGGTGGGCATTGCCGAATGATCACCGACGACATCACCGAATTTGCCGCAGCCGTGCCGGCCCTGCGCCCGCTGATTGGCCTGGATCTGGGCACCAAAACCATTGGCATTGCGGTCAGTGACACATTCCGATCCGTGGCCAGCCCGATTGAGACGATCAAACGCACCAAATTCACTGCCGATGCACAGGCGGTCATCGCACATATCACCAAACGCGACATCGGCGGGCTGGTCTTGGGCCTGCCCCGCAATATGGACGGCACCGAAGGCCCCCGCGCCCAAGCGACCCGCGCCTTTGCCCGCAACTTTGATCGGCTGCACACGATCCCGATCACATTTTGGGATGAACGCCTGTCCACCGTCGCCGCTGAAAAAGCTCTGCTTGAGGCGGATACGACACGAAAACGTCGCTCTGAGGTAATTGATCACGTCGCAGCGTCGTATATTTTACAAGGCGTGCTGGATCGGCTGGCACATATCGGGCAAGAAACATGACTGACAACACTGATCACATCTGGAAACGTGACGAAATTGACAGCCCTTGTATCAAGGTCTGCGTGGTCCACCCCACCGAACGCATCTGCACCGGATGCTATCGCAGTATCGACGAAATTTCGGTCTGGTCCCGCCTCTCGCCTGAGGCACGGCAAATGGTCATGCAAGACCTGCCCAATCGCGCATCACGCCTGACCACACGGCGCGGCGGACGGGCCGCACGGCTTAAACGCACGGCCTCCTAAATCGTTAACCAATCCGCAACATTCGCCAGATGTGGCCGGAAATAGGCAATCATCCGTCCCTCTTGCGGGGCGATTGCCCCCTCTTGCCAAGGGGCCACCCCATGCAGGGCCAGCGGATGAATGGCATAGGCCGCGCCCAAGGGCACATGCACCACACGCCGCGCACAGTGATCAAAAACGTAACGCCGCGCCTCTTGGTATATTTCGGTCACATCCACCTGCGCCCAATCCTGCGGATCAATCCCGTCATAGGCACGGGCAAAGGCATCGCGCATGATCCGATGCGACCCGTCCCAGACCACCATAGGGCTGGCCCCCTCGGATACCTGGGTCAATGGAATGCCCAAAACATAGGCATGCGGTTCACGCAGATACCGCCGCCGCGCAGCTCCAACGGCTAATATGCCATCCACATGCGCCGCGTCACGCCGCAGCCGATATCCGAATGCCGCCTGTGTTTCCCCGCCACGCGGCTTGGGATAGCCGGGATAAATGACCGACACCTGGGCGCGATGAAACGGCCCCGCAAAGGCGGCCGCCAATTCCGCAGGAAAGGGAACATCCCCCAACGCGCCTTTCGGATCATTGGGCAAAACATCGACACCGACAAACCAGGTCCCTTGGCATTGCAACCATGTCTCGCGGATCTCAGGCTTGGCAATCTGCGTCAAACTAGCCTGCCGCGCGGCTGCCGCCCATTGCGAAATGGCTTGCGATTTTGGCACAATACACCATCCCGCATCGCCAAACATCGCTTAATACCCCGCGGCTTTGCGCAACATGTTTAACGCAACAAACACTAAAAACACGGCAAAATACCGCTTCAACTTTTGCGCCTCTAACCGATGTGCCAGTGCAACACCCAAGGGGGTCGTCACCAGCGTCATCGCGATAATAATCCCAAAGGCAACCAAATTTACCGCCCCCACCGTCAAGGGCGGCACATTCTGCACCTCCAAGGGGACAAAGAAAAATCCGACAACAGATGGCACCGCAATCAACACTCCAAACCCCGAACTGGTCGCAACCGCATTATGGATGCGCATCCCATGCAATGTCATCAACGGCACCCCCAACGATCCGCCGCCAATCCCCATAAGAACGGAAAAAAAACCGACCAAAGGCGCGTAAATTGCTCGGCGCAGCCCCTGCGGCATGGCATCAGCCAACCGCCATTCCGACCGACCAAAGGCCATGTATAACCCAATGACCATGCCCAACGACCCAAATATCCATTGCAATGTCACCGATTTCAACTGCGCCGCAAACACGACACTGATCAGCGCCCCAATCGCAATGCCAGGGGCCCATCCCCGCAACACACCAAAATCAACCCCACCGCGTTTGGCATGCGACGTCAGCGACCGCAACGACGTCACCACAATCGTCGCCAGCGATGTGGCCAAACAAATCTGCATCAACTGCGCATGCTGGTAGCCTAGGGACGTAAAGGCATAATAAAACGCAGGCACCAAAACCATGCCCCCGCCCACACCGAACAGACCTGCCAAAATGCCCGCCAGACCGCCCACGACCATCAAGGCGACCGCCATTTCAAACATGCGACACTCCCGCTTTCATTTTTGCCAAAATACTCCCGCCGGAGGCTCCGACAGATCAATCACTCCGCCTTAGATGCCCTTCGCCAAGGCATCAAAATCGCGCAATGTTCCAATCAATTGCGCCATCTGATCGACCGGTATCATATTGGGCCCATCTGACGGCGCAGTGTCGGGATCCTGATGCGTTTCAATAAACAGGGCCGAGACCCCAACCGCACAGGCCGCGCGGGCCAGAACGGGGGCAAATTCACGCTGCCCGCCCGATGTGGTCCCCTGCCCACCTGGTTGTTGCACCGAATGCGTGGCGTCAAAGACAACCGGATATCCCGTCTGCGCCATGGTGGGCAACCCACGGAAATCACTGACCAACGTGTTATAGCCAAACGACGTGCCGCGATCACACAGCATAATCGCCTCATTCCCCGTGCTGGCAATTTTTTCGGCCACATTGCCCATATCCCAGGGGGCCAGAAACTGACCCTTTTTCACGTTGATCGCGCGCCCGGTGCGTCCGGCAGCCAATAACAAATCAGTCTGGCGACACAAAAACGCAGGGATCTGGAGGACATCGACCACCTCGCCCGCGGGGGCGCATTGGGCCGCATCGTGCACATCCGTTAACACCGGACAACCAAAGGTATCGCGCACCTCGGCCAAGATCTTTAATCCCTCGTCCATGCCAATCCCGCGCTGGGTTGAAATCGACGATCGGTTCGCTTTGTCGTAACTGGCCTTAAAAATAAACCCCGTCCCCGTCGCCGAACAGGCCTTGGCAATCGCCTCGGCCATAAACAGGGTATGGTCGCGGGTTTCCAATTGGCAGGGTCCGGTGATCAGCGCGATGGGGGCCGCGCCGCCGATGACAACATTGCCGATTTTCAGCTGTTTCGTCTCTAAAATAGGGCTCATAGGGTCTCTCCAATCACGGATTCGATACGGGCGACATCTTCGGGATTGTTCAATTCCCAAAACACGCGGCCGCGGCCATCCACTTCTACGCATTTGACGGTTTCGCCATTGGCCAGAAACCGCAGCTGTTCCAGCCCCTCTAACTGCTCTAACGTGCTTTCGTCCCAGGCCATGTAATTTTGCAATGCCTGCGGGCGATAGGCATAGACGCCCACATGGTGATAGACGGGCAACGGCGCATCTGCGGGCCATTTGGCGATATCCATGAATGGCACCACCTCTTTCGAAAAATAAAGGGCGTGGTGATTTTTATCAAAAACGGCCGTGGTCCCGCCCACGCGGTTCTGTTTGCGATCGGTCGTGAAATGGCCATAGGTCAGACGATCCAGACGCAGCACAGGTGTGGCCATTTGCGCCGCAGGATCGGTTTTCATGGCGGCCATCAGGTCTTCGACAAACCAATGGGGGGTCAGGGGCGCATCGCCTTGTAGGTTGACAATCAGATCCGCATCCAGCCCCGCATTCGCCACCGCCTGGGCGCAGCGTTCGGTGCCATTGCGGCAGGTGTCTGATGTCATGATCACATCGGCCCCAAACCCACGCGCCGCATCGGCGATACGGGTATCATCCGTTGCGACATAAACCGCATCGACCCCACCAACCCGACAGGCCGCCCGCCAGCTGAGTTCAATCAGCGATTGGCGGCTGCCATCGGGCAGCGTCAATTCAACCAAAGGCTTGCCCGGATAGCGGGTCGAGGCATATCGGGCGGGAATAATGATGACTGTTTTCATGCGACACCTGCGCGCAGTAAATCGTGGATATGCAAAATGCCAATCGGCACGCCTGTGGGATCAACAACCATCAACACACTGATTTTACGTGTGTTCATGACATTCAGCGCCTCGGCAGCGAATTGGTCGGAATTCACAGTGACTGGATTTTCGCTGGCAATATCGCCCGCAGTTTTATACATCAAATGATGCATATGACGCCGCAAATCGCCATCCGAAATGACACCCATCAATCGCCCATCGCGGCACACGGCGGCAATGCCGAACCCTTTGGCCGTCATGGTGATTAATGCGTCCTGCATTGGCATATTAGCATCAACCACAGGCAGCGCATCGCCATGATGCATCAATTGGCCCACGGTGGCCATCTGTGCGCCCAATTTGCCGCCTGGGTGAAATACGCGAAAATCATCGGGGCGGAAATTGCGCCGTTCCATCAGCGCGACAGCCAATGCATCGCCCAGCGCCAAGGTCAGGGTTGTCGATGTGGTGGGCGCCATGCCGATGTGACAGGCCTCGGGCGCAGGGGGCAGGCCCAATTTGTAATCAGCCGCACGCATCAATGTGCTGTCAGGTTTCGACGATATCGCCGCCATTGGAATGGAAAACCGCCGCGTGTGGGCCACAATATCGCGCAGTTCCGCCGTTTCGCCGGAATTTGAAATCAGCAAACAGAAATCGGCCGCCGTGACCATGCCCAGATCGCCATGGCTGGCCTCGGTCGCATGGACGAAACTGGCGGGGGTTCCGGTGCTGGCCAAGGTGGCGGCAATTTTATTGCCGATATGGCCCGATTTGCCGACACCGGATACGATCACGCGGCCCGTGGTTTGCAAAATGGCATCCACCACGGCAGAAAAATCGGCAGGCAAATCGCTGGCCATCTGTTCTAGGGCCGCCGCCTCGATCCGCAAAACGCGGCGGGCGGTTTCGATATCTATGTGTGATTGGGACGTATCGGAATGTGTCATAGGCCCGTCATACAATCAAATCGGCCCCTATACCAGTGGCAAGGCGTGTTTTTTGCCCCATCCCCACCAGACATGGCAGTGCCATAAAAAAGGGGGCCAGTGGCCCCCAATGTATTGTTCTGACGTCGAATTAGAAGGAATACCCGATATTCAACCCAACCGAGGTAATGGAGTTGTCTTTGAATGAACCCGTTTGGTTCAGGGACGTCACAGTTTTATCACCAAACTGCGTATAGTTTACCCCCAAAGACACGTTCATATTGTTGCGTGTATACCGCGCACCCAATGTCACACCACGGGTCCCATCGGTCACAGACAACAGGCTGGTGCCAGCTGATTCTGAGGCCGCTTCGTAATTGATCGATGCAGATACTGCCCAGTTTTCATTAATCGCACGACCCACACCAACAGAATAGGTTGTCGAATCTTGCCATGACGTTTTCGGGGTGGATGAGCCGTCAAAATAGATATGCGCATCATCCCAACGGGCATGGTGGATCGAACCTAGCAACAAGGTTTTTGGCGCGATGCCTGTCTGGAAATCCAAGGTAAAGGATTCTGGCAGGGCTGCTTTGGTGTCTTGTAATTGTGTTGTTGTGCCCAGAAATGTCGTGGATGTTTCGTGCGACGTTTCTGATTTGCCTTGGTACGTTGCCGTCACGCGCAGCGCGATTTCTGGTTTACTATAGGACACACCCAAAATTGGAGCTGTATCCGATCCAGATTTGGCAACAATATCACCGGCAGGATTTGCAACCACATCCCCTGACGCATCCGCGGCCGAATATTTAATCCCACCGAACACATCAATCTGGTCGTTTACCGCATAGCCGACAACCAAAGCCGTAGATTTATAGGACAGGTTTACATAAGGCGCTTGCATTTTTGGTAATGCAGCCGCATTCGCCAGTGTATATGCTCCGATAGCTTGTTGTGTAGCGCCATCCAATGCCATTGCCATCTGTGCAGTTGCACCCGGGTTCGCGGCAATATACGCGCCGATCGCAGCCTGCGTTGCCGGATCGTTTTGTGCGGCAGAGCCAGCCGCTGCAACAGGGTGTGGTGTCTGGGTGAATGGACCGCCGTTGTCGGCATAATCCAGCTTGATGCGCGCTGCATCATAGTGTGTCACACCAATCGACAAACGGTCATTCAACGCCACTTTGACTGATGCACTGGTATTGGTCATTTTGCCTAACATGGACCCATCTGGCGAAAATGTATCGTCTGTTACATCAGGTGTCGAACTGCGAACGCTCAGTTCTGCATAATTTCCACTTTGGAACATAAAGCTTGGGTTAAACCGGCCAACTTCCATGCCACCTGCGAATGCGGTTGATGGTCCGGCAACCAAAACGGTGCTGGCCAACAAAAGTTTTTTCATTTTACTCTCCCTATTTTCGGCGCGTGCGCCCTATAAAGCCTAAGATACTGCCCAATCAATTTTAGGGGCAAGCATAATTTTGCCGATCCCCCTTACTACCCTACGTCAACAAACGCTATGCGTTTTATCAAAACCGGCCCGGATAACATCCCGGCCTGGCCTGTTTGCATCTTGGCCTTGGGGGCAAGGGCGGTTATAAGGGGCAAAATTGTATCAAGAAAGCAACAGTATGAGACGCGCAACAGTTGACCGCAATACCGCAGAAACCAAAATTTCGGTGTCCCTGAACCTTGACGGCACGGGCCAATACGATAACCAGACGGGTGTCGGGTTTTTCGACCATATGCTGGATCAACTGTCCCGCCATTCACTGATTGACATGACAATTCGCGCAACGGGCGACACCCATATCGACGACCACCACACGGTAGAGGATACGGGCATCGCGCTGGGGCAGGCCTTGGTTCAGGCCTTGGGCGACAAACGCGGCATCACCCGCTATGGCAGCTGTCATCTGGCGATGGATGATGCACAGGTGCGTTGTGCGCTGGATCTGTCGGCACGGCCCTATCTGATCTGCAATCTGGATTTCCAATCTGATAAAATTGGCACGTTTGACACCGAATTGGTGCGCGAATTTTTCCAAGCCCTGTCCACGCATGGCGGAATCACGTTGCACATCGACCAACTGCATGGGTTCAACAGCCACCACATCGCCGAGGCAGCGTTCAAATCGGTTGCGCGTGCATTACGTCAGGCGGTCGAAGCCGATCCGCGCATGTCCAACCAGCTGCCATCGACCAAAGGGGCGCTATAGTCGCCATGTTGACAGCGATCATTGATTACGACAGCGGCAATCTGCATTCCGCGCGCAAGGCCTTTGAAAAAATGGCGGCGGAATTGGATGCAGGCACGGTAACTGTGACGTCCGATCCTGATGTTGTGGCGCGTGCGGATCGCCTTGTCTTGCCCGGGGATGGCGCATTTCCGGCCTGTAACGCGGCACTGCGCAAATCCAGCGTTTTCGACGCCTTGGTGGATGCGGTTGCCACCCGCGGCCGCCCATTTATGGGAATTTGTGTCGGAATGCAGTTGATGGCAAACCAGGGCTTTGAATACGAACCCACCCCCGGCCTGGGCTGGATCAATGGGGATGTGCGCAAAATCACCCCCACGGATCCCGCGCTTAAGGTGCCGCATATGGGGTGGAATGATTTGGTCATTGACCACCCCCACCCCGTTTTGGCCAATGTCGGCACAGGGGATCATGTATATTTTGTCCATTCCTATCACATGGACATGAACGACCATGGCCAGCGGTTGGCCCATGTAGATTATGGCACAGACATCACCGCAATTGTCGCGCGCGACACCATGATCGGCCTGCAATTCCACCCCGAAAAAAGCGCCGCGATCGGATTGCAAATGATTGGCAATTTCCTGACATGGGCCCCCTAGCAAGAGAGTGACAATGAAACCCAAGGCCGCCATCGCGTGGTCCAGTGGCAAAGATTGCGCCTATGCGCTCTATCAGGTGCAGCAATCGGGCGACTATGACGTCTGTGCCCTGTTCACCACGATCAATGAAGCCCATGATCGCGTGGCCATGCACGGCACCCGCAACGCCCTTTTACAGCGTCAGGCCGATGCGCTGGGTCTGGAATTGATCACCGTGGCGCTGCCTTGGCCCTGTGATAACGCAACCTATGAAAATCGCATGAGCGCGGGCCAAGACATTCTGAAACAGCGGGGCATTGATGTGGTCATCTTTGGCGATCTGTTCCTAGAGGATATCCGCGCCTATCGCGAAAATATGATGCGCGATACGGGATTAACGCCCGTGTTTCCCCTGTGGGGCCGCGATACGCGCGACCTGATGCGCGATATGTTGTCGGGTGGGTTTGATATGCGCATTGTCACCTGCGATCCAACACGGGTGCCTGCGGAACTGGCGGGGCAAAAAATAACGCAGGCGCTGATTGATACCTTGCCCGATGGGGTCGATCCCTGCGGCGAAAACGGCGAATTCCACACGGCGGTGGTCAATATGCCGCTGTTTTCTGCGCCCATTTCGGTGGATCTGGGCGATGTTGTGACCCGTGATGGGTATTGTTACGCCGATGTCATTCCAACTTTCATTTCAACGGCGTAACATCTGACGGACTTATTTCACCCGTGTCCATGTGCCGCCGTCGCGGCAGATAAAGGCGATGCAGCCCGATACCTTTAGGTTGTTGTTATCCAACAATTCCATTTTGGATTTATAGGTTTTGTCGCGATCTGGCGCCCAGATTTTGCCGCCAGAATATTTACCGCCGCCATTTGCGGACATATCCCACACGATGTTTTTGCCAATATGTTCCTGACCGCCCGCTTTGCCATCTTTGTCAAAGGCTTTGACTAGGGTGCCACAGATTTTGTCACCACAGGGTTTGACCTGAATATGGCCATAGGACCCGTTGTCATCCGGCACCGTTTTCCATGTGCCGTGCACGGGATCAGCGGCCGCCGCCCCTGCCCAAGTCATCATTGCAACCCCAAGCGCCACTGCGCGTAAATCAGTTTTTGTCATGATACCTCCGCATGAATTTGGTTAACAGTGGCGCGAAAGCCAATTCTTGGCAAGTGTGTTGTTGGTTCAGATTGCAATTTTCCTTGCGTCATGCAAAACAGCGCACAACAGTGAAACGAAAGGCCACCACCATGATCCTATACCCTGCGATTGACCTAAAAGACGGAAACGCCGTGCGCCTGTTGCGGGGGGATATGGAAAAATCCACAGTGTTCAACACAGACCCCGCCGCTCAGGCCCGCGAATTCGTGGATGCAGGCTGCGAATGGCTGCATCTTGTCGACCTGAACGGCGCATTCGAAGGCGAACCCGTCAACGCCGCCCCCGTCGAGGCGATTTTGCGCGATTGCAAGGTGCCCGCGCAATTGGGCGGTGGCATTCGCAATATGAAAACCATCGAAACATGGATCACCAAAGGGCTAGCGCGCGTGATTTTGGGCACCATTGCGGTGGAAAACCCAGACCTGGTCCGCCAAGCGGCCCGCGAATTCCCCGGCCATGTGGCCGTGGGCATCGACGCCCGCAACGGGCGCGTCGCAACCAAGGGCTGGGCCGAGGAAACGGATGTTTTGGTCACGGATCTGGCCAAATCCTTTGAGGATGCGGGTGTCGCGGCCATCATTTACACCGACATCAACCGCGATGGCGCGATGCAGGGGCCAAATATTCAGGCAACAGCCGATTTGGCCCGCGCGGTGTCTATCCCTGTGATTGCCTCGGGCGGGGTGTCGTCAATCGACGATCTGATCGCGCTGCGCGATTGCGGTGCGCAGCTGAATGGCGCGATTTCGGGACGTGCGCTCTATGATGGGGCGATTGATTTGAAACAGGCGTTGCAGGTGTTAAATGCTTAAGACACGGATTATTCCATGTTTGGATGTGGCCGATGGCCGTGTGGTCAAGGGCGTCAATTTTGTGGGCCTGCGCGACGCGGGCGATCCGGTCGAGGCGGCCGCACGTTATGACGCCGCCGGCGCGGATGAAATCTGTTTTCTAGACATCCATGCCACCCATGAAAACCGCGGCACCATGTTTGATATGGTGCAACGCACCGCAGAACAGTGTTTCATCCCCCTAACCGTGGGCGGCGGCGTGCGCACGGTCGAGGATGTGCGCAATCTGTTGCTGGCGGGTGCAGACAAGGTATCGTTCAATTCGGCGGCGGTGGCCGACCCTGATGTGGTGGCACGCGCGGCTGATCATTTCGGGTCGCAATGCATCGTCTGTGCGATTGACGCCAAAACCGTGGAACCGGGCCGTTGGGAATTGTTCACCCATGGGGGCCGCAAACCCACGGGCATTGATGCGGTGGAATTTGCGCAAATGATCGCGGCCAAGGGCGCGGGTGAAATCCTGCTGACATCGATGGATCGCGACGGAACCAAGGCGGGATTTAACCTGCCCATGACACGCGCCATTGCGGATGCGGTCAATATTCCTGTGATTGCCTCGGGCGGTGTGGGGAATTTGGATCATTTGGTCGATGGGGTTATTGAGGGCCATGCCTCGGCCGTTTTGGCCGCCTCGATTTTCCACTTTGGTGATTATACCGTCGCCCAGGCCAAGGCGCATATGCAGGCCGCAGGCATCGACATGAGGATGGACACATGACCCTAGAGGATTTATTCGCCACAATCGAGGCCCGCGCCAGCGCCGACCCCGACAGCAGCTGGATCGCCAAGTTGCTGGCCAAAGGCCCGGAAAAATGCGCCGAAAAATTTGGCGAAGAAGCGGTTGAAGCCATCATTGAGGCCATCAAAGACGACAAAGCCAAACTGACGTCCGAGGCCGCAGATGTGCTGTTTCACCTGTTGGTCATGCTGAAATCGCGCGATGTGGCCCTGTCGGATGTTATGGCGGAATTGGCCCGCAGACGGGGACAATCCGGCATTGCGGAAAAAGCCAGCCGTTAAAGTTTCGACGAAATAATTCCGGTATTAAACCCACCCATCCGCAATTCGCCAAACAGGCGTTGATATTCGATTTTGGGACAGCGGTTTTGAATGACAGTAATGCCGCGCGCGCGCGCTTTGGCGGCAGCCTCGGCATGTTCGACACCGATTTGCATCCAGATGCATTTCAGGTTGGGAAACTTTTCCAATGCCTCATCAACGATGGCCGGCACGGCGTCGGATTTGCGGAAAATATCGACCATATCCACCTGGGCCTCAATTTCGGACAGGGACCCCATAATGGTTTGACCAAACAGGGTTTTTCCCGCGTGGCCCGGATTGACGGGGATCATTTTGAACCCCTTTAGCCCCAAATACCGGCCCACGAAATAACTGGGCCGTGATGGATTTGGACTGATCCCCACAACGGCCACGGATTTCACCTGACGCAGGATCGTCTTTAACTCTGTGTCGGTATATGTCTCGGACATTGTGTGTTCCCTATCGTTGGATGTTTGGCTATGGCGCACTCTGGGCGCAATTGGGGCGCACTGTGTTGCACCCGCGCCGCGCTGTCAATGGGCTGATCACGCCTTGTCAGTCCTGGCACCTTGATCGACAGATGAATGGATCCATTCGTGGTCAGATTTGGCCACCCGCCGCTTGGCGCGAAAAATCAGGAATTTCCCCCATTTGCGCCAAGTGCCCACGCTGGGCGCGGTGGGATCCATCGCAAAGCGCGCGTGCCAATCCGGTGGCAGCGCCAATCCCCGGTCCGCCGCGCGTTCCAACATCCACACCAGTGGAATATTAGCCAAGGGACGCGCCGGTTCAAATGTGCCCAAATGCCCGCCAATATCGCCGTGGGCCCCGCGAAACCAGACCTGTTGCACCACCGTGTCCGGCGGAATGACATCCAAATCCCAACATTCCGGCGCATAGGCCAGCCGTGTTTCGTCCAGGGCCAGCGCATGGTAATTGGCGTCAACATTGCGGCTGACCGCATGGTCGTGAAACGTATAAAGGTCGGGCAGAAATTTCCACAAAACCGGAATGCGCAGCCCCAGCGCACTGACCGTATCAAAGACCCCCAAAAACCGGATCTGCGCGGTGGGGTGGCAAAAGTTTTCGCGAAACCGGATATAGCCACGCCCATTGCGATACTGCCGCCAGGCCAAATTGACATTGCGCGCAGTGGCGTAATCGGCCTGCAACAATCCCACGCGATCGATCATCCCACATAACGACCGCGCCGCAAAGGCCCCCCGGGAATAGCCAAAGATATAGACATCATCCCCCGGCCGATACCGCGTGGCCAAGGCCCCATAGGCCTGCCGGATCTGGTGGCCCAGCCCTGCCCCCGTGATCACTCGCAGATTGGACCGCCAATCACCCCATTGCAGCCCCGCGCTGTAATGCACACTGCGGTCCGCGCGACCATCGTTTAGCAGATGATACAGCGTTCCAATATGCGTCCCCGCCCCCGGTTTTAACGACGCCAATGTGCCATCTAGCAATATGATGTGGATGCGTTTTTCGGGGGCTGGCCGGTCGCCTGACCAATCGCTGACCCGCGTGGCCAAAACGCGCGCCAACCCTGCCCATATCGGGGCCAAAGGATTGCGCCAAGCCCCCATTTAGGCCCCCTTTGACAGCAGCGTCCAAACCCGCTGCGGGGTAAAGGGCATGTCGGCCTGACGTACGCCGCGATCCCATAGGGCATCTTGAACGGCGTTGGCCACCGCGGCCATGGACCCCACGGTGCCTGCCTCGCCGCAGCCTTTGATGCCCATGGGGTTTGCGGTGGATGGGACACATTCTGTCTGAAACGATACCCAAGGCATATCCGTGGCGCGCGGCATCGCATAATCCATGAATGTGGCGGTCAACAGCTGGCCCGTGTCATCGAATACGACATGTTCGTTCAATGCCTGCCCCAACCCCTGGGCAATGCCGCCATGAACCTGACCCTCAACCAGCAAGGGGTTGATCAGATGGCCAAAATCATCAACCACGGTATATTTGACAACGCGGGTCACGCCCGTGTCCGGGTCAGCTTCGACCTCGGCCACATGGGCCCCATTGGGAAAGGATCGCGCATCCAACGTGATGGTGGCGCTGTGGTCCAGCAAATCATCGCGCCCTGCATCGCGGGCCATGGCTGCCGCCTCTAACAGCGTGGGGGACAGGTTGGAATTGGGCGCGCGGAACCGTTCGTCATCAAAGGTGATGTCACCCGCATCAACCCCCATTTTATCCGCCAAAAATGCGCGATAGGCCGTCAACATGATATCAACCGTTTTCAGTGTGGCGGTGTTTTGCACCGTAACCGACCGCGATCCCCCCGTACCGCCGCCCATGGCGATGGCGTCACTGTCGCCTTGGACAAAGTGGATTTTATCCAGTGGAATGCCCGTTTGATCGGACAGAAATTGCGAAAATACCGTTTCGTGGCCCTGTCCGTTGGATTGGGTGCCCACGAAAATTGTGGCGGTGTCGTCATCATTGAACACCACGCGGGTGGTTTCGCTGGGGGCGCCAAGGATACTCTCGATATAATAACAGATGCCCAAACCGCGCAACCGGCCGGCCTGCGCGCTGATGGCTTGGCGTGCGCCAAAGCCTGCGACATCGGCGGCCTGATACGCACGGTCCAACACGCGGGTGAAATCACCCACATCATAGGTTTCCCCCGTCACCGTCTGATAGGGGAATTTGTCGGATGCGATGAAATTTTTGCGCCGCAGGTCCCATGGATCAACCCCCAAATCCCGCGCCGCGCGGTCCATCAGGCGTTCCAGAACATAGATCGCCTCGGGGCGGCCGGCCCCACGATAGGCGTCAACCGGCGTTGTGTTGGTATAAAACCCCTGCACCGCGTGATGCGCGGTCGGGATGTCATAGGGGCCTGTCAGAACCTTGGCGAACAAATCGGTTTGGATGATTTGACCAAACTGCGAATTATAGGCCCCCAGATTGCACCGCGTTTGCATCCGATATCCAGTAATGCGCAAATCCGCGTCCAGCGCGATTGCGGCATCCGACACCAGATCACGCCCCGCATTATCAGTCAGCATGGATTCGGTGCGATCGGCCATCCAACGCACCGCACGCCCCAGGGCCATGGCCGCATGGGCGACAACGTAATATTCGGGATAGGTCATCGCCTTCATCCCGAACCCGCCGCCCACATCAGGATTGATCACGCGAACCTGTTCAGGGGTCAAACCCAATGTCTGAACCAGGCGGTTTTTCTGGTTCCATACCCCCTGCCCGTTGACGGTGAATTCCAGTTTCTGGCCATCCCACTGGGCAAAACAGCCCCGCGGTTCCAATGCATTGGCGATAATTCGGTTATCTGCGACCTGCAGTGACACCACATGCGCCGCAGTGTCAAAGGCGGCATCGGTCTGCTCTGCATCCCCAATCGCCCAATCAAAGGCCATGTTATCACCCGCCTCGGCATGCAAGGCTGCGCCACCTGCCGTCAGGTCCAGCGCCACGGGCAATTCGTCAAAATCGAATTCGATCAGTTCTGCCGCATCCTTGGCCTGATCCAGCGTGTCTGCGATAATCACCGCAATCGCTTCGCCGACATGGCGGATATGGCCATCGCACAGCAGGGGCCGTTTGGGATTGGCCGCCGCTGTGCCATCGTGGTTCTTGATCACCACGGCCGGCAAATCGGTCGCAATGCCCGCAGCCCCTAGATCGTCATAGGTCAGCACAGCCAAAACCCCATCGGCATCACGCGCATCCGCGACATCCAGCGTGGTGATCATAGCATGCGCCACGGGCGCGCGCAGGAAATAGGCCACCGCCGCCCCATCGGGGGCGATATCATCCACATAGCGGCCCGTTCCGGTTAGGAATCGCTGATCCTCGATCCGCCGGATGGGTTGGGATTTTCCAAAAGGTTTCATCGCAGGCCTCATGCATTGGTTTACCCTTACTTTAGAAACGCAAAACCGAATGTCCAGTGCCGTGACGGAAATTGGCCAAATGGCGGTCAAATCAGGCTTTACATCCGTAAATCCGGACCGCACGATGCAGGCAAAACCACAAACGAAAGGGATGGACCAGATGGATCACGTTAAATTCACCCAGATGAAGGACGGCGACAAAGAGGATTACGAATTTCTGACCGCCCATGAAATCGAATATACCAAAGGCACCGCGGACCGGTTATTAAAGGCATTGGTCGAGCTGGACGAAAGCCTGTCAGGCTATCAAATTACCCGCCTGGGTCATTCTGTGCAATCGGCCACACGGGCGTGGCGCGATGGGGCAGATATTGATTGGATTGTATCGGCCCTGCTGCATGATATTGGCGACATCTATGCACCCTATAACCATGACGAATATGCCGCCACAATTTTGCGCCCCTTTGTGCGCGAACAATGTTCTTGGGTGGTCCAAGCGCATGGCGATTTTCAAATGGTGTATTATGCGACCCATGTGGGCGGCGATCCAAACAAACGCGACCGCCATGCAGACAGCCCCTATTTCGAGGATTGCGCGCAATTTTGCGAACGCTGGGATCAATCCAGCTTTGACCCCGATTACGACACCAAGCCCATCGAATTTTTCGCCGATATGGTCCGCGAGGTGTTCGCACGCACACCCTATGATCCGGATGTGATCCGCGCGGGTCATCGCGAACCATTGGTTGGCTCGCCACGTGATTAGGGGGTTTTGCGCGAAACCCCTTGCACATAGGGTCAAACGCGGCTAAAGGACACCCGTCAGAACGGTAAACAGCCGCAGCACATCAGACACGAGCAGGGTCGGACCATAAAACCGGCCCTTTTGCGTTTGCGATCTGTCCTGACCAACAAACCCCAAGACCGGTGGAGACAACCACCCGGCCAGTATAAATATTTGTAAAGGAATGAAAGCCACATGGCATCAAATACATCTATGGAAGAATTCGAAGCGCTTCTGAATGAAAGCTTTGAAATGGACACACCCCAAGAGGGTTCAGTTGTCAAAGGTAAGGTTATCGCAATCGAAGCGGGCCAAGCCATTATCGACGTAGGCTACAAAATGGAAGGCCGCGTTGATCTGAAAGAATTCGCAAACCCAGGCGAAGCGCCCCAAGTTGAAGTTGGCGACGAGGTCGAAGTTTACCTGCGCGCAGCAGAAAACGCCCGTGGCGAAGCAGTCGTTTCACGCGAAATGGCCCGCCGCGAAGAGGCATGGGACCGTCTGGAAAAAGCATACGCAGACGAAGCACGCGTCGAAGGCGCAATCTTTGGCCGCGTCAAAGGTGGTTTCACCGTGGATCTGGGCGGCGCTGTTGCGTTCTTGCCAGGGTCACAGGTTGACGTCCGCCCTGTTCGTGACGCTGGTCCGTTGATGAACATGAAACAGCCATTCCAGATCCTGAAAATGGACCGTCGTCGTGGCAACATCGTTGTATCACGTCGTGCAATTTTGGAAGAGTCACGCGCAGAACAGCGCGCAGAAGTTATCGGCAACCTGACCGAAGGCATGGACGTAGAAGGTGTTGTCAAAAACATCACAGAATACGGTGCATTCGTTGATCTGGGCGGCGTTGACGGTCTGTTGCACGTCACTGACATGGCGTGGCGTCGTGTGAACCACCCATCCGAAATCCTGACAATTGGCGAAACCGTCAAAGTTCAGGTTATCAAAATCAACAAAGAAACACACCGCATTTCTTTGGGCATGAAACAGCTGCAAGACGATCCATGGGATATCGTTGCTGCGAAATACCCGCTGGAATCAGTCCACAAAGGTATCGTGACCAACATCACCGATTACGGTGCGTTTGTTGAATTGGAATCCGGTGTTGAAGGTCTGGTTCACGTGTCAGAAATGTCATGGACCAAGAAAAACGTACACCCCGGCAAAATCGTGTCCACCAGCCAAGAAGTTGACGTCATGGTTCTGGAAATCGACGGTGCAAAACGCCGCGTGTCACTGGGTCTGAAACAGTGTCAGCGCAACCCATGGGAAGTGTTTGCAGAAACCCACCCAGAGGGCACAGAAGTCGAAGGCGAAGTCAAAAACATCACCGAATTCGGTCTGTTCATCGGCTTGGCCGGCGAAATCGACGGCATGGTTCACCTGTCCGACATTTCATGGGACGAACGTGGCGAAGACGCGATCCAGAACTATCGCAAAGGCGACATGGTTCAGGCCGTTGTATCCGAAGTTGATGTTGAAAAAGAACGCATCAGCCTGTCGATCAAAGCCCTGGGCGGTGACAAATTCGCAGAAGCAACAGGCGGCGTGAAACGCGGTTCTGTTGTAACCGTCGAAGTGACAGCCATCGAAGACGGCGGCATCGAAGTCGAATACGAAGGGATGAAATCATTCATCCGTCGTTCAGACCTGTCGCGCGATCGCGCAGAACAGCGCCCCGAGCGTTTCAGCGTTGGTGACAAAGTGGACGTTCGCGTCACAAACATCGACAGCAAAACACGCAAACTGGGCGTATCGATCAAAGCACGCGAAATCGCAGAAGAGAAAGAAGCCGTGGAACAGTATGGCTCTTCCGACTCTGGCGCGTCATTGGGCGACATCTTGGGCGCCGCGCTGAAAGGCGACGACAAATAAGTTATCCAAGATACGATGATCGAAACCCCTGCCCTATGGCGGGGGTTTTTCGATTCGTTTTTGCGTTGATTTCAAAACAGGACCAACGAAAGTCTATGTTTTGCGTTATTCTTTTGACACCAAAACCCAAACAATCGCTAAGGTTGTGTCGTAATTTTCACGTTACATGGATCGTTTTGGCATAAACCGGCCGTTTTCGGAACAAAGTGTTTTGCAAACGTGAAAATGTTTCTATACTTCGCTTATACAACCTGAACAGGGGGAAACTTATGATCCGGTCCGAATTGATCCAAAAAATTGCTGATGAAAACCCACATTTATTTCAACGTGATGTCGAACGGATTGTTGCCACTGTCTTTGATCAAATCACCGATGCTCTGGCCAACGGTGATCGCGTGGAACTGCGTGGATTTGGCGCGTTTTCGGTAAAAAAACGCGACGCGCGCATGGGCCGCAACCCCCGCACCGGTGAACCCGTTCCGGTCGAGGCCAAGGCCGTGCCATTTTTCAAAACTGGAAAATTGTTGCGCGACCGCCTGAACGGAAAGGCATAAATCCCCATGCGTTATATCCGATACATATTCATGGCCAGCTTGGCGTTGATTTTGGTCACCGTTGCAATTGCAAATCGCACCATGACCGAATTGTCCCTATTGCCGACTGACATTTCATCCCTGATCGGATTTAACCTAAGTTTTGCAACACCTGTGTTCGTGGTGTTTTTTGCGGGCACGATTTTCGGTGTGATCGTTGGGTTTATTTGGGAATGGATCCGCGAACGCAAGCATCGTGTGCAGGTTACACAGACGTCACGTGAATTGCGCCGCGCCGAACGCCAGCTGAAAAAGCTGAAAGACGAGAAATACAAAGACCAGGATGATGTTCTGGCTTTGCTGGATGATGCGGCCTGATCCATAAAAATGACCCATGATATTCGTGTCAAAATCTGTGGCCTGACCACCGAACAATCTGTGTTGGATGTGGCCAAGGCAGGGGCGCATTACATGGGATTGGTGTTTTTCGAAAAATCCCCCCGCAATGTGCCCCTGCCCTTGGCGCGCGATTTGGCATTGGCGGCCCCTGTGGGATTGGCCAAGGTGGCGCTGACCGTCAATGCCGATGACGCGACGCTGGATCATATTGTTGAAACTGTTCCATTGGACATGATCCAACTGCATGGATCAGAAACGCCCGAGCGCGTCAGCACCATCAAAAACCGCTATGGCCTGCCCGTGATGAAGGCCGTGGGGCTGGCAGATGTCGATGATTTAGCCAAACTGAATGATTATGCTGGCGTGGCCGACCAAATTCTGGTCGATGCCAAGCCCCCGAAAAATGGCCCCCTGCCCGGCGGCAATGGCCTGTCCTTTGACTGGCAATTGATTGCCGGTCGCAGGTGGCCCGTGCCGTGGATGTTGGCGGGCGGCCTGACCCCCGATAATGCGGCGCAGGCGGTTAAAATGACCGGTGCGCGCCAGCTGGATTTATCCAGCGGCGTTGAATCGGCGCCCGGTGTCAAAGACGCAGGAAAAATTCGTGCATTTATGTACGCAATCCGCCGCTAAATGCCTTTACGCCCCCGATTGGACGGGCTACATCATTGGGAAACGTTGCGACGGAGATGCGTTATGGCAAATGACTTGTTCAACAGCTTTATGACTGGCCCTGATGAAAAGGGCCGCTTTGGCCAGTTTGGTGGCCGCTTTGTATCGGAAACCCTGATGCCCCTGATCCTTGAGCTTGAGGAACAGTATGAAAACGCCAAAACGGATCACTCGTTTTGGGACGAAATGCACGATCTGTGGACACATTATGTAGGCCGTCCCAGCCCGCTTTATTTTGCAGAGCGCCTGACAGACCATTTGGGTGGGGCCAAGATTTATTTAAAACGGGATGAGCTAAACCACACAGGCGCGCATAAAATCAATAACGTTCTGGGGCAAATCATTTTGGCCCGCCGCATGGGTAAATCGCGGATCATCGCGGAAACCGGTGCGGGCCAGCACGGTGTTGCCACGGCAACCGTCTGTGCGAAATTTGGTTTGAAATGCGTGGTTTACATGGGCGCACATGACGTGGAACGTCAGGCGCCTAACGTGTTCCGCATGCGTCTGCTAGGCGCCGAGGTGGTGCCCGTCACATCCGGTCGCGGCACATTGAAAGACGCCATGAACGACGCGCTGCGCGATTGGGTGACCAATGTGCGCGACACGTTTTATTGCATTGGCACAGTGGCCGGTCCTCACCCCTATCCCGCCATGGTGCGCGATTTCCAATCCATCATCGGCAAAGAGGCCAAAGAGCAAATGATGGCCGCCGAGGGCCGCCTGCCCGACACCATCATCGCCGCCATTGGGGGCGGATCGAATGCGATGGGATTGTTTTACCCGTTTCTTGATGACACATCCGTCAACATCATCGGCGTCGAAGCCGGTGGCAAGGGTGTGAACGCAAAGATGGAGCATTGTGCATCGCTGACCGGTGGTCGCCCAGGCGTGTTGCACGGCAACCGCACCTATCTGTTGCAAGATGAGGATGGCCAAATCCAAGAAGGATTTTCGATCTCGGCCGGTCTGGATTACCCCGGTATTGGACCCGAGCACGCATGGCTGCACGATATTGGCCGCGCGCAATATGTGTCGATCACCGATAAAGAAGCGTTAGAGGCGTTCCAGCTGTCATGTTCGACAGAAGGCATTATCCCCGCGCTAGAGCCCAGCCATGCCCTGGCCCATGTGATGAAGATTGCGCCTGAACTGCCCAAAGATCATATCATTTGTATGAATATGTGTGGGCGTGGCGACAAGGATATTTTCACCGTGGCACGGCATTTGGGATTTGATATGTCCGGCCCTGAGGGTCGGTCGGTCGAATAAGCGCTAAGTTCTGATCATGAGACATAAAAACACCGCCCATCGAGGGCGGTGTTTTTATTTGGGGGCCTATCGGCCCCCGTTTGAGTATTTGTGCAAAAATGAAAGACCGGTTAGGTTAGCCCAATTCGTTTAACCGGTCGAGGGCTGCCTGAAACTGTGATTGTTCGTCGAGTTTTTCCGCCAGATTTGCACGGGTTTCGTCGATGACCTCTGCCGGGGCGGAGGCCACGAATTTCGGGGTGTTCAGTCGTCCCTGCATGCCGCCGATTTCCTTGGCGAGTTTTTGCAGCGATTTTTCGATGCGTGTTTTTTCGGCGTCCACATCGATGATATCGGCCAAAGGCAAGCCAAAAGTCGCGCCCGCTGCGGGCAGCGTGATTGTGCCCTTGGGGAAGGTATCCACGTGATCAAGAGACACAAGGCGGGCCAGTTTCATAATCATCGTTTCGTTTTGGTCCCAGGCTGCGCGGGCTGTGTCATCCATATCTGTCACAATCAGCGGGATTTGCAGCCCTGCCGGAACGCGCATTTGTGCCCGTGCGGAACGGATGGATTCGATCAGGCCGATCACCCAGTTCATTTCGCGGTCGGCCTCTGCATCAATCAAATCTGCGCCTAAGCTGGGCCAATCGGCGTGGACCAGCATTTTATCGCGTTTGGCGATGGTGCCCCAGAGTTCCTCGGTAATAAAGGGCATGATGGGGTGCAGCAGGATCAGACATTGATCGATGACCCAGCCCATGGTTTGGCGTGTTTCAGTTTTGACGCCCTCATCATCGCTGCCCAGCAGCGGTTTGGAGAGTTCAACGTACCAGTCGCATACCTTGCCCCAGACAAAGGCATAAAGCGATTGTGCCGCATCATTAAAGCGGAACTGTGCCAGTGCTGTGTCAACATCGGCCAGCACCTTGGCCGTTTCGCCCATGATCCAGCGGTTGAGTGTTTGGCTGGGTTGCGGTTGGTCCGCCCCGAAGTGCGCATCGTTCATTTCGGCAAACCGCGTGGCGTTCCACAATTTGGTGCCAAAGTTGCGATACCCCTGGATCCGGCTGGTGTCCAGTTTCAACACGCCGCCGATTGACGCCATAGCCGCATTGGTAAAGCGCAGTGCATCCGCGCCATATTCGTTGATGATATCCAAGGGGTCGATCACATTGCCCGTGGATTTCGACATTTTTTTGCCCTTGGCATCGCGGACCAGCCCATGCAGATACACAGTATCAAAGGGGATTTGATCGACCACGGCCAGTTGCATCATGATCATACGCGCCACCCAGAAAAACAGGATGTCCTGCCCTGTGATCAGGGTTGATGTCGGGAAATACCGATCCAGTTCAGGCGATTTTTCTGGCCAGCCCAGTGTGCCAATTGGCCAGAGGCCCGAGCTGAACCACGTGTCCAGAACATCGGGATCCCGGGTCAGGGTCTTGCCCGGCGCCATGGCCTGAGCCTCGGCCTCGGTTGCGGCGCAGTATTGTTGGCCATTTTCGTCGAACCAAACCGGCACCTGATGACCCCACCACAATTGGCGCGAAATACACCAGGGTTCGATATTTTCCAGCCAGTGGTAATAGGTTTTTTCGCCCGATTCTGGGATAATTTTGATGTCACCATTGCGCACCGCGTCCAATGCGGGGCCGACGATTTTCGCAGTATCGACAAACCATTGGTCGGTTAACATGGGTTCAATCACCACCTTGGACCGATCGCCAAAGGGCTGCATGATGGGTTTATTTTCGACCAAGGGAATGGTGCGCGTGGTTTCATTGCCCTCGGCGTCTGTGACAGTTTTGGTTGTCATAACGGCCAGACCTTCGGCGGTGATGGCGGCGATGACTTTGTCACGCGCGGCGAACCGATCCAGACCACGGTATTCGTCGGGCACCATATTCATCGCGGCAATGGTGTTTTCGTCCCAATCGATTTCGCCATCGCGGATTTTCTGGGCCTTGGCCGCCTGATCCGCATAGGGCGCACCATCAGAGCGCATCGCGCCGCGTGTGTCCATCAGGGAATACATCGGGATGTTGCCGCGCTTGGCCACTTGGTAATCGTTGAAATCATGTGCACCGGTGATTTTCACGGCACCCGATCCGAAATTCATGTCGGGGTATTCGTCGGTAATGATTGGGATTAAACGGCGGTGTTCTTTCGGCCCAACGGGGATTTCGCACAGTTTGCCCACGATGGGCGCATAGCGGTCATCATCGGGATGCACCGCGACCGCACCATCGCCCAACATGGTTTCGGGCCGTGTGGTTGCAATGGAAATATAGTCGCGTTCCTCGGTCAGGGTCACGTTCCCATCCGCATCCTTTTCCACATAGGTATAGGTTTCGCCGCCCGCCAGCGGGTATTTGAAATGCCACATGTGGCCGGCCACTTCGATATTTTCTACCTCAAGATCGGAAATCGCCGTTTCAAAATGCGGGTCCCAGTTGACCAACCGTTTACCGCGATAGATCAGACCTTTGTTGTACATATCCACAAACACTTTGATCACCGCATCGTGGAAATTGCCGTCTTCATCCGCGGGGGCATTGGGGGCGCCTGACATGGTAAATGCGGTGCGATCCCAATCACAAGACGCGCCCAAGCGTTTCAATTGGTTGATAATTGTGCCACCGGATTGTTTTTTCCAATCCCACACCTTGGCCAAAAACGCATGGCGTCCGATTTCGGCGCGGCTGGGTTGCTGGGCCTTGGCCAATTCGCGTTCGACCACCATTTGCGTGGCGATACCTGCGTGATCTGTGCCCGGTTGCCACAGGGTGTCAAACCCGCGCATGCGATGCCAGCGGATCAAAATATCCTGCAAGGTGTTGTTAAACGCATGCCCCATGTGCAAC
The DNA here is from genome assembly GCA_913060475.1 of uncultured Paracoccaceae bacterium. Classification (GTDB taxonomy): domain Bacteria; phylum Pseudomonadota; class Alphaproteobacteria; order Rhodobacterales; family Rhodobacteraceae; genus CAJXSD01. The sequence continues at coordinate 87,230 of CAJXSD010000005.1, read as the reverse complement.
ACACCTGTCACATTGGGGGGCGGTATCATGATGGTAAAGGTGTCCGGTTTTGACGCATTGGCGCCCGCGCGGAATGCGCCCGATTTTTCCCAAGCGTCGTAGATGCGGCCTTCGGCCTCTTGTGCGTTGAAATTCTTATCCAGTGCCATGATGATCCGGTTTCTTTTGATGTGATTGTCGCCCTGCAATACAGGGAAAATCGCACAAATAAAACCCATTACATTGGGTTCGGATCATGATTTTATGCGTTTCGCAGGGCCGCTATGGCCTCAATGGCTTGGGTCAAAACATCATTAATTGACAGCTCAGATGTATCTAGGATTTGCGCATCTGACGCGGGCCGCAATGGGGCATCGGCGCGGTTCATATCACGCGCGTCGCGGTCGCGGACCTGTGCCAACACATCGTCATAAGGCATGGATTGCCCAATTTCGTCCCAGCGGCGTTTTGCCCGCACCTCGGCGCTTGCGGTTACAAACAGCTTCAGATCAGCATCGGGACAAATGACAGTGCCAATATCGCGGCCATCCAAAACCGCCCCCTCTGGACGGGCGGCAAAGTCGCGCTGATAGGTCATCAGCGCTTGGCGCACCTCGGGGATGGCCGCCACTTGGGATGCCCAGCCCCCCATTTCCACGCTGCGCAGATCATCGCGGGCGAAATCTGCATCCGACAATTCATGCGCCGCCACGACCGGATCCTGGCCCTCTGAAACCCTTGCCCCAACCGCACGATAGAGCAATCCGGTGTCCAAATACCCAAACCCGAAATGCGCGGCCAACGCGCGGGCCAAGGTCCCCTTGCCCGCTGCGGCAGGCCCATCAATCGCAACCGTAAATCCCATAACTTTACATCCTTACGTCAGCCAAATGCGCCCATCGTCTGCCACGCGCAGGCCGCCCAGGCCGAGCATGGCAGGCTAGACCTGCGCAGGCCGACAGGCCTGCACCGTTTTCCTAAATCCGCGCGATATCCGCGCCCAGATCCCGCATCAACCCTTCGAAAATCGGGAAAGATGTCGTAATCGGCGCACCATCATTTACCTGCACGGGGTTTTGCGCGGCAAAGCCCATGATAACAAAGGACATTGCGATACGGTGGTCCAGGAATGTTTCACACACCGCACCGCCCGTAACACCACCCATGCCGCGCCCATGGACGATCCACCAATCATCGCCCTCTTCAACCTCAACTCCATTGGCACGCAGGCCACGGGCCATGGCGTCAATGCGGTCGCTTTCTTTCACGCGCAGTTCCTTGACGCCACGCATCACGGTTTGGCCTGTGGCATTGGCGGCCACCACGGATAAAATTGGATATTCGTCGATCATGGATGCGGCGCGTTCTGGCGGGACCTCGATCCCGACCATATTTGGCGAAAACCGCGCGCGCAGGTCGGCCACGGGTTCACCACCTTCGACCCGTTCGTTTTCATAGGTCAAATCCGCGCCCATTTCGCGCAGCGTTGTAAACAGCCCCGCGCGCGTTGGGTTCAGCCCAATGTTGGGCACCAAGACATCCGACCCCTCGGTGATCAGGGCCGCACAAACAGGAAAGGCCGCACTGGATGGATCGCGGGGCACAATGATGGTTTGCGGTTTCAATTCGGGCTGACCGGTCAGGGTAATCACGCGGCCTTCGTTTGTATCCTCAACCGTGATATCCGCACCAAAGCCCGCCAGCATACGTTCGGTATGGTCGCGTGTCGCCTCTTGTTCAATGACCACAGTTTTGCCGGGTGCATTTAGCCCCGCCAATAACACGGCCGATTTCACTTGGGCCGATGGCACAGGCACGACATAGCGCACGGGGACCGGGTTTTGTGCGCCCACAATGGTCATCGGCAAACGCCCACCCGCACGTCCCACAGAGTGCGCCCCAAACAGGGCCAACGGATCGGTCACCCGCGCCATGGGGCGGCTGTTCAGGCTGGCGTCGCCTGTAAATGTGGCCGTAATGGGCGATGTGGCCATGGATCCCATGATCAATCGCACGCCTGTGCCGGAATTGCCGCAATCAATCACCCCATCAGGTTCGGCAAATCCGCCAACGCCCACACCCTGCACCGTCCAGCTGCCATCGTCATGACGCGTCACCGTCGCCCCAAAGGCACGCATCGCCTTGGCCGTATCCAAGACGTCGTCACCCTCAAGCAGACCGGTCACATGGGTTTCACCCACCGCCATCGCCCCCAAGATCAGCGACCGATGGGAAATGGATTTATCCCCTGGCACATTGGCCGTCCCACGCAGGGGGCCACATTTTTTGGACATCATCGGAATGGGGGTAGCATGCGCAGACATGGGTGGGTCCTTGTTCAAAAATTCGTGGTTGCGCCCATGTGATAGCGCAACCAAAGCGGCAGGTCTATGGCAGACTGTCGGATAAATCCGACGGGTTAATTCATCTGATCAATCGAGCGGGGTATTCTGATTGCGCCGGAATGTCAGATAATGGGGTCTGCGCCCTTCGCGCAGGGCCTTTTGTTCGTAGCGGGTCGAAATCCAATCGCCCCATGGGCTGCGCCAATCGTCAGGCCCTTGGGCCAACCAGTCGAATCCCGCTTGCGGCACCTCGGCCAAGGTTTGGCGGACATAGTCGGGAATATCCGTGGCCACGCGAAATATCGCATCCGGTTTCATCACATGGGCCAAGGGGCGCAAATGATCTTGGGTGACAAATCGTCTACGGTGGTGGCGTTTTTTGGGCCATGGATCAGGATAGAGCAAAAAGGCACGGTCCACGCAAGCGGCGGGCAAGACATCAAACAAATGCCGCGCATCCCCTGCATGCACGCGGATATTTTCAACACCCGCATCGCGAATTTTACCCAAAAGCATCGCGACCCCATTCACAAAGGGTTCGCAGCCAATAAACATCACATCGGGGTTCAATTGTGCCTGATGCACCAAATGTTCCCCACCCCCAAAGCCGATTTCCAGCCACAAAGGGCGGCCTTGGGTTAGCCTGTCAAGATCAAGCGGCACACGATCCGGATTTTCGTCCCATGTGACGGGTCCGGGCGAGAGTTTGGCCAGATCATTTTCGAGGAATTCAACCTGATTGGGACGCAGGGTTTTGCCCCGAAACCGGCCATAGAAATTGCGCCAGGGGGCGCCAGAGGGATGGGTGTCTTGTGTCATAGCGTGGCTTTAGCGAGTTTAGCGGAAAGGATCAATATCAGCCTTGCGCGGGTTGATACGAAAAAGGCCTGCTGTCGCAGGCCTGATTGAGTATTTTTGCAAAAATGAAAGACTAGAGGGCGTTTAATAGAGCCGTTGTCAGGTCGGTGCGTTCCCAGCTGAAGCCGCCGTCAGCATCGGGCGCGCGGCCAAAGTGACCGTAAGCAGCGGTGCGTTCGTAGATGGGGCGGTTTAGGTCAAGGTGGGTGCGGATGCCACGCGGTGTCAGATCCATACATTGGGCAATGGCGCGTTCGATTTGGTCTTCGCCAACCTTTCCTGTGCCAAAGGTGTCCGCATAAATCGATAGCGGCTTTGCGACGCCGATCGCATAGCTGAGCTGAATGGTGCATTTGTCTGCCAGGCCTGCGGCGACCACGTTTTTCGCCAGATATCGCGCCGCATAGGCGGCTGAGCGGTCAACCTTGGTCGGATCTTTGCCCGAAAAGGCACCGCCACCATGGGGGGCCGCGCCACCATAGGTATCAACGATGATTTTGCGACCTGTCAGCCCTGCATCCCCATCGGGGCCACCGATGACGAATTTGCCCGTTGGGTTGACGTGCCAAATGGTATCGGGCGTAATCCAGCCATCGGGCAGCGTTTCGCGGATATAGGGTTCGACGACGGCGCGCACATCGGCCGATGTCATTGTTTCATCCAAGTGCTGGGTCGAAAGCACGATAGAGGTCACGCCAACTGGTTTGCCATTTTCGTAGCGCACAGAGAGTTGCGATTTGGCGTCTGGGCCCAATGTGGGTTCGGTGCCGTTTTTGCGCACCTCGGCCAAGCGGCGCAGGATAGCGTGGGCATATTGAATGGGGGCCGGCATCAGTGCGTCGGTTTCATTGGTGGCATAACCGAACATGATGCCTTGATCGCCTGCGCCTTCGTCTTTGGTGGCGGTGGCATCGACGCCTTGGGCGATATGGGCGGATTGTTCGTGCAACAGGTTGGTGATTTCCACGGTTTCGTGGTGGAATTTATCCTGTTCATAGCCAATATCGCGGATGCAGGCGCGCGCAATTTCATCGATCCGGCCCATGTATTCGGTCAGTTTGGATTGGTCAGACAGGCCCACTTCTCCACCGATAACAACGCGGTTGGTGGTGGCAAAGGTTTCGCAGGCAACGCGGGCTTGGGGTTCTTGGGCCAAGAAGGCGTCCAAAACAGCGTCCGAGATGCGGTCGCACACCTTGTCTGGGTGCCCCTCTGAGACAGATTCAGAGGTAAATACATAGGATGATCGGGTCATGGGGGTCGTGCTCCGTTAATGATTTCAGCGCCACGCCAGGAAGCCGTTGTGACGCCATGTTGGTGGTAGATAGGTGTGTTACATCAAATGGTCAACAATTTATCACTGCGGCGTGCGATCACACCGAGACCCGTTGCAAGTCCTATGAGGATCCAAAAGGCCAGATTGCCATGACGCAGATAGGGCGTATCCCCCAGTTTTGCGGGCATAGGCACGTCGGCCCAGCCCAGTTCGTTCAGCCCAATCGATTGGACCACCGCGCCATCGGGGGCGATAAGTGCGGAAATACCGGTGTTGGCCACGCGGATCACGGGCCGTCCGGTTTCGATGGCCCGCGCACGCGCCTGTGCCAGATGCTGGGCGGGGCCACTGCGTGTTCCAAACCAGGCATCATTGGTGATTTGTACAATGGCATCAGCCCCTTGGATCGCCGCCGCGCGGACGAATTCGGGAAAGATTGCCTCATAACAGATCAGCGGCGCGATGGTGCGCCCAGAACTAAGTGTCATGGTCTGCGGTCCCGTGCCGGGTGCAAAAGACGCGCCAAACCAGTCGTAAAAGATCCCCAATCCCAAGGGACGCAGCACCGGTTCCCACGGCATATATTCGCCAAAGGGCACCAAGAGCGTTTTATCATAGATCGCCGATAGTTGCCCCTGACGCAGCAGGGCCATGCTGTTTTTCATATGATCTTGGTCATCTATTCGCAAAATCCCAAACAAAATGTCGCTGTCTGGGCGGACCTGCGTCATGGCATCCAGTTGCGGTTGGGCATAGTTCAGCACCTGCGCCACTGCTGATTCTGGCCAGATGATCAGATCAGGCCGCGGCCCGGGCGCGGACATATCCAACATGCGGTCAAAAAACATCGGCGCATAGCGCGGATCCCATTTTTGGTGTTGCGGCGCATTGGGCTGGACCAAACGCATGGTGATTTGTGCGCCATCCCTGTCGGTGTCATTCTGTGCCCCGGGTAAAAAGGACCAACCAGCCACCATCAGCGCTGCAATCAATGCGGCCCCAAGGGCGCGGTTGGACACTATGACAACCGGTGCCGCCGCGATCAATGCCAACACCAGCGTCGCGCCATAGGGCCCGATCAGGGCCAAACTGCCCTGCAGCGGGCTGTCCAACAGGATATAGGCCGGCATTCCCCATGGAAACCCGCCAAACAGATGCGCGCGGATGTATTCCGCCCCGGCCAAACCGACCGCCACGCCCAATGCGCGCGCAAAATGCCAGCCCACCCCAATGAACAGCCAGATCACGGCCAAACCAGCGGCCATGGCAAACAGGGCAAAGGGGGCCATCCATCCATGGCGCAGCGGATCAATTAAAAATGGTTCAACGATCCAATTCAGGGTGATCAGGAAATACCCAAGCCCCAGAAAAAATGCAGCTCCCATCGCGGCGCGTAAACTGGGCTGCACACGATGCAACCCAAAGACAAACCCACAGAGCGCCAAGATGGACACAGGCCAGAGCGATAGCGGCGCGTGGCCAAGCGCCATCACTGCGCCTAACCCCACGTTCAGTCCCGCATTCAGCCCTGCATTCCGGCCCGCATTCAGACCGCGTAAACGCCAAGGTCCCCGCACGTTATTCCGCCGCTTGGACCAATTCGGGCAACCGCAGCCGCAGACGTTTCACGCGGCGCGGATCGGCATCCATGATTTCGATTTCCGCGCCCAAGGGGTGGCGCACCACTTCTCCGCGGACGGGGACACGGCCCGCAAGGACAAAAATCAACCCGCCAAACGTGTCTATTTCCTCGGCATCAATCTCTTCGCCTTGGGTCAGATCAAGACCGGTTTCGCGGGCAAACTCTTCGATCGATGCCTTGGCCAGTAACACATATTGACCCGGTTTTTCCAAATGCCACGACTGCGCTTCGTCGATGTCGTGTTCATCCTCGATTTCGCCGACCACCTGTTCGATCAAATCCTCGATCGTGACCAAACCATCAACGCCGCCGTATTCATCAATAACCAAGGCCATGTGCCGCCGTTCGGTTTGCATTTTGGTCAACAAAACCCCCAAAGACATGGAGGGGGGCACAAACAACAACGGGCGCAACATCGCCGCAAGGTCGAAATCATTTTCGCCATCGTCAAAGCCGTGTTTTAGCGAAAAATCTTTCAAATGGATCATACCAACGGGGGTGTCCAAGGTGCCGTCATAGACGGGGATACGGGTCATACCGGTGCTGCGAAACACCTCGACCAGATCATCGCGGGTGATGTTATCGGGGACGGCGACGATTTCTGCCTTGGGGATCGCCACATCGTCCACCCGCAAATGGCGCAGGTTCAACATATCTGGCTTGATCTCGGATTTATCCAGTACGGATGTATTGACCGACAGGTCACCCTGTGCCCCATCATGCGGCCCGCCAAAAAGACGCGCAATCACGCGTTTGACCAGCGATGTCTGTGTCCCTTGGGACTGCGCGCTCTGCGCTGCGCTAGAAGATCCTTCTATATCACCCATTGATCCTATCCAAAATGCGCCCTTAGGTCGGGCTGTCTGTGTAATATGGGTCTTTGATACCCAGTTTGCCAAGTATGGCAGTTTCAATTCCTTCCATCAACGTGGCATCTTGGTCACGGATGTGATCATAGCCCAGCAAATGCAGAATGGCATGTATAACTAAATGCGTCACATGATCGGAAAATGTTATGCCGGCCGCCTGCGCTTCGCGGGTGCAGGTGTCATAGGAAATGGCAATATCGCCCAATTCGCCATCCATCGGCAGATCCAGCGGTTCGGGATCATCGCCATCCACCGCCGCCCCACGTTCGTCCGAGGGCCAGGACAACACATTGGTGGGGGTCGGTTTGGCGCGGAATTGGCCGTTTAATTCCATAATACGCCGATCATCACAGGCCAACAGATCACAGGACATATCATCCGCATCATAGCCCAAATGGTCCATCACCGCGCGCCCGGCGCGTGTTGCAATGGCGTCTAGATGTGCGCTTTGCCAGCGCGGATCTTCGAATAAAATCTCAATCTGCATGGGCGGCTATGGCTTGGCCCGTTTCAACAGGGCCTGTTTGCTGTCTTCGTCATAGGCCTCGATGATGGCAGCAACCAGCGGGTGGCGCACAACATCCTTAGCGGTAAAGTAATTAAAGCTGATGCCCGGGACAGATTTCAACAACCGTTCCGCATCGGTCAATCCCGATGACACCCCCCGCGGCAAATCGATTTGCGACCGGTCCCCGGTGATCACCATACGCGACCCTTCACCCAAACGGGTCAGAAACATTTTCATCTGCATCGCTGTGGCATTTTGTGCCTCGTCCAGCACAACAAAGGCATTTGCCAGGGTCCGCCCCCGCATAAAGGCCAGCGGCGCAATTTCGATCCGTTTTTCCTCGATCAACTTGGCCAGCGTTTTGCCGGGCAGAAAATCATTCAGCGCATCATAGAGCGGCTGCATATAAGGATCGACCTTATCCTTCATATCGCCGGGCAGATAGCCCAATTTTTCGCCCGCCTCGACCGCAGGGCGCGACAGGATGATCCGGTCCACTTCGCCGTTGATGAATTTATTCACCGCAACAGCCACGGCCAAATATGTTTTACCCGTCCCCGCCGGCCCAATACCAAAGGCCAGTTCATTGTTCATCAACGATAAAACATAGGCTTTTTGTGCATCTGTTCGGGGTTCCACGGATTTTTTACGGGTTTTCAATTCAACATTGCCCGCCTTGAACATTTCCATTTGGCTATCGGCCAACCCCGATGGATCGCCCCCGCCGCCGCGCCCCATACGCAATTCGCGATCCACATCGCCGAATTCAACAGCCTTGCCCGATTCAAGCCGATCATAGAGCGATTGCACAACATCCCCCGCAGCGGCCACCGCATCATCCGTACCAAAGATGGAAATCTGATTTCCACGCCGGATCATCTGCACGTCCAGTTGCTGTTCAATTTTCGCCAGATTTTTATCAAACGCACCGCAGAGTTCGACCAACAAACGATTATCCGGGAAATCCAGCGTTACCTGACCTGCAACTGCGACCTCTGCGTCGCCCCCTAGCGTGGTGTGTGTCACACAATACTCCTTATCCAAGTGCATATATGGTGCCGTGCCTTGCCAGAAAACGCAAGACCTTGTTATCACCTGTCATGAAAATTTCACATCTTTGCCCAGCCAACAGGCATTATCAATCACACCTGTTAAACCACCACTAAAACCATACCTAAAACCACTGGCCCGCCTCGATCAGGCCCAAATCCAACAATTGCCGCGATTGGCCTGTCCATGGCACCGAATGGCCCCAAGCAAACTGTTCAATTTCGGATCGCGACGCAGGGTTTTGCGACAGTGCTTTGGCCGTGCGGTGCGATACTAGGGCTGCCCGCAGATTGTTGTGATATATCCCTTGATAGGTGTTATAGTCCGGATCAGAACAGGTCCAATCATCCCCCATCACCAATCCCGCCCGCGCCTGAAACAGGGCCACGCGATCAATCCGGCGGCGTTCAAACGGCACATAGTTTGAAAATCGCCATTTCAGACCGCCAAACATATCCAATTGCCGGTCATGGGCGCGGCCCTGATCCATATTCCACCGCGGCTTTGCGTGATACCCGATGGAATCGATCAAAACATCACCCGACGTTGGATCATACCCCGTGTCATACGGCGCGCGCGGCATCTGTGCGGGATAGGCATCAACCACAACGATGGGAATGACGGGCCGTTTTTCTTGGGTGACAAACCGGGTCACATCCGAAATGCTGCGCGTTTCACAAAACGGGAAATACAGAAATTCCCCGTTGTAACAGACCATGACCCACCCACCATCAAACATTGGCATACAGCGATTGACCACATCAGCCATGGCGTTTGTGGCGAAAACATCATGATACACGGTGGTGACAGCATCCTGCGCCCGCACACCCTGATGCATAGCGCTGCGCGATATCACAATACAGTGATCAAACCCCATCCGCAGGTGATGTGCGATCGTTTGATCAATTTGGAAAAAATCCTCGGCCAGGATCAATGCCACCACGTCAGACCGCGCAAACCGCGGCCCTTTGGCGATCAAGTCATCCAAGCTGTTAAAATCGAACATTCCCTGCCGTCCCTCTGGTGCTGATAGCTAAGATTAAATTCCCAACCATTGCAAGTCAGCCATAATTTGATATAGCAGGCCGCACCACGATTGGACAGGACCGACAGATATGACAACGCCGAAAAAACTGTACATCAAGACCTATGGCTGCCAGATGAATGTCTATGACAGCGAACGCATGGCCGAGGCCATGGGCGGGGCCGGCTATGTCGAAACGGACACCCCCGATGATGCAGACATGATTTTGCTGAACACCTGTCATATCCGCGAAAAGGCGGCCGAAAAGGTCTATTCCGAGTTGGGCCGCTATAAACATCTGAAAACCGAAAAGCCCGATCTGAAAATCGGCGTTGCGGGCTGTGTCGCCCAGGCCGAAGGTGACGAAATCATGCGCCGCCAGCCCTTGGTCGATCTTGTTGTCGGCCCCCAAAGCTATCACCGCCTGCCCGAGTTAGAGGCCAAAGCCGGCCAAGGTGCCAAAGCGATCGACACCGATTTCCCGACCGAGGACAAATTCGAACACCTCAAATCCCGCCCCAAGGCCAAACGCGCCCCGGCCGCATTTTTGACCGTCCAAGAGGGCTGCGATAAATTCTGCGCCTTTTGCGTGGTGCCCTATACCCGCGGTGCCGAGGTATCGCGCCCTGCGTCGCGCATTCTGGACGAGGCCCGCGAATTGGTCGACCGCGGCGTGCGTGAAATCACGCTCTTGGGTCAAAACGTCAACGCCTATCACGGCGCAGGTCCCGACGGGGGCGATTGGTCGCTGGCCAAATTGATCTGGGAATTGGACCGCGTCGACGGGTTGGAACGCATCCGGTTTACCACCAGCCACCCCAACGACATGTCCGATGATCTGATCGAAGCACATGGAACCTGTTCCAAACTGATGCCCTATCTGCATCTGCCCGTACAATCCGGATCTGACCGCATCCTAAAACGGATGAACCGCAGCCACGATGCCGCCAGCTATCTGGCGCTGATCGACCGCATCCGCGCAGCGCGGCCCGATATTTTGATCTCTGGCGATTTTATCGTGGGCTTCCCCGAGGAAACCGACCAGGATTTCCAGGACACCATGGATCTGATCCGCGCGGTCAACTATGGTCAGGCCTTTTCCTTCAAATACTCAACTCGCCCCGGCACTCCCGCCGCCGAACGCGACCAGGTGGCCGAGGATGTCAAAACAGACCGTCTGGCCCAACTGCAATCCCTGATCGCAGATCAACAAAAATCCATTCAGGACAGCATGGTTGCCAAAACCGTATCGGTCCTGTTTGAACGTGCGGGGCGCTTTGACAACCAAATGGTTGGCAAATCCGAATACCTACATGCGGTTCATGTCTCGGACACAGATGCCAAAGTCGGCGATATCCGCCGCGTGCGTATCACGCAAAGCAACCGAAATTCACTGAATGGGGAACTGGCGGACTAATCCGCCACACCCTCAGATATTTTCAGGCTGCGGCATCCCCAACACGTGGTACCCACCATCCACGCGAATAATCTCGCCCGTGGTGCAGGCCCCTGCGTCCGACACCAGATAGACGGCCGTGCCACCCACGGCCTCTAATGTGGCGTTCGACCGCAACGGCGCGTTGGTGTCGGTATGCTTATAGGTCTTGCGCGCGCCCCCAATGGCCGCCCCTGCCAGAGTTTTCATCGGACCGGGCGAAATGGCGTTCACACGGATCCCGTCCGGACCCAGATCATTGGCCAAATACCGCGTCGTCGCCTCTAACGCGGCCTTTGCCACGCCCATCACATTATAAAACGGTGTAACCCGATTTGACCCCTGATAAGTCAGGGTAATCAACGTGCCCCCGTTCTCAACCATCATCGGATGCGCCCGCCGCGCCACCTCGATAAAGGAATAGGCCGAAATATCCAACGAATTCTTGAAATTCGCGCGGCTCGTATTGATAAACCGCCCCGTCAATTCATTCTTGTCGGAATAGGCAATGGCATGCACCACGAAATCCAACCGATCCCAACGCGCCGCCAACTGATCAAAGGCCGCATCCAACGACGCATCATCAGATACATCTACATCCACCATGAAATCCGACCCAACCGATGCCGCCAAGGGCGCCAAACGCGACCCGAACGCCTCCCCTTGATAGGTAAAGGCCAATTCCGCCCCTGCCTCTGCACAGGCCTTGGCAATCCCCCAAGCAATGGATCGCTCATTGGCAACCCCCATAACCAATCCACGTTTTCCGGCCAGCTGCATCACAGTCCCCTAAATTCCAAAATGGCTTTCATTTTTGCGATAAATACTCTGGGTGAATTGGCCGCGACCGCGGCCAAGAGGGCAAAGCCCTCCCCTCACCTAACCGCGATACCGCGACAATAACATCGACCCGTTCGTTCCGCCAAAACCGAAACTATTGGTCATCACCGTATCCAAACCGGCATTTTCCACCAAACGGGTCGCAATTTCCGCAGGTTCCAACGCGGGATCCAATGTTTCCACGTTGATCGATGGCGCGATAAAATCATGCTCCAGCATCAACAAACAATAAATCGCTTCTTGCGCGCCGGTGGCCCCCTGGCTGTGACCGGTCATCGATTTGGTCGAACTGACCGGCGGCGTTGATCCTTGGCCAAAGACACGGCGCACGGCCTCGATCTCGCCGACATCGCCCACGGGGGTCGATGTGCCATGTGCGTTGATGTATCCCACCTTGCGCCCCTCGCCCAAGCTTTGCAGCGCTAAACGCATCGCGCGTTCGCCGCCCTCGCCCGATGGGGCCACCATGTCGTGGCCGTCGGACGTGGCACCATATCCAGTCACTTCGGCATAAATCTTGGCCCCACGCGCCAGCGCGTGTTCCAGATCCTCTAATACGACGATCCCGCCGCCGCCGCCGATCACAAACCCATCGCGGTTTGCATCGAATGCGCGCGACGCCTTTTCGGGGGTGTCGTTATATTTCGACGACATGGCCCCCATAGCATCAAACAGACACGACAGTGTCCAATCCAGCTCTTCGCCACCACCGGCAAACATGATATCCTGTTTGCCCATCATAATCTGTTCCGCCGCATTTCCGATACAATGCAGCGATGTCGAACAGGCTGAGGTGATGGAATAATTGATGCCCTTGATCTTGAACGCCGTCGACAGGTTTGCCGAAATCGTCGATGACATACATTTTGGAACCGCAAACGGCCCAATCCGTTTGGGCGATCCCGATTTTTGCACAACTTGGTGCGCAGCCAACATCGCGCTGGTGGACGGGCCACCCGATCCGGCAACCAACCCTGTGCGCATGTTTGACACCTCATCCGCGCTTAGGCCGGCGTCTGCAATCGCCTGTTCCATCGCGACATAAGCATAGGCGGCACCGGGGCCCATAAACCGCAGGGTCCGTTTATCGACGTGATCGGCCACATCCAGTTTCACATTCCCCGCGATCTGGCTGCGAAATCCGTATTCGGCCATATCCGCATTGGCGGTAATGCCGGATTTTCCTGCTTTCAAGCTGGCCAAAACCTCGGCTGCGTTATTCCCGATGGACGACACAACGCCCAACCCTGTCACAACAACTCTGCGCATGCATATACTCCTATAGGTTTGGCAATCAGGATTCTGACAGCGCAACTTTCATGTCTTTTACTTGATAGATGACTTCACCATCGGCCTCGACGATGCCATCGGCCACACCCATGGTCAAACGCCGTGTCTGCACCGCTTTGGTGAAATTCACGCGATAGGTCAGCATCTGGCGATCTGGGCGCACCATGCCGGTCAATTTGACCTCGCCCACACCCAGCGCATATCCACGCCCCTGCCAGCCGCGCCAGCCCAGGTTAAACCCTGTCAACTGCCACAATCCATCCAGCCCCAGACATCCGGGCATGATGGGGTTGCCCGGAAAATGGCAATCGAAAAACCACAAATCCGGCTTGATATCGAATTCGGCAATAACATGCCCCTTGCCATGTTCGCCCCCATCGGCGCTGATGTCTGTGATCCGATCCATCATCAGCATGGGGGGTTCGGGCAACTGTGCGTTACCGGGACCAAACAATTCACCGCGCGCGCATTTCAACAGGTCATCGCGATCAAAGCTGGTGGGGAAATTCGACATCGAGCTAGGTTCCTTAGTATAATGACTTTTCTTTCCTCTATCACTGCGACCTTGCTTTAGGCAAGCCTTGGAACGTTGGAATGCAGACACAAGTCACAAAAACCATTGAAATTTCCCGACAGATACGCATATTGTACCCCAAAGATACAGGTAACCGGTATGATCACATCAACGACACAACGCGCCAAGGATTGGCTGGCACAATCAAATCTGCGCCCCACGCGGCAGCGGGTGGTTCTGGCACAGGCTTTGATCGGGGATGGCAAACATCGCCACGTCACCGCCGAAAGCCTGTTTGAACACGATCTGGTCACCGCAGAAAAGGTGTCATTGGCCACCGTCTATAACACCCTGCGCGCGTTTTGCGATGCAGGATTGATGCAAGAGGTGTCGGTCGACGGCACCAAAAGCTACTTTGACACAAACACCCACGATCACCCCCATTTTTTCTGGGAGGATGAGGGCCGGTTAACCGATGCCCCCGCCGATCAATTAAAAATCGCACAGCTGCCTGATGCGCCCGCGGGCGCGGAAATTGCATCTGTCGACGTGGTCATTCGCCTGCGCAAAAAGGTGTAAATACATGAAATCAATAACCTATTCTAAATTCGGCCCAGCGGCCGAGGTCATCACCTATGGCCAAACCCCTATGCCGCAACCCGCCGCGGGCGAGGTCTTGGTTAAACTGGCCTATTCCGGCGCAAACCCATCGGATGCCAAGGCGCGTGCAGGGTCACGGCCCGGCGTGACGAAACCGGCCTTTGACGTGATTATTCCCAATTCGGACGGATCGGGGGAAATTACGGCCGTGGGCGATGGCGTGTCCGTGGACCGTATCGGCGAACGGGTCTGGATATGGAATGGTCAGTGGCAACGCCCCTATGGCACAGCGGCTGAATACATCGCCTTGCCCAGCGCACAGGCGGTGCGCCTGCCCGATGATATGTCACTGGAAACGGGGGCCTGTCTGGGCATTCCCGGATTAACGGCGGCCCATTCGGTGTTTGGCGGTGGCGATAACTCGCTGGGGCAAACCCTGTTGGTTTCGGGTGGCGCGGGATCGGTGGGTCATAATGCGATCCAACTGGCGAAATGGGGCGGCGCCACAGTCATTGCCACCGGATCGCCCAGCGGGTTTGACCGCATCCGCGCGGCAGGGGCCGATCATGTGCTGGATTATCGGTCTGACACCCTTGCCGCCGATATTTTGGAAATTGCCCCCAATGGCGTGGATCGCGCGGTCGAGGTTGAGTTTGGCGAAAACATCGATCTGCTGCATCAGGTTGTGCGCGCAAATGGCACGATCGCGGCCTATGGATCGGCCAAAACCATGGCACCGACCCTGCCCTTTGGCCCCTATCTGTTCAAGGCAATCACAATCGATGTGGTCCTGATCTATATCCTGCCCATGGGTCAACGTCAGGCCGCAATTGACATTTTGCACCGCGCCCATGCGGATGGGGCATTCAAACCCGATATCGGCATGATCACGGATCTGGAAAATTGTGCCGCGGCCCATGATGCCACACTGACACCGGGCCGCGCCGGAGCGATTTTGCTAAAAATCAGTTAATCGCAACCATTTCGATGGCAAAGGTCAGGTCTTTGCCAGCCAAGGGATGGTTGGCGTCCAGGGTGACTTCTGTTTCGGTCACTTCGACCACGGTGACGGGCATGGCCTGACCGTCAGGCGTTTGCACCTGCAACTGGGTTCCCAAATCCAGCGGAATATCGGCCGGGATTTCGGCGCGTGGCACCGCTTGGCGGGCTTCGGGGTGAATGGGGCCATAGGCGTCCGCGCAGGCGACCGTCACGGTTTTTTTGTCCCCCACGACCATGCCGGGAATGGCCGTATCCAAACCTGGAATAATCTGACCGCTGCCCACCTGAAATTCCAACGGGTCACGGCCTTGGCTGCTGTCGAATACGGTGCCATCGTCCAATGTACCGGTATAGTGAATGCGTACGGTGTCACCCGCTTTTGCTGCTGTCATAGTCTTGTCCAATTTTTGGGAAAGTGAATTTCAAGGCCGCAAAGATTATGCGGGTACTTGGCGATGCCCATATCCTGACGGGTCACCTTGCAAAAGTAAACCCGATTTCAGGATTTTTCCTTTTTGGACTTTTCCATCCGCGCCCATCATGCAAATGTCACAAACAAGAGGAGACATGCCGTGACGATTACAACGTGTATTTTTGATGCCTATGGCACCTTGTTTGATGTAGCCAGTGCCGCGCGCCGCATGGCCCAACAACCAGGCCGCGGAGATTTGCAACAGATTTGGCCCGAATTGGCCGAAATATGGCGCCAAAAACAACTGCAATACAGCTGGTTGCGCGCGATCATGGACGACCATACCGATTTTTGGACCATCACCCAGAACGGTCTAGATTTCGCCATGGAAAAACTGGGGCTTGCCGATGATCTGGTCCTGCGCGAAGATCTGTTGGCCCTATACTGGGAACTGGCCCCGTTCCAAGAGGTGCCGATGATGTTGGCCACCCTAAAGACCAAGGGATATAAAACCGGCATTTTGTCGAACGGATCGCCCGATATGTTATCGGGTGCGGTCGAGTCATCGGGATTAGAGACATATCTGGATGCCGTGTTATCGGTGGAAACGGTTGGCGTGTTCAAGCCCGACATGCGGGTTTATCAAATGGTGTTAGATCGGTTTAACTGCCCCAAAGATCAGGTGTTGTTTGTCACATCCAACGGCTGGGATGCGGCTGGCGCGGCCGCGTTCGGATTTCAAACCGCATGGGTCAATCGGGCAGGCGATCCGGTTGATAAACTGCCCCACACACCCCATCATATTTTAGAAAACTTGTCCCACATTCCATCCATTGCCGAGGGTTAATATGCCACATTTTACAACGTCTGACGGTCTATCATTGCATTACACCGACCAAGGAACAGGCCTGCCCATCCTATGCCTTGCGGGGTTGACGCGCTGTGGGCGCGATTTCGATTTTGTGGCCCCCCATTTGGCCGACCATCGGCTGATCCGGTTGGATTACCGCGGTCGCGGCGGATCGGATTGGGCGCGCGATGCGGCCGATTATTCTGTGCCGCGCGAATCTGCGGATGTGTTGGAGTTATTGGATCATTTGGGTTTGGATCGCGTCGCCATTCTGGGCACATCGCGCGGCGGGCTAAACGCCATGTATCTGGCCGCCACCGCCCATGATCGGCTGTTGGGGGTTGCGCTGAACGATGTGGGACCGCAGTTGGAAAAATCAGGGCTGGATTTGATCTGCGATTATATCGGTCGCCGCCCCAATGCCAAAACCCATCAACAGGCCGCTGGATTGCGCGCCAAAACCGCCACGGGGTTTGACACCGTGCCCCTGTCGCGCTGGATCGAAGAGGCCGAGCGGCTTTATACCCAAGACGCGGATGGGCTGCATCTGCGGTACGATCCGAAACTGCGGGATGCATTTTTGGCGGCCTTTGACGGGGGCGATCTGCCCAGCGCTTGGCCGCTTTTTGATGCGTTGAATGGATTGCCGATCGCGTTGATCCATGGGGCAACATCGGATTTGTTGTCACGCGACACCGCGTTGGAAATGAAACGGCGCAGGCCTGATATGGTGCTGACCCATGTGCCCGATCGCGGTCATATCCCGTTTTTGGACGAACCGCAGGCGGTGGCCGCGTTAAACGGCTGGATAGGATTGATGCAAAAATGACGCTGGCCATTTCGATCGACACAATTCATGCCGCCGATGCGCGGTTGCGCGGGCACAAACGTGTCACCCCCCTGCTGTCATCACCATTTTTGGATGACATCGCAGGGCAGCGCATATTGGTCAAAGCCGAGTGTTTGCAACACACCGGCAGTTTCAAATTTCGCGGTGCGTTTTCTGCGATTTCTGCCTTGGACGGTCCAGAACGGGCGCGCGGTATTTTGGCGTTTTCATCGGGCAACCACGCCCAAGGCGTGGCACTGGCCGCACGGCTGCACGGTGTTCCCGCCGTTATCATCATGCCCCAAGACGCGCCGGCCATCAAAATAAACAACACCCGCGCCTTGGGCGCCGAGGTGATCCTTTATGATCGCGACCGCGAGGATCGCGATGCCTTGGGCGATGATCTGGCGGCAAAACGGGGATTGACGCTGGTGCGCCCCTTTGATGATCCGCAGGTGATTGCAGGCCAAGGCACCGCAGGGTTGGAAATTGCGCAGCAGGCTGCCGACATGGGCGTGACATCGGCGCAGGTGCTGGTGTGTTGCGGGGGTGGCGGATTGACATCGGGCATTGCCACCGCGCTGGCCCATCATGCGCCCGATATGCGGGTGCATACGGTCGAACCTGCGGGGTTTGATGATGTGGCGCGATCCTTGGCCGCCGGTGAACATCGCACAAATGCGCGCACCAGCGGGTCCATCTGCGATGCCATTGTGACGCCAACGCCGGGCAAATTGACCCTGCCCATCATGGCACAGTATTGCCAAGCGGGATTGTCCGTGACCGATGAACAGGCCCTGCGCGCGGTCAAATTGGCCTATCAGCGGTTAAAAATCGTTTTGGAACCGGGGGGGGCCGTGGCCTTGGCCGCAGCCCTGTTTTACCCCCAGCACGTGACGCATGACACGGTGATTGCCGTAGCATCGGGGGGCAATATCGATGATGATATGTTCCTGCGGGCCATGAATACCGCAGACTAGATTAGGGACAGACCACATGCAATTGGCCGATTTGGGATCAATCAAACTGCATTACCGCATGGACGGGGACCCAAGGGGAAAACCTGTGGTCTTTGCCAATTCGTTGGGGACCGATTTGCGGCTATGGGATCGGGTTTTACCGCTGTTGCCGCCGCAGAATTGTTACATCCGCTATGACAAACGCGGGCATGGGTTGTCGGAATGTCCACCTGCGCCCTATCGCATGGGAACATTGGTGCGGGATGTCGAACTGCTGTTGGATCATTTGCAGGTGCGCGATGCGCTGTTTGTGGGGCTGTCCATCGGTGGCATGATTGCCCAAGGCTTGGCCGTCAAACGATTGGATCTGGTCCGCGCCATGGTTTTATCGAACACAGGCGCAAAAATCGGCCAGCCTGCAATGTGGGCCGACCGCATCCACGCGGTGGAACAGGGCGGCATACAGGCGCTGTCACAGGCAACCCTGGATCGCTGGTTTCCTGCGGAATTTCACAAAACGGACGATTTCCACCTGCTAAAACATATGTTGGAACATCAACCGCCCCAAGGGTACATGGGCTGCAGCGCGGCCATTTCGGGCACCGATTTTTATACCCCCACATCGGGGCTGCGCCTGCCCACATTGGGCATTGCAGGGTCCGAGGATAAATCAACACCCCCCGATCTGGTGCGCGAAACCGTTGATCTGATCCCGGGGTCGCAATTTCAATTGATCCGCAAAGCCGGCCACCTACCTTGCGTCGATAAACCGGCTGAATATGCGGCCATTCTAACCAGCTTTATGGAACAAATCGGACATGTCTAAGATTTTATTGATCCACGGGTCCTGCCACGGGGCGTGGTGTTTTCGCGATCTGATCCCCGCGCTGGATCGGTTGGGTCACGATGCCCATGCGATTGATCTGCCAGGTCATGGGCAAAACCCTGCCCCGATTGAAACGATCACACTAGATACCTATCGCGATGCGATTTTAGAGGCGATTGACGATCAGGTATACCTGTTGGGGCATTCGATGGCGGGCTATCCGATTTCTGCCGCAGCCGAGGCCGCGCCAGACAAAATCAAACGGTTGATTTATCTGTGCGCCTATGCGCCGCAAACGGGTCGATCTTTGGTCGATATGCGCAAATCGGCCCCGCGCCAGCCCCTGTTAGAGGCGATCGAAAAAACGCCAGAAGGGTTGGGATTTCGTGTGAAATTGGACCATATCGAACGCGTATTTTATCACGACTGCCCAGCTGATGCGATTGAATTGGCGCGTGCGAACTTGTGCGTTCAACCCATCGCCCCCCAGGCCACGCCGATCACATTAACCGATCGCTATCATAGCGTTGCCAAATCCTATATTCGCTGTGCCGATGATCAAACCATACCGCCAGAATATCAGTCAACCATGGTCGCACACTGGCCCGCACAGGATGTCTATCACATGGACACATCGCATTCGCCATTCTTTGCGGCCCCTGATGACTTGGCCCAGATGATCGACCAGATTATTCAGCAGGACCGCGGCTGACATGGCCGCAGACGCCCCCAAATCCAGCCCCGCGTTGGCGGTGGTGCTGTTTACCATATTGCTGGACGGTATGGGGGTCGGGATTATGATCCCTGTGCTGCCTGAATTGATGCTAGATGTCCTGCCTCGGGCCGATTTGGCAACCGCGACCCTATGGGGGGGCGTGTTATCCACCGTCTTTGCCGTGATGCAGTTTTTGTTCAGCCCCGCCTTGGGCAGCCTATCGGATGCGCGCGGGCGTAAACCGGTTTTGTTGATATCGCTGTTTGTGATGGTGTTTTATTATCTGGTCATGGCCCTGGCCACATCGATCTGGGTGCTGTTGGCGGGGCGCATTGTGGGGGGCATTACGGCGGCCACCCAATCCACCGCCTCGGCCTATGTCGCCGATATTTCCCGCCCCGATCAGAAAGCTGCGCGCTTTGGCTATATCGGTGCGGCCTTTGGCATGGGGTTTGTGTTGGGGCCTGTTTTGGGCGGGCTGCTGGGGGAATGGGGCGCGCGCGCACCATTTTACGCAGCCGCCCTGCTGGCCGCGCTGAATTTCGTGGTCTGCGCGATTTATCTGACTGAAAGCATTGCCAAAGAGGATCGCAAACCCTTTCAAAGCCGGTCCATCAACCCCTTTGCCGCGATTGTGGATATTGGACGGTTCAGCGGATTGCGCGTGTTGTTGATCGTATTTTTGCTGTTTTCCATCGGCACATCCGTTTACGCAGCAATCTGGCCGTTTTTTACATTGGAACGCTTTGGCTGGTCCCCCGCTATGATTGGCGTATCGCTGACGGTCTATGGGCTGTCATCGGCCGTGGTCCAAAGCGTACTGATCCGCCCCACCATTGCCCGCATCGGCGAACGCCATACGGTCACATTGGGGCTAGCTACGGAAATTATTGCACTGGCCTTGGTGGCTAGTATCGCCAATCAATGGATTGTTCTGGCACTGACGCCTGTGGCGGCCTTTGGGTCGATTGCCACAGCGGCCATTCGGTCGTTGATGTCGGGCGCGGTGGATCCCCACAGTCAGGGTAAACTGCAAGGCGTGCTAAGCGCATTGATGGCGGTGGCGATGATTGTCACGCCCTTGACCATGTCGGCCCTGTTTTACGCATTTTCCGGCCCTCAGGCGATGTTTTATTTCCCGGGCGCACCATTTTTGGTGTCGGCCCTTTTGGTTGTTATCAGCCTCGGTTTGTTTCTGCGCGCCTATGGCGCAGCCCCAAGGCACTGAACCGACATAAAAGCGACGATTTTTGGCTTGCACTTGGGCGCATGCCACAGGCACACTGCCCGAAAAAGAGGGAGTTTCCATGCCACGCATTACAGCCGCCGTTTGCCATGAATTTGGCGCAGATCTGACCATAGAACAGGTTGACCTGCGCGCGCCCATCGCAAACGAAGTCGAGGTGACCTTGGGCGCCTGTGCCGTGTGCCATTCCGATATTTCATTCGCCCAAGGCGCATGGGGCGGTGCATTGCCCGCCGTTTTCGGCCACGAAGCCGCAGGGCGCATAACGGCCATCGGCGACGGGGTGCACGGTCTGGCCGTGGGCGATCATGTTGTGGTGACCTTGATCCGGTCCTGCGGGCATTGCGATAATTGTGTGGGGGGCAAACCAACCCTGTGTCTGACCCCCTATGATGGTACGGCGGGCCCCCTGCGCGCGGCAGACGGCGGGCCGATGAATCAGGCGATGGCCTGCGGGGCCTTTGCCGAACGGGTGGTTATCCATCACAGACAGGTGGTCAAAGTGTCCCGCGACATCCCCTTTGATGCGGCCGCACTGCTGGCCTGTGGGGTGATTACAGGCGTGGGGGCTGTGGTCAATTCCGCCCATGTTCGTCCGGGCCAGGATGTGGTGGTCATCGGAGCGGGTGGCGTGGGTCTGAACGCGATCCAAGGCGCGCGGATCGCGGGCGCACGTCGGATCGTGGCCGTGGATCTGACCGAGGAAAAACTGGACATCGCGCGCGATTTTGGTGCGACCGACACCGTATTGGCGACCCAAGATCGCCCGTGGCGCGCGGCCAAAACCGCGATGGGGCGCGGAGCCGATGCGGTATTTGTCACAGTTGGTGCCATCCCCGCCTATCAGGATGCGGCCCGATATTTGGGGTATGGCGGACAAATTGTCATGGTTGGTATGCCAAAATCCGGTGACACGGCCACATACGAACCCGTGATGATGGCCGCCGTGGCCCAAGGCATGATCGGTTCCAAAATGGGTGATGTGGTGATCCAACGCGATATTCCATGGATGGTCGATCTGTATCAACAGGGGCGATTGAAACTGGATGAATTGGTATCGCGCCGGTGGAATTTGGACCAGATCAACGATGCCATTGCCGATACCAAATCAGGATCGGCCAAACGAAACGTCATTACATTCAACATCGACCCAAGCTAGGGGGCATTTATGAAACTTACGGATCTGGATATTATCGTAACATCCCCCCCTGCACCGGGTTGGGGCGGGCAATATTGGATTTTGGTCAAACTGACCACGGATACGGGCATTGTGGGTTGGGGCGAATGCTATGCTGCATCTGTTGGCCCCGATGCTATGACACATGTGATCCGTGATGTGTTCGACCGCTATTTCCTGAATGAAAACCCTGAAAACATCGAACGCATGTTTCGCCGCACCTATTCGTCGGGGTTCACGCAACGCCCTGATTTGACGGTGATGGGCGCGTTTTCAGGGTTGGAAATCGCCTGCTGGGATATTCTGGGCAAAGACCGCGACAGACCCGTTTGGGCATTGCTAGGCGGCAAGATGAACGAACGCGTGCGCGCCTATACATACCTCTATCCCTTGGCTCATCATGACATGACGGCGTTTTGGACCAGTCCGGACATGGCCGCAGAAAGCGCGCTGGACGCCGTATCGCGCGGCTATACAGCCCTGAAATTCGATCCCGCTGGCCCGTATACCATGCGCGGCGGGCATCAGCCTGCGATGTCCGATATTTCCCTGTCCGTCGAATTCTGCCGTGCCATTCGCGCAGCCGTTGGCGATCGGGCGGATTTGTTGTTTGGAACCCACGGGCAATTCAATACAGCCGGTGCCATCCGGTTGGGCAAGGCCATCGAACCCTATGCCCCCCTGTGGTACGAAGAGCCGATCCCACCCGATAACCTGTTAGAATTTGCCAAAGTGGCCCAAGCGGTCCACATCCCATTGGCCACGGGTGAACGCATGACGACCAAGGCCGAATTTGCCAGCGTGCTGCAAACCGGCGGGGCGGCGATTTTACAACCTGCCTTGGGACGTGCAGGCGGGATTTGGGAAATGAAAAAGGTCGCGGCAATCGCCGAAGTGTTCAACGCGCAAATGGCCCCGCATTTGTATGCCGGCCCGATTGAATGGGCCGCGAATGTGCATTTTGCCGTTTCGATCCCCAATTTATTGATTGCAGAAACGATCGAAACCGAATTCCACGACAGATTAATCCGTGGGTCCATTCGGGTGGATAACGGCTATATCCCTGCCCCAACGGTCCCCGGGCTGGGCATTGACGTGGACGAAGACTTGGCCCGCGCGCATCCCTTTACCGGCACGGGCCTGCATTTAATGATGCAAGACGCGCCATGCGATTACCAAAACGGCAACAGCTTTGCCGGAGGAGCGCCAATCAAAGAGGTTTAGGGTTTAGTTGACTTGCGCCTTGCGAAATACATATGTATAATAGAATGTGTTTAGTTAGGTAGATCAGCGATGCCAGATAAATTGAAACCGCCCCCCAAGGATATGGAACACAACGCCGGTATGGCGGCCAGTTTTTTGAAAACACTGGCCCACGAAGGGCGATTGATGATCCTATGCCATTTGGGGTCGGGCGAAAAATCTGTGGGCGAATTAGAGGAAATCCTGAACTGTCGCCAAGCTGCGGTCAGTCAAATGTTGGCGCGCCTGCGCGATGATGGCATGGTGACCACGCGGCGCGAGGGCAAAACAATTTATTATTCGCTGGCCGACGACAACACCGCACAGCTGATCAATTTGTTGTATAATATGTTCTGTTCGGTCAGCTATGATGACCCGCAAAAGCAGGCTGTTTAACGCAGCGCAGCCACAGATCATCCAATTCAGCAATGGCAGCGCGGTCTATAGCCCTGTCCGAATTCCAGTACTGTCCATCGGGAAAAAAATATCCCAACTGCGCCTCGCGGGCCAAGGCATGTTCGACCAGGTCATGGTCCAGATCCCACGCGTCGGGTTGACCTAAATCGTCGATCCGCGCACGGGGACAGCACAGCCGTGTGTCGTCCGCAGTAGACAGGTTTACCACCTGACAGCCTTGCCGCCGCGCATGCGCGTAAAACCGTGCAGATTTAGCGTCAAGCGACATCAACGTGGGATCATCGCGCAAAGGGTCGGGCGCCCCCTGCCCGTAAAAATGGCTGGCCCCTGATTGGGTGTAGACCATATCACACCCCAGATAGGCCAGTATTTTCGGACGCAAGGCCCCCAACACCCAATACCCCGCGGTAAAGGCCATGGTTGCCCCCGCATAGACCACACCGCCATAGTCATTTTGAACGGGAATGAAATCAACGTCTGGCACCAACCTTTGACCTGCGGCCAAGGTTTTGGGCATCCTGTTATGCGCGAAATCATAAGGATACACCAAATCGGTCCAGTCCGGGCGCACAGCCCATGCGTTATTGATCGCGACAATACGTTCAAAGGGATGATCAGACCAGGCCCGGGCATCGGTTGCATTTGGACCGGACCCCAGCAATAAAACGCTTTCACATGCCATAAAAAACCCCCGCACTGTTACTATCCAAACCTAGTGCGGGGGCTTAAAACTTCAATATATGATCCCGGGTGACTAGGCCCATTCCCATCCGGTTGGGAAGGCCCCCAGAGCGCGGGCCACTGCATCCTGATCACCGCAGGTCGAAATTTGCGCCACCAGCCCGCGTTTTTTGTCGTCAATGACGGCCACGACATGGCAATCCAATCCGGCATCAGACAGGGCCGCATTGAACACACGGGTGATCGCGCTTTTGCGCAGGTCGGGTTTGAACACCTTGCCTACGGCGGTTTTGGGCAGCTCGTCCAAAACCTCGATGTATTTGGGCAGGGCTGCGCGTTCGGTGACGCGGTCCTGGCACAGCGCCATCAATTCGTCGGTTGTCACCGAGGCATCTGCCACCAATTCAACATAGGCGCAGGGCATTTCGCCCGCATGGGGATCAGGCTGACCAATCGCACCGGCAAAGGCCACGGCATCATGCGCCAACAGCGCCTCTTCGATCAGGGCGGGGTCGATGTTGTGACCGCCACGAATGATCAAATCCTTGGCACGCCCCGTAATCCACAGGTAATTGTCGCCGTCGATCCGGCCCAAATCGCCTGTGCGCAGATAGCGGTCGTTATAATACAGATCGCGGTTTTTATCCGCCTCGGTATAGGTGTTGCCCCCCCAGACGCCGGGGCTGGCGACACAGATTTCCCCAATTTCATCGGTGGCACATTCGACCATTTCGCCGTCAACGCGTTTGACAATCCGCACGTCCGTATAGGGAAAGCGCAGACCAACGGATCCCACCTTTTTCTCTCCATCCGGCGGGTTGCAGGACACCAGACAGGTGGCCTCGGTCAGGCCATAGCCTTCGACGATGGTGACGCCTGTTGCCTCTTCGAACCGGCGGAACAGTTCCAATGGCAGCGGGGCCGATCCCGAAAACGACGTTTTCACCGACGAAATATCCGCATCAACAGGGCGCTGCATCAGGGCGGAAATGGCGGTTGGCACGGTGATGATGAATGTAATTTTCCACCGTTCAATCAATTTCCAGAAATTATCAAACACCCCATCCCCGCGATAGCCCGCAGGCGTTGGGAATACCACATGTGCGCCAGAGGCCACCATGGCCATCAAAATCACATGGCTGGCAAACACATGGAACAGCGGCAGCGGACAAATCACATTGTCCTGTTCGGTAAACAGCAACCGATGTCCCAACCAACCGTTGTAAATCATGCCAGAATACAAATGCTGCGCCACCTTGGGCATCCCCGTGGTACCGCCCGTGTGGAAATAGGCGGCAACACGGTCTTGCTTCACGTCCTCAAAATCTAGGGTCGTATTGTGTTGGCGCAACAGTGTGTTGAAATCATAAACCTTGGCGGTGTGGGACACCGGGTTTTTGGGGCGTACCAGTGGCACAATCCACGATTTGGGCGGGGTCAGATAGCGGTTTAGATCCACCTCGATCACCGAGGTCACATTCGGCGCCAGCGCAACAGCGGCGGCGGTTTTCTGTGCAATATCGGTTTTTGGGAATGCCTTAAGCGTGACGACAACCTTGGCCCCTGTTTCACGCAGGATTGCGCCCATTTGTTCGGGTTCTAACAAGGGGTTGATCGGGTTCACAATGCCCGCAACCGCGCCCCCCAACAGGGTCAGCACCGTTTCATTGGAATTTGGCAGGATATAGGCCACAACATCCGATGGCCCCACGCCCAAGGCGCGAAACATATTCGCGGCCTGCGTTGTTTTGGAATGCAGCTGCGACCACGTCATTGTTTCGGCGGGATCCTTGGGACCTGACATCAATTGGAATGTCACAGCAGGACGTTGCGGAAATTTCTGGGCGGTATTTGACAACACGCGATAGAGGGTTTTTTCCAACCCCAAATCTTCAAACGCGCAAGCGTTTTCAATGGCGATCATGTCATCGATCGTCTGAAAGCTCATTTCATATCTCCCTTAGCCCTCGTGTTTATAGTTCACGAGTGTTTCATTTCATCGATAATTGGGTATTTTTTGCGCCAAGACAAGGGTTGGTTGCGTTACGTCAGGTCCGCCGCACCATCGGTGAACTGCAAGCGCGCCAAACGGGCATATAAACCACCCTCTTGAACCAGACTGTCGTGGGTGCCAATCGCCACAATAGCCCCCTGATCCATCACCACGATCCGATCTGCTTTCTTAACGGTGGCCAAACGGTGCGCGACAATGACGGTTGTGCGGTTTTGCGACAGTTGATCGACCGCATTCTGTACGGCGCGTTCGCTTTCGGCGTCTAGGGCGCTGGTGGCCTCATCCAGCAATAACACAGGCGCATCGCGCAATATCGCACGCGCAATGGCGATCCGTTGTTTTTGCCCGCCCGACAACATCACACCGCGTTCCCCGACATAGGTGTCATAGCCATCAGGCAGTGCCATGATGAAATCATGCGCCGCGGCGGCTTTGGCGGCTTGGATCACCTGGGCATCGGTGGCATCGGTGGCATCGGGCGCACCAAAGCGGATGTTTTCCATGGCCGAGGCCGCAAAAATAACCGGATCCTGTGGCACCAGGGACAGGTGTTTGCGGAAATCCTGGCGCGCCATATCACGCAGATCAACACCATCCAGTGTAATGCGCCCCTGGTCTGGATCATAGAACCGCAAAATCATCTGAATGATCGTGGATTTCCCGGCCCCTGACGGCCCCACCAAGGCCACCGTTTCCCCTGATTTGATCTGCAAATCGATCCCCTGCAATGCAGATGTATTGGGCCGCGCAGGATAGGTAAAGGACACGTTTTCAAATGTCACAGCGCCAGAGACAGGGGTGGGCAATGTGACGGGCTGATCCGCGTCTTGCAAGATATCTTGGGCATTGAGCAATTCGACCAAACGTTCCGTGGCACCCGCCGCGCGTTGTAATTCGCCCCAAATTTCGGACAGGGCCGCAACAGACCCCGCAACCATGACCGAATAAATCACGAATTGGACCAATGCGCCCACGCTCATCATTTCGGCGCGGACGTCACGGGCACCGATCCACAAGACCCCCACAACCCCGGCAAACACCAGAAAAATGACAATCGCTGTCATCACGGCGCGGGTGGTAATGCGGTGACGCGCGGCGCCAAAGCTGCGTTCTGACACATCATCAAACGACCTTTGGGTCATTTTTTCGTGGGTAAAGGCCTGAACTGTTTGCACGGCAGTTAAGGCTTCGGATGCGGTGCCGGAACTTGCGGCGATCCAGTCCTGATTTTCGCGGCTGAGTTTGCGCAGTTTACGCCCCAAGGTTAAAATGGGAACCACAACGGCGGGAACAATCAACAAGACCAGACCGGTCAACTTGGCCGATGTCAGCAACATCAACACCAAACCGCCTGCAAAAATCAGCACATTTCGTAACGCAACAGACACAGATGACCCAACCACCGACAGGATCAATGTGGTGTCTGTCGTAATCCGGCTGAGCACCTCGCCCGTCATGATCCGTTCGAAAAATGTAGGGCCCATATCCATGACGCGCGCGAACACTGCCTTGCGGATGTCGGTGACCACACGTTCACCCAAACGCGTCACCAGCGCATAGCGCAGCGCCGTACCGATGGCCAATAACAGGGCAATGCCCATCGCTGCGGAAAAATACCAATCCAGAATGCGACCATCTTCGACCGAAAATGTATCAACCACGCGGCGCACGGCCAAAGGCATGGTCAAGGACACCCCCGCCGTCAACACCAACGCCAACAGCGCCATCACCATTAACATGCGGTGCGGACGCAAAAATGGCCATAGGCCGGCCAGTTGGGACACCTGTTTCGATTTCGCGCGTTCCTGTGTTGGGGTCATTGAATTCCTGCCTGTCTAACGTCTCCGCCGTTAAACCCAAATCCCTGGCCAAAGGTCAAGCATTTACATGCAAAAAACTGCATCATTTCGGCACAAAGCGGCACATTCGCCGCAAGCCCTGTACAGGCGGCAGACCTAAGACCATGCGCCGAATCAGCTAACGCTGGTATCACAATTTCCTCTCTCTCAATCAGAATACAAATGTATACTATCATATTGATAACTATTCTTTTTGTGAGTTTAATATAACCGTTTTATTATTTTGAAAAATCTTTAGTCCATTTTACCCGCCACCTAACCCAAGAGGTATAAGCCTTGGGTTAGAAACACGGGCTTTAGAAATACATTCCAAGGTTATAATATTAAAAAAATATACTATCCTTTGTTTTAATTGGTTTTTTCAAATTACCATAGGATACAATGATTTTTTCCCGTATTATCCTAAAGAATAAAATATCCTGTATTTCGCATATTTTCAGCCATACGGGATAGAAAAATCCGTCTTTTGATCAAGGTCAATATAGTGTCTTTTTGATAGCATATATTTATCGCTATCACCCTATGGACACATTATGAACCAGTTCAAAACCATAACTTTTAACACGCCGCTTTTTACGGATGCCGTGGTGTCTGAGCAAGTTTTTGGTGTGAATGCACTGGCAGATACAAATACATCCATTGCAAACGTTGTCCGCCCTGGCTTTGAGACGGCGATTGATGAATTGGGCATCACGCATCTGCGTTTTCCCGGTGGCACACTGGAGGTGCAAAACGATTTGATGGCCGAAACATCGGGCAATCGTTTGTCGCCAACGCTGGTCGAATTCATGAATTGGGTGAAAGAGCAAAATGCAAATGGGACCCCAATGCAAGTCACCGTTGGCATAACGGCCAAGCGGATCATCAGCTATGACGAAGTGTACAATTTCACATCCCTGTTGATGAAATATTATGGCGATTATGTCAGCGGCATTGAGGTTGGCAATGAATATTCCATCCTGCCCGAGGTGATCAACGAAACCCTGTATGGCCAGCGCGCGGATCTGGCCGTGCGCGCAATCGATGCCGCATTTCGCGATCAAGGCCTGAGCGCCGATGAACAGCCCGACATCCTGATCCAAATGGCCGAAACATTTGGCATTGGCAGCGATTACAAAGGTTCGATGAACCACCTAGACGCCAATCGCGACATTGTCAGCCAGCTGTCAAGCACCACACTGAATGCGGTCGATGGGGTGATCGCGCATTATTACTATATCGAAGATCACGCGGGTGACGAAAATTTCGCACAGGCCGGTGATTGGGCGCAGATAAATCGTGAAACGCGTTATTTATATGACAAAACCGAAGCCTGGGATCAGGCCTGGGGCGAACGCACCAATCTGGCGGAACTGAACCTGCACATCACCGAATGGAACATCCAAAAGGACAATGTTGACCAACAGGGCCTAAAGGCGGCGGGGACCCTGCTGAACCAATTCGTTTACATGATTGATATGGGGACAACATCCGCCTTTATTTGGCCCCTGCAGCACAAAACCGGCAACGCCTTGGCCGGAAATTTTGAATTAACCACGGCCCAGGTGTCGCCCGCCGGGGCCCTGTTCGGATTGATGAATGACAGCCTAGCCCTGTCCGTCACTGATCCGATGCAGATGCTGAACCTGTCCAACACCAGCTGGGTTGACGGTTTGGACGTAAACGCGTTTCAAAACAGCGAAAAAACCGTTTTGTACATCAGTTCACGCACGCCCGACACTGTCACATTGACCATGGATGTGCGCGGGTTTGCGGCGCAAATCAACAGCTTTAACGCGATTGTGGTTGGGATTGATCCGACAACATCCGACGGGCTAAGCGAAATGGGCAATGACGCCGGCCTGAACCGTTTGGCAAAACGTGTCATTTCATATGACGAATATCAAGAATACAAAACATTGGCGTTTTTCAACGAAAACAATCGCGACCACATTACCGTCACGACCGATGATGCGGGACACACGATTTACAAAACCTATCTGCCAACCCTCGATGACATCATTCCGATCACAGACACACCGCAGTCGATTTCGGATTATCGGTTTGTGTCGGAAAATGATGTCAGCGCCGAACTGGAATTTCTGGGCCAAAACAAATTGGGGTCTGTGTCAGATCTAGCCGTGACCCTAGATGCCTATGAGGTTGCACAAATCACATTGTGGCATGGATCGAATGTAGCGGTCCCCTATCAAATGAATGGCCTGTGGGGCAGCGTTTTGGTTTCAACCGCAACCTTTGGTTTGGATATCAACGCCCAGGCCCCAAAATTCAGCACACCACAAATTGGCAACGAATTGACCGACAGCTACTATGATAACTTTAGCAACCTGATCCAAGGCACCCAAGGCGCTGACATGATTTTCAGCATGGGCGGCAGCGACACAATCAACGCCCTGGGCGGGGATGATTTCATTGATGCGGGCTCTGGGGATGACACCATTGATGGTGGCGCGGGTAATGATACGATTTTTGGCGGCACCGGCAGCGATATCATCACAGGTGGCGCAGGCGCAGATGTATTTGTGTTTCACTCAGACCGGGACGCCCAATATGACCGCGTCACAGATTTCCAAGCCGGCCAGGACATTTTGGCATTTCGCGATGCCGATGCCGGTGGCGCTTTGGGTCAGATCAAGGATGTGAACTTTAACCAAACAGATCAAGGCACTGAAATCAGTTACAAAAACCTAACTGTTTTGGTTGAGGATTTGGAATTATCGGATCTAAGCTGGACAGATTTATATTTCGCCTAACCCCTTAGACAAACATAAATCGATCCGCCCCCAAATCCGTTAGATCAATGCCGGATAGGTAAATCACATCGCCCCAAACGTCGATCCAGGTCCCGTCACCGTCACTGTGCAGGCTGATCTGATCATAGCCCATCGCGTGATGCGGTGGACCAATCAGGCGAATGTAATCCAGTACGGGATCAAAATCATGGATGACGTCATAATCTGGCAACAGATCTGCACAAAATACGAATTGATCCGCATCAGCGCCGCCAATCAACACATCATCGCCCGCACCGCCAAATAACGTGTCTTGACCTGCCCCGCCATACAAACGATCGGCCCCCGCGCCTGCGCGCAACACGTCATTGCCGGCCCCGCCCAACAGATCGTCTGCGCCGTCAAACCCAAACAGCTGATCGTGGCCCACCGAGCCAGAGATATAATCGCTGAAACTGCTGCCCAAAACGGGCGCATTCGGGGCAGTTGTTGCCTGGGCCTGGACGATTGCGGGGCCCTTTGCAGGATCGATGGCGTCAAAGGCATATGTGTCGCGCAGTGGTAAATGTAAAAATACCGGCACCGCAGACAGGGCATCGCTGGGTCGATAAGATACATGGGGGAATTGATATGTAATTTGCGCAGGCCCTGCCATGATCACCTGTGCAGACCATGGATCCGGATCGCGTTCTATGGTGGGACCTTCGACCGGTGCCAATTCGATATCATAGCGCGTGGCAAACCGCAGAACGTCGGGTCCAAAGCCCGACAAATCCGCCCCTGCGGAGGGCATCACAACCAAGGTTTCATCCTGATAGGTCAGCGTCAACTGTTGGTCTGACATCGTGATGTCCAGCTGGTCAATGGAATACAGCATACGCCATTGGGACAGATCCAAAATATCCATAGCGGGATCGAAGTCCAAAATGCGGTCAGATTGACCATCCCCCCCAAGGACAAAGGTATCGGCCCCTGAGCCCCCCGACAGATCATCGCTGCCAGAATTATCAATCAATATATCATCCCCCCCGGCGCCTTGAACGATGTGCCCCCCAAGGTCTGCAATCAATACCTGATCCTGGGCATTGGTGGGATCATAGCGCCCAAGGGGGCGTGAAAAATCCAGGGTATGCAGGGCATATCCCGACCCGTCTTTTACCTTAAATACGGCGTATATTTTATTGTTTATATTGTATAAATCAAAATCTGAAAATTGTGGGTATACATCATCGACCCCCGAAACCAAGGATGAAATTTCAACCAACTTGCCACTGGCAAGCAGGTGGTAAACGGTCATCCCCTGATCCCGTCCGGCGGCGACGACAAAATAGCGATCCTCGATCATTACATGGCCCAGTGCAAATACATGGTCAAACCGCGTGGTGCGATCATCGACGATGTAATCCATCACCTGCAGCCCACCATCGCCCTGTTGTAATACGGCCAGCGACGATGTGCCCTGTGACGCGACAACGGTCATGGGCCCTGCGGCAGTTTCAATGATAATAACGTCGGTCGGCTGCACCGTGGGCAACCCCAAGGCCGGACCGATTGGATCGCTGATCTGCAATGATCGCTGATCGCGCACCGCAATCACCGAGACGGTGTTTTGTAACGCATTGATCACGCTGATTTCGCCCAGCCCCAGATCATCACTGGGGGCCAAGGCGAATCCACTGGCCCCGACCAGTGCGGGGGATTGAAACTGGTCCTCTTGGACAATGGCGCCCGATTTATCAAACCGCAGCACCACGGCCGCACCATCGCGGGGCGACACGACCACAATCCGTCCGCCCCCCAAGGCAATCACCGGCGCGGCATCTGCGTCCAGACCTGACCCGGTCATAGGCCAGTTCAACACCGCCCCCCGCATATCCCACGCAAAGGCGCGAAAGGTTTCAGCCCAGATATCAATATCGGCCTGCCCCAGGCGCACAGAAACCTGCGCCCCACCAGATGGCAGATATGGGGTTTCATCGCCCCCCTCTGCCCCGATTGTGATCTGATTAATTGCGCCCGTCGTGTAATCGATGTCCCAAATCGATCCCGAGGATGATGTGACCCGCACATCATTTGCGCCCTGCGTCATCTGACCCAGTTGCATAATACCACCCTAATTTTCACCCAAAATCAGGATGACCGCGCGGGGCCTAACAAATGCTTACCAATCAGGCGCAAAGCATTTCGGGTTTTATTAAAACTGCAACAGTCTGCGCACGTTCGGCACGCGGGATTTTAACGCTGTTTTGGCGTAATTGCGGCAATCGACCGACAAAAGGATCTGACATGACCGAAATCACGCGCCGCTTTGCCTTGCCCTATATTATGCCCGCACAGGCCCAAAAACATGTCCCCCATAACCAAGCGCTGAACGATTTGGATATCTTGATCCATGCCAGCGCCCTTGACGACACCCAACACACCCCACCCGCAACCCCAACCGAAGGGGATTGCCACATCATTGCAACAGCCGCAACGGGCGTATGGGCGGGCCGCGACGGTGAAATCGCCGTGTTCCAAGACGGCGTATGGCGCTTTATTCGCCCGCAATCCGGCCTGCTGGTCTGGGTCCAATCCACGCAAACGCTGCGGGTGTATCATCGCGATGCCTGGCAAACCGTCACCACGGGTACCGGATCAGGGACCACAGGGGCTACAGGGGCAAATGGCGCAGATGGTCAGTCGGCCTATGAATTGGCCGTTGCGGACGGATTTGTGGGCAGCCTAAGCGAATGGTTATCCAGTCTGGTTGGCCCGGCAGGGGCAGATGGCGCCGCCGGCCCGATGGGGGATCCGGGGCCTGCGGGTTCAGATGGGGTCGATGGGGCCGATGGTGCCAGCGCCTATGACATTTGGATCGCCCAAGGCAACAGCGGAACCGAGGCCGATTTTTTGGCCAGCCTATCCGCCACCCCCATCGATAGTGCCGACTATGCCCTTAAATCTGCGACCGACCTGAACGAAGCATTGCCCGCCTTTCCAGTGACAGACGGCTTGGCACTGGCGTTCATTCCATCATTAAAAATTTCAACACTGGATTTCACAGACCCTGCAAACCCCAGAATTTTGGCCCTGCGTGACAGCGCCACAGGCACCGAAATGACCAATTACCTAACCGATGCGCCCTTGCTGCAGTATTGCGCAACAAATGGGCTGTATTATATGCATACAGACGGGCTTAGTATGGGGCTGGGTGTCGACGGGTTTCCGATTTCCAAGCTGGTTTCGGCGGATGGGCAAGCGGCCTCAATCGTGTGTATTTCAACCCTAAACCTCGCAAACCAAAGCAATTTTGGCTATACGCAAAAAATCGGACCAAACCGCTATTCGACCAACCGGCGCATGGGCGTGCATTTTCCATGGGGCAATGGCAATTTTTATTGGGACTATGGCAGCGTCAGCGATGGTCGCATCCTGACCGGCAATTTGAAGCATCTGGCCGACAACACGACAATTCGCACAATTGCGCTGACGGCCTCGGCAGTGGATCAGAAAATCACGGTGGATGGCGTAACCTTGTCGTCAGGCAATCCACCTGACAGCTTTGGCGCGAATGGGACCGTCGTAAACGAAGTGGGCAACCTTGGGTTCGGCTACAAAGTCAATGGAAGCGGCGTGCCGGACGGGTTTGCAAAAATGAACTGCTTTGCCTTTTTGCTTTATAACCGATCCCTAACCGAGGAAGAGATTGCCAAGATTAACCTATGGAAAACAAACGTTATTGGCGACACCTTGTGACGTACAATCGAGAGCGACAGATTTGGGATAATTGGAGCGGGTAGCGGGAATCGAACCCGCGCCTTAAGCTTGGAAGGCTCTTATGATACCATTTCACCATACCCGCTCGCTTGGGGGCGTGATAAAACAACCCAGCCGCAGCGTCAAGACAACATCACCATGTTTGTGCGCAATTTTTTTGGCATACCGCCGGCTTTAGACGATTTTTTCAATCAACTGCGCGCCGGTGGCTTTGTTTGAATTCACCGCCGCGTCGACACGGTGAAACTGCAAAACATCAGGCGCACAGGGCTGCATTAAGCGCGCCGCCCCCTTGCCCTGTTCGCCCAACCACAACGCCCAATCATCCGGGCCCAGAATCACAGGCAAACGGTGGTGGATCTGTTGGGTTGCACAATTGGCCTGCGTGGTCACAATGGCGCAGGTGCTGATGCGGGCGTCGCCTGCGCCCCAGTCCTGCCAGACACCGGCAAAGACCATCACACCGCCATCGCGGCGGGTAATATACCACGGCAACCGATGCCCTGATGCATCCTTGGTCCATTCGTAAAATCCGGACGCAGGGATCAAACATCGCGATGTGCGGCAGGCCTGCGCAAAGGCCGGTTTTTGCGCAATCGTTTCGCTGCGGGCATTGATCAACAGGGGCCCATCGTTTGGCTGTTTGTACCAATGCGGCACGAATCCCCATCGTTTATGTGTCAAAACACGGGGGCCAGCACCCTGCGCAGCCTGCGCCCCCTGCACAACCACCGCCACAGATTGCGTGGGGCAGATATTATATCGATCCCCTTGCGGTAAATCATTCACGGGCTGCGCATCAAACAACCGCGCCAGCGCATCATTGGGATGGGTCAATAAAAAACGTCCGCACATAGTCGCAGTATATCGCGCAAATCAGCACTGGCCAGCGCGAATGCACTAGGCTAAACCCGTTTTATGCTAAACACACTGACCTATGGCAGCGCATCAGATCTGCCCGATTTATTGATTGTTCACGGTCTATACGGCTCTGCCCGTAACTGGAGCGTGATCAGCAAACGCCTGTCCGACAGCCGACGTGTCATGGCCGTTGATCAACGCAATCACGGCGATAGTCCGTGGTGTGACACCCATAGTTATCTGGACATGGCACAGGATCTGGCACAGGTGATCGAAGCCCACGGCACCCCAATGGATGTGGTGGGTCATTCCATGGGGGGCAAGGCGGCCATGGTTTTGGCGCTGACCCGTCCCGATTTGGTCAACCGCCTGCTGGTGGCCGATATTGCCCCCGTGGCCTATGGCCATGATCAGTCGCAATATATCCAAGCGATGCAATCGATTGATCTGGCACATATGGAAAAACGATCCGATGTGGCCCAAGCCTTGGCTGCACAGGTCCCCGACCCAACATTGCAAAGTTTTTTCACCCAATCACTGGATTTGGCAAACAAACGCTGGAAACTGAATTTGGATGTGTTGCTGCGCGATATGCATCATGTGCTGGGGTTTCCCGATGTCACCGGCCGCTTTGACAAACCAGCGCTGTTTTTATCCGGCGCGAACAGTTCCTATGTTCTGCCCGATCATCGCCCCAAAATAAAACAGCTGTTCCCGAATGCCGTCTTTGCCAAAATCCCCAATGCGGGTCATTGGCTGCACGCGGAACAACCGCGGGCGTTTGAACAAACCTTGCGCGTGTTTTTCAAATAACCTTAGGAACAAAACGCTTGGGCCAGTTCGCCAAATTCCTTGTACCTGTCCCAAAATTTTTCGTCACCCCGACGATTTGACATTTTCAGGTTTTGTGACTGTTCGGGCTTCAAAAACAGCTTGGCCGCCCGTTCCTGATCGCGCCGTGTCAGCGTTGCATCAGCGGCCGATTGAATGCATTTGCACAGACGTGCATTCGATTTGGCACGATCACTTTTCATACAGGCGCGCCCTACGGGATCTGCAACCGCGGTGGTTGCGGACACACATAGGATCAATGCACCTGCTAGGGCGGATAACTTGGCCATTGCTCTGCCTGTCTTGGTTTTGTTCTCGGTCTTGCTCTTGGCAAAAGGATACCATGAATACGGCGGCCGCTCAATACGGGTGCGCGACGGGTGCGGGCTTGGGCAATATCTGGCGCGACGGCCGTAAAATAATTGCACGCGCGCCTTGGCAGACGCGTTTCATATCTTGACCAAATCACAAAATCAAACCATATGCTGGCCTATGACCGATCTTGATAAAATCCGCAACTTTTCCATCGTAGCCCATATCGACCACGGGAAATCCACCCTGGCCGACCGGCTGATCCAATCCACTGGCACGGTCCAAGATCGTGATATGAAAGAACAGCTGCTGGACAGCATGGATATCGAACGCGAACGCGGCATCACGATCAAGGCAAACACCGTGCGCATCGACTATCGGGCCGATGACGGGGAAACCTATGTTTTGAACCTGATCGACACCCCCGGCCACGTCGATTTCGCCTACGAAGTGTCGCGATCCATGCGCGCCGTCGAAGGGTCGTTACTGGTCGTTGACAGCACCCAAGGCGTCGAAGCACAGACATTGGCCAACGTCTATCAGGCGATTGATGCCGATCACGAAATTGTGCCGGTCCTGAACAAAATTGACCTGCCCGCGTCGGAATGCGACCGCGTGGCCGAACAGATCGAGGACGTGATTGGCATTGACGCATCCGAGGCCATTCAGGTCAGCGCCAAAACCGGAATCGGGATCAAGGAAACCCTAGAAGCGATTGTGCAAAAACTGCCCGCGCCGACGGGCGATCGCGATGCGCCCCTAAAGGCGATGTTGGTTGACAGTTGGTATGATGCCTATCTGGGCGTTGTGGTTTTGGTGCGCGTCATGGACGGCGTGCTAAAGCTGAAAGATCGCGTGAAAATGATGTCAAACGGGACTGTTCACCAGATTGACCGCATCGGCGTGTTCCGCCCCGCCATGCAAAAAGTCGACGAATTGGGCCCAGGTGAAATCGGGTTCATCACCGCATCCATCAAACAGGTGCGCGACACCCGCGTGGGTGACACCATCACACACGAAAAGAAAGGCGCAGACACGCCCCTGCCCGGCTTTAAGCCCAGCCAACCGGTGGTTTTCTGTGGTCTGTTCCCCGTCGACAGCGCCGAATTCGAAGATTTGCGCGATGCCATCGAAAAACTGGCGCTGAATGATGCGTCATTCAGTTTTGAAATGGAAACATCGGCCGCCTTGGGCTTTGGGTTCCGTTGCGGGTTCTTGGGTTTGTTGCACCTTGAGGTGATCCGCGACCGCATCGAACGCGAATATGATATTGATCTGATCACAACTGCGCCCAGCGTGATTTACCACGTCTATATGCGCGATGGCGAAATGATCGAATTGCACAATCCCGCCGATATGCCCGATCTGTCCAAGGTCGACCACCTAGAGGAACCGCGCATCAAGGCCACCATTTTGGTGCCCGACGATTATCTGGGCGATGTGTTGAAACTGTGTCAGGATCGCCGCGGGATCCAGATGGATTTGACATATGCAGGATCGCGCGCCTTGGTCGTCTATGACCTGCCTCTGAACGAGGTTGTGTTTGATTTCTATGACCGTTTGAAATCGGTGACCAAGGGATATGCATCCTTTGATTATCAAATGACGGGGTATCGTCAGGATAATTTGGTGAAAATGTCGATTTTGGTCAATGATGAACCTGTGGATGCGCTATCAACTATGGTCCATCGCGACCGCGCCGAAACCCGCGGGCGCGCCATGTGCGAAAAGCTAAAGGATCTGATCCCCCGCCACATGTTCAAAATCCCGATCCAGGCCGCGATTGGTGGCAAGGTGATTGCCCGCGAAACATTGGCCGCCCTGCGCAAGGATGTGACCGCCAAATGTTATGGCGGCGACGCAACGCGTAAACGCAAATTGTTGGACAAACAAAAGGCCGGCAAAAAGAAAATGCGCCAATTCGGCAAGGTGGACATCCCACAAGAAGCGTTTATCAACGCATTGAAAATGGATAATTGATCCCAGCGTTAATATGATAAAAACGTCATATTAACGCCATATTCCCCCATTAGGTCGCGGTTTCCAACCACGAAACTGAAACGGGAACAAATGCAAATTTTCAAAAATTTTATCAAAGATCAATCAGGCCTGGGCCAAGCCGAGGGCATGATTGTTTTTGCCGTTATCATTGGTTTTGGTGTTTTTGGTTATTTTATGTTTTTTGGTGCAGGTAAAGACAGCGAAACAACGAACACGGCCGTTGAACTGTTCGGATCGTTTAACGATATGCGAACAGGTGAAACAGCTGCACAGGTCACCGGTGGCACATCTGGCGACGACCAGTAAACCATTGCGGTTTTGCAAAACGGGCTGCGCACCCTATGCTGGGCGGCCCGTTTTTTTATGCCTCTGGGCAGCGCCGCAGTTGGCCCATACCTGAACGCCACACCTGCCCACCGCAGGCTTGTGGTGCATTCACACAATGATGATTTTGGGGGGATGGTACCGCCTCCCTGGCTTGAACAGGGGACCTCTGGATCCACAATCCAGCGCTCTAACCAACTGAGCTAAGGCGGCAACACTTGGGGATTTAGCTTTGACGCTCGGCGAATGCAACCCTCTTTTGTCGGGAATCGACGTGATAAATGGATTTTTCTATCACGATCAGCTGTTGCAAAACACCAAGGCGCGCAGTAACTCGGTTTCAAACCGATAGGAGCACAAACCAATGGGCATTAACGATCAATCACAAATCGAAGCAAACCTGCAAATTGGCCCCACGGACCAAGGCATGGTGCGAATCTATATCTATGCAGATGACATTGAAATTCCCATGGATTTCGACCCAGAAGAGGCGACCGAAATTGCCGAAGAAATCTTGGCAGCGGCACAGGCCGCCAAATCTTTGGGCGGAAAAAAACGCTAAAGCGTGACGTTTGGATCCTGCAGCCGGGTCAGCCGCGCGGTGGCCTGCTGCACCATTTTTTTCATCAATGTTTTGCGCCGCGCCGGGGCCAGTTTATCAATCGGTGCGGGGCGAATAATATCCGCGCCATAGCCGTCCGTTAAAATGATGCCTGTGTCCGCAGGCAATAAATCCAGATCAAAATCGGGATCAACGGCCCAGAAATATCGATCACACCAATCCAGATAGTTTTGCCATTTTTTGTCAGACGTGAAATCCGCACGCGATGATTTGCATTCAATCACCCATAATTCATCCTGCCCTGTCATCACCATAACATCAACACGCAGCCCACGGCTGGGAATAAATTCCAACAGACTGGCATGGCCCAATTCGACCATATGGCGCACCACACCGCGCGCCAGAATTTGGCCAGGTTGCATCATGGGGGGATCAAGATCGCGCATCGTCATAGCGGCATAAAACGCCATTTGCCGCCAAAGGTCCAGACAATCTCGGAAACTTTGCCCTTGCCAAATGGGTGGGGAATACATATGTGCGCGGGTGGCGGGTGCTGTTCTTCGCGTTGCTCGGGTTACATTCCGTCGGCCTATAATTACTCCGAGGGAGCTGGCTCTGTCTGGGTCCTGGCCTAGTTACCTGGCGCCCACCTGTTCAAACAGGTCCTCGGGAATGCGTCAACCTTAACGGTCGCTACGGGCCCGCCACATTCTTCATTGTTTTTTGTTTTCAACGTGCTAGGTGGTACATTCTGAATGAATGGATTGAACCACAGGGGATGATGATGGATAAAATCTTGGGAATTTGCGGTTCACTGCGCGCGCAATCCTATAACCGCAAACTGTTGCAAACGGCGGTTCATCGCTATGGGGATTGCCAAATCGAAATGGCAGATATTGATCTGCCCCTTTACAATGGCGACGTCGAGGACCGCGGGATACAGCAATCGGTGCAAACCTTGGCCGATCAATTGCGCGCCGCAGATGGCGTCATCATTTGCACCCCCGAATATAACAAAGCGATCCCCGGCGGATTGAAAAACGCACTGGATTGGATCAGCCGTATTCCCGGCGGATTGTGGGCGCGCAAACCGGTGGCCACATTATCCGCCGCCGCAGGCCGCACAGGGGGCGAAGCGGGGCTGTATCACATGCGCCATTGTCTGTTGCCCTTGGGCGCCGATTTGATCACCCAGCCCACCGTTTGCATCGCCCAAGCACAGGCCGAATTCGATGACGCAGGTCAGATGACCAACGATCGCTATCTGGCAAGCATTGACAAATTGATGCAGGCACTGGCCCGGCAAATCGCGCAAAACCGCGGCTAACCCCTGAATCGGGCCACGATTGGGGCCAAACTTGGGGCCAGATCAGAAATCCTCTGGTTTGGCCTCGCGCGCCATATGGTCCATGACGGCATTCGCGAATTTTGATTCCTTACCATCGGGGAAAAACGCGGCAGTTAATTCGACATATTCTGAAATCACCACACGCGCGGGCGTATCCGTGCGCATCAATTCGGCCCCGGCCGCACGAAAAACAGATCGCAATGTCGGATCGATACGCCCCAAGGGCCATTTGGCAACCAAGGCACGGTCTGTCATTTGGTCGATGGGCGCTTGGTAATTGACGGCCTCGGTCACGATGGTGGTAAACAGGTCCAAATCCCCGTCTTGCAATGTCACATCGTCCAAATCCGCGCCAATGCGATGTTCGATAAATTCATGGCACACACGTTCAACGGTCTGGCCCGACTGTTCCAATTGAAACAGCGCCTGCACCGCATAAAGACGGCTGGCTGATTTCATTTTGCGTTTTTGGTTACCTGAGGGTTCGGTCGTCTGTGTCATACTGTGGTGCCGCCGGTGGCTAGATTATATCGCTGCGATGGCGCGCGGAATCCCGCGCTGCCTTGCTGAGCCGTCCACTTACGCGTCAAGGCCACAAGATGCAAGGCCGCATTTATCTGCGCCCGACAATCGGTCGCGACCAGATCGGGCCCCTGCCCGCCATCCACCAGTTGCACACATAACCCCTGTGCTGCGAATAATGTCAGTGATGCATCCCAATCCTTGGGCGCCACAGGTCGATCAAACACCACATAGCCATCATAATTGCCCAACCTATGCCCCATCGGGATCGCCGAACGCAGGGCCATCGTATTGGGAAGTTCGACCAGATCATACCCCACCTGCGGGACAGTCAAATTCTGATCCAGCTGATCCAATATGACATCGCGCTGCGGTGCATCCAGTTCTAATGACACCAGCGCCAAAATCCGCAGGGGGCGATCAAATTCCAATGGCTGCGCGGCAGAGTATAAAACCTGTGTCATTTTGCGTCCTATAGTGGCTTAGTCAAAAATATCTTCTATCAGGTCAAAGACCTCTTTGAACATTTTATAGGATTTCTTGGCTTTGCGTTTCTTTTTCTTGGGCTTGGGTACCTTGGTTGATTTCGCCACACGCGGCAGACCATAGGCCTGTTGGGTCGAATGATACCCACCCGCAGTGGCCGGATCAGAAACGGGGGCCGATTTTTTCAGATGTTTCATCTGGGTAATGGGCGCACCGCAGGATGAACAGGCCAAGGCATGTTTTTGATCGCCCTTCAGAACCAATGCCGCCCGCGTGCCGCAATAACAACAGGTCACAATTTTTTCATAAGCCATGGCACAATCCCTTTGCCCCTGAATATAGGGACCGTGGCGCAGCGGTTCAACGCAGGTTTACGTGTTTTGCACCGCATAAAGCGCCACAGCCGCAGCGTTCGACACATTCAGCGATCCAAAATCGCGCGAAAACGGCACTTTGACCAGCATGTCCACCGTTTCTTTGGTGCGTTGACGCAGACCCGGCCCTTCGGCCCCCAAAACCAGGGCAATGGCGCGGTCGCGGTTGTCGGCTGCGACCGTGTTCAGGGACTGATCCGCTTCGCCGTCTAGGCCCAGAACCAGATACCCCATATCCTGCAGCTGAATAATCGTATCCGCCAAATTGCGCAGGCGCAGATAGGGTTGGCGTTCCAACGCGCCACTGGCCGTTTTGGCCAAGGCACCGGTTTCGGGCGCACTGTGGCGCAGGGTTCCAATGACCGCATTGGCACCAAACACCTCGGCCGATCGTAAAATTGCGCCGACGTTGTGGGGATCGGTCACCTGATCCAACAATACCAGCCGCGGCGCACCCTGACCGGG
This sequence comes from uncultured Paracoccaceae bacterium, assembly GCA_913060475.1. Classification (GTDB taxonomy): domain Bacteria; phylum Pseudomonadota; class Alphaproteobacteria; order Rhodobacterales; family Rhodobacteraceae; genus CAJXSD01. The sequence goes on along the minus strand of CAJXSD010000005.1, from coordinate 44,194 downwards.
GGCCAATGCCACATCCTCAAGCGATCCCCAAGCCAAGGGTTTTGCCTCTAATGCGGCGCCCTGATGGACCGACCCCGAATCGAGCGGCGCTGCAAATTTGCGCGGGTCTGACAATTCGGGGGTGATTCCCGATTGCGCGATGGCATCCGCCAATTTATCCGCCGCATTTTTTGTCACAACCAGACGTTCGATCTGTCGATTGGGGTTCAACAGCGCATCACGAACTGCATGCAGACCAAACAACCAAACCGTTTCCGATTTTGCAGCCTTTTTTGCCTGCTCTTTTTCGATGACCCAAGTTGGTTTTTTCATAATTTCACGCCTTTTTGTGGTTAATTTCCTTGTGCGCAAAAAACAGTTGCAGTTTCAAGGGATTTTCCTGTTGACGCGGGATTTTATCACAGGTATTCCCACCGCACACCGCGTTTCGCGGGAAAGTGGGCGACAGGCCGCAAGGTGTGGCAGGGGACTGTAACTCCCTCGCGGAGACGCACGCTAGGTTCGATTCCTAGGTCGCCCACCACTTTCGTAATCAGCAAAAAATCACCCTACAGACTGCGTAAATGTAATGTGCCATTTGCGGCACGTTATAAATTTTAAAAGCGCGCTCTTTTTCCACTTGCACCCCCTGCCCATCCCCAGTATACGCAAACCACCCAAGGACGCGGGTGTAGCTCAGGGGTAGAGCGTTACCTTGCCAAGGTAAATGTCGTGAGTTCGAATCTCATCACCCGCTCCAACTAAATCCCCATAGTCGTTTTTATATCAACGGGCTAGTTGGTTTGGTTCTTTTTATGGATACACTTTTGAGTACACTTAACCCTATGATAACTTCCCATATTCGCGCGTTTACAATTTTTGCGAGCACGCTTTTTTCAGGGCATAAAGTGTCCGACCTTTAATCTGAGAAATATCATACCGCCTTGAAATAGTTCCGACATTCGTTTGTTGTGTATAGGCGGCAGAATTCGGACGGTGCGCTAAACATTTCAGTGACAGTTCGAGCGCCTATCCTGCTCAAATGCGCCTGGAGTTTCGAGAACGCCATGTCAATCGCGTTCTGTTCTAAACTGTATGGCGGCAAAACCAAGAATCCGATTTCAGCTTCGCATTTTACGTTAGCGGCATCGGCATTCTTGTGTTTGGCAAGGTTGCCTAAGATCACGATGATCTACTACCTCTAGTACAGGAACCAAGACCTGCGAAACACAAGCGACAAAAATTTTCGCGCCTCTTTACGCAAAAGCTATATCCATCACCAGCCGTTCGAGCCGAGATAGCTGCGAGGCGGTGCTTGACCCAGCCCACACGCTATTTTCTTACTCTTACACGGCATCGCTCGATAGCAATCAAAGTGTTCATCAGGAGAAAGATTTTCCAGATCGTTGTTTGATCCTCTTTACTTTTAAAAGTGAAGCCCAGTTTTTGTGGGAACCTGCAAATCGCATCAGGGTACGCTTGGAGCACTAAGACTGCTGCAAGTACACTGGCCAGTTCTAGGATTTTCATATCGCCGTCCTACTCGATCAATTCGAAAAGAAACATGCAGGATGAATCAGACGTGCGTTTAGCGCGAGAGTAATCTTGAGACGCAGCCAAGGCTTACCCAGTCCAGCGGATGCCGATACCCCAACGCGCTCCAATTCCGGACATAGGTTTCAGACGCAACGGTGCAGCGTGTCCACTTAATCTTTTTTCGATGAATCTCTGAAACCGATCCCAAAGCGCGCCTGGCAAAAGCACTGATATGATCCGTCTTCCTAGACACAAGGCATCATAAAAACGACATAACTAGGACTCACAAACGTTTCAAGATTTAACACAGCGCCTTAAACACCCACCAAACATATCCCGAGAATTAGGTGACCTTTGGTTCGCAAAAATTTCGTAAATACGATAAAAAATATTCACGGGTTATCGCGAAAATTTTCACCATAGCCAGATCAACAGCGAATTATCGCGTAATTAGACACCCTCAAATACACTTTATATGACTGGAAATTCGCGAATTGTATGTTCCAAGCCACCTAGAACATGCTGCTCTAGTAATTGAATCGATCGATCCGTATCACGATCCAGTGCCGCTTGCAGCATTTGCTTGTGTTCATCGACGGCGACCTGGCCGCGGTTGGTCAAAACCAACATTTGGTACCGCAGGTATTGATCAAATAACTTGCCATGCAGTTGCAATAGGTTCGGACCGTCACACGCTTGGATAAGGGCAAGGTGAAATTCCCAATCATATTGCTTCCACAGTTTTTTGTCGCTCATATCACCGGATAGCATGCGCTTTTCGACTGAATGCAATTTGTGATGGGCTGCGACCAGATTGCCCTCCCAATTTGTGTCACCGTGTTTGATGGATTGACGCAGGGCATGTGCCTCTAGCAAAATCCGCAGCTGGCTGATTTCAATTAGATCTTCTTGGGACACAGGCTTGACGAAAAATCCGCGTTGCTCTTCTGCGAGGACAAAACCATCGCTGGCCAATCTGTTCAATGTCTCTCTGAGGGTTGAATTGCTGGCGGTGTAATGCGTTTTCAAGGCTTCTAGCTTTAGCTTTGAGCCCGGCGCCAAAACGCCAAAAATAATGTCGGACTTAATTTGCGAATAAGTCGTTTCGCCGATCGTGTTTGCGGTTTTCTTCATCAGTGCCTCCGGCCGGATACATTTGACCGCTGTTTACGGGATCTGTCCACAAAAATATCCGATATTTTACATTATTTCCTATGTTTACAGCGGGACATCGGCTTTGTACGCTACATAAACCGAAGTTGTGACAAAGTGAATGCAAATCATGTCCGTAAACATTGCAATTGTGGGGCTGGGATTAATTGGCCGCCGCCACGCGCAGATCATTCAAGGGGTCAAGCAAGCCGAGCTAAGCGCGATTGTCGATCCAGATCCACAGGCACAACAGATCGCCAATGACATGGGGTGCGCATGGTTTTCCTCCCTGTCGCAGATGGTAACGGACCACCAACCAGATGGGGTGATTCTGGCAACGCCAACGCAGATGCACATAGAACAATGTTTGATCTGTGTGGACCACGGTTTGCCGGTACTTGTCGAAAAACCACTGTGCAATGACACGGCAGATGCAGCGACGTTGCTGGATCTGGCGCGGGCACGGAACGTTCCAATTTTGACAGGGTTCCATCGTCGCTATAACCCCAAAATCCAAGCCGCAAAAACCGCGATAGACCAAGGCCATTTGGGTCAATTGCGTGCCATCGCAACGCAATGCTGGTTTTACAAGCCCGATTACTATTTCGACCAAGCGCCATGGCGCAAAAAGTCGGGGGCTGGCCCAATTTCGGTGAACTTGGCACATGATATTGATTTGATGCGCTATCTATGTGGGGATGTTGAAACGGTTTATGCGATGTCCACACCTGCCCTGCGCGGGTATGAAAACGAAGACCTTGCCACGGCTGTCTTGCGGTTTGAAAGTGGTGCGGTCGGTACGATTTCGGTGTCAGACAGTATCGCATCCCCATGGAGTTGGGAATGCACATCCGGCGAAAATCCGGCCTATCCCAAAACGGACGAAAGCTGTTATCGCATCGGGGGCAGCGTTGGTTCATTGTCCGTGCCAGATATGACCCTGTGGCAGCATCAAGGCACACCGGATTGGTGGACCGCGTTTAAAACACAACACCTTGCATCCATAGATACCGATCCGTTGGTCCTGCAGATACAACATTTCGCGGAAGTTATCAGGGGCGAAACGGAACCGCAGACGTCACTGGTGGATAGTGTAAGAACAACACAGATCATCGAGGCCGTTCAACGATCCTGCGAAAGTGGGCAAATCATAAATGTCACGCCGATTTCATAGTCAGACAAAATATCCTCAAAAAATGTCTGATATTTTTAATATTATCTTGAATTTTGAAATTAAATCCGGTCAACTGTCGACCAAGCATTTAGATGCTAAGAATAATTGGGAGGATTAAATGACTTTGAAATTAACACGCCGCATGGCCCTTGCATCCGCGATGGCGGCAAGCGCCCTACTTGTATCGGTTGGCGCCAGTGCTGCGGCCGACAAGCTTACTCTGCGCCTTGCGACTGCGGGATCCGAAACGGACCAACGGTCGCGCGCCATGGCCGAAGTTTTCGGGCCGATGGTTTCCGATTTTGCGGACTACCAGCCAGGTTATAACGCGACACTTTTTGCCCAAGGCACCGAGTTAGAGGCGATTAGCCGTGGCAACCTTGAAATGTCGATCGCGTCAGCGCAAGAATTGGCACAGTTTTTCCCAGAGTTTTCAATCTTTGCGACCGGTTATGTCCATCAAGATGCCGCGCATCAGGTTCGGGTCTTTAACGATAAACTGATGGACCCGTTTAAGAAAAAGGTCGAAGACGAGCTAGGCGTAAAATTGTTGTCGGTCATGTATTTGGGCCGCCGTCACGTGAACCTGCGCCAATCCAAAGATGAGCTAACTGTCAATACGCCGGCTGATTTGGCGGGTGTGAATTTGCGTATGCCGGGCACGGATGCGTGGCAATTCTTGGGCAAAGCATTGGGTGCATCGCCAACGCCATTGGCCTTTACCGAGGTGTACTCTGCTCTGTCCTCAGGCGCGGTTGATGGTCAAGACAACCCATTGCCGACAGTGGTTGACAAGAAATTCTACGAAGTGACCAAGCAAATTGCCCTAACGTCGCATTTGGTTGACCTAAACTATATCGCCTTTTCCAAGGCCGTCTGGGATGACATGTCACCAGAACACCAAATGCGCGTTCAGCAGGCCGCTGATGCCGCAGCCGCAGTTGGGCGTTTGCGTCAATTGCAGTTGGAAAATTCACTTGCTGATTTCATCCGCTCACAAGGCGTAGAAATCTATGAACCTGACCTTGCGGCATTCCGCGAGCATGTTCAGGCCCAATATGTCGGCAGTGAATTTGCCGCAACATGGCCAGAGGGTGTGTTAGAACAAATCAATGCGCTTGGAAATTGATCTGATCGGGTAAACACCGTAGATCTGACAAAACACTGCCCCAAGAGGAAAAATGAAACACGTCCTTAGATTTTTTTCCCATGGGGCAAACGCAATATCGGCCATCTTATTGGCCGGTATTTTTTGTACCTTTTTGCTACAAATTTTTTCGCGATACGTGCTGAATGCCCCATTTGGCTGGACGCTAGAGCTGTGTCTCATTTTGTGGGTGTTTTTGGTGTTCTTTGGAAACGGATTTGTCGTAAAAGACGACAATCACGTGACTTTCGATATTCTATACCTTGCGGCGCCGACAAAAATTCGGCGGGTCTTGGCACTCATTTCTGCCCTTGCAATTATTGGCGCTATGATTTGGTCGTTTTTGCCAACGTGGGACTATATCGACTGGATGAAAATGCGGAAAACCTCAACGGTCCGCAACCCGTTTACGGGCAATAAAATACCGCTGCGCACGATCCTAAGCGTCTATGCCGTGTTTATGGTGGCATTGATTGCCCGATATGGGTGGCGTTTGGTGCAATTGATAAAGGATCCGGTAGAGCAAACCGTCGGTGAGGACCTACAAGATCACTATACCCAGCGGGGCAATCAATGAGCGTTGAATTTGCAATCTGCATTGCAACATTATTAGGCCTAGCTGCAATCGGGACCCCCATCGGCTATGCCATTTTGATTGCGTCAATTGCCTATCTGACTGTTGCGGGCATGGACATCGCGCTGGCCTCTGAGAAAATACTACAAGGCTTATTGCGCAGCTTTGTTTTGTTGGCCGTCCCTTTGTTCATTGTCGCGGCAAACATCATGAACGCAGGTTCGATTTCTGATCGTTTGCTGAAATTTTGCGTGGCCCTGGTCGGAAGGTTCCGCGGTGGGTTGGGACATGTAAATGTCGTCGCCAGTTTGATTTTTTCCGGCATGTCCGGCTCGGCCGTTGCAGATGCCGCAGGCATTGGGAAAATCATCATCGAAATGATGGCCAAAACCGGCCACTATACGCGCGGATATGCCGCCGCAATCACGGCCGCATCTGCAACAATCGGCCCGATCATTCCCCCATCGATTCCGATGGTTCTCTATGCTTTGGTGTCTGACCAATCCATCGGCGCGCTGTTTTTGGCGGGGATCGTTCCTGGATTGTTGATGGGTGCCGCCTTGATGTTCATGAACGCCTATATCTCCAAGAAACGAAATTTCGAATGCGACGAAGTCGTGCCTCTGTACGAGATGCCGCGCATTACAATGCGGGCGTTCCCTGCCCTTATGATGCCGGCCATTTTGTTGTATGGAATTTATGGCGGCGTCACCACCCCGACAGAAGCCGCCGCAATTGCAGCCCTATATGCGTTAATTTTGGCGGGGTTATTTTATCGCACATTGTCGTTCAAAACCCTGTATCACATTTTTGTCGACAGCGCGCGATCATCCGCAGCAGTCGGTATCGTGATCGGCGGGGCGTTTATTTTGAATTACATCGTAATCACGGAAAATATTCCCCGCACAATTTCAAACAGCTTGGTCGGTCTAGAGATTTCGCCAATATACTTTTTGTTGGCCATTAACGCCTTTATCTTGCTGTTGGGGTGCGTGTTGGACGCGACAACAATCATTTTGGTGATTGTGCCCCTTTTCATTCCTACCGCCGAAGCACTGGGAATTGATTTGGTTCATTTTGGTGTTCTCATCGTTGTAAACAGCATGATTGGGCTCATCACCCCGCCCTATGGCATTTTATTGTTTGTCATCAATGCCGTGACGGGAATCCCCTTGCGTGAGATTATTCGCGAAATTTGGGGGTTTTTAGGGGTTTTGTTGGTGGCTCTTGCCATAATGGTATTTATGCCGGACCTCATCCTATGGCTGCCGCGCGTTTTTGGGTACCAAGGATAAGCCAGTGCAAAATTTGACAAAGGTCGCATTGATCGGCAATGGAATTTCAAAATCACTGACCCCTGCGATGCACCTACAAGAGGCTCGCGCACAAGGCATTCCCTATCAATATGACCTGATTGACACCAGTGCACCCCAATTCGAAAACCAAAGCATTCACGCGCTGATGTCCTATGCGCGGGATCATGGATACAATGGTCTTAACATCACATTTCCGTTTAAACGCGCGGTTTTGGAAACCTTGGATCACATTGATCCAATTGCACGGGATCTGAATGCTGTGAACACGGTATCGATTTCAGATGATGGTATTCATGGATTGAACACCGATTATGTCGGCTATCTGTTCGCGTTAAAACGGGGCTATCCCGGGCAGACATCTGATCGCGTGCTATTGGTTGGGGCGGGTGGCGCGGGATGCGCGGTTTGTTTGGCTTTGATCGACTATGGGATCCACGACATTGTGGTTTATGACCGCGACAGCGATGCCGCCCAACGTGTTGTGGCGCATATATCCTCCATTCGCCAAAACGCGCGGATTTGCATCGCAGAAACTCTTGATCCCCCGAAAATGGACGTCCAAGGGATTGTGAATGCAACACCGATGGGCATGGCAAAATTCCCCGGGGCCGCGGTTGATCTATCCTGTTTCCAATCTGTGACGTGGGTCAGTGATATTGTCTATTTCCCGCTGGAAACCGCGTTCCTCGCGCAGGCGCGATCTTGTGGCCTGTCAACTATGAACGGCTCCGCCATGGCCGTGGGCCAAGCGATAAAATCCTTTGAAATTTTTTCAAAATATCCGGCTGATCCTGATAGGATGTTCAACAGCTTTGGCGTCATCCACAAAAGCCAAGGCACGTAAGGCTCGAGAACCACGATCCAATGTCAACATAGGTGTCACATGCAATTACCTGAAAACTTGTTCAAACGCGCCCTATTAGAAAACCGCCAACAAATTGGGTTGTGGAATACGATTGGCGGAAATTGTGTTCCGGAAATGTTGGCCACCGCCGGATTTGACTGGTTGTTGGTTGATACAGAACATGCACCGGTTGAGACCATCGATATTCAAACATCTCTTCAATCCATCGCGGCCTTTCCAAATGTGTCCGCCGTGGTCCGACCAGCAGCGAATGATCCGATCTTGATCAAACGCATCCTAGATATGGGCGCACAGACGCTCTTGCTGCCCTATGTCCAATCCGCACAAGAGGCGCGTGATGCCGTGTCCGCCATGCGATATGGACCAAACGGCATACGGGGCATGGCGGGGTGCACACGAGCCACACGGTACGGCAGCGTCGAAAATTACTTTGAAACTGCCGAACGTGAATTGTGTTTGATCGTCCAAGTTGAAACCATCACAGCAATGCAAGAGATTACTGAGATTGCCACAACACCGGGGGTTGATGGGGTGTTTATTGGGCCTGCAGACCTCAGCGCCAGCATGGGCTATCCCGGTCAAACAAGCCATCCTTTGGTTGTGGAACAAATTGAAAAAGCGATTACAACTCTTAAGGAACTGGGCGTTCCCAGCGGGATTTTGACCCTAAGCAAGGACGAAGCAGACCATTACATGTCCTGCGGCACAACATTCACAGCGGTGGGCGTTGACATGGTCATGCTTGCAAACGCCGCACGCGCCCTAAGGGCCGAATTTTAATCCACGAAATTGTTCGGGCATTGGTGTGGCATGACCCGCCAATGCCCGAATTTGTCTGGCCGCGGTGTCGTTATGCATCACGCTCCATTATCCACTCAACCTCGGGCGCGGCGACAAAACGCCATTTGCGTAATGGACCCGCCATGACATTCAGGTAATACATCTCGAACCCATAGGGAGCGCCACAGGGATGATGACCGCGCGGGACCAAAACCACATCCCCATCTTTGACCGCCATGGTTTCATCCAACTGGCCATCATCGGTATATACGCGCTGAATTCCAAAGCCTTCGGCGGGGTTGAGACGATGATAATAGGTTTCTTCTAGATATGTGATGCGTGGAAAATCATCTTCGTCGTGGCGGTGGCTTGGGTAACTGGACCAATGGCCATTGGGGGTAAAGACTTCGGTCACCAGCAGGCTATCGCAGAAATCTTCTGCTTCCATCGCGATGTTGTTGATGTAGCGCGTGTTTACACCTTTGCCCCGTTCGGTCAGCGTGATGCCATCCGGCCCAATGCGGCGCGCGGCATGACCGCCCTGCCCTGGCGCAGAACACACCGCAATAACACAGTCGGTCTCGGCGGTTGCGGTCCAATCTGTGCCATTGGGCAGGTACAAACAATGCGGCGGTGTTTTTTCAAACACATTCATCCGATCCCCTAGAACGCCCCAATCTTGACCCGCACCTGTGATGGCGGCTTTGCCTTCGACCATGACCAAGATGACTTCGCGATCACCGGTGGGTTCTGAAACCGTTTCCCCCGCCCGAAGGCGATAAAGGCCAAACCCAACATAGCGCCACCCCGCCGATTGCGGCGTGATATCGTGCACTTTGCCATGTGTTCCGAATGGTTTTCGTAGTAAATCTGCCATCTGTCTCATCCTAGTCTGCGCGTTGCGCTTTTTTGTTTTCGGTATAATTCGCATATGCCGCATTCACCTCGGCGCGGTCGCTGACCTCTGGCACACCGACGTCCCACCATGTGCCGCCGTGGGGCGTGCTTGGATAGGGGTCCGTGTCGATGACGATCACATAGGGGCCTTTGACCTCGGACCGTTTTGCCAACGCGCCTTCCAATTCGGCAATGGAGGACACCTTGACCGATGTCGCGCCCATACTGCCTGCATGAGCGGCAAAATCAATGGCGGAATTTTCACCCCCCACAGCGTGATCAAGCAAGTTGTTAAACTCTGCCCCGCCTGTGCCCACTTGCAACCGGTTGATACAGCCATAGCCACGGTTGTCCGTCACCACAACGGTAAAGGACACCCCCATCATCGCGGCGGTCGCCATTTCGGAATTGGCCATCATATAGGTGCCATCGCCTGTGAAACAGATCACATCACGTTCGGGCTGCGCCATTTTGATGCCCATCGCCCCCGCGATTTCATAGCCCATGCAGCTAAATCCGTATTCCATATGATAGCTGCCCGGTTTGCCCGATTTCCACAGCTTGTGCAGTTCCCCGGGCATGGTGCCTGCGGCACACATCACGACTGTTTCATCGTTTGAGGCGCGTTGAACCGCACCGACCACCTGCATATCCGTGGGCAATGCGTTGCCATCAGCGGGGGCATCGGTAAGCGGATCGACCTTGGAAAACCAATCATCCTTAAGGCCCTCAATCCCCGCCGCAGACACATGGTCACCCAACGCGGCGGTCACTTCGGCCAAGGCGACCTTTGCATCGGCCTGCACCGGCGCGGCCCCATGTTTCATCGCATCATAGGCGGCAACGTTGATCGACATCAGACGACGTTCAGGGTTTGCAAACAATCCCCATGACCCTGTTGTGAAATCCTGAAACCGTGTCCCAACACCAATGACCAAATCCGCCTCGGCACATACAGTATTCGCAGCAGCCCCGCCTGTGACCCCAATCGGACCAAGGTTCATCGGATGATCCCATGGCAAGGCGGATTTGCCCGCTTGGGTTTCCGCGACAGGAATATTATGCGCGGTTGCGAATGCCGCCAGATCTGCGGTCGCTTGGGCGTAATGCACACCACCGCCTGCAACGATCACGGGTCGCTTTGCCGCCTTGATCGCCGCCACGGCGCGATCCAGTTCCCCCTGATCTGGGCGCATGCGGCGTTGATGCCAAACATGGCTATCAAAAAAGCTAACGGGATAGTCATAGGCCTCGGCTTGTACATCTTGACAGAACGCCATTGTCACGGGACCGCAATCGGCAGGATCGGTAAGCGTCCGGAAGGCGCGGGGCAATGCCGTCAACAGATGTTCAGGTCGCGTGATCCGGTCGAAATAGCGGCTAACGGGACGGAAACAATCATTGGCCGAGATGGTCCCATCACCCGTGCTTTCGATTTGTTGCAAAACGGGATCAGGGCCACGGTTTGCAAAGACATCACCAGGCACCAACAAAACGGGCAAGCGGTTTACATGTGCCAAGGCCGCAGCGGTGACCATATTCGTGGCCCCTGGCCCAATCGACGACGTCACCGCCATCGCGCGGCGGCGGCCTGATTGTTTGGCATAGGCAATCGCCGCATGCGCCATGGTTTGTTCATTGTGCCCGCGCCATGTCGGCAGCGTGTCTTTGGTGTGATACAGCGCCTCGCCCAGGCCCGCGACATTGCCATGGCCAAAGATCGCCCAAACCCCCGCAATGATCGGTTCATTCGCATCATTATGCTGCGCCGCAATATAGCGCACCATGGCTTGGGCCGCTGTCAATCGAATTGTCTTGTCCATTACTCTGTCCCTCTTTTGCCCCTAGACCGCTTGCGCGCGCGCCGCGTCCCAAATTTTGCATAGGCGTGAAAAATTACCGGCCATGATGTCGACGGCGGCGTCATCGCTGATGCGGCCTGCCATCCAATCGCGTGCGGCTTGGCCAAAGATCGTGCGCCCAACGGCGAACCCTTTGACCAGCGGTTGTTTGGCGGCCATGGCGAAACTTGCCGCCAATTCCTCTTCTGGCGCGTCCAGTCCCAAAACCACGATACCGCGCGTATTGGGATCATTGCGCTCAATGGCATCCACTGCGTTTTGCCATGCCGCATCCGTTTTGAACGGTTCAAGCTTCCACCAATCGGGATAGACGCCTGCGTCATAGAACTGTTGGATCAAGGTTGCCGTGGTCGTGTCATCCACAGCGGCGACCTTGGATGGGATCACCTCAAGCAAGAATTCCAAATTGTTGCGCCGCGCGGATGTGTACAGATGTTTTACACGCTGTTCTTGCAGCGCACGTGTTTCAGCCGTGTCATCAGGGTGGCAGAACACCAACAACTTGACCACGTTTTCGCTGGCCCATTCGCGGAACCCGCCCAAATCATCCCCTAGATCGGGTTCAAATTCGATGGGTCGCGATCCGGGCCACTCGGTCGGCCGTCCAATCCAAAGCCCCGTTCCCGTCGCACGATGCAGCGCAGATCGACCAATGCGGTTATCACACAGGATACCATAGCCCGCCTGCCCGTTTTGTACCCGCAGGGCGGCATCCAGACACAGGTCCTTAAATGCGGATCCTTTGGCGGGTGTGTACCCCTCCATCTCTTCTAACTGCATCCGGTGATCAAAAGCGAATGTTCGCAATTCGGCCCAATCCCCTGCGACCCGCGCGTGGCGGTTTGTGGCCCAATGCACTTGATCCAAAATCGTATCATTGCGCAGATCAGGTTGGATCACACCACGCTCAAGGAAAAACTCTAGTTCATCCAGCGATGGATAGGCAGGGGTACAGCCATGGCGGCTGACGGCAAAGGCACCACAGGCATTGGCATATTTCAACGCGGTGGGCCAATCGGATCCATCGAGCCAGCCTTTCAAAAGGCCCGACATAAATCCATCCCCTGCCCCAAGCACGTTAAAGACCTCAATTGGGAAACCAGGGCCAGATTGACCATCATCCAAACTGTCAGGAATAGCGCCCACGAATGCCACCGCACCCGCCGCACCGCGTTTGCACACAAGCGTCGCGCCCGATACCGCGCGCACTGCACGAAGCGCTGCGATGGTATCCGTTGTGCCGCCTGCGATGTGGAATTCTTCTTCTGTCCCGACAATCAGATCGAACAGATGCAGGGTTGATTGCAATTTCGCGGTGACTGCCGCGCTTTCGACGAAACGGCTTTCGCCATCGCCATGCCCCGCCACACCCCACAGGTTCGGGCGGTAATCAATATCAAGTGCCGTTTGCATTCCATCCGCGCGGGCGATTTCCAACGCCTTTAGCGTGGCGGCTTCGACTTGTGGATGGCTCAGGTGGGTGCCTGTTGCAACAACCGCGCGCGCCTCTCGAATGAAATCGGGATCGACATCATCAACACTCAACGCCATATCCGCACAGTTTTCACGATAGAAAATCAGCGGGAATTGTTCCTGATCGCGAATGCCCAACAACACAAGCGCGGTTAAACGTTCGGGGTCGGTTTTCACACCGCGCACATCGACGCCTTCGCGCTGCAGCTGTTCGCGCACAAAGCGGCCCATATGCTCATCACCCACACCCGTAATCAGCGCTGATTTCAAACCCAGACGCGCAGTGCCGCAGGCAATATTGGTGGGGCTGCCACCAATATATTTGTCAAAGCTGCGCATGTCCTCAAGCCTGCCACCGATCTGGCCCCCGTATAAATCAACGGACGATCGGCCAATCGTGATCAAATCAAGAGGTTTCGTCATTTTATATGTCCTTTAGGTTTTCAGTTATCGAGTGATTATTTTCTGGTGTGGCCGTCTTTGAGGCGACCTGAGATCCGCTCACATTAAACGGCATCTAATCGCACAGGTGCGCCTGTTTGCGATGATCGCGTCGCAGCCTCAGCCATGGTCAGAGCGGCCACGCCATCGGCCAAAGTCACAGGCAAATCGCCGCCCGTTTTTACCGCGTTCACAAACGCCGCCCATTCCGCCGCATAGGCCGGCATATAGCGTTCTAGAAAGAAATAGGTTGGCTTTGCACCTGTGACGCCATGGGTGTTGGATTTGACAACCGTGTTTTCCAACATGTTTTGCGCCTGTAACAATCCGTCAGACCCCAACAGTTCAACCCGTTGATCGTATCCGTACACAGCACGGCGTGAATTTTTGATAACGGCCACGCGACCATCGGCATAGGTCAAGGTGACAACAGCCGTATCCACATCACCCGCCGCACCAATTTCAGGATCAACAATCGACGACCCTGCCGCAAAGACAGATACAGGCAAATCGCCCATGATGAAATTCGCCATGTCGAAATCATGGATCATCATGTCACGATACAGACCCCCCGACACTTTGACATAGGCCAAGGGGGGCGGCGCAGGGTCAAAGGATGTGATCGACAGTAATTCCGCCTTGCCAATTTCACCCGCATCAAGGGCCGCTTTCAACGCGCCGAAATTGGGATCAAATCGGCGGTTGAACCCGATCATCACAGGTTGCCCTGTTTTAGCAACCGTCGCTTGACAGGCCCGCGCGCGCTCTAGGCTTAGGTCAACTGGCTTTTCACACAACACAACTTTGCCCGCGGCTGTCGCGGCTTCCATGAATTCGGAATGGGTGTCGGTTGAACTTGCGATCAGCACGGCATTTATCGCAGGATCGGCAAGGATGTCTTGGGTTGATCGCGCGACGGATCCGTATTGCGCGGCCAGTTTTTCGGCGTTTTCAGGGATGAAATCCGACACAGCGGCAAGCTGGCTGTCAGGGTGTCCTGTGATCGCGGTTGCGTGAACCCCAGCAATGCGGCCCGCGCCAATTAATCCAACGTTAAGCATGTATTTCGTGCCTTATCTAATGGGCCGCAGCCCATGGTTTCATACTGTTATGGTTTTGCCCTCAAGCGCGCTTTGGCGTGCGGCATCTAACACGGCCAGGGTCCGCGCGCCTGTTTCCGCCGTCACGGGCGCAGGTGCACCTGTCGCAACAGACTGCGCAAAGGCGGCATAGTAGTCATGGTATCGCCCCTGTTTCGATGGAACGATCCGTTTGCCATCGGCCGTGGCAAGCGTGCCCCAATTCTCCTGTGGCTCATACCCCCAAGCCGCCAGATCATCGATGGGGCGTTTGCCCGCAAAAATGTCTTGAGCTTGGATGTCGATGGTTTTGGAAACATAGCTGCCTAACTCGCCAATGGCACGCAATTCACGGTCATCAATGTAATTGCGTTTACAGGCCGACAAGTGGCTATGCGCCCCGTTTTCGTGCCGCAATGTGATGGAAAAGCTGACATCCGTTGGACCCTCGGGCAGATCAAACATATCCAGCTGAGCATCAACGGATTTCACAGGACCCAACAGGTAAATCATCTGGTCCACGACATGGCTTCCCAAATCGCGCAACAGGCCACCAGTTGGCCCCGCTTCGATGGTCTGGGGGCTGTCTTGGTCCATACGGCTTTCGATACGGTACACCCACCCCAGATGGCCATCGTCGATCACCTTTTTCAGGGTTTGCAAATCCGCATCAAATCGACGGTTTTGATAGACGCCAAGCGTTACCCCCTTGGCCTTGGCGGCTGCGTCCAACTCCATTGCGCCGTCATAGTTCGGCGCAAAGGGTTTGTCGGCAATGACATGCAACCCCGCCTCGATCGCCTCAAGCACCAAGTCGCGGCGCGTATGGGGGGGCGTGGTGATCGTGACCGCATCACACACACCCGCCGCGATCATATCGGTCAGGCTGGGAAAGATTGGCGTGTCGGGCCAGTCGGCACGCGCTTTGGCAATGGTTTCAGGCGCACGGGCAACAATCCCCGCCAATGCACAGCCCTCAGCCGCCGCAATAAAGGGCGTATGAAAATGCTGGCCACCCGTTCCAAATCCGACAACACCAATCCGCAACATGTGATTACACCTTTACCGTTTTCATAAAGGCATCGAATTCATCATCCTGAATCGCCACCGAATGTTCCGCCGCAGGATAGCCGCCATTGTCGACATCTGCTTTGAAGTCCTTGAATGCCGCGATGCGTTCGTCTTGGACGGCTTGCAGTTGTGGCGCCATATTGCGATAGATTTTGCCGTGGCGTGGTTTGTGGTTTTTGCCATATCCACAAACATCTTCGGTAAACAGATACTGCGCATCGGCATATTTACCCGCGCCCATGCCCAACATAATGATAGATGAATTCTCGCTTAGGAATTTGCCAACGCGATCTGGCACAACTTCTAGCTCGGCGGCAAAGACACCGATCTTTTCCATCATTTGCGTGTGACGCCATAATTCCAAGGCCTCGTCACGGGTTTTGCCAACAGCCCGCCAGCCTGTCCATGTGATGTAGGACGGGATCAAGCCGATGTGACCCACAACAGGCAGATGGTTGTCACACAGAACCTTTTGAATGTCGTAAGAGGCCGAACAATAATATGCGTCGCCCCCGATTGCGGAATAATGAAACGCGGCGCGCAGGTAATCTTCGGCCGTGGCCAAGGGACGCCCGTTGAAACTTCCCCAACCGCCATAGGGCAGTCCGACTTGGACAAAACAGTCACCCGCGGCTTCGCGCATTTCGGCGTCAAAGACTTTGCCTTCGATAGATAGCATGTGAATGCCTGCCGCCGCCGCTGCGGCCGCTTCGTCAGGGGTTGAGACATAAAGCATCGAAATTTTTTCGCCGCGCTTTTTCATGGCGCGGATGTCTTCTGCGTGGGGACGATTGTGGTACATTGTTTGGTTCCTTAAGTAAGTGTGAATGCCGCGCGGAAAGCGTTAAGCGCATCTTCTTCGGTGTCTTTGGCAAAGGCTTCCATGCCGATGGGGCCGTCATAGCCCATGGTGTCCAATGCCTTGGCGATCATCGGCCAATTCATTTCACCTGTTCCAGGTTCACAGCGACCGGGGTTGTCGGCCACTTGGATTTCACCAACCCACGGCAAACAGGCCTCGGCCCAACGAATGACATCGCCTTCGCCGATTTGGGTGTGATAGAGATCCAGATTGATCTTCAACTGTGGCCGGTTGACGGTGCTGACAAGGTTCAACACATCGCCCGTGGAATTAAACGGACATCCGGGATGTTCGCGCAGGTTCAGGTTTTCCAACGTGAATTGAACGCCCTCTTCCTCGGCCATGTCACAGATACGGTGCAAAGTGTCACGCGCCTTGATCCACATCATGGGGGCCACATGGTTTAACTGTTGAATGGGCAGACCAAAATCCCCCAATCCCGTTCCATGCAGGTTTAGCCTATCGACACCCAAACGCTTGCCAATTTGGGCGGTTTCACGGGCGGATGCGATTAACATATCCGCCCCCTCATCATCGGCCAAACGACCCTGAAGGTATCCGTTCATGATGGTGAAATCTGCGCCCGTCTTTTCCAACGCGTCCAAATCCCACGCGGGCCAATTCCATAGCCCAACGCCAAATCCCATTTCATGCAAACGCGCAGCACGCCAATGGATGGGTTTGTCCATCCATAACATTTCCGCACAGGCCGCCAGTTGAAATGCCATTTAGATCTCCACAAACACGCGGTCGCCTTCGACCTTGGTTGGATAGGTGCATAGGTTTTCGCAGGCGGGCGGCGTTTCAACTTCGCCGGTGGTGCAATCGAAAATGGATGAATGCTTGGGGCATTCAATCGTGGCCTCAACGACCAGCCCATCGGCCAAATGCACATCTTCGTGTGTGCACATTCCATCGGTGCAGTAATAGTTGTCTTCGTGATCGCGCACGATGATGAATGTGCGATCCCCGTGATCAAAACGGATCACGTCTTCTTCGTCTACATCGTCAACTGAGCAAGCATCAATCCACTGTGCCATCTGATTTGTCCTTTACGAAAGTTGTGGTTCGGCCAAGGGGCCATTGTGATAGGGATGCGCCGTTGTGGGTAAACCTCGGCGCAGGTGAAAATCTGGGTCTTTGCGTTGCGCCCAAAGGGCGGGCAGCATTTCGCGGTATCCGTCCAAGATCGACCGATTGGGTGCGGGGAAATCGAATTTGCAGACCTCGTGCAACTCGGGCAACCGATAATAGGGCACCAAAGGGAACATGTGGTGTTCGACGTGGTAATTCATGTTCCAATAGATGAACCGGCTGATCGGGTTCATGTAAACCGTGCGACAATTCAAACGATGATCCAACACATTGTCCGCAAGTCCCCCATGCTGCAGCCAGCCAACCAAAACCATGTGCCAACATCCATAAAGACGGGGCAAACCAATGAGCAAAAGTGGCACCCAGCTTTGTAGCGTTATCGCCGCCGCCCCGGTGACGATATAGATCATCATCCAAACCCGCGCTGTGCGATAGGTCTTGGGAAAAAACACGGGATCAACGTAGTCTTGCTCATCATCCAACATGCGACCCGTGGCGTGAATGACCATCCGTTTCACCCCGTCGATGGTATCCAACACGCCAAACAGGTTTAGGATCATTTTCACGACCACGACGGGCCGCATGATCGCAACCTCAGGATCGCGACCAACGATAATCGTATCTGAATGATGGCGCACGTGGCTGTATTTCCAACAATAGGGATCGCGGATCATACAGAAACACGCGATGTGATAGACAACCGTGTTTTTCCAACGGGTTTTGAACGCTGTACCATGACCGCATTCGTGCCAACGGCTGTCCATGGCGGATCCGTATAACACGCCATAGGCCAACCATAGTGGCAGCGCCCACCAAGATGGCATGACCACAATCGCGCCAACCGCAAATGCGATCATCAGCACGACCAAAATGATCGTGTCGCGTGTCGCGGGGTGGTCGGAACGTTTCATCAGGGCTTTCATCACTTTGCGGTCAATCGGTGTGCGATACCAGCTTTCTGTGACCAAACCTGATGCGATGGCCCGCGCATTTGCAGGCCCCGTCAGGTTATAGTCACGAAAGGTCATCGTTTAGATATCCTGCGGCTTGAAATCAGACGGAGCCGAGGGCATGACGCCCTGCAACAAGGTGACTGACTTTTCCAAACCTTCCAAAGAGTTCAGCAAGACATCTTCGTGTTCAATGGACAACCACCCATCATATCCGCCCATTTTCAAACGATAACAGAACTGCCGCCACCATTCTTCGCCATGACCAAAGCCAAGCGTGATGTACGACCAGCTGCGCGCAGGGATATCCATCAAGCTGCCATTTTCCAACAGCGATGTTGTCGCTTGCACAGGCGCGTTCAACATCGTGTCTTTGGCATGAACGTGATACACCGCATCGCCCAGTTTCTCTGCCGCAATCAACGGATCGGCCCCCATCCAGAACAGATGGCTAGGGTCAAGGTTCGCACCCACAACAGGGCCAACCGCATCGCGCAGGTTAAATAGGCTGGGCACGTTATACACACATTGGTTGCCATGCAGTTCAAGTGCGATTTTTTCAACACCACATTCAGTGGCCAATGCCACGATATCGGTCCAAAATGGGATCAGCTTTTCAAACCATTGATATTTCAAAATCTCTTGGGTTTCGGGGGGCCATGATGACACCACCCAGTTTGGCATCACATCATTTGCGGACCCAGCAGGCAGACCTGACATGGTACAAACGGTTTTGATCCCCATTTCCCCTGCCACACGGATGGTGTTTTTCAACCCTTCACCCTGTGCGGGGTCGGTTGGATGCAACGGGTTGCCATTGGCGTTTAGGCTGATGATCTCAAGCCCACGCGCGTCAAATTCCTTTTGAAACGCTTTTTGCGCGGCCGCATTGCCCAACATTTCATTCAAATCGAAATGCGGCGCGGTGGACCAACCGCATGTGTTGACCTCAACACCGCTGACGCCCATGCGTGCGGCATTGTCCAACATGTCTGTCAGGGTCATTCCTGACAGGCTGTCTGATACGAACCCTAATTTCATGCGTAGAACTCCGGCTTTTGGATCATTTCAACAGATTGTTTTGTGCCTGATTGCAGTGCGCGCACGCCTGCTTCGGCGACCATGGCGGAACAATATCCGTCCCATGCGCTTGATCCGATTGCAGGGAATTCACCCGTCTGAACAAACCGGACAAAGTCACGGTTTTGGCGGCGGTAGGCTTCGGCATAGCGGCCACGCCAATCGGCATCATAGGCGGTGGAATTGGTCAGGTTGCTGTCAAATCGGGAATAGGCGACGTTGTTCATCGCGATTGTACCCTCTTCGCCCACCAGTTCGGCACGCACGTCATAGCCATAGGATGCGTTGTTATTGATCTCGATGTTGACCAATTGGCCATCGGTGGTTTCCAACACCATGACCACAGGCGCCACCAGATCATCCGACCGGCGCGGTTGATAGGCCGCAATGGACACATATTCCGTCCCCAAAACGTGACGCACCACATCAAATTCATGTGGCGCGGAATTGGTGATCGCCATAGCGCCTGTAAAATCGGACGCAGGTGTCGCAACATTGCGATGGAAATTGTGCATCATCAAAGGGCGCCCCAAGCGGCCCGATGTGATCGCATCGCGCATGTCCATATAGGATTGGTCATAACGGCGCATAAAGCCAAGCTGAATGAATTTCGCGCCTGCGGCCTGTTCCGCTTGCATGACGGCCAAACATTCGTCTGATTGTTGGGACAATGGTTTTTCACACAAAACCCGTTTACCCGCCGCAATACAGGCCATGGACAAAGGGGCGTGGGTGAAATCTGGGCTTGCGATAATAACCGCATCCACATCATCGCGGGAAATCGTGCCCTCGGGGTCGGTGGCAAAATCGACCGCGCCGTATTCTTCGGCAACGGTTTTGGCGCGTGCGCCATCCATGTCACAGACAACTTGCAATGTTGTTCCTGGTAATTCTTGGGCCACAATACGCGCGTGATCCGCGCCCATTAGACCCGCACCAATGACAGCTATACGGATGCTCATCCGATATTTTCCTTTTCTTTGAGAGAGGGGCGCGCCACCTGACGCGCTTTTTTCTTTTGGAACCGTTCTTTCATCAACCGGTACCCTTCCTTGGTGCCATCGTGCCATGTGCCCATCCATTTATCCAAGGGCAGCATTCCATCGGCATAATTCACCTCAAAATATTTGTGATGCAGGTAATGGGCATAGGCATGGCTATCGATCGCCCTGCCCGCACCTGTTTCAATTTTGTCAAATCCGATGTGCCCGATCACGGCACCTGTTCCCGTCACCTGCAGGTGATACAGAACCAAGACAGGATGCGAAGGCACGATCAGGTGGATCAAGCTGTCGGACCAGTACAACAGGTGTTCAACGGGATGCATGGACAGGGACGACCATGGCGATGGGTTGACCGAATTGTGATGCACTGAATGGATCCATTTATACAGGATCGGAATATGGATCAGACGGTGGATTATGAAAAAATGAACCTCGTGGATCAGGGGAATCATAAGACCAAAGGCCACCAACCAAAGGGGGCTGTCGCCAAAGATCGCCCAAGGCCCAAGCCCATTTGCCCACATCCATAAAATCAAAACTTCGTACGCGGTCCAAATCGGCAAACCAGATAGAAATGTGCGCAAAACGCCGTCGACATTCTGGTTGTTAAACCAAAACACAGAGGACGGTGCATCTGATGGAAATTTGCCATTATATTTGAACCGATCCCCTTGGGCGCGGCGAACATACAGACGCAATTCCAACGCACCATACAGCAGCGCGATCAGGGCCGCGTTGCGCAGAAAAATAAACGCAACCCACCCCCAATCAAACGTCTGCAATGTGGTACGCTCAGGGGTTAGGGACACCCAAAACAGACCCGCAATCGCAAAGAACACCACATTCCACGGCAGAAAATAAGACGGGATCCATTTCAGCACACGCATAAGGTTCCATGGCATATCCAACAACGGCCCAACCTCAAGCCGCCTGTTGGGACGCCAATTGCCCCGTTTGTCGCGTGTGCCAAACTCTAGATCGTTCATTACCGCCAATCCGTGGGTTATACGCCGATGCTGGCCTCAAGATCGGCCATGGATTCACCACCTGCCATGAGGTCCGCAATTTCTTCGCGGCTTTTGTCACCTTTGCGGAAATCTGCGGCGATGGCACCACGGATCAAAACGGCAAAGTGATCCCCAACCGCCATTGCGTGCATGACCTGGTGCGTGATGAAGATGACTGCCAAGCCACGACGTTTTGCTTCGTTCACGATGCGCAGAACGTGAGCGGCCTGTTTAACCCCTAAGGCAGCGGTTGGTTCATCCAAGATCAAAACACGCGCCCCGAAATATACCGCACGCGCAATTGCCAGGGATTGACGTTCCCCGCCCGATAGGCCACCGACCAAACGGTCGCCATCTGTGATACGGGTGATCCCGAATTTCTGCACCTGTTCAACGGCAATTTTGTTCGCCTTTTGACGGTCAAAGATACGGAACGGTCCGAACCCTTTGGTCGGCTCAGCACCGGCGAAAAAATTGCGACCCACAGACATCAACGGATAGGTGCCGCCAAATTGGTGCACGGTTGCGATCCCCATGTCTTGGGCATCTTTGGGTCGGTTAAAGCTGACAGGTTTGCCATCCATCAACATTTCGCCGCGTGTGGGTTGGTGAACCCCAGACAACGTTTTGATCAGGGTTGATTTCCCTGCGCCGTTGTCCCCCAACAGACACAAAACTTCGCCCTCGTTTACCTTTAACGAAATGTCGTGCAGGACGTCGATTGGGCCAAAGCTTTTGTCGACATTGCGCATTTCCAATACAGGAGTGTTACTAGACATAGTCGTTTTCCCTATTTCTTTTTCGAGGTCGACGCAGAGGTCGCCCAATTTCTGAATGAATCGTTCATCAAGACAGCAACCAACAACAACACTCCGATAAAGAGCATGTTCAGATCCTTATCAAAGGTGGTAAAGTTGATGCCTTGGAACACGATGCCAAAGGTAAGTGTGCCAAATACAGTGCCGGTGACGGTGCCAAATCCGCCCGTCAACAAAACGCCCCCCACAACCACGCAGATGATCGAGTTAAAGATCATGCCAAATTGCGTTGTTGTTGATGCAGTATTGGCCAAAACCGCTTCGGTCATGCCGACCAAACCTGCGGCCATTGCCGACAACATAAACAGCGCGATTTTCAAACGATTGGTTGGAATACCTGCGTTGCGTGCGCTTTCTTGGTCGCCGCCCATGGCGAATATCCAGTTTCCCCATGGGGACACGTGCAAAATATAGCCGCAGACAATCGCAAAGATCAGCCAGATAAAGAAAGAACTTTGCAAACTACGGAAAATTGTGAATTTGCTGTCACCATCGCCCAAGATCAATGAATGATAATCACCCATAATGAATTCGGAAACGACACCTACATCTGCAAGGCTGTGTTGCGTGGTGCCTGCCAATTGTTTGGACACATAGGCATTAAGCCCCGCGATCACAAAAAGCGTCGCCAGGGTTACAATCAATGACGGCACGTTTGTCCGTGTGACCAGCATCCCGTTGATAAATCCAAAGCCCGCGCAAATGGCCAAGCTGATGATCACACCTACCCAGATGTTCATCTCATATAGACCCACAGACATCGCCAGCACGATGCCACCGGCGGGGATCATCGCACCCACGGAAATATCCAATTCGCCTGCGATCATCAAAAACCCGACGGGGATCGCAATAATGCCAACCTTGGACGCGAAATTAAGCCATGTTGACGAGCCAAGTGGGGTCAAAAAGTTTTTTTCCCAACCGAAATAGCTAAAGAAAACAAATATAAGGATAAAACCCGCAGCAGCGCCCGCCTCGGGTCGCCGAAAGAGTGATAAGAGCGAGAAGCCATCTTTTGATGTCGTCTCAGTGGTGTCCGGATCTGCCATGAATTTGCGTCCCTGATGTATTTTTATATTTTGGAAATGCCCCCGACCCGATACGGGCCGAGGGCGGAGAGATTAGCGCGCGCCCAATGCTGCGCCAGCTTTCACCGCATCAACGTTAGATGCGTCGATGATTGCTGGACCTGTCAAAACTGGGTCTGTTGAAATCTCGGTTCCGAATTTAAGGTGTGCAAACAACATGGATGTTGCCAAGAACCCTTGCAGATAAGGCTGTTGGTCAATCGCCATTGTTTGTGTACCTGCTGAGATACGCTCAAGCGATGCAGGGCTAAAATCGAACGCTGACACCATGATGTCCAAGCCTGTTTGCTCAACTGCGTTTGCACCCGCTGCCGCGCCGAAATCGGCACATGATACCATTGCATCGATGCTGCTGTCGCCAATGAATTCAGCTTTCAACGCTTCGGCGGTACCAGTGACGTCACCGTCAAGGTTTGCAGGTGTGTTCAAAACGGTCACTTTCGCGCCCGCTTCTGCTGCGCCATCGGTCACACCGCGGCAACGCTCTTCTAGGTTGATCGCACCTGGAACCTGGATGTGGCACAGAATGTGTTCCGCGCCTTTTTCTGCCAGATACTTACCGCCGCCAAAACCGGCTGCATATTCATCGGACCCGAAATAGTTGATCGCGCCGATGTCTGCTTTTACAGGCAGGCCAGAGTTGTACTGCATGATTTTGATGCCTGCTGCAGCCGCTGCTTGCAATGCTGGGATTTGTGCATCTGGAACCCAGACTGGGATCGCGATACCATCAACGCCTTGGGCAACCGCTTGGTTGATCAATGTTACCAAATCAGGACCAAAGTTTTCATAGTTTTGCGTGCGCAAATACTGAACTGAACCGCCGTTTGCTTCGACCATGTGGGTCGCGTCGTCCACACCCTTTTTGATCTTGTCCATGAATGCGTCTTCGACAGAACCTGCAATAACTGCGATGTCTTGCGCCATTACGCCGGTCGCCATCAATGCGGCAGTAGCTGCCATTACGAATGTTTTTGTAAATTTCATGTCGAATATCCTCCCTATTTTTTGGTCCGCAAAATTTGCGGATCGACATTTTTTATTGTGCGTTTGACCGCGTGCTTAACGCCCGTTTGGGCGTATTTTTATGTGCAGGCTTCTTACCAGTCGCTGCAGAAATTGCGAATTTGCGAAAACTTTCGTTCATGGCGACAGCGACCAACAACATTACCCCAATGATCAGGTTGGACCAGTTGCGATCAATGTCGGTGAAATCAATGCCTTTGTTGACGATGGCAAAGGTTAATGTTCCTAGGAACACACCCAAGATTGTACCCAACCCGCCCGTTAACAGAACACCGCCAACCACAACGGAGACGATGATGTTGAAAATGTCATTCATACCGCCAGAAACTTGTGCCGAGTTGAACAAAATCGCGTGGCACATGCCCACGAATGCGGCCGAGGTGGATGTCAGAATAAACAAGATTATCGTCATACGATTAACCGGAATACCTGCATTACGTGCGCTTTCTTTGTCGCCGCCGATTGCGTAAATCCAGTTTCCGTATTTGCTGATGTGTAGGATAAACCAGAACACAACGGCCAAGAGGGCCCACCACAAGATTATGACCTGATGGCTGCCGCCAAACATCAATTGACCAAAGAGCGTCTTGGCCCAATCCGGCGCCGTCAAAGGCACAGATGCGCTACCGGTCAGCAATTTTGACCCAGCCAAAACAACCCCTTGCATACCAACTAAAGTTGCCAAGGTGATAATCAAGGTGGGCACAGTGGTGCGCACCGCGAGGATCCCGTTGATCGTGCCAACAATCACGCCAACGGCCAATGCGCCCATAATCCCGAACACCATAGGCAGGCCAAAATGCCCCGATATGATCGCAGTTGTCATCGCACCCGCAGGGATCATCGCCCCAATCGAAATATCGATCTCACCAGAGATCATCAAAAGACAAACAGGCAATGCAACAATCCCGATACGGGCCGCATAGTTCAGCCAACTGGCCGCGCCCATCAGTTTGCCAAAATCCACCCCAGCGAACAGATAGAAAATCAAAACGCACACCAGCGCCACAACCGAGGCCGCAAAAGGACGAGACATAAGGTGTTTGATCATATCCATTGTCCGCCCCTCACGATTTCTTGGCCGCGGCCGAAATGGCCAGTTTTCGGAAACTGTCGTTCGACAAGACGGCAACCAGCAATAAGGCCCCCACGATAATTGAGCCAGCATTGGGATCTAGAGAGGCGAAAAACACACCTTGGTTCACCACCGCAAATGTCATGGTGCCCAGCAGAATGCCGATAATCGACCCTGCCCCACCGGTCAGCAGAACGCCACCGATCACAACGCACATGATCGAGTTAAAGATAAAGGCCTGACCGCCTGCGACTTGGGCCTGTTGATATGTCATGACTTGGGCCACGCCGACAAAAGCTGCGCAAAACCCTGATGCCATAAACAGGCCGATGGTTACTTTTGATGTTGGAATACCCGCATTACGCGCGCTTTCACGATCGCCGCCCAATGCAAAGATCCAATTGCCCAGTGGTGATATATGCAAGATATAGAAAAACAGGGCTGCAAAACCTAACCACCACAGGATTGTCACATTGAACATATAATTGATGAATTGGCCCAACAGATATTTGGCCGTTGGATGCGGGACATAGGACACGCTTGTCGATCCTTTTAGCAAGACCGCAAACCCCAGGGTCAGCCCCATGACCGCAAACATCACGCCAATGGTCACAATCAGCGACGGGATGGTCGTCCGTGTCACCAGAAGGCCATTGACGAACCCAATCAACACCCCCACGCTGAGACCGCCCAAAATGCCGATAGCTGCGGGCAAATCATAATGCCCCGACAGCATCGCAACAGTCATAGAGGACGCGGGCACAATCGACCCGACAGATATATCAAATTCCCCTGCAATCATCAGCAACCCAACAGGCAGTGCGATAATTCCCACCTCGGCCGCGATATTTAGCCAGCTTGACCATCCAGGTGCGCCGACGAAAACCGCCCCGCCTAGGATTGCGAAAAAGATATACACAACAACAAACCCTATAAAGGACCCCGTTTCAGGCAAACGGAGTAACCGACCTAGTGACAGCCTGCTGCGAGAAGAAGTTGAGTTTGACGACATCGTTTTCGAAAACCTAGATCTTGTGATGAACCTTCACGCGCCCCACGCGCGCGTATATTTATAAACGGGGCGGCCGTTTAGGACGCCCCGATCTAGGGAGAGGTTTACCGCGCGCCCGCTTCTACGCCCGCGATGACAAGATCAACGTTGCTTGCGTCAACAACGCCCGGACCCGTTAGGATTTCGCGTGTCGGAATTGTTGTGCCATACATTACGTGGTTGTTCAGGATGGACACAGCAAAGAAGCCCTGCTGATACCCTTGCTGGTCGATTGCACAGGCCTGTGTGCCTGCTTTGATGTTCGCAAGGATCGAGTCGTTAAAGTTCATACCACAAACAGCGACGCTGCCTGCTTTGCCGGCTTGCTGAATACCGCTGATGGCTGCGTTGGTGTCTTGGTCACCGATTGCAAACATCGCGTCGATCTCAGGGTTTTGCAAAACATGCGCGCGAACTGCCTGTGCAACCGCTGTTGAATCGCCAAAGGACGTCGCTGGCAATTGCAATGTTGACCCTGTTCCGCCACCTGCAACCAAGCCGTCGTTAAAGCCGTTACAGAATGCCTCGATGTTTGCAGCACCCGGCAATGTGTTGACACATGCACCGTTTTTATTGCCCGCTTTGGCCAAATAAACACCGGCCGCGTGGCCTGATTTGTAATCAACCGCACCAACATAGTTCATCGCACCCAAACGGTCCGCCGCCTCGATGCCGCCTGCGTTATAGATGACCAGCGGAATGCCTGCCGCTACGACTGCTTCGAACGCGGGGTCCATTGCCTCTGGCACCCAGTCAGGACCGACAATCGCATCGGCGCCTTGGTCGATGGCCTGACGGATCAGTTCCGCCGCATCTGGACCTAGGTTGTCATAGTTCTGTGGCCCTAGCCATGTGACCGACCCGCCTTGCGCTTCTGCAACTTTGCCAGCGTCCTCTGCGCCCATTTTAACGCGTGACCAGAATGGATCGTCAGGTTTACCGCCAATCACAAAGATATCTGCACCTGCAAATGCGGTTGTCGCCGAAAACGCCAATGCAGCCGTTGTCATTAAAAATTTACCGAATTTCATTCTAGTTCCTCCCTTGGAATTCTCTCGGTCTTCAGTATCGGGACTTACGCTTTGGGTTGTCCCGAATTATTCAGCAGGCGTTGGGGCCGACTGTTTTTTCTTGATTTTTTCCTTTTTTGCACGAAAACGTGCTTTCATTTTTTCGTCTGCTTCTTTGGATCCGTCGTGCCAGTATCCAAACCACTTATCCAATGGTACCAACCCATCCGCGCCATAGTTCACCTCGAAATATTTGTGATGCAGGTAATGGGCATAGGCATGGCTTTCGACAGGGGTATTTTCTGTGATCTCAAGTTTATCAAAACCGATGTGTCCATTCAGCGCGCCATATCCCACCGCATGAGAATTGAACATCATCACAATCGGGTTTGACGGAATGACAAAATGCCAAAAGATTTCGCCAAAATACAGCAGATGTTCGATCGGATGCATCGACAGTGATGACCACGGCGACGGGTTGATCGAGTTGTGGTGAACCGAATGGATCCATTTGTACAAAAACGGTGTGTGGATCAGGCGGTGAATACAAAAGAAATGAATTTCGTGAATCGCTGGCACCAAAAATGTCAGCGCGACCAACCAGATCCAGTTGTCTTGGACATCCAACCAGCCAAAGACGTGATACCCATTGGCAAAGGACCACAGCATCACCACTTCAACCGCGGTCCAGATCGGGATACCAATGAAAAAACTCCGCAAGAAATTGTCCAAATTCTGGCTTTTGAACCAAAAGACATCAGAGGGGTGCTCAGACGGGAATTTTGCGTTGTACTTAAACCGCGTTTCCTGTTTGCGCTTGGCATAGAAAAACAGCTCGATCGCGCCATACAGCGCAAATATCCCAATTGCGTTGGCCGCAAATAGATACAACGCCCAATCCCATGACATGGTTTTCATCGTCTCAACGTCAGGAACGATGAACGCCCAATACAAAAGCGCAGTCGCCATATGAAAGGCATTCCAAGGCCAAACGTAATCTTTTACGAACGCCCCCATCTCGTTCCATTTGCCACGCCAGAACGGTGCAATCATCAAAGGAGCATTCGGCGCCCAATTCCCACGCTTGTCGCGTTTGCCATAGCTTTGATCATCCATGCGGGGCCCCTCCTAGAAACGAAAATCAAACATTTTTGAACTTTTTCACTTCTTTTTCTTGACTAATTGACGCACCTAAAGTCAAGATGTTTCAAATCAACCCAAAATTTTCGTGTCTTTTCATATCATTTTGGGTTTTCTTTGAAACGTTTTGAGATGGAAACGCCGTGAAACGACCAACCATTCCCGATCTTGCCGCCTTTGCCGGTGTTTCTGTATCAACTGTGAACAGAGTTCTGAACATGCCAGATTCGGTACGCCAACCGACACGTGAACGCGTATTTGCCGCGGCCCAAGAGATCGGGTTTTATGGGTTGGGCACCATTGCCCATGTGACCAAGGAAGGTCGCAAGAGACACAAGCTTGGGGTTTTGCTGCAACAAGGCAACCGCGTCTTTTACCGCAACCTCGGCCACGCCATCCGCACCGCAGCCACCGAGTACGGTCCTGATATCGTAGACTTGTCACTGGAACATCTGGATGACCTGTCGCCTGAAAACATCGCCGCGCGGCTGCATGCGTTATCCGACACCTGCGAATCCATCGCCCTTGTCGCGCAGCAACATCCGCTTGTGGCGGATGCGATTGACGCTGTGTTGAAAAAAGGCGTTCCGGTCACGGGGTTGATTGCCCCCCTATCGGCACAGGGCAACGTTGGCTATGTCGGCCTAGACGGATGGAAGGTAGGGCGCACAGCCGCTTGGGCCTTTGACAAAATCAACCATACGCCTGGCAAGATCGGTATTCTGCTGGGCAACCATAGGTATCGAAACCAAGAGATGAATGAAATCGGCTTTCGATCTTATTTCCGCGAACACGGATCGGGATTTACATTGTTGGAACCACACTCCACCTATGAATCTGCCGCCGCAGGCCGCCAGATCGTAGAAGACCTGTTCCATCAACATCCCGACCTCTGCGGTGTGTTCATTTCCGGTGGCGGTATCACAGGTGCCCTTGCCGCTCTGAAAGAGGCCAAACGCAGGCCCGACTTTGTTGCCGTTGGATACGAGTTGTTCGACGCCACCCGTGCGGCGTTGATTGATGGAACGCTTAGCATGGTGATTTCACATCCCATCGACACCTTGGCCAAAGAAGCCATCACCACCCTCATCCGCGCCAAAAACACCAACCCCGAGGCCGGCGCACAAACCGTGACCCTCGGGTTTGATATTTATACATCTGAAAACGTTTAGGTAGCCTAATCAGCGAATGTTTCACAAATACCGCGCGACCCATCCGAACAGGTGATCACAACCAAAACAGCCGTTTGCACCCGCAAGGTTGCCATTGACAACACATGCCTCCGAATAGTCGGGATATCTAGGATGTAGGTTTCGATATTGTCCATCTTGGTCGCGGGGTTCACCACGCTGATAAAATTCTTGTGGTTACTCTTGCCAGTGATGGTGTGTTTGTGTCGATGACTGCTTGGGTCTTGGGTGATACCTTGGGATTACAATAGCGATTTCAACAGGGCGCAGCGCATCGGGCCCAGTGCAGGACGGGCCATGTTAATCATCTGCGTAGCTGTGTGCTGGATCAGTTTGGTGCGGAAATGGGCACCATGACCTCATTGCGGCGCAGGAAAAATGGGGTAAAGGGTCCGTTATAGGTGGCCTTGATCGGGGCACCCTTGGGCTGGATGCCGTTTGCAGCCAGATTATCCAGTAACTGTTTGGCGTTTTTGGCGAAATTTGCATCCGTCGAGCGACCAGAATACACCCGAACCGCGAAATATCCGCCCGATACGGTCACCAATCGCAATGCGGGATCTGTGGGCTGTGGCGCGGTTGTGGCGCTATAACTGGCCGGCAGGAAAAATCGCATCACCTGTGCCCCGTTCGACATGGATTGCGTCACAGGCGCGGTCATCGCCACCGTTTCCGATTGCGGGGCCGATTGCGTCACGGGGGCGGTCATCGCAATTTTACCCTGCGCCTGATTATCCCCCGAAATATAGCGAAACAATTTCCGAAAGGCCGCGTTTTCGCCCCCGGTTTGCACCGCCTCGACCGCCAAACGGTCGCCATATTTGCGGATTTCGAACTCTTGGCTTTGCGACACGATGGTGAATTTCGGTTCCTCAATGGCCATGGCCGTATCTGCCCCCAATGTCATGACGATTGCAAGGATCCCTGCGTAAAACGATGATAGCCTGCGCATCCGTCGCCCCCTTGGTTATCTGTGGATACACATTTAGCGCCAAGGCGTCACATGACAATACCCCGGGCATGCCTATGAATTTGCTTTGACAATTCGCGCGCCCTGCGCCAGCATCGGCGCGATTGAACCCAACAGGAATACATTATGACACAGCACGGTTATGCATCTGGGCGGTTGAACCTGCCCTTTGTCGGGATATGCAGTTTCGGGAAATACCCCATTCAACCCGATTGGTCCCAGATTGATGCAGATGTCGCGATTCTCGGCGCGCCCTTTGATTGTGGAACGCAATATCGCCCCGGCGCACGGTTTGGCCCCCGCGCCATCCGCGAGGCATCGACGCTGTTTTCCTTTGGCCATGCGGGGGCCTATGACCACGAAGATGACATCACCTATCTTGCTGCAGATAAAACACGCATTGTCGATATTGGGGATGCCGATATCATTCACACCGACACAGCGCAAAGCCATGCCAATATCGAAACCGGCGTGCGCGCCATTTTGGCGGCAGGTGCCGTGCCTGTGGTGTTGGGGGGTGACCATTCGGTCAATATCCCCTGTATAAACGCATTCAGCGACCAGGAACCGTTCCATTTGGTGCAAATCGACGCGCATCTGGATTTCGTCGATGAACGCCATGGCGTGACCGCAGGCCATGGCAACCCCATGCGGCGCGCGGCCGAAAAACCCTGGGTCAAGGGGCTAAGCCAGTTTGGCATTCGCAACGTATCCTCAACCGCCCGCGAAGGGTACGAAGATGCACGCGGGTTTGGTAGCGATATTCTGTCTGTGCGTCAAATTCGCAAATTGGGGATTGATGCGGTTATGGACCGTTTACCGAAAAACGAACGGTTTTATGTCACGATTGATATTGATGGATTTGATCCATCCATTGCTCCGGGGACCGGCACGCCCAGCCATGGTGGTTTTTTGTACTATGAAATCCTGGAATTGTTGGATGGGCTGTGCCGGCGTGGCAATATCGCTGGCATTGATCTGGTCGAGGTTGCGCCAGACTACGACCCCACCG
This sequence comes from uncultured Paracoccaceae bacterium, assembly GCA_913060475.1. Classification (GTDB taxonomy): domain Bacteria; phylum Pseudomonadota; class Alphaproteobacteria; order Rhodobacterales; family Rhodobacteraceae; genus CAJXSD01. Next base: position 12,470 of record CAJXSD010000005.1, on the reverse strand, counting down.
GATCAACATCGACCTTGGCCGCGCAATTGTTGTTGAATTTCATCGGTCGTATGCTGCACCATAATCCCCCAACCCCGTGACCACAGGGCCCAACATGACACACCCAACCACCCAGCCCCCCCAGACCACCCAGACCGAGGTCCGCCTGATCCGCCGCCCCACAGGCATGCCGCAGGCGGATGATTTTGAATTTGTGACACTGGCCATTCCAGATTTACAGGCCGATCAGGTTCTGATCGAGGCCACGCATCTATCGCTAGATCCCTATATGCGGGGGCGCATGGATGACGCGAAATCCTATGCCGCAGCCGTGTCATTGGGCACCCGGATGGAGGGGGGTGGCGTTGGCCGCGTAATCGCCACCACGTCAGACAAATTTCAGGTCGGTGACACCGTTTTTGGCATGTTAGGCTGGGCCACACATGCCGTTTTACCCGCAACCACTCTGCGGCGGCTGGACCCCACACGCGCGCCCGTGACCACGGCGCTGGGTGTTTTGGGGATGCCCGGGTTTACCGGATGGTATGGTCTGACCGAATTGGGCCGTCCCAAGGCCGGTGAAACATTGGTTGTGGGCGCTGCAACCGGTCCTGTGGGATCAATGGTGGGCCAGCTGGCCAAATTGCAGGGGCTACGGGTGATTGGCATCGCAGGGGGGCCCGATAAATGCGCCTTGGCCAAGGACACCTTTGGTTTTGATGACTGCATCGATCACCGCGCCTATAACAGCGTGCGCGATCTGCGTCACGCAATTGCACAGGCCGCACCCGATGGGGTGGATATTTATTTCGAAAACATCGCCGGCAAAACGCTGGACGCGATATTGCCGCTGATGAACACCCATGGGCGCATCCCTGTCTGTGGCATGGTCAGCTGGTATAATGCAGGTGCACTGGGGGCCACTTCCACGACCCAAGGCCCCGATACCCTGCCCCGCCTGTGGCGCACCATTTTGGTGTCACGCCTGTCGGTGAATGGATTTATTATTTCGGACCACTGGGACCGCTATGGCGCGTTTTTGGCGGATGTCGCGCCAAAGCTGGGCCATGGCATCACCTACCACGAAGATATCACCCAAGGGTTGGATCAAATCATCCCTGCCTTTCAACGGATGTTGTTGGGTCAAAACACGGGCAAAACCATCGTACAGGTCGCCTGACCCGCACGACCACATAAACCGACGAAAGGCCCAAAGCACATGGACATCACTGACAGCCGTTATTCATGGGCCCGCCTGCTGGTGTCTGTGATCATCGCCACCATAGGAAACGTGGGGATGTGGGCGATTATTGTGATCATGCCCGATATGCAGGCCGAATTCGGATTGTCGCGCGCGGATGCATCGCTGCCCTATACGGCGACCATGCTGGGATTTGCCCTGGGCAATTTCGTGGTGGGGCGCATTGTTGATCGCTATGGCATGGTGGTTTCGCTGATTGGGGCATCCTTGGTCAATGCAGGTGCGTTTTATGCAGCCTCGGTCACGTCGAACCTGATGGTCTTGGCATTGGTGCAGGCGATATTGGGGTTTGGCACCGCGACCACATTTGGCCCGCTGATGGCAGATGTATCGCATTGGTTTAACAAACGTCGCGGTATTGCGGTGGCGATTGTGGCCAGTGGGAATTACCTGTCAGGGGCCATTTGGCCCATGATCTTGGCGCAACAATTACACGACGATGGCTGGCGCAGCGTCTATGTCAGTCTGGCCCTCTATTCGCTGGGCATCATGGTGCCGCTGTCGATGTTGCTGCGGCGAAAATTGCCCAATGCGGCCTATCAGCAATCTGAACAGGCCTCGGCCCAGCGCCGCGGTGCGTTAGGCATGCCCCCCAAGGTCCTGGCCTGGGCATTGGCCGCAGCCGGGATTGGATGCTGTGTGGCGATGTCCATGCCGCAGGTCCATATCGTGTCGTTTTGCGCCGATCTGGGCTATGGTCCTGCGGTGGGCGCGCAGATGTTATCGCTGATGCTGTTGGGCGGGGTGGCCAGCCGTTTGGTATCGGGCATCTTGGCCGACAGATTAGGGGGATTGCGGGTGTTGTTATTGGGGTCAACCCTGCAATGTCTGGCCTTGGCCATGTATCTGCCCTTTGATGGATTGGTATCCCTATATATCGTGTCCACCGTTTTCGGATTGTCACAGGGGGGCATTGTGCCATCCTATGCGGTGATTGTGCGCGAATATATGCCCGCGCGGGACGCGGGGCGCTGGGTCGGGTTTGTGATGATGTCCACCATTTTGGGCATGGCTCTGGGCGGCTGGATGACGGGTGTGATTTATGACATCACGGGATCCTATCAAATGTCGATCTGGAACGGCATTGTGTTTAATACCGTAAACATCGCCATCATCGGTTATATCCTGCGCCGCAGCCGTCCGCGCAATGCGCAAACGCCCATTCCACAGGCAGGATAGCGTCAGGCCAGCCCCCTAGCCGCAGGGGCGCACAGGCAAGGCACACAGCATTTCATACAGGTAATTGGCCGCAATCATGGCCGTGTTGCCCGTTGGGTCATAGGGTGGCGATACCTCGACCAGATCGCAGCCCACCAGATTAAGCCCGCGCGTGCCGCGAATAATTTCCAACCCCTGCATGGTGGTCAATCCGCCCACTTCGATCGTGCCCGTTCCGGGGGCAAAGCCCGGATCCAAACTGTCGATATCAAAGCTAAGGTACACAGGCGCATCGCCAATTTTTGCGCGAATATCGGCCATCAGGGGCGACAGGGATTTGTGCCAACAGTCCTCGGCCTGAATACAGGTCCAGCCCTGTTCGCGCCCCCAATCGAAATCGCCCGCGCTATATCCTGTGCCGCGCAGTCCGATTTGGAACACCTTGTCATTTTGCAACAATCCGTCTTCCCAGGCGCGACGAAACGGGCACCCATGCGCCACGGTTTCGCCAAACATATCAACATTTGTATCAGAATGCGCATCCACATGGATCAGCGCGACCGGCCCATGTTTTTTGGCCATCGCCCGCAGAATGGGCCAAGTCAGCGTGTGATCGCCCCCCAATGTCAGGGGAACGGTGTCATGGGTCAAAACATCGTCATAATAGGCGGTGATAATATCGACAGATTTTTTCAGATCAAACAGGTTGATCGGCACATCGCCAATGTCGGCTACCTGCATTTGATCAAAGGGCGCGGCCCCTGTCGCCATATTATAGGGGCGGATCATGCGGCTTTCGTCGCGGATCTGGCGCGGCCCCAAACGCGTGCCGGGGCGGTTGGATGTGCCGATATCCATCGGTATTCCGATAAAACAGGCATCCAGCCCCGCAGCACTGTCAGAACTGGGCAGCCGCATCATTGTTGCAGGGCCGCCTGTGCGGGGCATTTCGTTGCCACCCAAGGGTTGGTTATAGTGCGTCATGCTGCATATCCTTGTGTTTATTGGGCCGTGTCGTTTGCGCCAACCTTGCGTAAAACTGATCCAAGGCTCAAGCAAAAATTATTGGCAAAAATCGCTTGCCAAAGGCGCAGCTTGGCGTCAGCTTAGCCCCAAACCGCGATAAGAACGAGGACACCATGCCCCCCATCACTGTCACCCAAGATCAGATCGACACCTATCAGCGCGATGGCGTTGTGTTAATCAAAGGCCTGTTCAAGGATCAGGTTGACCTGTTGCGACAGGGCGTGGCCACCAATATGGAACAGCCCGGACCCTATGCCGCAGAAAACCTCAAACAAGGCGAAGCGGGGCGGTTTTTCGACGATTATTGCAACTGGGATCGCATTGACGCATTTCGCGATGCAATCGAACAGTCCCCCGCCGCCCAAGTGGCCGCGGATTTAATGCAATCGCAATCGGTCCAGTTGTTTCACGATCATGTTCTGGTCAAGGAACCAGGAACATCAAAACCCACCCCCTGGCACCAAGATGGCCCCTATTATTTCGTAGAAGGCCAGCAAACCATCAGTTTTTGGTCGCCACTCGACCCTGTGCGCGATGCAACCCTGCGGTTGGTGGCGGGATCACACAAATGGGACCGCCCCGTTCTGCCCACGCGCTGGTTGGCTGAAACAAGTTTTTATCCCAACGAGGATGATTACATGCCCGTCCCCGACCCCGATGCCCAAGGCATGGACATTCGCGAATTCGCGATGGAGCCGGGCGATGCGGTGGCATTCCATTTTATGACACTTCATGGGGCACGCGGCAATACGACCCGTGACCGACGGCGCGCGTTTTCCCTGCGCTTGGTGGGGGATGATGCCCGCTATACCGAACGTCCGGGGCGCACATCGCCGCCCTTTCCCGGTCATGACATGGTGCAGGGGCAAAAACTGCGCACCGATTGGTTCCCGATGTTGCTGGATCGCAGCGCCTAGCCGCCCATAAATTCGGCGCGCTTGGCCTGATAGACCACCGCCGTTGCCGCATTGGACAGGTTTAGGGATTTGACCTGTCCACTGGGCATGGGCATGTGATAGGTCCGATCTGCGTAATCGTCCAAAATGTCGCGCGGCAACCCCGTGCTTTCACGGCCAAACACCAAATATGCGTCGCGGTGATAATCTGGTGTGTAAAAACTCTCGCGGCCATGCTCTTCGAAAAAATAGAGCTGGTCACGACCCGGCGCACGCTGATCCATGAAATCGGCCCAACTGTCGTATTCCGACAAATTCACAAATTGCCAATACCGCGTGCCCGCCCGCGACACGGTGTTTGCGTCAATCTTGAACCCATAGGGTTTGATCAGGATCAATTCGACGCCCAATGCCACACAGGTGCGCCCAATGGATCCCGTATTTTGCGGAATTTCGGGATGGACCAGAACGATTTTCATATTACACTCGCCCCGCCCCTAATCACCCGCCACAATATCATAGCGGTCCCCCAGATAGGGCACATAGGCCTGCACCGCACAGGTGGCCACAACCGTGGTCACCGGATCCCCCGCCGCCTGCGTTTCAATGTTTTGTCCGCCAAAGACCACATCCACATTTGGCGTGCCCCGCGGGATCGCAGCGCGGATCGCATCACTATCAACCTGATCGGGGTCCTGAACGCCAATGGTGACATGGACCTGCATGACAGAATGATCAATATCTAAGGATCGAAACAGCGTGATTGAACTGTGCCGCAGGGCATTGTCCAGCGCACGCAGGGCCGCCTTGGTATAATCCATGCCGTATAAATCGCTGCCTGATCCGATTTCCAAAATCAACCGTTTCATGCAGCGTCCCCCTTGGCTGTGATGTTCAACGACACTTTAATCGCGGCATGGGCGATAATGGTTGGCGCGGCCTCTGGGGCATCAGGTTTGGGAATGTCCAATCCCCCTGCCACAGCCCGCGCTGATATCGTGCCATAGGGGAATTCGGCACGCACAGCCGCCAAATCCACCGCATCGGGCCGAGCGCAAGCGATTTCGACATCCACGATCATATCCGATTTTTGCGCGCCGAACACCTCGGCCAGGGAAATGGAATTGTGCCACAATGCGTTTTGCACCGCGCGTTGGGCCGCCTTGGTATAACTGCCGGACCGCAGGGCCGTACCCGTGCCCAGTTCCAGCAACATTGGATATATGGTCATTGCAACATCCTTGTGATTGTATGGCTGCGACTTTGGCGCATCTTTGCGCCCTTGGCCCCGCGAAATCAACCCATTTCACCCGTTAATGCAATCTGTTGCAGGCTGTGGAAATATCCATCATCCGCCTCGCCCGCGATACACAGATGGCTGATGCGCTGCGGCTTGGCCAAAATCGGGGCCACGGCATCGCCCAAGGTCTGCGCGACCGCAGGTTGCACAGGTTTGGGAACCGGACCCGTCAGCGTCATATGAAACCGAAATTCATCCAAAACATACGGATAGCCCCAACGGATCAACAATGCATCCTGCGCAGGGGTCAGACGCGATCTGCGCCGCCGCGCCAGTTCCTGATCGCCAAGCGGTTGACGCAGGGCGTCAAGGTCTGTGACCAAATCCGCGGCCAATCCCTGTAACGCCGCAGATGGCGCATCGGGGACCAGCGCGAAAAAACGCCCCAACATTGACAATTTCAGCGCTAAGTCGAACGGTTTATGGCGTTTGGCGACCTCGGTCACGCTGTGCACCAGGTGTTCGTAATCACACCCCTCGCCCAAGGCAAACGGCGCGCGCAGCGTTGCGTGAAACCCGTATTTGCGGGGACGTTCGGTCAGCGCAGCATGATCAAAATCACACCCACCTACTGTGACAGGGTGGTGTTCCAAGGGTATGCGCAGGCCGGTGTTGATATCCCAGCCCAACCAACCCGCGCCAAATCGGGCCAGATCGGTGCGATGGGGCACAAAATAAATCGCGTATCGAGTATATGTCATCTAGGCCCAGTCCTGTGTCCTGCCCCCCTGCCTTACCCGACCGCCCCCACATTTGCCAGATCGAATTCATATTGGCACATGTCCTACGCTATCCGATATTTTGCATCCCCACACCAATGAGGTGTTGCAAATTTTGCAACCCGTTGCAAAAATCGTTGCAACACATTGATCGAACACAAGCAAAGGACAGGCCATGGCCGTCACATTACAAGACGTTGCACAGCTGGCGGGCGTATCGCGATCGGCCGTGTCGCGCACATTTACCGCCGGTGCATCCGTATCGCCCAAAATGCGCGAACGCGTGGAACGCGCGGCCCAGGAACTGGGGTACAGCCCGAACGCCCTGGCCTCGTCCTTGACGACGGGACGGACCAAACTGATTGGATTGGTGTCCAACAACTTTCACAACCCCATATTTTTGCAAGTGTTTGATAAATTTACCCGTGCGCTGCAGAATCGCGGGCTGCGGCCACTGATTGTCAACCTGTCCAATGAAACCGACCCGTCCAATTCGGTGCGCATGTTGCGGCAATATTCGGTGGATGCGGTCATTGTGGCCTCGTCTACCCTGCCGCTCAGCTTTGCCGAGGCATTTCACAACGCGGGGGTGCCGGTTGTTCATACCTTTGGGCGACCATCGGCAGAAACGCAGGTCCATGTTGTGGGCATTGATAACGTCGAATGCGGGCGCATGGCCGCACGCGAATTGGTGGCGCGCGGATATCGGTCGGTGGCCTATATGGGCGGCCCGAAAACGGCGACATCGGCGCAGGACCGTTTTTTGGGATTTTCTCAGGAAATAGGAAACCATCCGCAAGTAACCATAACACATTCGTTTTCGGCCGCCTATTCGTTTGATGCGGGACGTGCCGAAATGCAGCGGCTGTTATCTGGGGATCGTGCGCAAGCCTATTTCTGTGGGGACGATGTGTTGTCGATCGGGGCACTGTCGGCCATTCGGGACCATGGGTTGCAGATTGGCCGTGATATTGGTGTGATTGGATTGAATGATATGGAAATGGCGGGCTGGGAATTGGTGGATCTGACCACCATTCACCAACCCATCAGCGAAATCATCGAAACATCCGTTCAGGTGGTCGAAACCCTGCTGTCTGATCCAGATCGCATGCCCGAGGCACGGTTGTTCCCCTGTCGCGTGGTGGAACGCGCAACATTGGCGCCGCGCGTTCGGTGATCGTGCCCTAGCGGAACATCGGCGGGCGGGCATCCAGCCATGCGCCCGATTGTTTAGCCGAGGCAACCGCCGCCGATACCGCCGCCATGGATCGCAGCCCATCCACCGCATTGGGCAGCGCAGGACGCGCCAGACCAGAAATCGCGTCTGCCAAATCGCAATAGATATTTGCCACCGCCAAGGGGAACCCTTCGGGGTGGGCGATGGCCACACGCGACAGGCGCATGGCGTCATCATGCAGGCCGCCTTCGCCCTTTTCGATGATTTGGGTGCGTCCGCCCACAGGGGTATAGATCAGCTGGTTGGGCTGTTCTGACGCCCAGCGCAAACCGCCTGTTTCCCCAAAGACCTGAATATCAAACCCATGCTGGCGCCCAATCGCAACGGACGATGTCCACAACCGCCCCACGGTCCCTTGGGACATGCGGAAATTGACCATCGCGTCATCCTCAAGCACGCGGCTGGAAATGGTCGATGCAAAATCCGCCGACAGCTGTGTCACATCGTCTTGGCAAATGAAACTGGCCATATGCAGCGCATGGATCCCGCAATCGGCAAACTGGCCCGAAATGCCCGCCATGGCGGGGTCATATCGCCAGCGCACCCGAGGATTGTCCGCATCAGTGGCATCGCCATGATGGCCGTGGCTGAAATTTGTCACAACCAACCGCACCTGACCCAATTCGCCATTTTCAACCATTGCCCGCGCTTGGCGCACCATTGGATAGGCAGAATAGCAATAGTTTACCGCGCAAATCTTGCCCGATTTCTCGGCAATGCGCACAATCTCTTCGCCCTCGTCTACGGTCATGGTCATCGGCTTTTCACAAAGCACATTGAACCCCGCCTCAAGAAAGGATTTGGTGATCTCAAAATGCGTCGCATTTGGCGTGGCAACCGTCACCAAATCAATACGGTCGTCTCGATCCCGCTCTCCGGCCAGCATCTCTTGCCAATCGCCATAGGCCCGATCCGCCGCGATCCCCAAACGCATCGCATAGTCGCGCCCCACATCAGGGCGGTGATCCAAAGCCCCCGCCGCAAATTCAAACAACCCATCTGCTTGCGCCCCCAAACGATGGGCTGGGCCGATTTGGCTGCCTTCGCCGCCGCCGATCATACCCCATTTCAACTTTGTCATCTTTGCCTCTTATCCTTGATGCGTTCTTTTTAACGTGGACTAAGCCACACTCACCCATGATTTTTCCTGTGCCGAGCGCAGCGCCGCATAAACCACTTTGGACACCTCTAGCCCATCTTGGAACGTTGGCCAAACCGGCGCGCCCGTTTCAATTGCCTGTAGGAAATCACGCGCCTCGATGATGATCTGATCTTGATACCCTGTTCCATGTCCCGGCCCTTGGCAGAACACCTCGTAATCGGGATGCTGTGGGCCGGTCAGGATTTTGCGGAACCCGCGGATCTCAATCGGATCGTCCATTTTGTAAACCCATATGGCATTTTGATCCTCTTGGTCAAAGCGGATCGCACCTTTTGTTCCTATGACCTCATAGGCATAGCCCATTTTACGGCCTGTGCTTACGCGGCTAAAATACATATGCCCCATCACACCGCTGTCAAAACGGCACATAATCTGGGCATGATCGTCATTGGTAACGGTCCCCCCATCGCGGTCGCGGATCACGGTTTCCACATCCCCCATGACCGAGCGAATAGGTCCGATCAGGGCCAGCGCTGCATTGATCATATGAGGCGCTAGATCCCCCATTGTCCCATTCGCCGTTCCCACGGCCCGCCATGTTGCCGGCTCATTGGGGTCCGCATAGAAATCTTCGGTATGTTCCCCGCGGAACCACGTCACATCCCCAATCTCACCATTGGCAATCAATTGGCGGGCAAATTGGCTTGCGGGCGTGCGGATATAGTTGAACCCAATCATATTCGGAACACCCGATGCCTGCGCCGCTTGGGTCATAGCCATCGCATCCTCAAACGAGCCACCAAGTGGCTTTTCGCAAAACACGGGCTTGCCCAAGGCAAAGGCCGCCTCGGCAATTTCTCTATGATACAAAGGCGGCAGCGCGATAATGATCGCCTCAACCTTGGGATCATTCACGAGAACGCGCCAATCCGATGTTGCCCGCGCAAAGCCATAGGCCATGCGGTAGCGCTCTGCACTTTCGTCACTTGAGGCACAGACCATTTCAAGCCGAGGCCTGAGCGCTGTATTGAACACGGCCCCCACCGCGGACATCGCAACAGCATGTGCTTTGCCCATATAGCCGCCACCAAGTATCCCTATTCCAATCTCGCGCATGTGACGCCCCTGTTAAAAGTGTTTGCAACCGGTTGCAAAATTTGTATCCTGAGATTCGAAATTGCACAAGCCACAATCATTTCGGCTTATTCATATCTAAAGGTGCGTAGACCATGACCGCAGTGATGGACGGGATCAAAGGAAAAAAATTCATCGTCTTCGGGCGTGCCGGAATGGATATGTTCGCAGATCCCATCAACACCAAAAGCGAAGACGCCGCGACGTTTCATGCCGATCTTGGCGGCTCTTCTGCCAATATCTGCGCAGGTTTGGTGAAACTCGGGGCACAAGCCAGCCTTGTGACCTCGGTCTCTGATGATGCAGTGGGCCGGTTTGCCGTGAACCGTTTGCACCATTATGGCGTTGGAACCGATTACGTCAAAACGCTGGGCGGTGAATTTCGCACATCCCTTGCAATTTATGAAAGCCGCATTGAGGATTTCCAAAACGTCATCTACCGCAACGGTGCAGTGGATTTCCAAGTCACACCCGAGGATATGGACCATGTCGCCTATGGGGACTTTACCGCATTGATCACCGCAGGGACGGTGTTTGCCTCGGAACCTTCCCGCTCTGCCACATTTCGCGCCTTTGAAAACGCCAAAGCCGCAGGCCTGCCTATCATCTTTGACATTGATTACCGCCCCTATAGTTGGCCCTCTGCCAAAGTGGCCGCCGATGTGCTGTCGCGCGCGGGCGAGGCAAGCGATGTGATCGTGGGCAATGACGAAGAATTCGGCTTTATGGCCGGCGGTCTGGACAAAGGGCTGGCCAAGGCCCGCGCGCTTGCACAGGATGGATCGCGGCTTGTTGTCTATAAGATGGGCGAAAAAGGCGCGATCACCTTTTACCAAGGCCAAGAAATTCACACAGGGATCTATCCGGTTGATGCCATCAAACCCGTCGGCGCCGGAGATAGCTTTATGGCGGGCATGCTCGCCTCTCTCGCCACGGGTCACGACCTCAGATCATCTATTCTACGCGGCTCGGCTTGCGCCTCTATCGTGGTATCCAACCCGGGATGCGCGCCTGCGATGCCAACCACTGAACAACTTGATGAATTCCTCGCCTCTCATATGGGCCCTCAACAAGGATAAAACCTATGCACATTGCTCCTCACGACAATAAGAACAAGCCGATTGTTGACGTCGATCATGATCTGGTTCCTTTGAACTATTTCAACATTGTCAAACTCACCAAAGGCGAAACCTTTGAGTACCAAGTCGCGGGCTATGAAACATGCATTGTACCTGCGACAGGCACAGTGGATGTTGACGTCGAGGGGGCCTCCTATCCGCGCCTTGGCAATCGTGGCGTCGATGTCTGGGACGGCGAGCCTGAGGGCGTCTATGTCCCAACGGGGGCGCATGTGCGCATGACCTGTGTGTCCGACGCAACCGAAGTGTTCATCGCAGGCGCGAAATATGACAAAGTGCTAGAGCCATTTGATGTGCGCGCCGATGGCATCGACCTTGTGCAATACGGATCAGATGACACAAAAACCCATCGCAAGATCAAACACATCCTAGGGGCAAACCATCATGACCGTGTCGGCCGCCTTTTGGTCTCGGAACTCTATACCGTTGGGGCCGGTGGATGGTCTGGCTTTCCGTCGCATAAACACGATACAGATCGCTTGCCGGATGAAACGCGCCATGATGAGACATATAATTTCCGGTTCAAACCGAATTACGGCTCTGGCCTGCAGATGTTGCAACGCGAAGACAACGAACCAGGCGATGCCTATCACATTATGGACGGCTCAACGGTCATGATCGACAAGGGCTATCACCCGTGCTGTGTGCTTCCGGGGTATGAGATGTATTATTTCACCATCCTTGGCGGCCTGTCCCAGCGATCGTTGAAACAGTATTTCCAACCCACACACGAAGAGCAACTGCACACAATTCCCGGCATCATGGATATGGTGGCCAAGTTCAAATGACCCTTGCAACGCTGTCTGATGTTTTGCAGCCCGCCCTACGCGGTGGCTATGCCGTCGCGGGTTTGGTGACACTTGGGTGGGAGGATATGCGCGCCTATGTCGCCGCAGCCGAGGCCGAAGGGTGCCCCGTGATCCTTCAGGCGGGGCCATCGTGCCGCGCCCACACCCCTCTGCCCATTTTGGGAAAAATGTTCCGCCATCTGGCCGAGGGGGCATCGGTGCCGGTGGTGGCCCATCTTGATCATGGGTACACCTATGAAGAATGCAAAATCGCCCTCGACAGCGGGTTTACATCACTTATGTTCGACGGGTCGCGCAAACCCTTGGCCCAAAACATCGACGAAACCGCCGCGATTGCAGAGATGGCCCATGCCGCAGGGATGTCTTGCGAGGGGGAAATCGGATTTGTCGGCTATGATGGTGGAGAGGCGTCAAATGGCACCGACCCTGATGAGGCCGGGCAATTCGCGCGGGAGACGGGCGTTGACGCCATGGCGATTTCCGTGGGCAATACGCATTTGCAACAGGACGCAAACGCAGGTCTGGACGAAGCGCGCATTCGCGCAATCGAGGCCGTGACCGATGTGCCCTTGGTCATCCACGGCGGATCTGGGGTTCCTTATGCGCAACGTCAATCCTTGGCGCGCGGATCGAAAATCTGCAAATTCAACATTGGCACGGAATTGCGCATGGCCTTTGGTCACGCAATGCGCACAGCCGTAAACGCAGAT